>NZ_BAUX01000004.1 GCF_002897035.1 Methylopila sp. Yamaguchi
GCCCAGGTCCCGGCGGCGGCGCCGCGTCCCTCGGCCTCCGGTGGCTTCGTGGTGCAGGTCACCTCGCAGCGGTCCGAAGCCGAAGCCCGCGCCGCCTACGCCGCGCTCCAGCGCAAGTTCCCCGGCGTGCTCGGCCAGTACGGCGCCAACATCCAGTCGGCGAACGTCGGCGACCGTGGCACGTACTACCGCGTCCGGGTCGGGCCCTTCGCCGACGGCGGCCAGGCCTCGACCGTCTGCAACAACCTCCGCTCCGCCGGCGGCGACTGCGTCGTCTCCCGCAACTGACGCCTCCCGTGCGGAGGATTTTGGAGGCCGCGCTTAGCGCGCGGCCTGAACGGCGGAACCGCTGATGCCCGCGCGCGCCTTCATCGTCGGATGCACCGGCCTCGCCCTCACCGCCGACGAGCGCGCCTTCCTGCGCGACGCCGAGCCTTGGGGGCTGATCCTGTTCGGCCGCAACGTCGGCGCCCCCGGACAGATCCGCGCTCTCGTCGCCGAGTTCCGCGACGCCGTCGGCCGCGCCGACGCGCCGGTGCTGATCGACCAGGAGGGCGGCCGCGTCCAGCGCATTCGGCCGCCGCTCGCGCTGTCCCACCCGCCCGCGGCGCGCTACGGCGAACTCTACGCCCGCGATCCGGAGGCCGGCGTCGCCGCCGCCCGCATCGGGGCGGAGCTGATGGCCGGCGAGCTCCTTTCCATGGGCATCACCATCGACTGCCTGCCCGTGCTCGACCTGCCGGTCGACGGCATGACCCAGGCGATCGGCGACCGCGCCTACGCGGACTCGCCCGAGACGGTCGCGGCCCTCGGGCAGGCGGTGGTCGAGGGCATGCTGGCCGCCGGCGTGCTGCCGGTGATTAAGCACATGCCCGGCCACGGCCGCGCCACCGTCGATAGCCACTACCACCTGCCGCGCGTTCAGGCGGATCGGGCGACGCTCGAGGCCCGCGACTTCGCGCCATTCCGGGCGCTGAAGCACGCGCCGGTGGGGATGACCGGCCATCTCGTGTTCGAGGCCATCGACCCCGAGCGCCCGGCGACGCTGTCCCCGGTCGTGCTGTCCGAGATCGTGCGCGGCCATATCGGCTTCGACGGGCTCCTTATGAGCGACGACCTCTCCATGAAGGCCCTGTCCGGCCCGGTGGGCGAGAGCGCCGCGGGCGCGCTCGCGGCCGGCTGCGACCTCGCCTTGCATTGCAACGGGGACATGGGCGAAATGCGGGAGGTCGCGGCTGCGGCGCCGCGGCTCGAAGGCCGCTCGGCCGAACGGGCGGCGGCGGCGCTCGCCCTGATCGCGACACCGGCCGGCACCGACCTTGTGGCGCTCGCGGACCAGCGCGACCGCTTGCTCGAGCGCGCCACGGCCTGACGCCGCCGGAGACCGAGATCCATGGCCGTTCCCGGCGTGGAAGGGCCTGACCCCATGTTCGAGGCCGACGAGCGGCCCGACGCGCCGCGCGCGGCCTTCGTGGTCGACCTCGACGGCTTCGAAGGCCCGCTCGATCTGCTGCTCGATCTCGCGCGCCGGCAGAAGGTGGACCTCGCGCGCCTGTCGATCCTGGACCTCGCCGAGCAGTACCTCGCCTTCGTGGAGGCGGCGCGCGCGGAGCGGCTCGATCTCGCGGCCGACTACCTCGTGATGGCGGCGTGGCTCGCCTATCTCAAGTCCCGGCTTCTGCTGCCCGAGCCGCCGGCCGATGACGACGAGCCTCCCGCGGAGATCGTGGCCGCGGCGCTCGCCTTTCGGCTGCGACGCCTGGAGGCGATGCGCGCGGCGGGCGCGGCGCTGGTCGACCGGCCTCTGCTCGGCCGCGACGTCTTCGTACGCGGGGAGGAGCCGGAGGAGCGCGACGGGCGCCGCCCGCAGTGGACCGCAAGCCTCTACGACCTGCTGTCGGCCTACGCCCGCCAGCGCGCCCGCACCTTCTCCGCGCCGGTCACCATCGCCCGGCGGCCGCACTGGACGCTGGCCGAAGCCCGCGCCGCGCTCGAGCGCCTCGTCGGGCCCGCGGCTGACTGGGCGCGTCTCGACGGCTTGCTGCTTGGCTTCATGACGCCGGAACTGCGCGCCTCGGTGCTGGCCTCCGGCCTCGGCGCGTCGCTCGAGCTGGCGCGGGAGGGACGCATGGACCTCCGCCAGGAGCGCGCCTTCGGTCCGCTGTTCGTGCGCTCCGCCAAGCCGCTCGCTCCCACGCCCCCGGAACGGTCGTGACAGAGCGCGACCCGAACAGCCGCTTCGCGCCGAGGGGCGCGAACGAGCCGCCGCTGCCGCTTGAGGGATTCGGCGGCACGTTGAGCCCGGACGACGTCGCCCGCGCGCCGGAGCTGCACCTGCGGATCCTGGAAGCGGTGCTGTTCGCCGCGCGCGCCCCGGTGGAGGAGACGGCGCTCGCCGCGCGTCTCCCCGAGGGCGCGGACGTGCGCGCCGCGCTGCGGGTGCTGGCCCATCGCTACGCCAGCCGCGGCGTGAACCTCAGGAGAGTCGATCGGGCCTGGGCCTTCCGCACCGCGCCGGATGTGGCGGCGTCGCTGTCTGAGGCGATCGTCGAGCCGAAGAAGCTCTCGCGCGCCGCGATCGAGACCCTCGCCATCATCGCCTACCACCAGCCGACGACGCGGGCCGAGATCGAGGAGATCCGCGGCGTCGCGACCTCCAAGGGCACGCTCGACGCGCTGCTGGAGGCCGGCTTCGTGCGCCTGCGCGGGCGACGCCGCTCTCCGGGACGCCCGGTCACCTTCGGCACCACCCCGGGCTTCCTCGATCACTTCGGCCTTGAACAGGTCTCCGACCTCCCCGGCCTTGACGAACTGAAGGCGGCGGGGCTTCTCGACGCCCGGCTCCCGCCGGGGCTCGCCATGCCGCAGCCGTCGGACGATCCCGGCCTTGCGCCGGACGAGGAGCCGCTGGGCGCGGACGATCCGTTCGCCGCGCTCGAGATCGGCGACGGGGAGGAATGACCGATGCAGGCCCCAAGCGAACGACGCGCGGCGACCGAGCGGCGGCGACCGGCGCCGGTCCTGCGATGAACGCCGTTGCGTCCGCCGCGCGTCCGCTCGTTCCCCGGGCCGATCCCGCGGCGCTCGCCTTCGACGACGTCTTCCACGCCTATGGCCGCGCCGTCGCCGTCGACCACGTGTCGCTCGAAGTCCGACCCGGCGCGGTGGTGGCGCTGCTCGGGGAATCCGGCTGCGGCAAGACCACGCTGCTGCGCATCGCGGCGGGCGTCGAGCGGCCGGGCGGGGGCGCGGTGCGGCTGGACGGGCGGGTGGTCTCGGCCGGGCCGGACTACCTGCCGCCGGAGAGGCGCGGCGTCGGGCTGATGTTCCAGGACTACGCCCTGTTCCCCCATATGACCGTGCTTGCCAACGTGCTGTTCGGGCTCAAGACCCTGCCGCGCGCCGAGGGAGACGCGCGGGCGAGGGCGGCGCTCGCGCGCGTCGGGATGTCGGCCCATCTCGGCCGTTATCCCACGGAGCTGTCCGGCGGGCAGCAGCAGCGCGTTGCGCTCGCGCGCGCCATCGCCCCGCGGCCGCGGGTGCTGCTGATGGACGAGCCATTCTCCGGCCTCGACAAGCGCCTGCGCGACGCGGTGCGCGACGAGACCGTCGCCGTGCTGCGCGAGACCGGCGCGACGGCGATGATCGTCACCCACGATCCGGAGGAGGCGATGCGCATGGCCGACGAGATCGTGCTGATGCGGGAAGGGCGCGTGGCGCAGGCCGGCGCCCCGGAGGCGCTTTACCGGACGCCCGCGGATCTCTTCGTCGCGCGCTTCTTCTCGGAGCTCAACGAACTGCCCGCGGTCGTGCGCGCGGGCCGCGCCGCCTGCGCGCTGGGCGACCTCCCCGCGGCCGGCGTGCCGGACGGCCCGGCGGTGGTCGCGGTGCGGCCGCACGGTCTGCGCATCGGCGTCCGAGGCGAGGGGACGCCTGCGCGAATCGTCGCGCGCCGATTCCTGGGCGAAGCGGAGCAGATCGATCTCTTAGTCGATGGTCTAACGAAGCCGCTCAGGGCGCGGGCGCGTCCCGGCGGAGACGCATCGCCGGGAACTGACGTCGGCGTGACATTCGATACGTCGGAAAGTCTTGTGTTCGTTGCACGCGGCGCCTAGTTTCCGGAACACGACAGGCGGCGCGCCGCCGGACGCTCGCGTGCGGGCGAGGTCCTGACTGCCGCTTCGAAAGGAAATGTCATGAGTCTCACGCATTGGTTGGTCGTCGCCGTGCTGGTGATGCTGCTGTTCGGTCGCGGCAAGATTTCTGAGCTCATGGGCGACATGGCCAAGGGCATCAAGAGCTTCAAGAAGGGCCTCGCCGAGGACGACGACGTCGCCGAGGGCATGTCCCAGTCCCGGCCGGCGCAGCCGATCGAGCATCGCGCGGACGCCCAGGTTCGTCCCGGCGTCGGCAGCGTCGACGGCAGCAAGTCCTGACGTCCAAGTCCTGACGTCGAGGTCTCCGCGGCGGCGTCCACCGCGCGCTGTGCCTCGGCTGAGCGCCCCTGACGGGGGCTGAGCCTCATGTTCGACATCGCCTGGTCCGAGTTTCTGGTCGTCGCGGTCGTGGCGCTCGTCGTCGTGGGGCCGAAAGACCTTCCTGCGTTGCTGCGCAACGTCGGGCGCATGGTCGCGACCGTGCGGCGCATGGCCGGCGAGTTCCAGACCCAGTTCAACGACGCCATGCGCGAGGCCGAACTGGACGACCTCAAGCGCGAGGTGAGCGGCCTGAAGGACATTGCGTCCAAGGCGACGTCCTCGCCGAACCCGTTCCAGATCGCCCGCGACGAGATCCGCAAGGCGGTCGACGCAAAGCCGGCCGCGCCCTCGGCGCTGGCGGGCGAGGCGGCCGCGTCCTCCCTGGTCGACGATCAGCCGATTCCCTCCGCGCTCGCGCCGGCTCCGACGAACGACGACGCCGAGACCGGCCCGGACGTCGTCGCGTCCGGCCTGTCGGGGATCGAGACCCCCGCCGGGCCGAATGGCGCTGGGCCGCATACTCCCGGACCCGACGCTGCAGGGCCTGTGGACGCCGAGCCTGCTCACGCGCCGTCCCCCGCGCCAGCCGAACCTCCTCATTCTTCGAGCGCCGCTTCGTGAGCCAAGCCGACATTGACTCCACCAAGGCGCCGCTGATCGAGCACCTGATCGAGCTGCGCTCGCGGCTCATTCGCTCGATTCTCGCCTTCGCGATCGCTTTCGGCGTCTGCTTCGCCGTCGCAGGGCACATCTTCAACCTGCTGCTCGTGCCCTACGAGATCGCCGCCGGCTCGGCCGAGGCGATCCGGCTGCAGTACACGGCGCCGCAGGAGTACTTCATCACGCAGATCAAGCTCGCCATGTTCGGCGCGGGCTTCATCTCGTTCCCGATCGTCGCGAACCAGATCTACAAGTTCGTGGCGCCCGGCCTCTACAAGAACGAGCGCTCGGCCTTCCTGCCGTATCTCGTGGCGACGCCCGTGCTGTTCCTGATGGGCGCGGCTTTCGTGTATTTCGCCGCGATGCCGCTTGCGATGCGGTTCTTCCTGTCGATGCAGCAGGCGGGCGGCGACGGCCACGCCTCGATCGAGCTGATCGCCCGTACCAGCGAGTACCTCTCGCTGGTCATGACGCTGATCTTCGCCTTCGGCATCTGCTTCCAGACGCCGGTGATCCTGACGTTGCTCGCCCGCGCCGGCTTCATCGACTCGCAGTGGCTGAAGGACAAGCGGCGCTACGCCATCGTGGCGGTGTTCGCGATCGCCGCGGTGCTGACGCCGCCCGACGTGATCAGCCAGGTCGCGCTTGCCGTGCCGACGATCCTTTTGTACGAGGCCTCGATCGTCGTCGTGAAAATGGTCGAGAAGAAGCGGGCGGAGGCTGAGAAGGCCGAAGGTTCGCCGGACTAGGCCGGGGGCGTTCTCGCCTCCGACGCGATGACGCCGGTTGGTTGAGATTTCAAACCCTTAGGTCCGTTTCTCCATGCACGACATCCGCCTGATCCGCGACGATCCCGAGAGCTTCGACCGGGGGCTCGCGCGGCGCGGGCTGACGCCGCTGAGCGGCCGGCTGATCGCGCTCGACGAACGCCGCCGCGAGGTCATCGGCCGCCTGCAGGCGATCCAGGAGCGCCGCAACGCCGCCTCCAAGGAGGTCGGCCAGGCCAAGGCGCAGAAGGACGAAGCTCGCGCCGCCGCGCTGATCGAGGAGGTGGCGAAGCTCAAGCTGGACGCGCCCGCGGCGGAGGCCGAGCAGAAGGCGGTCGAGCTGGAGCTCGAGGCGACGCTGGCCGAAATCCCGAACATCCCGTTCGACGAGGTGCCGGACGGCCCCGACGAGACCGCGAACGTCGAGCTCCGTCGTGTCGGGACCCCGCGCGAGATCCACGACCCCAAGGCGCACTACGATCTCGGCGAGGCGCTCGGCCTGATCGACTTCGAGGCCGCCTCGCGCATGTCCGGGGCGCGCTTCGCCGTGCTCAAGGGCCAGGTGGCGCGGCTCGAGAGGGCGCTCGCGGGCTTCATGCTCGACCTCCACACGACGGAGCACGGCTATACGGAGATCGCGCCGCCGCTGCTGGTGCGCGATGAGGCGATGTTCGGCACGGCGCAACTGCCTAAGTTCGCCGACGACCAGTTCCGTACGAGCTTCGATTTCTGGCTGATCCCGACCGCCGAGGTCTCGCTGACGAACCTCGTGCGCGAGCAGATCCTGTCGGAGGAGGAACTGCCACTGCGGGTCACGGCCGGCACGCCCTGCTTCCGCGCAGAGGCGGGGGCCGCGGGCCGCGACACGCGCGGGCTGATCCGCCAGCACCAGTTCACCAAGGTCGAACTGGTCTCGGTCACCACGCCGGAGAAGAGCCTCGAGGAGCACGAGCGCATGCTCGCCTGCGCCGAGGAGGTGCTGAAGCGTCTGGAGCTGCCGTTCCGCACCATCACGCTCTGCACCGGCGACATGGGCTTCTCCTCGCGCAAGACATACGACATCGAGGTCTGGCTGCCGGCGCAGAAGACCTACCGCGAGATTTCGAGCTGCTCGGTCTGCGGCGACTTCCAGGCGCGGCGCATGAACGCGCGCTACCGCCCCGCGGACAGCAAGGGGCCCCGCTTCGTTCACACGCTGAACGGCTCCGGCGTCGCCGTCGGTCGCGCGCTGGTCGCGGTGCTGGAGAACTACCAGCAGGAGGACGGTTCGATCGCCGTGCCCGCCGCGCTGCAGCCCTATATGGGCGGGCTGACGACGATCGGGCGGGCGTGATGGCGCTCGCCGACGCACGCACCGACCGGAGAGCCGCCTGCGCATGAGAATTCTCCTCACCAACGACGACGGCATCCACGCCGAGGGCCTCGAGGCGCTGGAGCAGATCGCGCGCGAGCTGACCGACGACGTCTGGGTCGTCGCGCCGGAGACCGACCAGTCCGGCGCCTCGCATTCGATCTCGCTCAGCGACCCGCTGCGGCTGCGCCAGATCGGCGAGAAGCGCTTCGCCGTGCGCGGCACGCCGAGCGACTGCGTGATCATGGGCGTGCGGCACGTGCTCTACGACGCGCGGCCGGACCTGATCCTCTCCGGCGTCAACCGCGGCCAGAACGTCGCCGAGGACGTCACCTATTCCGGCACCATCGCCGGCGCCATCGAGGGCACGCTGCTCGGCGTGCCGTCGATCGCTCTGTCGCAGAACTACGACCGCACCCGCGACCTCGAGGACATGTACGCCTCGGCGCGGGTCCACGGCGCCGAGGTCGTCCGCCGCGTCATCAAGGCGGGCTTCGCGCCCGACCGGCTGGTCAACGTCAACTTCCCCGGCTGCGCGCCGGAGGAGGTCCAGGGCGTCGCCGTCTCGTCCCAGGGCAAGCGCAACCAGGAGCTTCTGCGGATCGAGAAGCGCGAGGACGGGCGCGGGCAGCCTTACTTCTGGATCGCCTTCGGCCGGGCGCCGGTGGAGGCCGGAGAGGGCACGGACCTCGCCGCGATCCGCGACCGCCGGATTTCGGTGACGCCGCTGAAGATCGATCTGACGGACCACGACACCTTCGACGGCCTGCGCGCCGCCTTCGCCGACGCTTGAGCAGTCGATGACCGAGGGGCGCGACGAGGCCGAACGCACCCGCCGCGCCGAGCTCGTGCTCAAGCTGCGCTCGCGCGGCGTCCGCGACATGCGCCTCCTGCGCGCGATCGAAATGATCCCGCGGACGCTGTTCGTGCGGGCCGAGCACGCCGACGTCGCCTACGCCGACCGCGCGCTCCCGATCGCCTGCGGGCAGACGCTCGAATCGCCGTTCCAGATCGCGGCGACGACCGAGGCGCTCGGCGTCGGGGAGGCCGACGTCGTGCTCGAGGTCGGCTGCGGCACCGGCTACCAGACGGCGATCCTCGCCAGCCTCGCGAGCCGCGTCGTCGCGATCGACCGCTGGCGCGGGCTCGTCGAGGCGGCGGAGAAGCGCCTCGAGCGGCTCGGAGGCGCGCCGAACGTGGCCTTCGTCGCCGCTGACGGCCTCCAGGGCCGCGCGCCCGAAGCGCCGTTCGACCGCATCCTGATCTCGGGCGCGGTGCTCGCCCCGCCGTCGGCGCTGCTCAACCAGTTGAAGCCCGGCGGCGTGATGGTCGCGCCGATCGGGCAGGGCGCCCGCCTGCGCCTCACCCGCTTCCGCAAGGGCCCGAACGGGGACGTCGAGGACAGCCTCATCGGCTTCGTCCGGGCGTCTCCCATGACTCCCGGCCGAGCTGCGGCTCTCTGAAAGGCGATCCGCCAGCTTGCGCCGTCCCTTCTCCGTTGCGGAAGAAGGCGGCGCGAAGCGCTGGGCGAGGGGGCGTCCTAAACATCGACGAGGGCGTCCCAGACGACCCCACCCTTGCCCTCTTCCGCAGGGGGAGCCGGGGACCGCGACGGCGCGCTGCGATCGGCATCGCGGAGCGTCGCGCCGTCGCCCGCCCTCCATCGCTCGCCCCATTGTGAAAAGACTTGCGGCGCCTTCGTGGCTTTTCGCCTTGAAGCTAACCGTATGTTTACCTCAACGGCTCTTTACTACGTTCATGTTGGTCGAAGTCGTTGCGAGTGTCCCACATGCGTAATGTCGTTCCGTGCCTCCGCGCCAAGCTGCTGGCGCGGGCCGCTCTCATCGCCTTCGCCGCCAGCGGCGTGGCCGCCTGCAGCTCGGACTCCAGCCGCTTCGGGGAGTCCCCGTTCTCCAACCCGTTCGCGTCGGCCTCGTCCTCGGAGCCGACGTACCGGGCCCCGGCCGAGCCGCGCTACACCGGCACGGTCCAGGCGGCTCCCACCAGCCGCATCGAGCGGGCGCCGCTCGGCGCGCCGAGCCCCGCCCAGTCCGCGCCGATGCGCGGCTTCGGCGGCCAGCAGAGCCACAACCAGCCCCGCTCCGGCTCCTATGAGCCGCAGAGCACCGGCTCCATCCCGTCGGTGTCCCGCACCGCGATCGCCCGCCCGGCGCCGTCCGTCTCCGCGGCGTCCTCCAACTGGAGCGCCGAGGGCGGATCGACCGTCACGCTCGCACAGGGCGAGAGCGTCCACACCCTGTCGCAGCGCTATGGCGTGCCGGCGAGCGCCATCATGCAGGCGAACGGCCTGTCGAGCGCCAGCGCCGTCGGCCCCGGCTCCCGCGTCGTGATCCCGGTCTACTCCAGCGGCGGCTCCCGCATGGGCGCATCGGCCCCGGTCGTCGAGGCTCCCCGCGTCGCCGCGGCCCCTCAGACCGTCGAGGCTCCCCGCATGGCGGCGGCGCAGGCTCCGGCCCGCGGCGGCGTTCACACGGTCGCCCCCGGCGAAACCCTGTCCTCCGTCGCCCGCCAGTACAACGTCAGCCGCACGGCTCTGGCCGAGGCCAACAACATCTCCTCGGACACCATGGTCCGCAGCGGCCAGAAGCTCTCGGTGCCGGGCGCCGGGCAGCAGATGGCGGCCGTGAAGCCGGTGGCGCCGGTCGCTCCGCCGGCAGCCGTCAACGGCCGCGAGCCGAAGATGCAGTTCGTCCAGGGCGCCCAGCCCAAGGGCGCGGCTCCCGTCGCCGCCCCGGTCGCGCCCGTCGCGGCCCCGGCGGCCCGCACGGCCCAGGCCGCGCCGGCGCTGAAGCCGAGCGTCCCCGGCGCCGAGCCGCAGGCCCGCGCCTTCGCCGGCGCGCCGACCAAGCCGAGCGCCGCGCCTGAGCCGTCCGAGCAGGTCAAGACCGCGTCGATCAAGGTCGACGCCACCCCCGAAGCGGCGCCCTCGGGCCCGTCCTTCCGCTGGCCGGTCCGCGGCCGCGTGATTTCCGGCTACGGCTCGAAGGCGAGCGGCGCGACCAACGACGGCATCAACCTCGCGGTGCCGGAAGGCACCGACGTGAAGGCCTCCGACGACGGCGTGGTGGCCTACGCCGGCAACGAGCTGAAAGGCTTCGGCAATCTCGTGCTGATCCGCCACTCCAACGGCTGGGTCACGGCGTACGCGCACAACAGCGCGCTGGAAGTGAAGCGCGGCGAAACCATCCGCCGCGGCCAGGTCATCGCGAAGTCCGGCTCGACGGGCAACGTGACCTCGCCCCAGCTCCACTTCGAAGTCCGCAAGGGCGCCCAGGCGGTCGACCCGATGCAGCACCTCGCCGGCATCTAACGCCGCGCTCCGATCCGACATTGCGAACCCGGGCGGCCGAGAGGCCCTCCGGGTTTTCGCGTTTTCAAGGCCCAGGCCCGCGGATTGATTCAGATCGCGCCGTCATGCCCGCGCTTTTGTGTGGCCATGACGCGCTCGCGGCGCGCTAGAGGGCCCGATCGTGGATACCCCGCTCCGCCGGGAGTCCCGGTGGCCCCGCGCGTCAGTCCCCCAGCCGCCCCGCAAGATCCTGGACGAACTGCCACGCCACGCGGCCGGAGCGGGAGCCGCGGGTGGTGGACCATTCCAGCGCCTCGCGCCTGAGCTGCTCCGGATCGGCGGTCAGCCCGAGATGGTCGACGTAGCCCTTCACCATGGAGAGGTACTCGTCCTGGCTGCAGCGGTGGAAGCCGAGCCAGAGGCCGAAGCGGTCCGAGAGAGAGACCTTCTCCTCCACCGCCTCGCCCGGGTTGATCGCGGTCGAGCGCTCGTTCTCGATCATCTCGCGCGCCAGCAGGTGGCGGCGGTTCGAGGTCGCGTAGAGCAGCACGTTCGCCGGCCGGCCCTCGACGCCGCCGTCGAGCACGGCCTTCAGCGACTTGTAGGAGGTGTCCTCGGCGTCGAACGACAGGTCGTCGCAGAACAGAAGAAAGGGGTAGGGCGCCGGCCGCAGCAGGCCCATCAGGACCGGGAGCGATTCGATGTCCTCGCGGTGGATCTCGACGAGCTTCAGCGGCGCCTTGCCCTCGGCGACCAGCGTGGCGGAGACGGTCGCATGCGCGGCCTTCACCAGCGAGCTCTTGCCCATGCCGCGCGCGCCCCACAGCAGGGCGTTGTTCGCCGGCCGCCCCCGCGCGAAGCGCAGGGTGTTGTCGAGAAGCTGGTCGCGGACCCGGTCGATGCCCTTCAGCAGCACGAGGTCGACGCGCGAGACCGCCGGCACCGGCTGCAGCCGCGTTTCGCCTGCGTTCCACACGAAGGCGTCCGCGGCGTCGAAGTCCGGCGTCTGCGCCTTCGGCGGCGACAGCCGGTCGAGCGCCTCGGCGATGCGCAGCAGCAGCGCGTCGCGGGTGTCGGTCGCGGGCATGGAGTAGAACGGATCGGACACGGAGCTTGCCTCTGGGTTACGGGGCGCGAAGCCTGCGGCCGTCGTTATCGCGGGGCGGGAGACGCGTCCACAACGGCGCGGGCATGGCGGCTCCCCGGCCGCCGCCTGTTCGACGAAGGGCGCAGGCGCGTCCCATCCGACCCGTGATTTGATTTCGTAAGGCCCGTGGCTATAGTCCGCGCGCTTTCGCCGGGGCGCGCGCTCCGGCTTTTCCGCGAAGGTTGAAGCCGGCTCCCCTGAGCGAGGCGCAAAACCCCGCCACCGGAGCCTAAGATGTTCAGCACTCCCGCTTTCGCCCAGGCCGCCACGGGGGCTCCCGGCGGCACGGACTTCCTGATCCAGATCCTGCCCTTCCTGCTGATCTTCGTGATCATGTACTTCCTGATTCTGCGTCCGCAGCAGAAGCGGGTGAAGGCGCATCAGGAGATGATCAAGAACGTTCGCCGCGGCGATACGATCGTGACCTCCGGCGGGCTGATCGGAAAAGTGATTAAGGTCACTGACGATTCCGAGGTGCAGGTCGAGATCGCCGACAACGTGCGCGTCCGCTTGTCCCGCGCGATGATCGCCGAAGTCCGCGCCAAGGGCGAACCCGTGAAGACCGACGCGGCCTGATCGTCATCGATCGGGCTTGAGACGGCGAGGCCGCGCGACAGCATGCTCCACTTCTCCACCTGGAAGACGGCCGCCATCGGCGCCCTCTGCCTGCTCGGCGTCATCTTCGCGCTGCCGAACGTGCTGCCGCAGTCCGTGCGCGATAGCTACCCCAGCTGGTTCCCGGCCCGCACCATCGTGCTGGGCCTGGACCTGCAGGGCGGCTCGCAACTGCTTCTCGAAGTCGACGGCGAAGCTCTGAGGAAGAGCCGCGCGATCGGCCTCCAGGAAGAGGCGCGGCGCGTGATGCGGGAAGCCCGCATCGGCACGACCGGGATCGACCTCAACGGCATGACGGTCGCCGTCACGCTGCGCGATCCCAACGATCTGGCGAAGGCGCAGGAGCGGCTCCGCACGCTCGCCCAGCCGATCGGAAGCTCGGCGTTCTCGCCGGGGACCGGTCAGCTCGACCTCGAGGTCGGACAGCGCAACGCGAACGTCGCGACCGCGACGCTGACCGATCAGGGGCTCCAAGCCCGCGTCCGTCAGGCGGTCGACCAGTCGCTCGAGGTCATCCGCCGCCGCGTCGACCAACTCGGCACGGTCGAGCCTTCGATCCAGCGCCAGGGCGCCGACCGCGTGCTCGTGCAGGTGCCGGGCCTCGCCGATCCCCAGCGGCTGAAGGACATCCTCGGCCAGACCGCCAAGCTCGAGTTCCGGCTCGTCGACCCGAACTTCCCCATCGGCCAGCCGCCGTCGGGACCGCTGCCGGCGGGTTCGGAGCTGATGTACGAGGGCGGGAGCGAGGGCAATCCGGGAATCCCCGTGGTGGTCGAGCGCCGCGTCATCGTCTCCGGCGAGGACCTGACCGACGCCCAGCCGGGCTTCGACCAGAACAACCGGCAGCCGATCGTCTCCTTCAAGTTCAACACCCGCGGCGCCCAGGCCTTCGCCCAGGTGACGCGCGAGAACGTCGGGCGACCCTTCGCGATCGTGCTGGACAACAAGGTGATCTCCGCGCCGCGGATCAACGAGCCGATCACCGGCGGCTCCGGGCAGATCTCGGGCAACTTCACCGTGGAGAGCGCGAACGACCTCGCGGTGCTGCTGCGCGCCGGCGCGCTGCCGGCTCCGCTGAACGTGGTCGAGGAGCGCACCGTCGGCCCCGGCCTCGGCCAGGACTCGATCACCGCGGGCACCCGCGCCACCTGGGTCGCCGCGATCTTTGTGATCGTGTTCATGTTCGCGACCTACGGCGTGTTCGGCTTCTTCGCGAACATCGCGCTCGTCGTGCACGTGGTGTTCATCTTCGCGCTGATGTCGCTGCTCGGGGCCACGCTGACCCTGCCCGGCATCGCCGGCATCGTGCTGACCATCGGCACGGCGGTCGATTCCAACGTGCTGATCTACGAGCGCATCCGCGAGGAGTTCCGCGCCGGGCGCAGCATGGTCTCGGCGATCGAGAGCGGCTTCAAGCACGCCTTCGCGGTCATCGTGGACTCGAACTCCACCATGGCGATCGCGGCCATCATCCTGTTCCTGCTGGGATCGGGCCCCGTCCGCGGCTTCGCGGTGGTGTTCCTGCTCGGTATCCTCACGACCGTGATCACCGCCGTCACCATGACGCGCCTGATGATCGCGCTGTGGTACCGCCGCACCCGTCCCACCACGATGCCGTTCTGAGGGGCGCCCGGTCATGCGTTTGATCCGACTGTTCCCCGACGACAGCAAGTTCCGCTTCGTCCGCTGGCGGGTGCTGAGCTTCCCGTTCTCGGCCTTCATCACCGTCACGACGGTGGTCCTGTTCCTGACCGTCGGCCTCAACTTCGGCATCGACTTCACCGGCGGCACGCTGATGGAGATGCAGGCGAAGTCCGGCCAGGCCGACCTGGCGGCCGTGCGCTCCACCGCGCATTCGTTCGAGGTCGGCGAAGTCGAGGTGCAGGAGTTCGGCCAGGGCGGGCAGGTCTCGGTGCGCTTTCGCACCCAGCCTGGCGGCGAGGGAGCGCAAAGCGCGCTCGTCCAGAAGGCCCGCGCGGCGTTCCAGAACGACTACGAGATCCGCCGGGTCGAGACCGTCGGCCCCCGCGTGTCGGGCGAGCTGGTGCAGTCCGGCACGCTCGGCGTGGTGCTCTCGATCGTCTCGGTGCTGGTCTACCTCTGGTTCCGGTTCGAGCTGAACCTCGCCATCGGCGCGGTCATCGGCACGCTGCACGACATCGTGCTCACGGTGGGCTTCTTCCTGATCACGCGGGAAGAGTTCAACATGACCTCGATCGCGGCGATCCTCACCATCGTGGGCTACTCGCTGAACGAGACGGTGGTGGTGTTCGACCGCACGCGCGAGCTGCTGCGGAAGTACAAGAACATCCCGACGGAGGAGCTGCTCGACCTGTCGATCAACTCGACCATGTCGCGCACCGTGATGACCGCAACGACGACGGCGCTGTCGCTGCTCGCGCTGGTGCTGTTCGGCGGCCAGGCGATCCAGGGCTTCGCCAACGTGATGCTGTTCGGCGTCCTGATCTGCACCTACTCGGCGATCTTCGTCTCGACCCCGATGCTGATCTATCTCGGGGTGAAGACCTCGGCGCGCGCAGCCGCGGACGCAAAGGCGGAGGCCGACGCCAAGGCGGCGCAGGTTCGCGCCTGAGTCGATGGCGGCCTCCGACGACGGTCGCCATCTGCCTGGCGCGCATCTGATCGACGCCTACGGCGGCGGCGGCTTCCGGTTCGCCGACCTGTCCCATCGGGGCTCGCTGCTGGCGCTGCCGTCCGGCATGTGGGCTTGGCCCGTCGCCCACGCGTCCGAGCTCGACGAGGCGGCCTTCGCGCGGGTCATCGCGGAGGCCGATGGGATCGACACGCTGCTCGTCGGAACCGGGGGCGACATCGCGCCGTTGCGTAAGCCCGTGCGCGAGGCGCTGCGCGCCGCCGGGCTGGTGGTCGAGACCATGGCGACCGGCGCCGCGGCGCGGACCTGGAACATCCTGATCGCGGAGAAGCGCCGCGTGGCCGCGGCGCTGATCGCCGTCGCCTGACGCGGGCTGGGGCCGGAGAGCCGCCTTTGACCGAGCCGTCCCAAGACCTGTCGAAGGACCCGGTGGGGAGCCTCGTCCGCGATCTGGACTTCGACCGCTACGCGGCGAGCCTGTTCGCGCCCGCCGCCGCCCGGCCGCATCTCGTCGCGCTTGCGGCCTACGACCTCGAACTCGCCCGGGTGCGCGACGTCGTCTCCGATCCTATGCCGGGCGAAATCCGTCTGCAGTGGCGGCGCGACGCGCTGGCCGAACCTGAGCGCGCCGACGCCATGGCGGACCCGGTCATGCGCGCGCTCGAAGCCGCCATCCGCCACGGCGCCCTGCCGCGGCAGGCTTTGGACGGGCTGGCCGAAGCCCGCATCGCGGATCTCTACGACGATCCGATCGCTTCGGTCGACGAACTGACCGCCCGCCTCGGCGAGACCCACTCCGTCCCGCTTCGCCTCGCGACGTTGATCCTCGCGGGCGGCAAGGACCCCGGCGGCGCCGACGTCGCCGGCCATGGCGGGGTGGCGCTCGGCCTCACGCGGCTGCTGTCGGGGCTCCCGGCGCAGGCCGCGCGCGGACAGCTGCTGCTGCCGACCGACCGCATGGCGGCGCATGGCGTGCGGCGGGAGGACGTGATCGCCTGGCGCGCAAGCCCTGGCCTCGCGGCCTTGCTCCGGGAGCTGTCCAGCCTCGCCCGCGGTCATCTCGCGAGCGCCCGGGCCGCCTTCGACTCGCTGGAGCCCGTCGCGGCGCCGGCCTTTCTCCCGCTCGCCCTGATCGAAGGCGATCTGAAAGCCCTCGACCGCCGGGCCGACCAGCCGTTCGCCCCCCGCGCGCGGCCGGCGATCTGGCTCAGGCTGCTCCGCCTGTGGCGGGCGAGCAAACGCGCGCGGCCGTTCTGACGAACCGCCTTACAGCCGCTCGAGCGCTTCTTCGTCCTCTTCCGGGCCGAGCGCCTCGAGCACCGGAACAGCGGCCTCGAGCATCGGGAGAATGTCCTCGATCTTGCTCGCGACGACATACGGCACATCGAGGCCCTGGCGGATGAAGCCTTCGGTCTGCATGTGCTCGATCAGCGTCAGCAGCGGCGTCCAGAAGCCGTCGAGGTCGGCGATCAGGATCGGCTTGTCGTGGCGGCCGAGCTGCGCCCAGGTGAGCTGCTCGACCAGCTCCTCGAGCGTGCCGACGCCGCCGGGCAGCGCCACAAAGGCGTCGGAGCGCTCGAACATCAGGCGCTTCCGCTCATGCATGTCAGCCGTCACCACGAGCTCCTGGACGTCGCCGAGCATCACCTCGCGATCGACCAGGAACTGCGGAATGATCCCCGTGACGTGGCCGCCATTGGCGAGCGTGGCGCGCGCGACGGCCCCCATCAGGCCGATGTTTCCGCCGCCGTAGACCAGCCGGACCCCGGCTTTGGCCAGCGCAACCCCCAGCGCCGTGGCGTTTTCGATGTGTTCGGGGCGGGCGCCGGGGCTGGAGCCGCAATAGACGCAGACAGTCTGGATTCGGTTCATGCTTTGGATTTGGGGGTTGGACCATGGCGGGGTCAAGACGATCCGGCGAGGATCGCGCCGCTGTTTCATCGCTTGATCAGCGAGACCAAAGAGTCGTGCACGCAGAACTAAGCCGTTGTAGGACAGTGCGATTGAAGTCTGTGTGACGGTCCGGCGGGGTGCAGCGGCCGCCCGCGGGACGTCGGGGACGTGTGGGGACGATGGATCAGGCGGTGAAACGGGGCTTTGCGGCCGGCTTCGTCGTGGTGGCGGTGGCGGTCGCCGTCTATGGCTGGCAGCGCGCCTCCGCTCCGACCCCTCCGGCCCGGCAGGCCGAGCGGCCGGCCGATCCCGGTCCTGCGCCCGCGCCCGGCGCCCCCTCCGCCGCGCTCAAGCCGCAGCCTGACGCGCCGGCCGCCGCGCCGAAGGTTCCGGAGATTCCAGCGCTTGTGACGCCGCCGGGCGGGACCGCGGCCGCCCCGTCGCCGACCGCTCCGGCGGCCCGCGCGCCGGCGGATCCCGCCAAGCCCTCGTTCGACGTGGTGCGTGTGGAGCCGTCGGGCGAGATGGTGGTGGCCGGGCGCTGCGTCGCGAACTGCGCGGTCGCGCTCACCGCGAACGGCAAGACGCACGAGAGCGCCAAGGCCGACGCGCAGGGCCAGTTCGCCATGACGCCGGCGCCTTTGCCGCCCGGCGATTACCAGATCGGCCTGACGGTGACGCAGCCGGACGGGAAGACCATCGTCTCGGATCAGACCCTCACCGTGTCGGTGCCGAAGCCGCCGTCGAAGGACGTCGTGGTGGTGCTGAACAAGCCCGGCGCGCCGTCGCAGATCCTGCAACGCCCGGAAGCGCCTCCGGCCGAACCGAAGGTGGCCGCCGCAGCCGACCCCGCCCGCGCGCCGGCTTCGACGCCGTCCGCGGCGCTGACGGACGGCCCCCGCGCGTCAGCCGGGGGCAAGCTCGCGATCATCGCGGTCGAGACCGAGAACGGCCGGTTCTTCGCGCAGGGCTCCGGGCCGGCGGACGGCCGCCTGCGGCTCTACCTCAACAATGCGCCCGTCGCGTCGGCCACCATCGGCGGCGACGGCCGCTGGTCGCTCCGCGTCGAGCGCGGCCTGGCGCCAGGCTCCTACGTCGTCCGCGCCGACCAGCTCGATCCGAAGAGCGCGCGGGTCGTCGCCCGCGCCGAGGCGACCTTCACTTACGCCGGACCGCCCACGGCGGGCGCGCCCCTCGCCAACGCCGCCCCGGCGGGCCAGCCCTCGGGAGCCCAGCGTTCTGAAGCCCAGCCGTCAGCAGGCGCAGCCCCCGGCGCTGCGACCTCGGAGGCTCCCCAGACGGCGGCGGCGACGCCGGCTCCCCCTGCCTCCGACGCCGCGAACCCAGTGGTCGGCGCCATTGGCGCGGTGAAGGTCGAGCGCGGCGACAGCCTCTGGCGCATCTCGCGCTCGAACTACGGCGCCGGCGCGCGCTACACCGTCATCTATCAGGCGAACGACGGCCAGATCCGCAATCCGAATTTGATCTATCCTGGCCAAGTCTTCGTACTTCCGAACGAATCCGCTGACGGACAGACGCCGCCGGCGCGCCCCTGACGGCGGCGGGCCGCTGACCGCGAGACGGACCGGCCGCTTGCGGTTCGGCGTCGCGCGCCCTAACTCCGGCCTCACATGACCTTCGTAAACGCCTCTTTCCCCCGGCCGCCGTCGCGCTCCGGCCGCTCTGCATGAGCGGGCTGGATCCGGCCGGGACGAAAGTGCGCGCGGAAGGCTTCGCCTTCTTCCGGACCATGCGCGTCCTGCAGCCCTTCATGTGGCCCGGCGACCGGCCGGACCTGAAACGGCGCATCGCGTTCGCGGTCGTGCTTCTGGTGCTGACGAAGCTCGTCACCGTCATCGTGCCCTACGGCTTCAAATGGGCGACCGACGCCTTGACGCGGATCGCGAACGGCGAGGCCGCGCCGGCCGGCGATGGCTTCGCCGCCTTCGCGCTCGGCGCGCCGATCGTGATGGTGGTGGCCTACGGGATCGGCCGCGTGTCCATGGTGGGCCTCGCGCAGCTCCGCGACGGCATCACCGGGGCGGTCGTCATGCACGCCGTTCGCAGGCTTGCGCTGCTGGTGTTCCGGCACATCCACCGCCTGTCGCTGCGGTTCCATCTCGGCCGGCGCACCGGCGCCATCAGCCGCATCGTCGACCGCGGCCGCAACGCCATCGAGACGCTGACCCGCACCGCGCTGCTGACCGTCATCCCGACGATCCTCGAGCTCGCGCTGGTGCTGGGCGTGCTCGCCTACCAGTTCGACTGGGTCTACGCGGCGGTCGTGGGCGCGATGGTCGTCGTCTACATCGGCTTCACCTACATGGCGACCGAGTGGCGGCTGGGCATTCGCCGGGCGCTGAACGAGAACGACACCGACGCCAGCGCCAAGGCGATCGACAGCCTGCTCAATTACGAGACGGTGAAGTACTTCGGCAACGAGGAGCGCGAGGCCGCCCGCTACGACCGGGCGATGGGCCGCTACGAGGCCGCCTCGATCCGCGCCTACACCTCGCTCGCCTGGCTCAACACCGGGCAGGCGCTGATCTTCACCGCGGGACTGACGATCTGCATGGTCATGGCGGTGGGCGACATCCGCGCGGGCCGCAACACGGTCGGCGACTTCGCGCTGATCAACGCCATGATGATCCAACTCTACGTGCCGCTGAACTTCATGGGGTTCATCTACCGCGAGATCAAACAGTCGGTCACCGACCTCGAGCAGATGTTCAAGGTGCTCGGCGAAGACCCGGAGATCGCGGACGATCCCGACGCCCGCCCGCTCGCCGTCTCCGGCGGGACGATCCGCTTCGAGAACGTGTCCTTCGCCTACGATCCGGAACGGCCGATCCTGAAGGACGTGTCGTTCGAGGCGCCGGCCGGCAAGACGATCGCGATCGTCGGGCCATCGGGCGCGGGCAAGTCCACGATCTCGCGATTGCTCTACCGATTCTACGAGGTCGGGTCCGGCCGCATCACCATCGACGGGCAGGACATCCGCCGGGTGACGCAGGAGAGCCTGCGCGGCGCGATCGGCATGGTCCCGCAGGACACGGTGCTGTTCAACGACACCGTCCGCTACAACGTCCGCTACGGCCGCTGGGACGCGAGCGACGCCGAGGTCGAGGAGGCGGCCCGGCTCGCCCAGATCGACGGTTTCATCCGCACCATGCCGAAGGGCTACGAGACGGAGGTCGGCGAGCGCGGCCTGAAGCTTTCCGGCGGCGAGAAGCAGCGCGTCGCGATCGCCCGCACCATCCTCAAGGCGCCGCCGATCCTGATCCTCGACGAGGCGACCTCGGCGCTGGACAGCGCAACCGAGATGGAGATCCAGGACGCGCTGGAGAGCGTCGCCCGCGGGCGTACCACGCTGGTCATCGCGCACCGGCTGTCGACCGTGGTCGCGGCCGACGAGATCCTGGTGCTGGAGGCGGGGCGGGTCGCAGAACGCGGGACCCATGCGGAGCTGCTCGAGAAGGGCGGTCTTTACGCGAGCCTGTGGAACCGCCAGCGCGAGGCCGATCAGGCGCGCGAGCTGCTGGCGCGGATGGGCGAGGACGGGCCATCGCGCGGTGACGCCGGAGCCGGGGAAGCGCCAGCGCCGCGGAGGCCGGCGGTCGAGGCCCTGGACGAGGATCTTCGGCCCGACGCCGCGGAATAGCCGGTTGCGGCGTCGAAGCCTTGCCGCCACTCTGCAGCCGCGCTGCGCCGACTCTCAGACGGCGGCCGCTGATTCAGCTTTGCGCGGGATTTGGATAGGAACGTCCGCGACGCGCGCGCCTCGAGACGCCCGCTGACGCGGGCTCTTCAGCATGACGGGGTTTCCGGTTCTAGGATGCCGGTTCTAGAACGTTCTCTTGCTGGGCAGCCGACCGCAGGTCGGCGTCTCAAAGCACGCCCTCCATGTGTGCGCGTCTCAATCTCCGGCGCATCCCGAAACGCCAAGCCCGACCGAGCCCTTCCATGACCGCATCCGCCCGTAGCTGTCTCACGATCGTCCTCGCCGCGGGCGAGGGCACGCGGATGCGCTCCGACGTCCCCAAGGTGCTCCACAAGGTCGCCGGCCGCTCGCTGCTGGGCCACGTGCTCGCGACGGCGCTCGCCGCCGGCTCCGACGCGCTCGCCGTCGTGGTGGGGCCCGGCCGCGAGGACGTCGCGGCCGAGGTCGCGGCGCTCGCGCCCGGCGCGCCTGTGTTCGTGCAGACCGAGCGGCGCGGCACGGCGCATGCGGTGCTCGCGGCGCGCGAGGCGCTGGCGGGCGGCTTCGACGACGTGCTCATCGTCTACGGCGACACGCCTCTGGTGCGAGCCGAGACGCTGAAGCGCCTGCGCGCGCCGCTCGCCCACGGGGCGGGCGTCGTGGTGCTCGGCTTCGAGGCCGGAGACCCGACCGGCTACGGGCGCCTCATCTCCAACGGACCAAATCTGGTCGCCATCCGCGAGGAGAAGGACGCGAGCGACGAGGAGCGCGCGATCAAGCTCTCCAACGGCGGGCTGATGGCGATCTCCGGCGCCCACGCGCTGGCGCTGCTCGAGGGCGTTGGAAACGCCAACGCAAGGGGCGAGTTCTACCTGACCGACGTGGTGGAGGGCGCCGTCCGTTCCGGCCTCGCGGTCGCGGTCGAGGCGGCGCCGGAGGCCGAGGTGCAGGGCGTCAACGACCGCGCCCAGCTGGCGGCAGTCGAGGCTGAGCTGCAGCGCCGGCTGCGCGCGGCGGCGCTCGCCGGCGGCGCCACGCTGATCGCGCCCGAGACCGTGTTCTTCGCCCACGACACCCGGCTCGGCCGCGACGTGGTGGTGGAGCCGAACGTGGTGTTCGGACCAGGCGTGGCGGTCGCCGACGGCGCGGTCATTCACGCCTTCAGCCATCTGGAAGGCGCCGAGGTCGGCGCCGGCGTCTCCGTCGGCCCCTTCGCGCGGCTCCGGCCCGGCGCGCGGCTGGCGGCGAAGTCCCGCGTCGGCAACTTCGTCGAGGTGAAGAACGCTGAGGTCGGCGAGGGCGCCAAGCTCAACCACCTCACCTACGTGGGCGACGCGGAGGTCGGCCCGCGCGCGAACCTCGGCGCCGGCACGATCACCTGCAATTACGACGGGGTGTCCAAGTTCCGGACCGCGATCGGCGCCGACGCCTTCGTCGGCTCGAACTCGACGCTGGTCGCGCCCGTCACGATCGGCGACGGCGCCTATGTCGGCGCCGGCAGCGTGATCGTGGAGGAGGTGCCCGCCGGCGCCCTCGCCATCGGCCGCGGCCGGCAGGTCACCAAAGAGGGCCGCGCGGCGACGCTCAGGGCGGCGCAGAAGGCGAAGAAGAAGGCTGGCGCTTAGAGCGCGTCGTCCCGGCCGAAGAGCCGGGATCGTCATCCAACCAAGGCGCGCTCCGTGCGCCGTCCGGACAGCGATCCCAGCTCGGCCTGCGGCCGTCCGGGATGAAACGCTCCGCCACATCCCGAAACCAGCCGTGATTTCGCGCGGCCTTCAGCCGTCGCTAACGAGAAGCTGATAGAAGCGGGGCGCGGGACGGGTTCAAGGAGCGTGCGGACGGCATGTGCGGCATCGTCGGAATTCTCGGCAAGGGCGACGTCGCCCCGCTTCTGGTCGACAGCCTCAAGCGGCTCGAGTACCGCGGCTACGACAGCGCCGGCGTCGCGACGCTTGACGACGGCCGGGTCGTGCGGGAGCGGGCGGAAGGCAAGCTCCGGAACCTCGAGGCCAAGCTGACGGCGACGCCGCTTCCCGGCCGCGTCGGCATCGGCCACACCCGCTGGGCGACGCATGGCGCGCCGACGGAGGCCAACGCCCATCCGCATGCGACCGACCGCGTCGCCGTGGTCCACAACGGCATCATCGAGAATTTTCGCGAGCTGCGCGCCGAGCTGGAGGCCGAAGGCGCGACCTTCCAGAGCCAGACCGACACCGAGGTCGTGGCCCACCTCGCCTCGCGCGCGCTCGCGGCCGGCGCAAGCCCGCGCGAGGCGGTGCGGGC
This sequence comes from Methylopila sp. Yamaguchi, assembly GCF_002897035.1. Classification (GTDB taxonomy): domain Bacteria; phylum Pseudomonadota; class Alphaproteobacteria; order Rhizobiales; family Methylopilaceae; genus Methylopila. The sequence goes on from NZ_BAUX01000004.1 coordinate 22,819, forward strand.
GACGCTCGGGCGGCTGCGGGGGGCCTTCGCGCTCGCCTTCATCTTCGCCGGCGAGGACGACCTGATCATCGGCGCGCGCCGCGGCAGCCCGCTCGCGATCGGCCACGGCGAGGGCGAGAACTACCTCGGCTCCGACGCCATCGCGCTCGCGCCCTTCACCGACAGCGTGACCTATCTCGAGGACGGCGACTGGGTGGCGCTGACGCGCAACGCCGTCGAGATCTTCGACGAAAGCGGCGCGACCGTGCTCCGGGCGGGCACGCGCGCCTCGGCCGCGGCCGTCGTCGTCGACAAGGGGAACCACCGGCACTTCATGGCGAAGGAGATCGCCGAACAGCCGGAGGTCGTCGGCCACACGCTCGCCCGCTATCTCGACATGGCGAACGGCCGCATCCGGCTGCCCGAAGGCGGCGACGTCGATTTCTCCAAGCTCGACCGTCTCGCGATCTCCGCCTGCGGCACCGCCTATTACGCCGGCCTCGTGGCCCGCTACTGGTTCGAGAAGTTCGCGCGGCTTCCCGTCGACATCGACATCGCGTCGGAGTTCCGCTACCGCGAGCCGCCGATGTCGCCGGGCGGCCTCGCCCTCCTGATCTCCCAGTCCGGCGAGACGGCGGACACGCTCGCGACGCTGCGGCACTGCCGCGCGCAGGGCATGCGCATCGGCGCGGTGGTCAACGTGCCGACCTCGACGATCGCCCGCGAGGCGGACCTGGTGTTTCCGACCGTCGCGGGCGTCGAGGTGGGCGTCGCCTCCACCAAGGCCTTCACCTGCCAGCTCAGCGTGCTCGCCGCGCTCGTCGTCAAGGCGGGGCGCGACCGCGGCGTGCTGTCGGAGGAGGACGAGAGCAAGCTCGTCGCCTCCCTCGTCGAGCTGCCGCGGCTGATGGTCGAGGCGCTCAGGCTGGAGCCGGAGATCGAGCGGCTCGCGCCGGCCTTCGCGAAAGCCCAGGACGTGCTCTACCTCGGCCGCGGCACCAGCTTCCCGATCGCGCTGGAAGGCGCCCTGAAGCTGAAGGAGATTTCCTACATCCATGCCGAGGGCTACGCCGCGGGCGAGCTGAAGCACGGGCCGATCGCGCTGGTGGACGAGAACATGCCGGTCGTGGTGCTCGCGCCGTTCGACCACCTGTTCGAGAAGACGGCCTCCAACATGCAGGAGGTCGCGGCGCGCGGCGGCAAGATCGTGCTGGTGACCGACGAGGAGGGCGCGGCCCACGCCGGCGAAACCTTCGCCACGCTGGTCTGCCCCAAGGCCTACGCCTTCGTGAGCCCCATGCTCTACGCGCTGCCGATCCAGCTGCTCGCCTACCACACGGCGACGTTCATGGGCACCGACGTCGACCAGCCGCGCAACCTCGCGAAGTCCGTCACGGTGGAGTGACGCGAGGCGTCGGCGACCCGGCGGCCGTCGGCGCGCCGTGCATGCCGACGCCGCGGATAGCACAAATGCGATCTTGTCCGTGGGCAATGTCTCAACGAAGCGGAAACCAATCTGTCTCACGGATCGCTTTTCATCGTGCGCTTTGGGTCTCTCCCGGCGGCGCGCGGCGACCCGCGCCTCTTGATGACGGAACCGCTCGATGACGAATCTGACCATACGCCAGCGGATCGTGATGAGTTTCCTGGCCGTGCTGGTGGTCCTCACCTGCATGGCGGCTGTCGGCTATGTCGGTCTGGAGGAGACGAAGCGGCAGGCGACTGCGGTCGAGCGGAACACGGTTCCCGCGCTCACTTCAAGCCTTCGCATGATGGCCGCATGGACGGAGGCGCAAGGGCTGCTGCGTGATCTGGCGTCGCAGACGACGCCTGCGGAGCGAAGCCGCGTCGCCGACGCCATCCTTGAGAACCGCGCGAACGTCGAGCGCCTGATGTCGACCTATCAGGAGACGATCGACAGCGATCAGGACCGCCGCAACTACGAGGCCCTGCGGGACCTTACCGCTCGGTTCTTCCAGCTGGAGGACGCGACGCTGGCCCGGGCGGCGACCGCCGGCTCGGACGCGGACCTGCGCGCGGCTTTCGCGAGGGAGCTGGAGGGGCCGCTCGCGAAGATCCGCGCCGCGCTCGAAACCACCATTAGCTTCAACCAAAGCGAGGCCGACCACGAGACGCGGCGAATCGTGTCGGCCGTGTCCGCCGCGGAGCTCGGCCTGGCCGTGGGCTTCCTGATCGCGCTCGTTCTCTCGATCCTCTGCGGCTATGTCCTCTTCCGGTCGATCACGGTCCCGCTCGGCAAGCTGCTGCGGATGGTCGGCGTCATGCGCGAGGGCGACTTCAGCGAACGTCTGACGCTCTCCCGCCGCGACGAGTTCGCGACCCTCGCCGACGGCTTCAACGCCATGGCGGACGAACTGGCCACGCTGATCGGCCAGGTCCAACGGTCGAGCATCCAGGTCAACACCTCGATCACCGAGGTCGCCGCCACGTCCAAGGAGCAGCAGGCCACGGCGAGCGAGATCGCGGCGACCACCACCGAGATCGGCGCGACGGCGAAGGAGATTTCGGCCACCTCGAACGAGCTGGTGCGGACGATGGACGAGGTCTCGGCGGTCGCCGAGCAGACCGCAAACCTCGCGGGCGGCGGCCAGGCCGGGTTGTCGCGGATGGAGGCCACCATGCGCCACGTCATGGAGGCGGCCGGCGCCATCAACGCCAAGCTCGCGGCGCTGAGCGAGAAGGCCAGCAACATCAATCAGGTGGTGACGACCATCACGAAGGTCGCCGACCAGACCAACCTGCTGTCGCTGAACGCCGCGATCGAGGCCGAAAAGGCGGGCCAGCATGGGCGCGGCTTCGCGGTCGTCGCGACCGAGATCCGCCGGCTGGCGGATCAGACCGCGGCGTCGACCTACGACATCGAGCAGATCGTGAAGGACATCCAGTCCGCGGTCGCCGGCGGCGTGATGGGCATGGACAAGTTCTCGGAGGAGGTGCGGCGCGGCATGCTCGACGTGCAGCAGGTCGGCGACCAGCTGTCGGAGATCATCCAGCAGGTGCAGGGGCTCGTGCCGCGGTTCGAGATCGCCAACGAGGGCATGCAGGCCCAGGCGGTCGGCGCGAGCCAGATCAGCGATGCGCTGTCGCAGCTCGGGGAGGCGGCGCAGCAGACGGTCGAGTCGCTGCAGCAGTCCACGCTCGCGATCGACGAGCTTAATCTTGTTTCGACCGGGCTTCGCAGCTCGATCGTCCGCTTCAAGCTGCGCGCGTAAGCGCCCGGGCCGGCCGATGCTGTTCCTGATGTTCCACATCGGCCGGGATCGCTTCGTCCTCGACGCAGAGCAGGTCGAGCGGGTGCTGCCGCTGATGGAGGCGAAGAGCCTGCCCGGCGCGCCTCCAGAGGTGGTCGGGATCATCAACTACCGCGGCGCGCCGACGCCTTTGATCGACCTCAGCCTGCTCGCGCTGGGGCGGCCGTCGGAGCGGGTGATGAGCACGCGCATCATCCTGGCCCGCTATCTCGGGCGGGGGGAGGGCCATGAGCGGCTGGCGCTCTGCGCCGAGCGGGTGATCAAGACGATCCAGCGCGATCCCGCCGACTTCGTCGCCACCGGCGTCGAGGCCGGCTCGCCCGCCCACCTCGGGCCGGTCGCCTCCGACGCCGACGGCTTCATCCAGTGGATCCGGGTCGAAGCGCTGCTCGCGGACGAGGTCCGCGACATCCTATTCCAACGGGCGGGAGAGCCCGCATGATCCTGGACGAGGTCGGACGGCTGCTTCGCGAGGAGATCGGACTGCACGTCGCGAGCGTCGGCGGTTCGGTGGTGCAGTATGCCGTGAAGACGCGCATGGCCGCCTGCGGCTCCCCCGAGCCGCTTGACTACCTGCAGCGGCTTTCGAGCTCGCGGCAGGAGATGCAGGAGCTGATCAACGCGGTCGTCATCCCGGAGACCTGGTTCTTCCGGGACCGCGAAGCCTTCGTCGCCATGGTTCGGCATGCGCGGGCGCACCGCCGGGCGGGATCGCCGCTGCGCATGCTCAGCCTTCCCTGCTCGACCGGCGAGGAACCCTATTCGCTGGCGATGGCGATGTTCGACGCGGGCTTCTCGGCGTCGGACTTCACGATCGACGGCGTCGACATCTCGACGCGCAACATCGCCGCGGCGACCCGCGCCGTCTATGGCCGGAACTCGTTTCGCGGGGCCGACCTCGCGTTTCGGGACCGCCACTTCGAGGCGGTCGAGGGCGGGCACCGGCCCAGCGCCGCCGTGCTCGCTCAGGTCAAGTTCAAGGCCGGAAACCTGTTCGACCCCGCCGTGACGCCGCCGGTCGAAGCCTACGACGTCATCTTCTGCCGGAACCTCCTGATCTACTTCGACCGCGAACTGCAGCAGCGCTCGATCGGACGGCTTCGGCAGATGCTGGTTCCCGGCGGTCTCCTGCTGGTCGGCCCGGCGGAGTCGAGCCTGCCGACCCTTCATGGCTTCGTGTCCGCCCGCATGCCGCTCGCCTTCGCCTTCTACAAGCAGCATCCAGCGCCCCCTGCGGAGCTGAGGCCCAGCCCGCCGCGTCCGCGGCCCGCGGCGCCTCCCCCCGCCGCGGCCGTGCGCCCCGGCGGCGTTCGGGCGCCGGCGGCCCGACGCGAAGCGTCTTCAAACCCCGGAGCCACGGCGGCGACGCCCGCCGCGGCGAAGGACGCAGCCGAGCTGAGCCTGACGGCGATCCAGCGCGCGGCGGACGCCGGTCGACTGGACGAAGCCAAGCGGGCGGCCGTCGCGCATCTCGCGGCGTTCGGACCCTCCGCCGACGCCTACTACCTCCTCGGACTGGCCTACGACGCCAGCGAGGCGATGCCGGAGGCGATCGAGAACTATCGAAAGGCGCTCTATCTTTCGCCAGACCACCGCGAAACGCTGGCGCACCTCGCGCTGGCGCTGGAGCGCCGGGGCGACGCGGCGGGGGCGAAGGTGCTGACCGATCGCCTCGGCCGCCTTGGCGATAGGAGCCGGAGCCAATGACCGGCGCGAGCGGAGCCGGCAAGCGAGACGCCGTTCCAAAGACCGCCGGAGGCGAGACGGCGGGCGGGCTGCTCGAGCGTCCGCTTCCGACGGGATACCTCGAGGAATGGGCGCGCCATTTCGCCGAAGGCGCAAGCGAGGGCGCTGCGGAAGAGGAGGGCGACGCCCGCGCGGCGCTGCTGTTCCGCATCGGCGACGAATGGCTGGCCCTGCCGACCGATCACCTTCACGAGGTCGCGCAGCCGCGGCGGACGCACTCGCTTCCGCACCGGCGGGACGAGCTGGTGCTGGGCATCGTCAATGTTCGCGGCGAACTGCTCGTCTGCGTGTCGCTGGCGGCCCTGTTGGGGATCTCCGCGGCCGGAGCCGTCGAGGCCGGCGAACGGTCCAGGGCCGGGCCGCGGCTTGTGGTGATCGGGCGCGACGGCCACCGCGTAGCCTTTCCGGTGGACGAGGTCCACGGCGTCCACCGCTACGTCGCGCGCGACGTCGTCACCTTGCCGGCGACGATCGGCAAGGCCGTCTCCTCCTACGCCGTGGAGCTGATCTCCTGGAACGGCCGCGCGATCGGCCGATTGGACGACGCGCTGATCCTCGAGACCCTCGATCGGAGCATGTCGTGAGCGGCGAGGATCTCAGCCAGTTTTCCATGCTGGACCTCTTCCGCGCCGAGCTCGACTCGCAGTCGCTGGCGCTGACGTCCGGCCTCCTCGCCCTCGAGCGCGACCCGGTCGCCCCCGATCATCTCGAAAGCTGCATGCGCGCCGCGCATTCGCTGAAGGGGGCCGCGCGCATCATCGACCTCGATCCGGCCGTCCGCGTCGCCCACGCCATGGAGGAATGCCTCGTCGCGGCTCAGCACGGCCGCCTGCGCCTCACGCGCGACCACATCGACGCGCTGCTGAAGGGCGTCGACGTGCTCGCGGTCGCAGCCTCCGAGCCGCCGGCCGGAGGAGTGGGCGCGGAGCCGCAGATCGCCCTGTTTTTGCAGGCGCTGGAGCAGGCCTCGAACGGGGGAGCGGCGGCGGACTCCGCGCCCTCCGGCGAGCCTCAAGGTCAGAGGGCGCCGACACCGCCGGCGCTTTCCGTCTTGGAGCCTGCGCAAAGCGCGGCCGGCTCGGACCGCATGGTCCGCATCACCGCCCAGGCGATGAACAGACTGCTGGGGCTTGCGGGCGAATCGCTGATGGAGGCGCGCCGTTTGCGCCCCTTCGCAGACCGCCTGGTGCGCCAGAAACGCCGTCACCGCGACCTCGCCAAGGCGGTGGACGGGCTGCGCGCGGCGCTCGGGCCGATCGATCCGGACGACCGGACCGGACGGGCGCTCGCCGAGGTGCAGGACAAGCTCGCGCAGAGCGAGGACTTCTTCATCGAGCGCCTCGCCGAGCTCGACTCCATCGACCGGCGCGCGACCGATCTCGCGAACCGGCTCTACACCGAGACCCTGTCGAGCCGCATGCGTCCCTTCGAGGACGGAGTTCGGCACTTCTCGCGCGCCGTACGCGACCTCGCGCGGTCGCTGGGCAAGGAGGCGCGGCTGGAGATCGTCGGCGGCGGCGCCGGCATCGACCGCGACATCCTCGACCAGCTCGACGCGCCTCTCGGCCACCTCTTGCGCAACGCCGTCGACCACGGCCTCGAGACTCCGGAGGAGCGCGTCGCGGCGGGCAAGCCCCGGGAGGGCGTGATCCGGCTCGAGGCCCGGCACCACGCCGGACTGCTCCAGGTGATCGTCGCCGACGACGGCCAGGGCGTCGACGTCGAGCGGGTGAGGGCCGCCGTTCTGGCGAACAGCCTGGTGACCGAGGAGACGGTCGGCGACCTCGGCGAAGCGGAGCTGCTCGAGTTTCTGTTCCTGCCCGGCTTCTCCATGAAGACGACGGTCAGCGACGTCTCCGGCCGCGGCGTAGGGCTCGACGCCGTGCAGAGCATGGTCAAGCAGGTCCGGGGACTGACCACGGTGTCGTCCACTCCCGGCGAGGGCGCCCAGTTTCAGCTGCAGCTTCCGCTGACGCTTTCGGTGATCCGGACCCTTCTGGTGGAGATCGCCGACGAGCCCTACGCGCTCCCGCTCGCGGGGATCACCCGCACGCTGAAGCTTCCCCGCGCGGACATCGAGCTGCTGGAGGGCCGGCCGCATTTCCGCTTCGGGGACCGGCAGGTCGGGCTGATCACCGCGCACGAGATCCTGGGCCGCGGCGAGGCCCGATCGGACGCAGCCGAATTGCCCGTCGTCGTGCTCGGCGACGGCGAGACCTCCTATGGCCTGATCGTGGACCGCTTCCTTGGGGAGCGGGAGCTCGTCGTGCGGCCGCTCGACCCGAGGCTCGCGAAGGTCAAGGACATCAGCGCGGCCGCGCTGATCGAGGACGGCTCTCCGGTGCTTATCATCGACGTCGAGGACCTGCTGCGCTCGGCGGAGAAGATCGCGTCCTCCGGCCGGCTCCGCACGCTGCAGCGCGCCGCGACCGCGACGGACCGCGCGCGGCGCAAGCGCGTGCTGGTCGTGGACGACTCGCTCACGGTCCGCGAACTCGAACGGAAGATCCTCGACCACCACGGCTACGAGGTGGAGGTGGCGGTCGACGGCATGGACGGCTGGAACGTCGTGCGCTCCGAGCCGTTCGATCTGGTGGTGACCGACATCGACATGCCCCGCATGGACGGCATCGAACTCGTCACGCTGATCAAGCGCGACGCGCGGCTGCGGAGCGTGCCCGTGATGATCGTCTCCTACAAGGACCGCGAGGAGGACCGCCGGCGCGGCCTGGACGCGGGCGCGGACTACTACCTCACCAAAGGCAGCTTCCACGACGACACGCTGATCCACGCCGTGGTCGACCTGGTCGGACCGGCGTCGGGGTGAGCGCGCGGCGGGGACGGGGGACCGTGGTCTCAGAGGACAGGGCATGAGGATCGGCGTCGTCAACGACCTGCCGATGGCGGTGGAGCTTCTCCGCCGGATCGTCGCCTCGGCGCCCAGCCTCCAGCTCGCCTGGACCGCGGCCAACGGACGCGAGGCGGTGGAGGCCTGCCGGCGCGACCGACCGGACCTCGTGCTGATGGACCTGACGATGCCGGAGATGGGCGGCGTCGAGGCGACGCGCCAGATCATGGCTGAGACGCCGTGCCCGATCCTCCTGGTCACCGCCAGCGTCGACGCCAATGTGCCGGGCGTGTTCGAAGCCATGGGCCACGGCGCTCTCGACGCGGTCGATCTGCCGTCGATCGGGCCGGGCGAGGCCTTCGGGGCGCAGGTCTCCCTGCTGCTGGCGAAGATCACGACGATCGGCAAGCTGACGGGCGAGCCTCTCCGGCCGAAGCGGCGGACGGAGGGCGAGGGCGTCCCCGCGCGCTCGGCGCGCAAGCTCGTCGTCATCGGCGCCTCCGCCGGCGGCCCCGCCGCGGTCGCGACTCTCCTGGGAGGCTTGCCTGAAGATTTTCCTGCCGCCTTGGTGCTGGTGCAGCACGTCGACGCCAAATTCGCCTCGGGGCTCGCCGACTGGCTGGGGCTGCACACCAAGCTGAAGGTCCGGCCGGCGCGGGAAGGCGATTGTCCCAAAACGGGAGTTGTGCTCGTCGCCGCGACAAGCGACCACCTTGTATTCAAGTCGTCGTCCGAACTAAGCTACGTTGCAGAGCCGCGCGATTATCCGTATCGACCGTCCGTTGACGTGTTCTTCGAAAGCGCTGCAACCAAATGGCAAGGCCAAGTGTTTGGCGTATTGCTTACCGGCATGGGCCGGGACGGGGCGCGCGGGCTGAAATCTCTCCGTGACAAAAATCATCTCACTATTGCGCAGGATCAGGCCACCAGCGCGGTCTACGGCATGCCGAAGGCCGCGGTCGCGCTTGGGGCCGCCGTCGAGATCCTGCCGCTCGGCGCGATCGCCCCGCGGCTGGTTGCGGCCTGCGCGCTGAAAGCCTGAAAGGCCGCCGTATGACCCAGGAGCAAGATCCCATCGCGATGGTCGTGCCGCCGGCGGCGGACAACTATCTCTCGATGGTGCTGCTGGTGGACGACCAGGTGCTCATCTGCGAAGCCGTGCGGCGCGCGCTGGCCGACGAGCCGGACATGGATCTCCACTACTGCACCAATTCCCGGGACGCGGTCCGCACCGCCCAGGACCTGAAGCCGACGGTGATCCTGCAGGACCTCGTCATGCCGGGAATCGACGGGCTCGATCTGCTCCGAACCTATCGCACGACGCCGTCGCTGCAGGCCGTGCCGGTCATCGTCCTCTCCGCGAAGGACGAGGCGAGCACCAAGAGCGAGGCGTTCCGAGCCGGCGCGAACGACTATCTCGTCAAGCTCCCCGACCGGATCGAGCTGATCGCCCGCATCCGTCACCAGACCCGGGCCTACCTCGACCACGTCCAGCGCGACGCGGCCTACAGCGCGCTGCGCGAGAGCCAGCGCCAGCTGATGAACGCCAATCTGGAGCTTCAGAGGCTGACCCAGATCGACGGCCTGACCAACCTCGGCAACCGGCGCTACTTCAACGAATACATGCAGGCGGAATGGCGCCGCGCGCTGCGCAGCGAAACGTCGATCGCGGTGCTGATGATCGATGTCGACCGCTTCAAGGGCTACAATGACGCCTACGGCCACCTCGCGGGCGACGAGGTCCTGAAGCGGCTCGCCGCCGTCATCAACACCGGCGCGAGCCGCGCCAGCGACCTCGCGGCGCGCTTCGGCGGCGAGGAGTTTATCGTGGTGCTGCCGGGGGCGACGATCGCGGGGGCCTGCGCGGTGGCGGAGCGTCTGGTCGAGAGCGTGCGCGCGCTCGGCATCCCTCACGTGGAGGGTCTGGTCACGATCAGCGTCGGGGTCGCCGCCATGGTTCCGAGCGTCGGGACATCGGCGAGGGACCTCGTCAACGCGGCCGACGTCGCGCTTTTCCGCGCCAAGGAAACCGGACGGGATAGGGTCGAGCCGCACAGCGAGATCTGAGGCGCGCACGCCTCCTGCGCAGTGTCTTCGCCGCGTCGCCATGCCCAACCGCAGCCGCGCCGTTCGCTTTTGGCCTCGCCGCGCGTTCGTGCTAGGGCTGGATTACGGCTGACAGGGGGCGAAGTCGTGGCGGCTTGGCGGAAGACGGGGGGCGCGTTGCGCGGGCTGCTGCTCGCGTATCTGCTCGTCCTCCAGGCGGCGCTGGGCGGTCTCGCCCTGGGCTCGCAGCCCGTGGTCGCCGCTCCCCGAACGGACGTCCATTGCGGATCCTTCAGCGGACCCATTGAAGGGTCGGGGAAGGGCCACGCCACGCTCCCCGGGTGCTGCGTCGCCGGCTGCCTGATGCAGGGCGGCGCCATGGCGCCGCCGCCGTCCTTCCCCGCGACGCCGATCTCCGGCGACGACCAACTCGTCCGAACGCCCGCCGAGGCTCGCGCCGCGGCGCCCGTCAGCCCCGAACGCTCCCCCCGCAGCACGCGAGGCCCGCCGGCCCTGGCCTGACGCGCGGTTCCGCCGCGTCTCCTGCCAGCCGTCAGCCCAGCCGCGCGACACGACCGTCCGCGGCCTCGTGTTCGCGTGGAGCTTCCCGTGCCTTGTCTCATGTCCCCACCGGCGCCCTTCGGCGCCCGGCGACCCGCCTTCATGTCCTCGACCGCCTGCTGCGCGGTTGTGCTCGCAACCCTCGGCGCCGCCTCGATCTCCGCCGCCTCCGCCGAAGACGCCGGGACGATCGCCCTCGACGAAATCAGCGTCCAAGGCCAAGGCGCCGCCGTCGACGACGGCTCGCCCGCCCAGATCCTCAAACGGACCACGGAGGCCGCGAGCCGGCTGGGCCTCACCGTGCGCGAGACGCCCGCGACCGTGAGCGTCATTACCCAGGACCGCCTGCAGGAGCAGGGCAGCCGCTCCCTGATCGAGGCCTACCAGTCGGCGCCGGGCGTCGTCGCCGGCAACCTGCCGGGCGAGCCCGGCGTCACCGCCATCCGCGGCTTCTCCCGCGGCGCGGTGGGCTACTCGATCGATGGCGTCCGCTCGATCGACCCTCTGATCGCCTCGCGCAACTACGACGCTTACAGCTTCGACCGCATCGAGATCCTGAAGGGGCCGGCCTCGGTGGTGAGCGGCTCCGGGGCGCTGGCCGGCACGATCAACCTCGTCACCCGCAAGCCGGAACTGGGCGTGACCAAGGCCGACGCCCTGCTGAGCTACGGCTCGTTCGACACCCTCCGCGCCGGCGCTTCGTTCAATGCGCCGATTTCCCAGAATGCGGCCGCGAGCGCGAGCGTGCTCTACGGCCGCTCCGGCGGCTACGTGAACGACACCGACAGCGAGAACGTGCAGGTCACCACCGGCCTTACGCTGACGCCGACGGACCGCCTGACCATCACCGCCGCCTTCGACTACTTCCGGGATGATTTCTCGACCGCCTACTTCGGCACGCCGCTGGTGCCGCGGGACGACGCCAAGAACCCGAGCGGCGTGGTGTCCGGGAAGGTCGACGACGTCGAGTACGTCCTCGACAAGTCGATCTGGAAGAAGAACTACAACGTCGACGACGGCGTCATGAAGTCTGACGCGATCTGGGCCCGGACCGGCGCGGCGTTCCAACTCACCGACCAGTGGACGCTGAAGAACGATTTCGCCTTCTACAACGCGAACCGGCTGTGGCGGAACTCGGAGGATTACACCTACGACCCGACCACGAAAAAGATAAACCGCGAGCTGACGCTGATCAGCCACGATCAGCAGTCCTGGACGAACCGCACCTCGGCGAACTTCGACGGCGAGATCGGCGGGCGGCGCAACCGCTTCTCCGCAGGCTTTGAATACATGCGGACCGAGTTCGGCTCCCGCCGCCGGTTCGGCTCGACGACCCCGGTCGACCCCTACGATCCGGACCGGGGCGACTTCCCTGACAGCACGGTCGGCTTCGGCACGCGTCAGAATTTCGACAGCACGGTCGACAACACGGCGGTGTTCCTCGAAAACGCGCTGAACATCACGCCGGAATGGATCGTTGTCGCCGGCCTGCGGCACGACTGGATCGATCTCCATCGGAAGGTCGACGATCTCAAAACGGGGAATGCGACCCACTTCGGCAACGACTATTCGTCCACCACATGGCGGCTCGGGACGGTGTACGACCTGACGCCGGAGGTCAGCCTGTTCGCGCAGTACACCACCGCCATCACGCCGGCCTCCGCGCTGGTGCTGAGCAACGCCACGCGCGCAGGGCTGGACCTGACGACGGGCAAGTCGATCGAGGCCGGCGTGAAGACCTCGCTGCTGGGGGGGCGGCTCGTTGCGACCGCATCTGTCTACCAGATCGAGCAGCACGACATCGTTCGGACCTACGCCGGCGGACGAACCGAGCAGGGCGGCGACCAGCGCTCCCGCGGCGTCGAATTCGACGTCTCCTTCGCCGTGACCGAGCAGTGGAGGGTCAACGCCAACGCCTCGATCCTGCAGGCCGAGTTCACCAAGCTCGAAGAGGGCGGCGCGGACCGCAAGGGCAACCGTCCGCTCAACGTGTTGGAGCAGACGTTCAACCTCTGGACGACCTACCGGCTGGCCTCGATCCCCGTCACCTTCGGCGCCGGGGTGCGGCATGTCGGCGATTTCTACACCGACAACGCCAACACCATCCGCGTGGACGGCCGCACGTTGCTGGACGCCTCGATCGCCTACGACGTGCCCGTCGGCGGCACGCTCACCCTGCGCGGCCGCAACCTGACCAACAAGTTCTACGCCGAGTGGTCCGGCTACAGCTCCACCCAGGTCTACGTCGGCGCGCCGCGCAGCTTCGACGTCACCTACAGCGTGAAGTTCTGAGGGAGGCGACGATGGGCTGGCTCTCGCACCCCGCGACCTACCGCGCCGTCTGGCGCTGGCATTTCTACGCGGGGCTCATCGTCGCTCCGTTCCTCCTGATCCTCAGCGTGACGGGCGCGATCTACCTCTTCAACGACGAGATCAACGACGTTCTCCATGCGGAGAAGCGCATCGTGGCGCCACATGCGTCGTCCTTGCCGCTGAGCCGCCTGATCGCAGCCGCCGAGGCGAGCGTGCCGGGGGGGAAGGCGACGCGCATCGACACCTGGAGCGCGCCTGACCGGAGCGCCGAGGTCTTCGTGACCGGCACGGAGGGACCCCAGCGGCGGGTCTTCGTCGATCCCGGGACAGGAGCGGCGCTCGGGTCCTACGTCTACGAGCGCACGCTCGTCGGCTTCGCCGACCGCTTCCACGGTTCGCTCATGTTGGGGACCGTCGGCGACGGCGTGGTGGAGCTCGCCGCCTGCTGGGGCGTCGTGCTGATCGTGACCGGCCTTTACCTCTGGTGGCCGCGGGGCGTCCGCGGCTTCGCGGAGGCGCTGACGCCGCGGCTCCGCGCGCGCGGCCGCCCGTTCTGGAAGAGCCTGCACGCGGTGATCGGCGTTTGGACCGCGGGGCTGATCCTGTTTCTCATCCTCACCGGCCTGCCCTGGGCCAACGTCTGGGGAACGCTGCTTAGGGCGGGGACCGACGTCGCAGGCGTGGGCTATCCCACCAGCCACCGCAGCCACGGCTCCGTGCCGGCCTCCGGCCAGACCCTGAAGCAGGCGACCGGCGAGACGCCCTGGACCCTCGAAAACGCGCCAATGCCGTCCTCCGGCGACCACGCCGCCCACCACGGCGCGGCCCATGCCGCGCCGACGGAGCCTGGGGCGCGGCCGATCGGCGTCGATCGCGCCGCGGAAGTTCTGGCCGGGGCCGGCATGGCGCATCCCTACCGGCTGTCGCTGCCGAACGGCCCGACCGGCGTGTTCTCCGCCTACACCTACCCCGACCAGCCGGAGGGGCAGCGCACGATCCAGATCGACCAGTACTCCGGCCGCATCCTCAACGACGTGGGCTTCCAGGATTACGGGCTGGCGGCGAAGGCGGTGGAGCTTGGCGTCCAGCTGCACATGGGGAACTACTTCGGCCGGGCGAACCAGATCGTGATGCTGTTCGCCTGCCTCGGCGCGGCCGCGCTTTCGATCACGGGTCCCGTCATGTGGTGGCGCCGCCGGCCGGCGGGCGGCCTCGGCGCGCCGCGTCCGCTGGCGCCCGCCCGCACGCGGACGGTCGCGCTGATCACGCTCGCGCTCGGCGTCGCGTTCCCGCTGGCGGGCGGGTCGCTGCTGGCGGCGCTGGCGATCGACCGCTGGGCGGGCAGGCGCCGAGCGGAGGGGTGATCACGCCCGGCGCGTCAACCGGCGGTTACCCCGGCGTTAACCCGCCGGCTCGGCTCGGCGTCAGAACTGGACGCCGCGCGTCAACGCGCCGTCGACCACAAGGTTGGAGCCGGTGATGAAGCTCGCCGCGGGGCTCGCGAGGAAGACCGCGGCGTTCGCCATCTCCTGCGGAGTTCCCATCCGGCCGGTCGGGTTCAGCGCAAGCGCGGTCGCGAACAGCTCCGGATTGCCGGTCTCGATCTGCTCCCAGACGCCGCCCTTGAAGTAGGTGTTGCCCGGCGAGACGCTGTTCGCCCTGATGTTCTTGGCCGCGAGCTGGTAGGCGACGCCTTGCGTGTAGTGGATCAGCGCCGCCTTGAACGTGCCGTAGGGACCCGCCGCGAAGTCGATTTCGCGGCCCGAAACGCTCGAGATCGTGACGATCGCCGCGGCGGAGCTCGCCTCCAGATGGGGCAGGGCGGCGTCCACGAGCCGCACCGTCCCCATCATGTCGGTCGCGAACGACGCCTGCCAGCTCGCCTCGTCGTTCCCGATCGCGAGCGCGCTGACGTTCGCGACCACGATGTCGACCCCTCCGAATTCCGCCGCCGTCGCCTCCACCCAGGCGGCGACCGCTGCGCCGTCGGCGACGTCGAGCGCCCGGCCGAGCGTCTTCACGCCCGTCCGGGTGAGCTCCGCCGCGGCGGTCTCGACCTCGGCGGCGTTGCGCGCGCAGATCGAGACGTTGGCGCCCTCGGCGGCGAGCGTCTCGGCGATGGCGCGGCCGATGCCCTTGGTGCCGCCGGAGACCAAGGCGTTGAGGCCCTTGAGCTTCAGGTCCATGGCCGCGCCCTCAGATGACGGATTTCGGGAGCATCATGTGTATGCCCTTGTTGCCGTCGACGAGCTGCGTCACCCGCAGGTTTCCGGCCAGCGAACACAGCATGTAGGCCTGGTTGCGGGACAGGTTCGAGCGCAGGCAGACGTGGTGCACCATCTCGCGCACGGCCTGCTTGGCCGCGTCGTCCAGGTCCTCGTCGAGGCCGATCGACATCAGGTGGGTCTCGGTCTCGGCGAAGGGGAAGTCGATCGCCATGTCCTTCCGGACGGTGAGCCGGAACGTGCCCTCGATGCCCATTTCGAGCGCCGTGATGCAGACCTCGCCATCGCCCTGCACGCCGTGGCCGTCGCCGGCGAAGAACAGCGCGCCCTCGTTGAAGACGGGGAGGTAGAGCGTCGTGCCCTCCTTCAGCTCCTTGTTGTCCATGTTGCCGCCGAAGGCGCGCGGCACGGGCGAGCCGCAGCGGCCCCAGGCCGGCGGCGGGGCGACGCCCAGAATCCCGAAGAACGGATCGAGCGGCACGTCCACGCCCCAGGGCAGGGTGCAGACGTTCTTCGCCGGGTCGATCGTCGGGTGGATGGTCTCATAGTCGGTGAACTCGTCCGGCAGCGTGCCCAGCAGCGGCAGGATGGCGACGAAGCCCCAGTCCATCGTCGGCTTCGCCGAGAGGATCTCCACCTGCAGCGTGTCGCCGGGCTGAGCGCCTTCGACATAGACTGGCCCGGTGATGAAGTGCGGTCCGCCGCCCTGGGTCAGCGTGTCGAGCGCCGCCATGTAGTCGGCCGGCACGCGCGAGGCGTCGGGCGGGAGGCATTCCTTGCCGCCTGCCGGGAACGACGTCAGCGTCACCGTATCGCCCGACGCGATCTTCACGACGGGCTTCAGCGCCGAGTCGAGATAGCCCCAGACCATGTTTTCGGGCGCGGACGAGATGACGTGGTGCTTGGACATGCGTGCCTCGGATGCTTGAAATCAGACGGACATGAAGCGGGAGAGCCGCTCGCGGCTCATCGCGGACTGGGGGCCCTGGTCGACGACCTGGCCGCGCGACAGCACGACGAAGCCGTCGGCGACCGCGGCGGCGAAATCGAGATACTGTTCAACCAGCAGGATCGAGAGCGCGCCCTTGAGGCGCTTCAACACGTCCTCGATGAGCTGGACGATCGAGGGCTGAATGCCCTCGGTCGGCTCGTCGAGGATGAGGAGCTTCGGCTTCGTCGCCAGCGCGCGGGCGAGCGCCAGCTGCTGCTGCTGGCCGCCGGACAGGGCGCCCCCGCGTCGCTCGGCCATTTCGCCGAGCACGGGGAAGAGCGCGACCATTTCGTCGAAGGCGGCCTGCGTCGGCCGACCGTGGGCGCGGGCGGCGACCAGGACGTTCTCCCGCACCGTGAGCTCGGCGAAGATCTCGCGGCCTTGCGGAACATAGGCGACGCCCGCGAGGGAACGGCGGTGGTTCGCGGCCCGCGTCACGTCCAGCCCGTCCAGCGCGATGCGCCCGCGCGTGACCGGCAGCACCCCCGCGAGGCACTTGAGCAAGGTCGACTTGCCCGCGCCGTTGCGGCCGAGCACCGCAAGGCACTGGCCCGGCTCGACCTCGAAGGAGACGCCCCGCAGCGCCTGGGCGCTGCCGTAATGCTGATCGAGTCCGGCGACGGTGAGCTTCATCGCCCTCTAGCGCCCCAGATAGACGTCGACGACGGCGGCGTCGGCGCGGGCGCGGGCCATGGAGCCCTCGAACAGCGTGCGGCCCTCGTGCAGCACCGTCACCCGATCCGAAATCCGCTCGACGAAGTCCATGTCGTGCTCGACCACGATGATCGCGCGCCCGGGGCTGCGCAGCGCCTTCACGAGCGCCGCGGTGCGCTCCGTCTCCTCGTCGGTCAGGCCGGCCACCGGCTCGTCCAGCATCAGCACCTTCGGCTCTGCGACCACCACCATCGCGATCTCCAGCCACTGCTTCTGGCCATGGGCGAGTTCGCCTGCGAGCCGGTCGGCGTCGCCGGCGAGCCCCACCGTCTCCAGCATCCGAGCCACCTTCTCCGGCCCGTCGGGAGCGGGCTTGGCTCCGAGGCCAATCGCGACGTTGTCGCGGACGGTCAAAGCCTCGAACACGCTGGGCTTCTGGAATTTGCGCCGGACGCCGGACCGGGCGATCTCCGCCTCGCTCGCGCGCGTCAGCTCCATGGTCTCGTCGAACAGCACGCGGCCGGCCTTGGCGCGGCTCACGCCCGAGATCACGTCGAGCAGCGTGGTCTTGCCCGCGCCGTTCGGCCCTACGACGCCGCGCACTTCGCCGTAGTCGATCGCGAGCGACAGGTCGTTCAGCGCGCGGAAGCGCCCGAACTCGACGGTGAGCCCCTCGATCAACACCGCTACGGTCATGGCGTCATGCTCATGGCGTCGCGTCCCTCGCTTCGAGGGCCCGCGAGCGGGACAGCAGCGTGGGCTTCCATTTGCCGAGGTCGAGCAGCCCGTTGGGGAAGATCAACGCGACCACGACGACAAGCGCCGCGAGCACGAAGGGCCAGAGCTCCGGCAGGCTCGCCGACAGCGCGAACTTCACCGCGTTGACCAGCACCGCGCCGATGATCGCGCCGGCGAGGCGGCCGCGACCTCCGATCGCGCACCAGACCGCGATCTCGATCGAGAGCTCCGGCGAGAGCACCCGCGGATTGATGATGCCGACCTGCGGCACGTAGAGGAGACCCGCGAGCGCGGCCAGCACGGCGGAGAGGCACCACACCTTGAGCTTCAGCCGCAGCGTCTCGTAGCCGAGCGACCGCAACCGCACCTCGTCGTCGCGCGTCGCGACCAGCAGGCGGCCGAACCGGCCTATCATCAACAGCCGGCAGGCGACCAGCGCCGCGAGGAGCACGAGAACGGAAGCGAGCGCGAGGCCCTTCGTCACCGCCGGGTCCTGGATGGGAACTCCGAACACGACCTGAAACCCGGTCATGCCGTTGTTGCCGCCAAAGCCGGTGTCATTGCGGAACATCAGCAGCATCGCGACGTAGACCAGCGCCTGCGTGATGATCGCGAAGTAGACCCCGCTGACCCGCGAGCGGAACGAGGCCCAGCCGAACACGAAGGCGACCGCGAAGCTGACGCCCATTGCGGCGAGCAGCGCGACGGGAAAGCTCTCGAGCGGCCCCCACCAGCCGGGGAGCGCCTTCCAGCCCATGAACTGCACGATGTCGGGCGTGACGCCGGTCTCCGCGACCGAGCGCTCCAGGAGGTGCATGCCGACGACGTAGCCGCCGATCGCGAAGAACAGGCCATGACCTAGGCTCAGGATGCCGGCGTAGCCCCAGATCAGGTCGAGCGCGAGCGCGAGCAGCGCGAAGCAGGCGAGTTGGCCGATCGTGTTGACGCGGTAGCCGGACAGGCCGCCCCCGGCCACAACCGCGGCGGTCGCGACGAGCGCCAGCGCCACGGCGACGACCATCCGGTCGTCCGCCGCCCGGGCGAGGAGGCTGCGCTTTGGCGCGATCGCCGCGCTCACTTGCGGCGCCCCTTCACGGCGTAGAGGCCCTCGGGGCGCCACTGCAGGAAGCCGACGATCATCAGCAGGACGATGACCTTGGCGGCGACCGCGCCGTAGAGCGGCTCGATCAGGACGTTGATCTGGCCGACGCCGAGCGCGGCCACCACAGTGCCGGCCAGCGTGCCGACGCCGCCGAGCACTACGACCATGAAGCTGTCGATGACGAAGTTGGAGCCCATCTGCGGGTTCACGTTGTAGATCGGGCAAAGCGCGAGGCCGGCCAGGCCGGCGAGCCCCGAACCGAGGCCGAAGGCCATCATGTCGACCCGCCGCGTCGGCACGCCGATGCAGCCCGCCATGGCGCGGTTCTGGGTCACGGCGCGGATGTTCAGGCCAAGCGGCGTGCGCTTCAGCACGGCCCAGGTGGCGACCAGCGTGACGCCCGCGAAGACGATTGCGAACAGCCGGTTCCAGGTGACGATGAAATCGCCGACGAGCAGCTTGCCGCCGGCGAGCCAGCTCGGGGTGACGAACTGAAGGTTCTGCGTGCCGACGCCGACCCGCACGAGGTTCACGATCAGCAGGCTTACCGCCCAGGTCGCGAGCAGCGTCATCAGCGGCCGAGTGTAGAGCCGCCGGACGAGCGTCGCCTCGAGCGCCACGCCGACCGCGGCGATTGCCAGGAACACGACGGGGATGGCGAGGATCAGGTACCAGTCGAGCAGACCGGGGGCGACCGCGCGCAGCGTCTCCTGCACGGCGTAGGCGACGTAGGCGCCCAGCATGATGAACTCGCCCTGGGCGAGGTTGATCACGCCCATGAGCCCGAAGATGATGGCTAGGCCGACCGCCGCCATGAACAAAATCGAGGCGAAGGACAGGCCGTTGTAGAGCGTGTTCGCGACGGACGAGACGCGCAGCCAGCGGTCGATCGAGGCGAGGCCGGCGTCGACCGCCGCGGCGAACACAGGCTCCTTCGCGTAGGCCGGATCGCTCTTGAGCGCCGCGATCTGGGTCTCGGCGCGCCGGCTGGGCTGGGCGGCGATGCGTTCGATCGCGGCGATCCGCTTGGCGACGTCGGACGAATTGAGCAGCGCGCTCTGGCCGACGCCGAGGATCTGCTCCTTCAGGCCTGCGTCCGGCTCGCGGGCGGCTGCGGTCTCGAACAGCTCCGGCGGAAGGCTCGCGGCGCGGCGTTCGAGGGCGCGCAGCGCGGCCGCACGTTCACCCGCCGTCGCGCCCGCGAACAGGGTCGCTGCGGCGCGGGCGGTCTCGACCAGGGGGCGGTTCTTGAGGCTGAGCACCGGCGCGGAGCCGTCCGCCGGCGCGGCCTTGGCGAGCGTGGCCGCGTCGATGAAGCCGGAGGGGCTTTCGATCGTCGAGGCGCGGGCCCCGCACCGGATCGTCTTGTCGAGCAGGGCGCCGGTCAGCGTCGCCGCCCAGGCTGCGTCTTCGGGCGTTGCGGAAGAGGCGCCGGCGGTGAGGGTCGCCGCCGCTTCGCTCAGGCCCGCCGCGCCGGAGCACGCCTGGGTCGCGATCTGCGCCCGGTCGTGGGCGAGGGCGGGGGAGTGCCACGCCGCGGCGAGCGCCAGAAGCAGCAGACCGAGGCGCCGGCCCATGCGCATGCGGACGGCCTCGCTCAGCCGAACGGGCTCATCGGCACGGGCTTCGGCGTGTCCTTGGACTGCCACAGCACGTCGAAGCCCTGCGCTTCGTTGACCGAGCCGATGAAGACCCCGCGCGAGACGTAGTTGTTCTCTGCGGTCATCCCGATCTTGTAGCCCGAGGGGCAGTCGAAGCTGAGCCCGGCAAAGGCCTTGCGGACCTCCGGCACGTCGAAGGAGCCCGCCTTTTTCGCGGCCATCGCCCAGAGGTGGACGGCGTCGTAGGTCGAGACCATCGGATCGATGGCGACGTCGGGAGAGAAGGGCACCTTTTCCTTGGCGACGAAGTCCTTCCAGCCGGACAGGAACTTGACGTTGGCCTCGCCCTTCGCCTGCTGCAGGTAGGCCCAGCAGTTGAGGTGGCCGACGAGCTTCTTGGTGTCGAGGCCTTCGAGGTCGGCCTCGACCATGTCGAGGCCGAGGATCGGCACGTCGGTCGCGGTGATGCCCTGGTTCGCGAACTCGCGGAGGAAGTCGGGGATCGAGGAGCCGACCACGGTCAGCACCACGACGCACTTGCCGCCCGGAGCGTCGGCGAAGGCGCGCACCTGGTTCACCAGGGTCTGGAAGTTCGAGAAGGAGAACGGGACGTACTCCTCCTTCCACGCGCTCTCGTCGATGCCCTTGGACTTCCAGTAGCCCTTGAGCTGCTTGTTGATGGTGCGCGGCCAGACGTAGTCCGAGCCGATCATGAAGAAGCGCTTGGCCTCCACGCCGTCCGGGCTCATGAGGTAGTCAACAGCGGGAAGCACGGAGCTCGCCGGCGGCGAGTTCACGTAGACGACGTTCTTGGAGTTCTCGTCGCCCTCGAAGTGCAGAGGGTAGAACAGAAGGCCGTCGTTCTGCTCGACGACCGGCAGCACGGTCTTGCGCGACACGCTGGTCCAGCAGCCGAACAGCGCCGCGACCTTGGTCTCCGTCAGCATCTGACGACCGACCTGCGCATAGAGCGGCCAGTCGGAGGCGGGGTCCGACGCCACGACCTCGACCGTCTTGCCGTTCACGCCGCCGGCTGCGTTGATTTCGGCGGCCGCCATCTTGGCCACGTAGTTCAGCCGGCCCTCGAGGTTCGCCATCGTGCCGGAGGAGGAGAACAGGCAGCCCAGCTTGACGGTGTCGGCGGCGTTGGCGGAGCGGATGAACGCGGGGGCGCCGAGCGGCAGCGCCGCGCCCGCGGCGAGCGCGCCGGAGGTCTGGAGGAAGGTGCGGCGGGTGAAGATGCTCATCGGACTGGCCTCGCGACGACGGGATGGATCCGGTCGCCGTGAATTTGGCGACGTCAGGCAAGCATCGACAAGATCAAATAAAAACGGCGTCCGCCGCCGAAATGAGCATCCGCGCGGCCGACCGCGCCCGATGTCAAAAGTGACATGCGGCGTCGCGTCCGGAGCAGGTGGGCGTGAGCGGCGCCGCCTTCCGCTCCCTCTCAGTTTTCCCCAGATACGGACCGTGCGCGTAGATCGAGAAAGGCGCCGGACTCGTGCGATCCGGGATTGCGCCGCGCGGGCGGCAGGATCATGCTGCCTTTCAGTTGAGCAGGCCCAAGGGCTGCGCATGACCATCGCCGCCGCCCTGAGACGCCGGAACGGAGGCTTGAGACCATGAGCCGTTCGCGTTTGACCGACGAAGAGATCGCCGGGCTGTTGCAGGAGGTCGAGAACGGCGCTCCGCTCGAGGCCGTCTGCGCAAGCGCCCACGTCTCGATCCGCACGTTCTACCGCTGGAAGCAGAAGTTCGCGGGCCTCGCGCCTGCGGGCGTGCGGCGGCTGAGGGCGCTTAGTCTGGAGAACCAGGAGCTGCGACGGTTGCTGGCGCAGAAGTCCGCGATCATCGGCGCCCCCCGCGACGTGGATCCTCGCCCGCGCGCGCCGGGCGCCCGGCAGGCCGACCTTGGAGCCCGCGAGATGCATGGCCTCGGTCTCGGCCGCTTCGCGACCGTCCGGGTCTCGGCGATCGGCGACGCCAAGGCCGCGCGCTGACGAACGTCCGCTTGGCCGCCTGGTCAGGCCATCGACGCGGTCTCGAGCGCCGCGTCGGCGGAGAGCCGCCCCTTCTCCATGTGCAGCACGCGGTCGGCGAGATCGCCCATGAACTTGACGTTCTGCTCGACGAGCAGGATCGACAGCCCGAGCGATCGACGCAGCCGCAGCAGCGTCTCCACGATCTCGTCGCGGATCGACGGCTGGATGCCCTCGGTCGGCTCGTCCAGCAGGATCAGCGACGGCCGTCCGCACAGGCAGCGCGCGAGCGCGAGGATCTGCTGCTCGCCGCCCGAGAGCACGCCGCCGGCGCGGTCGAGGATCGGCGTCAGGCGCGGAAACCGCTCGATCATGTCGTCGACGATCTCGAGCGGCTGACCAGCGGCGCGCGCGGCGTACTCCATGTTCTCCCGCGCGGTCAGCGCCGGGAAGATCTGCCGCCCCTGGGACACGTAGCCGAGGCCGCGTCGGGCCCGGCGGAACGGCGGCTCACCCGCGACGTCGACGCCCTCGAACACGATCGACCCCCGAGTCGCAGGGATCGCGCCGCTCAGCGCCTTGAGCAGCGTGCTCTTGCCCATGCCGTTGTGGCCGAGCACGCCGAGGATCTCGCCCTTGTCGACGGTCAAGGCGACGTCGCGAAGGATGCCGATCTGGCCGTAGCCGGCGGCGAGGTCGGAGACCGTGAGCAGGCTCATGCCGCCTCCTTTCCGAGGTAGACATCCCGCACGCGGGCGTCGGCCAGCACCTCGGCCGCTGGCCCCTGCGCCAGCACGCGGCCCTGGCTAAACACCGTCACGGTGCGGGCGATGCGGCGGATGAAGGCCATGTCATGCTCCACCACGATCACGGAGCTCGACCGCGCCAGCTCGACGATCAGATCGCCAAGGCGGTCCACCTCGGCGCCGGTCATGCCCGCCGCCGGCTCGTCGAGCAGGATCAGGTCCGGCTTCTGGGCGATCACCATCGCCAGCTCGACGAGCTGCCGCTGGCCGTGCGCGAGCCTGCCGACGACGTGGCCGGCGAGGCGGGAGACGCCCATGCGCTCCAGCGCCTCCTCCGCGCGCCGCCTCGACAAGGTCGGCGGCAGCACGGCGTCGGTCGCCACGCGGACGCTCGCCATCGCCGTCAGCCCGTCGAACAGGCTCGGCACCTGCGTCTTCACGCCCACGCCCAGCCGGGCGATGCGCGCGGCGGGCAGGCCCGCGATGCTGCGGCCGCGCAGCCGCACGTCCCCGGCGGTTGGCTTCAACTGGCCGCAGAGCATCTTGAAGAAGGTGCTCTTGCCGGCTCCGTTGGGTCCGACGAGGCAGTGCAGTTCGCCTTCGCCGAGCGAGAAATCGACGCCGGCGACGGCCGTCACGCCGCCGAAACGCATGATGAGGCCCTCGGCTTCGAGGAGGGGAGCGCCGATCATGGCCGTTCCTCCGCCGGGCGCCGAAGCTCCGCCGCGCCGCGCCCGCGCGTCGCGCGAGCCTTGGCGACCAAGCGTCCTCCGAAGGCGAGCGCCGTCGGCAGAAGGCCCTGACGAAGACCGAGCACGCAGAGCGTCAGGACGACGCCCATGACCAGGTTCGGATCGAGGACGGCGAAACTCGGTCCCGCGTCGAGCGAGCCGAGCCCGGTCGACAGCGCCATCAGCAGGAAGCATCCGATCACGGGGCCTGCGAAGGTGCCGAGCCCGCCGACGATCACCCAGATGATCACCTGCCCGTTGGTCTGGAGGCTGAACATGTTGGGGCTGACGAAGACGCTGTTGGCGAACAGCACCCCCCCAACGCCCGCGATCGCGCCGCCAAGCGTGAAGATCCCGAGCTTGTAGAGGCGGGTGTCGTAGCCGAGCAGTTCGGCGCGGCCTTCGTTTTCGCGGATCGCGATCACCGCCCGGCCGAAGCGGGTCGCCATCGCGAGTTTGCAGATGACGTAACAGGCGAACAGCGCGGCGACCGCGAGCATGTAGATCTGCTCCGGCAGGAAGGGCTCGTCGGGATGGCCCGGCGGCGCGAGGATCGGGGTGGAGGGGATGCCGTTGAAGCCGCCGAGTGGGGCCGCGCCGATCGTCCATTCCTCGCCCGCGGTCTGGTTGATGAAGCGGTAGAGGATCAGCGAGACGGTGAGGGTGATCACCCCGAGATAGACGTCCGAGATCCGCCCCCAGAACATGAAGTAGCCGAGCAGGGCGGCGAAGCCCGCGGCGGCCGCGACGGCGATCACGGCCGCAAGCGGCGTGCTTTCGAGGTTCAGCCCGGCGACCGCGTAGACGTAGCCCGCGAGGCCGAAGAACGCCGCCTGCCCGAAGCTAAGAATGCCGGCGTAGCCCCAGATGAGCGCGAGCGAGAGCGCCAGGATCGCGTAGCTCGCGTAGATCGAGCCGTTGATCATGGTCGTCAGTTCGCCTCCCGCCGGAACGGCCACGAGGGCGTAGAGGGCGGCGGCCCCCACGAGCAGCCAGCCAAGAGCGTCGCGAAGGGTCACAGCGACCTCCGAAAAAAGCGGCCCGTAATTCCCTGCGGCAGCACTCGCAGCAGGAGGACGGCGGCCGCGAGCAGCGCGACCTCGCCGAGCACCGGCGTCATGACGAAGGAGAAGGCGGTGTTGACCGATCCGAGCAGCGCCGAGGCGCTGAGGGCGCCCGTCAGGATCGCGGTCCCGCCCGAGATCACGGTGATGAAGGCCTTGGCGATGTAGACCGCGCCGATGGAAGGGGCGACGCCCGTGATCGGCGCGATCAGCGCGCCCGCGAGCCCTGAGATGGCGGCCCCCGTCACGAAGGTCGTGGCGTAGACCTTGGCGGGATCGACGCCGAGCGCCGCCGCCATGTCGCGGTTCTGCATGGCGCCGCGGGCGATCAGCCCCACCGGGGTTCGCCGCAGCACGAACCACCCGCCGAGGAACAGAAGTGAGGTCACGCCGGCGGTGAGCAGCTCGTAGAGGCCGATAGCGTAGCCGCCGATCGGGACGCTTCCGAGCGGCGGCGAGATGCCGGAGACGCGGTTGCCGAAGATCACCGTGACCACGCCGACCAGCGCAAGGCTAACGCCCCAGGTCGCGAGCATGGTGTCGATCATCCGGCCGTAGAGCCGCCGGATGACGAGGCGCTCCAGCACGGCGCCGATCAGGCCGACCGTCACCGGCGCCGCCACGAAGATCGCGAGCCAAAGATTGAGGCCCGCCTGATGCGAGACCAGCGCCGCGTAGCCCCCGAGCATCAGGAACTCGCCGTGGGCCATGTTGATGATCCGCATCATGCCGAAGATCACCGCGAGCCCCGCGCTGATGAGCGCGAGGTTGGCGATGGTCACGACGAGCTGCAGGATGACGATGAGCGCGTAGTCCAAGGGTAGTCTCCAGAAGGCGGCGGAACTTCAACGCAAGCGACAGGGGCGAACCGCGTCAGCCTGATGCGTGCTTCGAGACGCCTCGCGGTGCGCGAGGCGTCTCAGCATGAGGAGGGGGAGCCTCTCCGCCACCGAAGGCTCCTCATGCAGAGGAGGCCCTAAGAGCCCTCTCGACACGCGCAGCCGCTTCCGCCGCTGGCTTCGTCTCAACTCTTCACGTCTATGACGAACTGCTTGGTCTCGTTTGGGTTCGCCGCCAGGTCGCAGACGGCGGCGGTGTCGGCCGGCGGCTGTTGCGGGAAGCTTTCCAGCACGTGGTAGGCGCGGTCCCGCACCTCGGCGATGTAGGTGTCCAGCGTGTCGTGGTGGGTCTTGGGATCGATCGTGGTCTTGCCCGCGGGGCCCGTGAACGACAGGCCGCCCTCCAGCGCCGGGATGATCTTGTCGCGGTCCACGCTGCCGGCCTTGGCGGCCGCGGCGGCCCAGAGGTTGACCGCGTGGTAGGTCATCGCCGAAGCCTCGGTCACCGCGTCCGCCTTGTCGCCGAAGCGGTCGGTGTACTTCTTCAGGAAGGCTTCGTTCTCGGGCGTCTTGAGGCCGTCGAAGTAAGCGTAGGACACCACGATGCCGTCGTGCTCGTCGGGCGAAGTCAGGACCTGTTCGTTGCCGATGCCGAAGGTGGTTGAGGCCATCGGGATCTTGTCCTTCATGCCGGCGGCGACCCATTGACGGTAGAACGAGTTGTGCGCGGCGCCGACGAGCACCGACATGATCATGTCGGGCTTCGCCGCCTGGATCTTGCGGATCGTCGGGCCGAAGTCGTTGACGTCGAGCGGGAAGAAGTCGGCCTGCGCGACCTCGCCGCCGTTCTCGGAAGCGAACTTGCGGATCCACTTCGTGGTGATTTGGCCGTAGTTGTAGTCCGCCGCCAGCACGTAGATCGTCTTGGCGTTGAAGCGCTTCATCACGAAAGGGGTGAACTTCTGGAGCGTCTGCGCGGGGGTCGAGCCCATGCAGAACACGTTGCGGTCGCAGACGCCGCCCTCGTAGAGCATGTTGTAGAAATAAGGCGTGCGGAACCTGCGGAGCGTCGGGCGCATGGCCTCCCGCGAGGCTGAGATGATCCCGCCGAACACCACCGAGGCCTTCTGCTTCGTGGCCGCCTCGGTGGCGTACTGCGTGTAGAGCTGCATGTTGGACTGCGGGTCGTAGTTCTTCAGCGCGATCGGGCGGCCCAGCACGCCGCCCGCCGCGTTGATCTCCTCGACCGCGAGGGTGAGGCTGTTGATCATCGGCCGGCCGTAGATGTCGATGCCGCCCGAGGCGTCGTGGATGCCGGCCACCTGTATCGGCTCGGCGGCCGAGGCTTGGCGGAGGTAAGCGGGGGCAAGGCCCAGCGCCGCCCCCGCGGCGGCGGTCTTGAGAAGCGTTCTGCGGCTGAAATCGGTCATGGTCGTCCCCTGAGACCGTCGTGCGACGCGACGTGACGTTTTCGCTCGCCGGGATCGGCCGGCGCCGTACCGCGTTGGCTGGGAAGCGTTCCTCTCGCAGTCCGGGCGGTCTTCGCCGCCTCGAACGCACGGCGCGGAGAGGAGCGGCGCTTGAGGCCGCTCCTCTCCGCGTGGTCAGGCCACCTTGAGGGAGACGGTTGCGTCCTGGCCGGGCTGCATGCGCTGGCTCCAGTAGGGAGCGGCGCGACGCTTCAGCATGGAGCGGAACTGCTGGGTGGTCTTTTCCAGCAGCTCGCCCGAACCCCAGTTCACGATCACCCCATACTGCCGGATGAGGTCGAGCGTGCCGAGCTCGCCCGCCCGGTACTTCGCGGCGATCGCGCCGGCGTCCTCGTCCAGCCATTTGGCGCGGTTGGCGCGGATGTAGGCGCGCTTGGCGAGCGTGCCCTCGCGGTCGACGACGTATTCGGCGAGGTCGGCGTCGACCTCCTTGACCACGACGCCGTAGTCGATCGCGGCCCGCTCGATCGAGACGTAGCCGTCCGCTACGTCCTCGCAGACGAGCTGCGGGTCGCGCTCCAGCGGGTCGCCGAGACCGCCGCCGCCGGCCGACGGGCGGCTGACGAGGTCGCCAGGCGACAGCGGCTCATTCGAGAACATCGAGCCGAGGTAGCGCTCGTTCTCCAGCCCCTCGTTCACCCACACCCCGTGGGGGATTGAGGGGAGGCCGCCCCAAAGCCCCCAGGTGATGGAGCGCTCGCGGTCGCAGCAATAGGAGACGACCGTGCGGTCGACCTTGGTGAGGATGACGCCCTTGTCGACGCCCATGCCGCCGCGGGATTCGCCGGGGCCGCCGCTATCGACGCGGAGTTCGTGGCAGGCGGTGAGCACGGGTGCGAGCCGCTCCTGGCCCTCGAACGGCTGGGTGCCGAGCTGCACGCCGAACACCGGGCCGGTCGCCGCCCATCCGTCGCGGCCGTTGCGGGCGCCCCAGCCGCCGACCATCCAGTCGTACCACATGAAGTACTTGTGGCCGCCGGAGGCGTCGCGCTTGTCCTGGCCGCCGATCAGCAGGTAGTCGAGGTTGAAGGTGCAGGCCATGGCCCGCTCGGGCATCACCTCCGCCCAGAGCTCGAAGATCGAGTTCATGATCTTCTCGAACGGACCCGAGCAGAAGCCCGCCACCGGGGTCGGCCAGGCGGCGTTCACGACCGAGCCCTCCGGCCCGAGATCCACCGTGACGACCCGGTAGAAACCGGAGTTGAGCGGAATTTCGGGGAACTGCATCTTCGTGCCCGCGACGATCGCGGCGAAGGAGCCGCCGAAGCAGGCGTTGAGGAAGCAGCGGATGCTGGTCGGGTGCGACTTCGACAGGTCGTAGTGGACGGTGTCGTCCTTGATCGTCATCCGCACGCGGATCGGGATTAGGCCTTCGCCGACGCCCGGATCGAGGTCGATGTAGTCCTCGGTCTCCCAGACGCCGTCCGGCAGCGCCGACACCCGCTGGCGGGTCAGCGTCTCGACGTAGTCCTGCACCGCGCCGAAGGAGGTCTTGATGACGCCGAGGCCGTACTTCTCGATCAGGCGGCAAATCTCCTGTTCGGCGACCTTCGTCGCCTCGGCCTGTGCCTCCATGTCGCCGATGATGTCGGCTGGCGCTCGGGTGTTGGACGCGATCAGGTTGCAGACGTCGTGCAGGCACTGGCCCTTGCTCCACACCCGGACGGGCGTGATGCGCAGCCCTTCGGCCATGTGGTCGATGGCGTTGACGTTGAACGAGCCCGGCGTCGCCCCGCCGACGTCCGCCCAGTGACCGTTCGCCTGGGCGAAGCCGAGCAGCTCGCCCTGGTAGAACATCGGCCGCACGATGCGGGTGTCGTTGAAGTGGGTGCCGCCCTGGTAGACGTCGTTCACCACGAACACGTCGCCGGGATGGATGTCGCCCTTGAAGGCGTTGATTACGGCCTTCGCGGTGTAGTGCAGCGTGCCGACGTGGGCCGCGATGTCGCCCGAGCCCTGCATGATCGTGTCGCCATTGGCGTCGCAGAGCGCGGAGGAGAAGTCGCGGGACCAGATCACGAAGGAGTAGCAGGTGCGGAAGATCTGCTCCGCCATCTGGTCGACGATGTTGACGTAGGCGTTCTTGAGGACCTCGAAGGTGACCGGATCGAGGCCGTGGTCCATGTTAGCGGACATGGTTCAGCTCCTAGGGTGTGAGGGCCGGGCCGGTCAGGCCAGCGGGATGCGCATGACGAGGGTGAGCGAGCGGTCGACTTCCGCCGTGACGCCGGGCGGCACGATCGTCGTGGAGTCGAGCTGGTCGATGACAGCGGGGCCGGCCACCCTCATCCCGGACTGGAGCGCCGCGCGGTCGTAGACCGGCGCGTCGATCGCTTCCGGCAACTCGTCGAAGCGGACGCGACGGGTCCCGACGGGCGCAGCTTCCGCGTCGATGGGGTCGAAGTCGGCGAACTTCGCCTTCGAGGTGACGCCGGTCGCGATCACGCTGACGCGGTAGATCTCGACGGGCGCGCCGGGGCGCGAATAGTTGTGCTCGCGACCGTGCTCTTCGTGGAAGTAGGCGATCGACTCGTCGAGCGAGACGACAGGCGAGGCGATGTTGATCGACAGCGCGCGCCACTGGCCGTGGTAGCGCATGTCGATCTTGCGCTGGAACACCATGTTTTCTGGCGTTACGCCCTCGGTGACGAGGCGCTCCCGGCCTTCGATCTCCAACTCGCGGAAGGTGGTCTCGAGGTCGGCGACGTTCACCTCCTCGGCCTTGGCGAGATACATCCGCGAGATGTCGTGCTGGATGTCCACCAGCAGGCAGCCGAGCGCCGAGGTGACGCCCGGGTTCGGCGGCACCAGCACGACGGGTATCGCCAAGTCCTTGGCGAGCGCCGCGCCGTGGAGAGGCCCCGCGCCGCCGAAGGCGACCAGCGCGAAGTCGCGTGGGTCGTAGCCGCGGCGGATCGAGAGCAGGCGGACGGCGTCCGCCATGTTGGCGTTCGCGACCTTCAGGATCGCGAGAGCGGCCTCTTCGACCGACATGCCGAGCGGCTCGGCGACGCCCTTACGGATAGCCTCTGTCGCGAGACCCTTATCCAGCGCGACCTTGCCGCCGGCGAGCCGATCGCTGAGGCGGCCGAGCACGACGTTGGCGTCGCAGTTCGTCGGGTTCTCTCCGCCGCGGCCGTAGCAGGCGGGTCCGGGCGTGGAGCCGGCCGACTGCGGGCCGTTGCGCAGCGAGTTGGCGGCGTCCATCCAGGCCAGCGACCCGCCGCCCGCGCCGATCGTCAGCACCTCGATCGATGGGAAGCAGATCGGGTAGCCGTACTCGACGAACCATTCCTTTGTGACGTTGATTTCACCGTCGTCGCACAGCGAGACGTCAGTCGAGGTGCCGCCCATATCGAGGCCGATCGAGTTCCTGAACCCGGCCTGCTCGGCGACGAAGCGGCTGGCGATCGCGCCCGCCGCGATCCCGGAGGCGGAGAGACGGGCCGCGTAGCGCTCCGACATCTTCGCGGTCATCACGCCGCCGCCGGAGTGCAGAAGCAGCACGTCCTCCTTGTAGCCGCCGGCCTTCATGCGGCTTTCGAGGCGGCTGGCGTACTGGCCGACGACCGGCGCCAACACCGCGTTCGCGACCGTCGTCGAGAAGCGCTCGTGCTCGAAGATCTCCGGCATGATGTCGCTGGAGATCGAGATCGTGGCCTCGGGCACGGCCTCCGCCAGGATGTCCCGCATGCGCTGCTCGTTCGCGGGATTGATGAAGGCGTTGGCGAAGCAGATCGCGATGGTCTTCACGCCGCGCTTCTTGATCACGCGGGCGAGCTCGGCGGCCTCCGCCTCGTCGAGCGGCGTGACGACCTGGCCCGAATAGTCGGTGCGCTCGGTCACCACCAGGCGATCGCGACGCCGGATGTAGGGCTTCGCCATCTCCTTGTAGGTGTCCCACAAGTCGTCGCGGTTGCCGCGGCGGATCTCGATGGTGTCGCGGAAGCCCTTGGTGGTGACCATCACGGCCGGCGGAAAGCGGCGCGTGATCAGGGCGTTGGTGGCGAGCGTGGTGCCGTGCTTGAACAGCAGCAGGTCGTTCAGGTTCACGCCGCCGGCGTCGATGCCGGCCAGCACGCCGTCAATCGGGTCGGGGGTGGTCGGCACCTTCGCCACATGCATCAGGCCGGTGGCCTCGCTCAGCACGCAGATGTCGGTGAACGTGCCGCCCACGTCGCAGGCGACGCGCACCCGGCGGTCCTCGGCGTCAATGGCTTGAGTCATCTCTGGCTCCTCATGGCGGGCCGCGGGCGCCGAGCGCTCCGCAGGCCGTGAAAACGAAAAAAGCCGCCGCCAGCGGTGATGCTGGCGACGGCTCCCTTGGCCGGCGTCCGCTGGCGGCGATCTCTGGCGCGCGCGGACCTATCTGTGCGTGGCGTTTCAGGTCGGCGCGCACCGCGCCGGACGTGTCAGAAACCCACTAATTCCTCAGCGTTGATGATCGTCTCGCAGACGATATCCATCGTAATTCGCGCAGTCATTGCGCGAGCGCGTATGGTTTCATACGCTTCCTGCTCTGATAATCCCTTGCGGGACATCAGTATCTGCTTCGCCTTCTCAAGCTTCCTGAAGCCCTCTAACCGTGCCTCAAGCTTGCGAACTCTGTCAAGAAGGATTTTCTCCTTTAAAGAAATTGTGTGGGCGATGACGATGCTGGTCAAAAGACCGAAAGCGCGGATAGGCTTCGTCACGATCGCGGCGGCGCCGGCGCGGGCGATCGCCTCGATCACGGCGGGGCTTTCGAACTCCACGATCGCGACCAGGGTCACCCGCGCGTCGCGTTCCGCCAGCGCCTTCAGCAGGACGTGCGTGAAGCCGTCTTGCCGGAACAGCATGAACACGATGTCCGCGTCCGCCGGGATCGCGTCCCGCGGCGGCCACACGGCTTCGACGTTGCAGCCGATCCGGCGGATCTGATCCACCAGTTCGTCGCGTTCGCGATCCTTCGGGTGGTAGACCACCACGCGGACGTTTCGAAGGTCGCGGAGGGCCTTCAGCATGCCGGTCAGCCCCCGGCCGCGCGGGCGGTGACGAGGTTCGGCGCGGGGTCCCAGTCCGCCAGGCTGTGGTGGATCAGGTAAGGGTCGGGCTTGATCGCCTGCGAGCTCTGCTCGAGCACCTTGAACTGGCCGTCGGCCTCGACGCGACCGATCCGCGGCCAGAGGTAGGAATGGCCGTTCTCGGCGTCGATCCGGATTTCCCCCTGGGGCGCCGCAAAGCTGGTCTCGCCAAGCGCCGAGCGAATGTCCCGGGGGTCGACGGACCGGGCGCGTCCGACGGCGTCGAGCGTCATGCGGGTCACGCTGTAGGCGGTCTCCGCCATAGCGTTGAGGCGCTCGTGTACGCCGAAGCGGGACTGGTAGGCGCGCACGAAGCGTCGGTTTTCGGGGCTGTCGATAGACTGGAAGTAGGTCGCCCCCGTGAGATGCCCGACGGCGAGACCGGCCGGCATCGACGCGATCTCGGCCTCGGTGACGGTCAGGCTCGCGATCGTCAGGCTGTCGGTCAGCCCGGCTTCGGCGCACAGCTCGTAGAAGCGCACGGCGGCTTCGCCGACGACCGTGCAGAACACGACGTCGGGCCTCTTCTTCTTGATGTCCTGGACGATCTGGTCGAGTTCCCGGCGGGAGGCGTCGAGCGGCACGTAGCGCTCGGCCAGCGTCTGCCCCTTCTGCTCCGCGACCAGGGTCATCATCACCCGGTTGGATTCGACCGGGAAGGTGTAGCGGGTGCCGACGAGGTAGAAGCTCTTGCCGGCGTTGAGGATCAGGTGCCGCGCCAGCAGCAGGATGTGCTGGTTCGGCACCGCCCCGCCGTAGATCACGTTCGGCGAGTATTCGAAGCCCTCGTAGGGCGCGGCGTAGGCCAGCACCGCCGCGCGCCGCTCGACGATCGGCACCACCGCCTGACGCGTGTTGGTCATGTAGCAGCCCACGAGCAGGCCGGCGCCGTCCTCGTCCAGCATCCGCTCTGCGAGGCTCGCGAAC
This sequence comes from Methylopila sp. Yamaguchi, assembly GCF_002897035.1. Taxonomy (GTDB): domain Bacteria; phylum Pseudomonadota; class Alphaproteobacteria; order Rhizobiales; family Methylopilaceae; genus Methylopila. The sequence goes on from NZ_BAUX01000004.1 coordinate 55,734, forward strand.
CGGGCCGGGTCGGACTGGGCGTCGTAGGTCACAGGAACGACCTCCCGGCCCGCCACGCCGCCGGCGGCGTTGATCTCCTCGAGCGCGAGCAGCGTCGCGTTGAGCTGGGTGCGCTCGAGATAGGCCGTCGGGCCGGTCGCCGAGTACAGCGCCCCGACGATCAACGGCTTGGTGGTGTCGAACGCCATGCTCTTCCGCCTCAAGCACAAAAAAAGGGAGCTCCCGCCGGGCAGAACCGGCGGGAGCTCCCTTTGCTCCTGATCCGACGCTAGGCGCCCCGCCGCACGCCGTCAACGCCAAAGTTGGCGGGAGCGGCGCGCCCCGTCAGCGGCGCGGCGCCGGACGGCCGGGGAGGGCTCTCGCATGCGTGCGCGCCCACCGCAGAGCTTCGTTGCGTGGCATGGGGCGGGCGATGAGGTAGCCCTGGAACGCCTTGCAGCCCAGGTCCCGCATCGTCTCGAGATCGTCCTGATGCTCGATGCCTTCGGCCACGACCTCGAAGCCCAGCGGCCCCGCGAGGCTGAGGATCGCCAGCACCAGGCTGCGGTTCTCGGCGGACCGGGAGACGCCCTCGACGAAGATGCGGTCGATCTTCACCCGGTCCACCCGTAGCCGCCGAAGCGCCCCGAGCGAGGAGTAACCCACGCCGAAGTCGTCGATCGCCACGCTGACGCCGGCCTCCGACAGGGCGGCGAGCTTGCCGCGCACCGCCTGGATGTCGAGGGCGGTCTCCTCCGTAATCTCGATCTCGAGCATGGCCGGCGGAACGCCGCGCGCCTTCAGGCCCTTCAGCACGAGCTCGTCCACGGCGATCTGCGACATCTCCCGGGGCGAGACGTTCATGGCGACGCGAGCGTCCGCGAGGCCGATCTCACGCATGGCGAGAATGGTGACGCAGACGTCGCTCAGGATGAAGCGCAGGAGTTGCTCGCCGAAGCCCGCAAGCGAAGCCGAAGCGATCAGGTCCGGAGGCGAGATCCAGCCGTGGCGCGGGTGGCGCCAGCGGGCGAGCGCTTCGAAGCCTCCGAAGCGCGCGCCCCCGTCGATCATGACCGGCTGATACCAAACTTCGAGACCACCCTCGGCCAGAGCCTTTCCTAGGTCTCGCTCGATGTCCCGGCGCATCGCGAGATGGTGCGCAAGCTCCGCGTCGAACACGTAGCACCGGTTCCGGCCAGCGAGCTTCGCCGCGTAGAGCGCGGCGTCCGCCGAGATCAGCATCTCGTCGATCGCCGGCGCCGTCGACACATGAACGCCGATGCTGACGCCGATGCGGCCCGCGTCGAAGGCCGCGAAGGGGATCGCGATGGCGGCGATCAGCTCGTGCGCGAGGAGCGTCGGATTGACGTCGACGAGGCCCATCTCGAACAGCACGGCGAACTCGTCGCCGCCGAGGCGCGCCACGGCGAAGGAACTGGGAAGCGACAATTGCAGGCGGCGGGCGACCTCGATCAGCACGTTGTCGCCTGCCTTGTGGCCGTAGGTGTCGTTGACCGCCTTGAAGCCGTCGAGATCGAGCAGCAGCAGGCTCATCGGCGATTGCGCGATCGCCGCCCGGCGTTCCGCCTCCTCGAGGAAGCCGCTGCGGTTGAGCAGGCCCGTCAGCGCGTCGCGGGAGGCGCGGCGGGTCATCTCCTCGGCGATCTCGGTCGCCGCCACGTGCGCGCCTTCGAGCGACGTCGCAAGAGAGGTCGCTTCGTTCTTCAGCCGGCTGGTCTCCCGCATGAGACCTTCGCCCTCCCGGCAGGCCCTTATGAGGGCGGCGAGATAGAGCACGACCGTCGCGCCCAAACATATGCGGTCGAAGCCGCCCGCGTAGAACAGGCAACCCGCCGCCGACAGAAGCGGCGGCGTGATGAAGCCGATCGGGATGCGCGCATAGGCGAAGCCGTGCGTGACGGCGCCTGCGGTGATCCCGCACACGACGATGAGGTAGAATAGGGTCTGCGGCGAGGTGTAGCCGGCGCAAAGCGTGGGGATGAAAGCCCACACCAAGCCGGACGACAGCGCGGCCGCGGAGTGCAATTTAAGACGTCGATCGACGACGGCCGGGTTTGTCGTCTCCGCCAGTCGGCAGAGCATCATGCGGAAGCTGTTGGGGACGCAGGACGCGGCGAACCAGATCAGCCCGGCCTTGGTCTGGCCGGAGTTCCAGGCGACCAAAGCGGAGGTGATCCCCAACACGACGTTGACGGGGATCGACAGAAGCACGCTGCGCCGTACGGCGGCGAGCTGGTCGGACCGGATCAAGTGGGGGAGGGTGGTCGCGGCGCCCTTCGCACCGAGCGATAAAGGTCGTCCCGCACCGACCATGCGATGATCCTCAACGACGAGAGCCGGGACCGTCCGCCCACGACTCATTCGTCAGGACCATCCTGCGCTGGAGTTAACAGCCTCGCAACGCCGCGGAAAGAACACTATGTCGTCGTGGCGAAAGGGAAAATCACCGTTCGCCAGCGCGAGGCCGGGACGGGCGGGTGCCGACGTAAAGCGCTCCCGCCGCGACCAGTGCGAGCGTCGATCCGATCGCGATCGGCGGCGCGCCTGACACGCTCACCAGCACGACCGAAAGCCCCATGCCGGCGAAGGCTAAAACCTTGGCCCTCAAGGGGATTGCCCGGTCCCGGCGCCACGCGACCACGGTCGGGCCAAGTCTGGGATGCGCCAGCAGCCAGGCTTCGAGGCGTGGCGAGCCGCGCGCGAAACATCCCGCCGCAAGGATGAGAAAGACCGTTCCGGGCATCACCGGCAGGATCAGCCCTGCGACCCCAAGTCCCAGCAAGGCGAACCCGAGCACAAGCCAGAGGACGCGCGCCGCGCGGCTTCCCGACGTCGCTCCTCCCTCGTTTCGCCCCATCGTCGCTCCACATGCTATGAGACTGTTTGTGCGTTGCGAAAGCGTCGGCGGCAAGCCGGCGCGCGCGCGGATCACGGAGCGCCTGAGCGCATGAAGGAAAAGCTCGACGCGACGCTCGCCGCACTGGCCGAGCCGCAACCGGCGCCGAAGCCGAAGGGCGCGGCGCGCATCCGAACCTACTTTCTGACTGGCCTAGTCGTCGCCGGACCTGTGGCGATCACGATCTGGATCACGCTCTGGCTGATCGGCCTGATCGACGGCTGGGTGAAGCCGCTGATCCCGCCCGCCTGGAACCCCGACAGCTATCTGCCGGTCGCGGTGCCCGGCTTCGGCGTGCTGGCGGCGTTCCTCGGGCTCACGATTCTCGGCTTTCTTACCGCGAATCTCGTCGGCCGCACCGTGGTGCAGTCGGGCGAGCAGGTGCTGAACCGCATGCCCGTGGTGCGCTCGCTCTACAAGGGCGTGAAGCAGATCTTCGAGACCGTGTTCAAGCAGGACGGCACGAGCTTCCGTCGCGTGGGCCTGATCGAATGGCCGGGGCCGGGCATGTGGTCGCTCTGCTTCATCACCGAGCCGGCGCGCGGGGCTCTCGCGGAGGGGCTGCCAGGTCCCGAGCACCTCTGTCTGTTCGTGCCCTGCACGCCGAACCCGACCACCGGCTACCTGGTGATGATGGAAGCCTCGAAGGTGACGGAGATCGACGTCTCCACCGACGACGCGTTCAAGCTCATCATGTCCATGGGCATCATTCAGCCCAACGGCGCGGCCCCGGCCGCGCCCCCGACGATCGCGCCGAACATGCCCGGCGGTGAAAAGCCGGAGCTTTCAGCGCCGGTCGCGGGATAGCCGGCTCTCCTTGTCCCGGCCTTGGGGGGCAGCGGAAGGTCCGTCACCCCGCCCGAAGCAGGCGCACCGCCGCGTCGCGCTCGAACAGGTGCAGCAGCAGGCGCAGCGCGGCCCCGCGCTCGGAGGTCAGGTTCGGATCCTTCGCCAGCACCAGCCCGGCGTCGTCGTGGGCGATGCGCACCAACTCGGCGTGGCGCTCCATGCGGGCGAAGCGGAACACCGCCATGCCGGACTGCCGCGCGCCCAGCACCTCGCCTTCGCCGCGCAGCTCCAGGTCCTTCTCGGCGATGACGAAGCCGTCGTCCGTCGCCTTCATGGTCTCAAGCCGCTGCTTCGCCGTCTCGCCCAGCGGCTCCTTCCACAGCAGCAGACACATGGACCTGTCAGCTCCGCGGCCGACGCGCCCGCGGAGCTGGTGAAGCTGGGACAGACCGAAGCGTTCGGCGTGCTCGATCACCATGATCGTCGCCTCCGGCACGTTGACGCCGACTTCGATCACAGTGGTGGCGACCAGGATCGCGGTCCGTCCCTCCACGAAGGCCGTGACGGCCGCGTCCTTCTCCGCGCCCTTCATCTTGCCGTGCACGAGGCCGACGCGGCCGGGAAAGACCTCGGCCAGCGCGGCGAACCGGTCCTCCGCCGCGGCGACGTCGAGGGTCTCCGACTGCTCCACGAGAGGGCACACCCAATAGACCCGCGCTCCGCTCGCGATCGCCCGGCCGACGCCGGCGACGATCTCGTCCAGACGGTCGAGATTGAACAGCCGGGTCTCGATCGGCGTTCGCCCCGGCGGCTTTTCATCGAGGATCGAATGGTCCATGTCGCCGAAGGTGGTCAGCACCAGCGTGCGCGGGATCGGCGTCGCGGTCATCACCAGCACGTCGACGGCGTTCCCCTTCGAGGCGAGGGCGAGCCGCTGGCGGACGCCGAACTTGTGCTGCTCGTCGACGATCGCGAGCGCAAGATCGCGGAACGCGACCTCGTCCTGGAACAGCGCGTGGGTGCCGACCAGAAGGTCGATCTCGCCCGCGGCCAGGCGCTCGAGCAGCCGCGCGCGCTCGCGGCCCTTCTCGCGGCCCGTCAGGAGCGCCACCGTCATGCCGCCAGCAGCCGCCAGCGGCTCCAGCGTCGCCAAGTGCTGCCGGGCCAGAATTTCTGTCGGGGCCATCAGCGCGGCCTGCCGCCCAGCCTCGACGGCGGCCGCCGCGGCAAGCAGCGCCACCACGGTCTTGCCCGAGCCGACGTCGCCTTGAAGCAGGCGCAGCATCCGCATGGGCGCCCCCAGATCCGCATAGATCGCCTCGAGCGCGCGGGCTTGCGCGCCCGTGAGCCGAAAGGGCAGGGCGGCGGTGATCTTCGCCGCGATCCGACCGTCGCCCACGGTCGCGCGGCCGCTCGCCCGCTTCATGTGCGCGCGCACCATCTGCAGCGCGAGCTGGTTGGCGAAGACCTCGTCGTAGGCGAGGCGCGTCAGCGCCGGCCCGTCCGCGGAGACGTCTCCGGGAGTCATCGGGCGGTGAAGGGCGTTCAGGCTCGCGGCGAGGCTGCCGAAGCCGCGGCGCGCGACGAAGGCGGGATCCTGCCACTCGGGCAGCGCCGGGAGGCGTTCGAAGGCCGCGCGGGCGATGCGGGCGACCAGGTTGTGGTTCAAGCCCTCGACCAGCGGGTAGGTGGGCTCCACCGGCGGCAGCTTGGCGAGGCCTTCGGCGTCGAGGACATGGGCGGGGTGCACCATCTGCACCATGCCGTCGAACAGCTCGGGATTTCCCGAGATCCAGCGGGTTTCGCCAAGCGGCAGCAGACGCTCGATGTAGGCTTCTTGCGCCTTGAAGAACACGAGCGTCATGGCGCCCGTCGCGTCCGCCACCACCACGCGGTGCGGCGCGCGGGGGGAACGTCCCGGCTGGTGGCGCTCCACCACCACCTCGACGGTCGCGATCTCCCCGGGAACCAGTTCCGCGATCGTCGGTCGCGCACGGCGGTCGATCGCGCCGGTCGGCGCATGGAACAGAACGTCGACCACGCGCGGCGCCCCGCCGGCGGCCGAAGTCCCGAGCAGTCGCGTCAGCGCCTTCGCGACCTTCGGCCCGACGCCGGGCAGAGAGGTCACGTCGGCGAACAGGGGATCGAGCCGGGAATCGCGCATGCGGTTTCAGGGAAAGCCGAGCCCGGCGGGGAAGGCAAGGGACAGCGGCGCCGTCATCCCGGCCGAAGCGAACGCAGGGCCGGGATCGTTCCGCCATCCGGGTGAAGGGACCTCGGCAACATTCTCTGATGAGCATCCCCGAGCGGTCTGCGGCCGTCCGGCACGACGGCAGCCGTTCTCAAAGCTGACATGCGGCGCCGTGGCTGCTAGGACCACCGCGGCGCGGACATATATCGAACGAGCGTCCAGCAACCCGCGAGGCCGCGATGACAGGCACGACACGCACCGGAGAGGGTCTCGACCCCCGCCGACGCCGTGCGCTCTACCGCTCCTGGAGGCGCGGCACCCGCGAGATGGATCTGCTGATGGGTCGCTTCGCCGACGCCGAGATCGACCGGCTCACGGAGGATGAACTCGACGTCTACGAAAAGCTGATCGAGGTTCCGGACCGCGACCTGTTCGCCTGGATCTCGAACAATGAAGCCGTCCCCGGGAATTACGACACGCCCGTCTACCGCCGCCTGCTGGCGTTCCACCAGGCCTTTCCGACGACCGAGCACATCGGGTGAGGAGTTGCGGCCCAAGGCCTACTGCGTGCTTTGAGGGCATGAGGGGGTCAGGCGTCGTGTCGATCCCACCCTCTCGTGCTGAGGAGCAGCCGCCCGCTTCGTTACGAAGCACGCACCGCCTCTCCGCCCTTAAGCGACATCATGACCCTGAAGCCTGACGCCCTGCTGACTCTTGCGCCCGCCACCGTCACCAATGTGCCGGATGGGTTCGACGCGCTGATCCTGGCGGACCTCGCCCGAGCGGCGCGCGGCAAGCGCCACGACGCCCCGGGCGTGGTGCTTGTGGCGCGCGACGGCGCGCGGCTCGCGGCGCTGGAGCGGGCGCTCGCCTTTATGGCGCCGGACGTGGAGCTGCTGGTGTTCCCCGCCTGGGACTGCCAACCCTATGACCGGGTGTCGCCCAACGCCGCCGTCGTCGCCCAGCGCACGACCACGCTCGCCCGTCTCGCGCGGACCCGCGGCGGCGACGCGCCGCGGCTCGTTTTGACCACCGTCAACGCCGCGCTCCAGCGCATCGCGACGCCGGAAAGCGTCGCGCGCCAGAGCTTTTCGGCGGCGCCTGGCAATATAGTTGACCTTAAGGCTCTCGCCGAATGGCTTGAAATCAACGGTTTTTTGCGCTCCTCGACTGTCCGGGACTACGGCGAATACGCCATCCGCGGCGGCATCGTGGATCTGTTCCCCGCCGGGCACGCGGAGCCGATCCGGCTCGACTTCTTCGGCGACACGCTGGAGTCGATCCGGCCGTTTGATCCGGAGACTCAGCGGTCCACCGGACAGTTGCGCGCGCTCGACCTCGTGCCGATGTCCGAGGTGCAGCTCACGTCCGAGACCATCCGGCGATTCCGCCAGTCCTACGCGGCGACCTTCGGCGCGCCGGGCCGGGACGACCAGCTCTACGCCGCGATCAGCGAGGGCCGGCGCTACGCTGGGCTTGAGCACTGGGCGCCGCTGTTCCACGACGGGATGGCGACGCTGTTCGACCATCTGGCCGACGCCCGCTTCGTGCTGGATCCGCTGGCCGAGGACGCCGCCGGCGAGCGTCTGGCGCTGATCGCCGACTACTACGACGCCCGCGTCACGCAGGCGAAGCAGGACAAGAGCGGCGGCGCCTACAAGCCGTTGAAGCCTGACGCGCTCTATCTCGCGCCCGCCGAATGGCGCGCGCGCCTTGACGAAATGGCGCCGCTGAAGCTGACGCCATTCGCGCTGCCGGAAGGCCAGGGCGGCAAGATCTATGACGCCGGAGCCCGCGCCGGCCGCAGCTTCGCCGCCGAGCGCGCGGACGAAAACGCCAACGTCTTTGACGCCGTCGCCGAGCACATCCGCGCGCTGAAGGAAGACGGCAAGCGTGTCGTCGTCGCCGCCTGGAGCGAGGGCGCGCGCGACCGGCTCGGCACCGTTCTCGGCGACCACGGGCTGAAGGCGACCCGCAACGTCGCAAGCTGGCGCGACGCCATGGCGCTTCCGAAGGACGCGGTGGCGCTGGGCGTGCTCGGGCTGGAGCAGGGCTTCGAGACCGACGAGGTCGCAGTCGTCGCCGAGCAGGACATTCTCGGCGACCGTCTGGTGCGGGCGAAGGCCAAGCGCCGCCGCCCCCAGGATTACCTGACGGAGGCGGCCGGCCTCGCCGCGGGCGACCTCGTGGTGCACGTCGACCACGGCATCGGGCGCTTCGTGGGGCTGAAGACCATCGAGGCCGCGGGCGCCCCCCACGACTGCGTCGAGCTGCACTACGCCAACAACGACAAGCTGTTCCTGCCGGTCGAGAACATCGAGCTGCTGACGCGCTACGGCTCCGAGGAGACCGAAGCCGTGCTCGACCGGCTCGGCGGCGCCGGCTGGCAGTCGCGCAAGGCGCGCCTGAAGAACCGCATCCGCGAGATGGCGGGCGAGCTGATCAAGATCGCAGCCGCCCGCATGACCAAGGAGGCGCCCCGCGCCGTGCCTCCGGAGGGGCTCTACGACGAGTTCTGCGCCCGCTTCCCCTATGACGAGACCGAGGACCAGCAGGCTGCGATCGACGCCGTGCTGGACGATCTCGCCGCCGGCCGTCCGATGGACCGGCTGATCTGCGGCGACGTCGGCTTCGGCAAGACCGAGGTCGCGCTGCGCGCGGCCTTCGTGGTGGCGATGACCGGGCGGCAGGTCGCGGTGATCGTACCCACCACGCTGCTCGCCCGACAGCACTTCAAGACATTCGCCGAACGCTTCCGCGGCCTGCCGCTGAAGGTGCGTCAGGCCTCCCGCTTCGTCTCGCAGAAGGAGCTCAACGAGACCAAGAAGGGACTCGCGTCCGGCGACATCGACATCGTGGTCGGCACCCACGCCCTGCTCGGCAAGACGATCGGCTTCAAGGACCTCGGCCTCGTGATCGTCGACGAGGAGCAGCACTTCGGCGTCGGCCACAAGGAGAAGATGAAGACGCTGCGCGCCGAGGTGCACGTGCTGACGCTCTCGGCGACGCCGATTCCTCGCACCCTGCAATTGGCGCTGACCGGCGTGCGCGAGCTGTCGATGATCGCGACGCCCCCTGTCGACCGCCTCGCGGTGCGCTCGTTCGTGGCGCCGTTCGATCCGCTGATCGTGCGCGAGGCGCTGCTGCGCGAGCGTTACCGCGGCGGCCAGTCCTTCTTCGTCTGCCCGCACATCGAGGACCTCGCCGCCGCCCGCAGCTTCCTCGAATCCCAGGTGCCGGAGGTAAAGTTCATCGTGGCCAACGGCCAGATGGCGGCGGGCGACCTCGAGCAGGCGATGACCGACTTCTACGAGGGCCGCTACGACGTGCTGCTTTCGACCGCGATCGTCGAATCCGGCCTCGACATCCCGAACGCCAACACCTTGGTCGTCTACCGCGCCGACATGTTCGGCCTCGCCGCGCTCTACCAGCTCCGCGGCCGCGTGGGTCGCGCCAAGACGCGCGCCTATGCGCTGTTCACGGTTCCCGCCAACAAGGTGCCGACGGTGAACGCTGAGCGCCGGTTGAAGGTCCTGCAGTCGCTCGAGGGTCTTGGCGCCGGCTTCCAACTCGCAAGCCACGATCTCGACATCCGCGGGGCGGGCAACCTGCTCGGCGAAGAGCAGTCCGGCCACATCAGGGAAGTCGGCTACGAGCTCTACCAGCAGATGCTGGAGGACGCGGTCGAGAGTCTCAAGGAGGGCGGGGCTGAGGTTGTCGCCGACCAGTGGTCGCCGCAGATCACGCTCGGCGCGCCGGTCATGATCCCCGAAGAGTTCGTGGGAGATCTCGCGATCCGCCTGTCGCTCTACCGCCGCCTCGCCGAGATCGACACCGACGAGGGGCTCGATTCCTTCGCCGCCGAACTGGTCGACCGCTTCGGGCCGCTGCCGAGCGAGGTCAAACAACTTCTCGAGATCGCCGCCATCAAGGCGCTCTGCCGACGGGCGAATGTCGAGAAGATCGACGCCGGGCCGAAGGGCGTCGTGCTCGCCTTCCGCGACAATTCCTTCGCGAACCCGGACGGCCTCGTCATGCACATCGCGCGCGAGGAGGGACCGAACGCCAAGGTCCGCCCCGACATGAAGATCGTGTTCAAGCGCGAGTGGCCGACGGTGGAGAAGCGCCTGAAGGGCGCCGCCAAGCTGCTGCGCGATCTGGTGAAGATCGCCGAGAGCGGCAAAAAGGCTGCCTAGTTCGAGGCCGCGCTCTTGGGCGAAGCGACATCCGACTGCGTGCTTCGGGACGCCTCGCCCACGTGGGGCTCCTCAGCATGAGGACCGTTGCGGCGCTCCGGCCGGAGAGCATCGACCAGCTTAGAACCAGCGCTCCTCCACCGTGATCGTGTCGCCGGGGCGGACGGGATAGGTCAGCGGCACCTCCGCCTTGAACACCCGGTCGCCGTGGCGGCGGGTGAGCTCGACCTTCTTCTTCTCGGCGCGCGGCGAGAATCCGCTGGCGATCGCGACCGCGTTCTCGGCCGTCATGCCGACGACGTAGGGGTACTGGCCGGCGTTGTTGACCTCGCCCAGGATGTAGAACGGCCGGTAGCCCTCGATCTCGACGGAGACGTTGGGGTCGCGCAGGAAACCGCTCTTCAGCTTGGCCTCGAGCCCGGTGCGGACCTGGTCGGGCGTCTTGTTCACCACCGCGTAGCGGCCGACCAGCGGCATGGCGATCTGACCGTCCGCTTCCACCGTGTAACTGTTCGAGAGGTTCGGCTGGCCGAACACGCTGACGCGCAAACGGTCGCCGGTCGCGAGCACGTAGGGCTCGTCGAAGGCCGCTGCGAGCGGCGGGGGCACGGCCCGCGGGCCGGAGCAGGCTCCGAGCAGCGCGGCGGCGAACGACAGGGTGAGCGTGAGGCGGGTCGACATCGGCTAAGCGAACCTCGCGTTGAAGGTTTACGCTTCGTTACCCCCAGTAGGGTTAACAATCGGTTGTCTTCCGGTGAACAGGCCCGCGGCGAGTTAACCATGCGGCAACCATAACGATGGCTTTCTGATCGGAAGAAACGCGTTCGATCAGGAATCGGGAACGGACATGTCCAACCGAACGAGCACTGCGGCGGAGGACGATCGCCCCATCGGGGGAGAGATCGATCTGCGCGCGCTTGGCCGTGGGCTGTGGCGCCGCAGGTTCTGGATCGTCGGACCGGCGCTCGTCGTCGCCGTGCTCGCCTTCCTCTTCGTCGAGCTCACCAGCCCGTACTACCGGGCGACTGCGCTCGTTCTGATCGAGAACCGCGACCAACTCGCGCCCGGCGGCGGCGCGCCGGCGCCCCAGCTTCCCGACGAGCAGGCGGTCGCCACCCAGGTCCAGCTGATCCAGTCGCGCGATCTCGTGCGCCAGGTCGCGGCCAAGCTCGATCTCGGCCGGGACAAGGAGTTTTCCGCCGGCGACGGTTCGTTCCTGCAGAAGCTCGTGGGACTCGTCGGCCTCGGGGACGCGGACGGCGATCAGCCGGTGCGCGAGCAGGTGGTCGACAAGGTCGCCAGGAACCTGTCCGTTTATCCGGTCTCCGGCGCCCGCGTAGTCGGTATCGAATTCGTCTCAACCAACCCGGACCGGGCCGCCGACGTCGCGAACGGCTTCGTGGACGCCTATTTCGACATCCAGCGCGGGGCCAAGCGCGACCAGAATCGCCAGGCCGTTCAGTATCTCTCCGAAGAGATCGAGCGGATGCGCGACCGCGTCAGCGAGGCTGAGGGCAAGGTCGAGGCGTTCCGCGCCAAGGCCGGGCTGCTCGTTGGGAGCGGCGGCACGACGGTGACCGCGCAGCAGCTGGGCGAGATCAACACCCAGCTCGGCGCGGCGCGCACCCAGCAGGGCGAGGCCCGCGCGAAGGCCGATCTCATCCGGGACCTCCTGCGCCAGGGGCGGCCTTCGGAAGCGCTCGACATCGCGAACTCCGACGTTGTCCGCTCGCTGGCGCAGCAGCGCTCGCAGCTCGCGGCGCAGATCGCGAGCGAGGGCCGTACGCTGCTGTCGCAGCATCCCCGGATGCGCGAACTCGCGGCGCAGCTCACCGGCCTCGACGTCTCAATCCGCACCGAGGCGGAGAAGCTCGCCCGCGCCTTCGAGAACGAGGCCAAGTCCGCCGGCGCCCGCGTGGCGGCTCTGGAAGCCAGGCTCGAAGACCAGAAGTCGGTCGCGGCCACCGCGAACGACCAGGACGTCCAGCTGCGGGCGCTCGATCGCGAGGCGCGGACCCAGCGCGATCTGCTGGAGCAGATGCTGACCCGCTACCGCGAGACGTCGGCGCGCGAGAACCCCGACGCGCTGCTGGCCGACGCCCGCATCATCACCAAGGCGGCGGCGCCGAGCGAGGCCTACTTCCCCAAGAAGATCCCGACCATCGTGCTCGCGACCCTCGGCGCCTTCGTACTGGCGCTGTTCGCGGCCGCGACCGCCGAGGTCTTCAGCGCCGCGGGCCGTCGTCCCGAAGACGAGGACGCCGCTCCGCCGCCTCCCGCTGTCGGCGAGACGCCCGTGTTCGGCCGACTTCAGGGCGCGGCCTACCAGACGCCCGGTGACATGCCGGCCGCTCCGGCGCCGGTCGCGCCGCCGCCCGGCCTTACGCCCTCCCGGGCTGAATCGATCGAAGTCGCGGACGCCGCGCTGGTGTCCGCGCTCGCCCGGCAGCTCGCGGCCATGCCGACCTCCAGCGGCGCGCTGCGGATCCTCGCGACGGGCGCGCGCCCTGAGGTGTCCGTCGACGACGTCGCGACGAATCTCGCGCGCATCCTGTCCGAGTCCGGCCGCCGCGTGGTGGCCATCGACGCCGGGGGCGGCGCGCCGCGCCTCGGCGATGAGGTCGCAGGACCGGGGCTGGCGGAGCTGCTCGAAGGCTCCGTAACCTTCGCGCAAGCGATTCATCGCGATCGCGGCTCGCGGGTGCACGTGGTGCCGCGGGGCGGCTCATCCTATGCGTCGCTGGACGCGGCGGCCCAGGGGCGCCTCGGCGTAGTGCTTGAAGCGCTCGCGCTGACCTACGATTTCGTCCTGCTGTCGACGCCCGGCGGAGTGGGCGGCGCGGACGCCTTCACGCCCCATTGCGAGGCCGCGATCCTGGTCTCCAACACTGGCGCCGGAGATGTCGCGACGGTGGACGCGCACGACCGGCTGAAGGCGACGGGCATCGAGGACGTCGTGGTTCTCCTGAAGCGCGACATCGGCCCCGACGACGGCTCTCGCCTCGCCGCCTGAGCGCGGCGGGCCGCCAGCAACCCCGATCCGGTCGGGCGGCATACTAAGCAGGGCGCCGGTTGTTGTCGGTGTATCATCTTCTTTCAGAAGGATTAAGTTTAATAGAGATTTAGATGTTTCCCGCCGAGATTTATGCTTCGACGGTGGAGAGACGACGATGACGATCTCGATCAAGACTCTATTGACGGCAATGTTCGGCGTCTTGTTCGCAGTGATCGTCGGGCAGGGTATTTTTGGCCTGACGTCGCTCAACGCCATCGGCGACGTCACGCAAGTTCTCGTCGAAAAGCGCATGCCGGCGCTGTCCGCGATAGCGCGGCTCGACACCGCCCTCGCGAAACAGCGCGTCGCGCAATACCGCGTCCTCAACGCCGACAGGACGGAGGAGCAGGCGGCCCGCGACGCCCTCGACTCGGCCGTCCGAGAGATCCAGACCGCGACGAAGCTCGTCGAAGGCGGCCTCTGGGACCAGAAGGATATCGATCTTTTCCGCAGCCTCCAGGTGCAGCTCACGCGCGGGCGCGGCCTGTGGGACGACGTCGTGGCGATGGCGCAGGCCGGCGACCGGGACAACGCGGTCGCGCTGTTCACGGGGGCCATGAGCCGAAACGCCGGCGAGGCCGACGGCAAGCTGCGCGCGTTCGTTGAAGACCTGCAGTCCGACGTCGCCGCGCAGAGCCAGGAGCTGCAGGACACGATCGGCGGCGGCCGGCTCGCCGCCTATGGCGCGCTGGGCTTCGGGGCGTTGGTCGCGCTGGTCTCGCTTCTGACGAGCCGCTTCCGCGTTGTCCGACCGATCGGCGGGATGACGCTGGTGATGCGGCGGCTCGCCGAAGGCGACCTGACGGCCGAGGTCCCCGATCGCGCGCGCCGCGACGAGATCGGCGCGATGGCTGCGGCCGTGCAGACCTTCAAGGAGGGCCTTCTCCGGAACCGCGCCCTCGAGGCCGAGACGGCCCAGGCGCGCCTGGACGCCGAGGTTAGCCGTCGGCAGATCGTGACCGACCTCGCGGACCGGTTCGAGAACGCGATCGGCGCGGTCGTGGGCGGCGTTTCGTCGGCGGCCACCGAGATGCAGGCCACCGCCGAGCAGCTCACGAAATCGGCGAACGAGACCTCGCGTCGCTCGAGCGCGGTGGCGACGGCCTCGGAGGAAGCCTCCGTGAACGTCACCTCCGTGGCTGCGGCGGCCGAGGAGATGGGCCATTCGGTCCAGGAGATCGGCCGGCAGGTCGAGCGCTCAGCGCACATGTCGGTCGACGCGGTCGCCCAGGCGGAAGCGACGGCGAGCGTGGTCGCCGAACTCACCGACGTCGCCGGCAGCATCGGCGTGGTGGTCGATATGATCGCCTCGCTTGCGGCGCAGACCAATCTCCTGGCCCTCAACGCCACCATCGAGGCGGCGCGCGCCGGCGAGGCGGGCCGCGGCTTCGCCGTCGTCGCGGCGGAGGTGAAGCAACTCGCCACCCAGACCGCCAGCGCCACCGCGGAGATCGACGGCAAGGTTACGGCGATCCGCGCGAGCTCCGGGCAGGTGGCCTCGGCCATCGCCGCGATCTCGGGCACGATCCATGGCCTGAGCGAGGTCGCCGGCGCCATCGCCGCCGCGGTCGAACAGCAGAACGCGACGACCCGCGAAATCGTCGTTGCGATCTCGGAAGCCTCGCGCGGCGCGAACGACGTTTCAGCGGGGGTGGGGGACGTGGCGCGCGCGGCGGACGAAGCGGGCGCGGGCGCCTCCCAGGTCCTTTCCGCGTCCGGCGAACTCGCCCACCAGGCGGAGACGCTGCGGTCCGAGGTCCACAGCTTCCTTGCGACCGTCAGGGCCGCCTGACGGCGGCGCAGGGGCCCGCCGCGTTCAGTCGACGGGCTCTTTGGCGGCGGCGGTCTCCGTAGCGCCCACGGGCTTCGCCCGGAGTTTGCGGAGCCGCTCGATCAGACCATAGGCCGTCGGATTGGCCTTGATGCGCGCCTTGGCGGCGGTCTTGGCCGCGGCGGCCGCCGCGACCGCGCGTCCGAGGGCGGTGACGCCGAAGATCGAGTCGAACAGCGGCTCGCTGTCGGGGCAGTACATCTGCTTGTAGGCCGCCGCGCCGACGCCGAGGTCGAACCGCGTCATGCCGCGCGAGATGGCGTCCTCGACCATGAAGTTGAGCAGCAACTCGCCCGGGCTGTAGCGGGCGGGATCGCCGCTCGTAATCGAGTTGAACATCCCGCACATCCGGTCGGCGTCGCAGATCACCGCGAAGGTGGCGATGACCTCTCCGGCGAGGTCGAAGCCGTAGAGGTCGACGGTGCGTCGGCCGCCGTCCAGGCCGGCGGCGGTCCGGATGAACCGGTCGACGCCCGGCGCCGCGAAGGGGTTGTCGACGCCGCGGGCGCCGAGGCGCTGGGCCTTCTGGCGGAAGTAGGCGTCGAGGACGCGTTCGCGGTCATCCGCGCTCTCGGCGCGGTACAGCCGCACGACGCCCTGCTCTTCGAACCGGCGCATCTTGCGACGCTGCGCGGAGCGCGTCTTGGCGGAGACGAAGCGCTTGAGGTGTAGCTCAAGGCTCTCGGCGAGAGGGCCGCTGTAGCCTTCGTCCGGCGCGGCCTGGCGGGGCAGCGTCGCGAAGGGGTTCGAAACGCCGTTCCACGCCGTCGGCTGATTGCGCAGGACGAACAGGTCCACTCCGCCGGCCCGCGCGGTTTCCCGGACCAAGCGGGCGACTTCGCCGGCGCCGAAGGCCGCGAGCCGGTCGCGGCGGACGACGGGCATGTTGTAGTTGACGTGCGTGCCGCCGAGGAACACCGCGGTAGCGAGCCCGAACGACCGGCGCACGCCGAAGGGCAGCAGGGCGACGGCGACGCCGTCCCCGTCGCGCGCGACCGCGATCAGCGGCGCCGTCCGCTCATGCCCCGCGGCGTGGTCGCTCCACGCCCGGAGGAACGCGGGGGTCTGGTAGGGCGTGGCGAGGGCGCGGCCAAGGAGGTCGGTCCAAAGCGACTCGACGGCCGCGACGTCGCGATGGATCTCGATCGACGCGAAGGCGGCGCCGGCGGCTGCGTCGGCGCTGCGGAGCAGCGGTCGTCCCTCGATCATGTCGACGCTGGTCATGCTGGGGTCCGCTCCAGTTTCACGCTCCGACAGGCGCACGGCGAGGTTAAGGCCGCGCTAGCGCCCCGAGGCCCGTCATTTGCTCACGCGGAGATTGGAGAGCGAGTCGCCAATCTTTTGAAATGAAAGCTTGAGCGCCGCCTGATCCTTGGCGTCAAAATAGTACGAGGTCATCGTCGCGCAGCTTTCGAGCATCTTCTTGACCGCCGATTCGCCTGCCGGGATGTTAAAGGCGACTGTATACACACTAATGCCCGCTGACTTCATTTTTGAACAGACGTTCAATAGGCGCTTGTCGAGCTCTGCATTCGCCTGATCGAATCCTGTAAAACCGAGTTTCCCCTCGGTACGATATCCGTAGGCAGTGTAATTGTTATCGCCGAAATTGTTCTGGCCATCCGTCATCAACACCACGGCCTTCTGCATGTTCTTGGTGCCATAATCGAGCGGCAGCGACTTCGTGAGCATCAGGCCGTCCCAGAACCCACGCCAGCGCGGCGACAGCATGCGCCAGCCCCAGACGGCTCCGAGGTTGATCATGGTAGATCCTTGGGCCTTCATCGCCGTGATGCCGGTCTTGATGTCGGCCTTGACGTTAGTCATTCCTGTCATCGGTGTCGGGCAGAAGGCTCCAGGTCCTCGTTGCGTTTGATAATTCAAGTAGCGGATGTCGAGGCTCGTACCGAGCCAGTTCTTAACGATCCAATTGTTCTGGGAAGAGTCGGGGCTGTAGTAGGACGAAAAAAGAGCGCTGCTGAGCAGAACCGGCGGATCGTCGGTCTGGTCCAACCCGTTGGTTCGAGCTTCGACGCAGCCAGTCCAGTATGATGGATAGTAAGGATGGGTCGTATTCAAAAGCGTCGATGGTTTCACCCACGCAGTGCGTGCAACGCTGGTGCCGATGTTAACCGCTTGTGAAAACGGCACTAAGCCGACGTAGAGATTTTTTGCCGTCGTCTGGTCGCCAAACAACTGGTCCACTAGAAGATTCGCAGCGTCCTTCAGTGCCGGCATGCTGCTGCTTACTTCCATCGAACCGGTGTTGTCGAGCACCATAACGACCTCAAGCCCCGTCAACTTGCGAGTCACTTCGGATGTCGCCTTCACGGTGACGAGGTCCTGACCGAACAGCCTCATGAAAGACGTCGGCATGGTGGCTGTGGCCGTCAACGCCAGGACCGACTTGTCGGCGTTGGGCGTCGCTGTGACCGCTGTGACGCGCGCGCCGGCAAAATTGTCAACGAAGTTCGCCTTGACGAACTTCGTCGCCTCGGCGGTGGGATTTACCGTGCTGATGCGGTTTGCGACCGCGAGGCCGGCGGCGTCGAGCGAGTCGTAGAGACGGGTGCGAACGATCATCGAGCGTCCGATGTCGATAGCGATTCCCATGCAGCCTATTAGGACCAAGCCGATCAGACCGAGCAATGGCGCGGTGGCGCCGCTGTCGGACCTGATAAAACGGTGGAGGCTATAGAATGTCTTCGACACGGGCGTCATGCCTCAACTGCATGGATTATCGGTCAGGCCGCCCAAACGTGGACGGAACATCGCTTTACTGTAAATATCAATTTTTGTTGTCGAGAATAAAGTGAACATTGGCGAATACTTATAGTATACCTCGGAGATTATGATGTTGTCGTTGGAATCGATCAGCATGTTTTTATCGAAAGCAGCGGCTCCGCCTGGAGAGCCGATTTTGCTGCGCCAGTCGGCGACCGAGGCGCTCTTGCATTGCCATCGCACTTTCACGGAGCCGTCGTCGGCGAGGTACACCGACGTTAGCATCGTCACACCGGTCGAGCCGGACACGTAGGATGAAAAGTTCTCGCTGCTGATCCGGTATATCTGATTGAGGGCCTGAGTGTTTAACTCTTTGGCTTTGTACTGTGACGCTACGTCGGAGACCGCGAAGCCGATGCCCATCACCTTATGGACGGCCAGAGTATAACGCGTGAGATCTATGCCGCCGAGTAGCAGGAGGGCCAAGAGCGGCGCCGCCAGAGCCAGCTCGATCGCTGCGACGCCGGACTCGGATCGCTTTAGGTCGCGAAGCTGGCGGCAAAGGAAATGGAGCGTCATGGCGTACCGTAAGGCTCGTTGCGGACGACCGCTCGCGCGCTGAGCGTCCGGACGCCGTTGGTCGCGATAAGGTCGGCGATCATCGGCGTGCTAACCGGCCACGCATATGTTGCTGTGAAAACCACGATCTGGCCGCCGGTTCCGTATCCCGCCGTACCCTTTCCGTCGTCGTAGGATCCACTTCCATTCACGTCGGTGTAGGGCTCGCCCGCGTCTCGCACGCCGTTCTTGTTGGTGTCAGTGAACGGTTCCGGATTAATCGAGCTGTAGTCGGGATAGGACTTGGAAGTGACCACGATCTTCCCTGGATCGAGATAGGGCTGAGCGGCCTTTCTGATGGCCGCTGCGACCGTCGCCGTCTGTGTCGAGGTCGACGCGACATAACCGGTCTTCGACGTGCGCGAGCCCATGAAAACGGCGTCGTCCAACACGTGCTGGGCCGCCATCATCAGTCCAAGTTCGATCGTTCCGAACACGAAGAGCAGCAGGACCGGTCCGATCAGCGCGAACTCGACAGCGGTCGAGCCGCGCGCGTCCTGGCGCAGACGTCGTAAGGCCCCAGTGGTCTTTATCCGCCGCATGGATGTGGAATGGTTCTCTTCGTGATCCTTTCGCGACCATACCGCAGAGTTGTCTACGCCTGATGAAGACAGCCACTTAAAAATTGATGGATTACTTGGCGACTGAATTAAGATCTGCGTAATCATCACTGTCTAGATTTGTGCATGCTCCGTTCCAGAACCGGGGGCGGTGGGCGGGGCGATGATTCCTGGGGGACTGATGGCGGGCGTGCGGACGACGGCCTTTCGCGCGGCGTTCGCGGGGCTTCATGCGAGCGGCGCCAACAGCTGGCTGGCGCGGCGCGCGAGAGGGCTGGGCGTCGTGCTGACGCTGCACCACGTGCGCCCGTGGCGGGAGCGCGCCTTCGCGCCCAACCGGCTCCTCGAAGTCACGCCCGAGTTCCTCGACGACGCGCTCGGCCGTGCGCGCGAACTAGGCTTCGATTTCGTCTCGCTCGACGAGGCGTGGCGACGGGTCTCGGTCGGGGTGTCGCTGCGCCCCTTCCTGCACGTGACCTTCGACGACGGGTACCGCGACGTGCGCGATTTCGCGCTGCCGGTGCTCGAACGGCACGGCGCGCCCGCCACGCTCTACGTCGCATCGGCCTTCGCCGACGGCGAGGCCGAGATCTGGTGGCTGGCGCTGGAGGAGGCGCTGGTCCGCGCGCGGCGCGTCGTCGTGGATCTCGGGCGAGGCGAGGCGGTGCTGTCCGCCGCCTGCGCGCAAGAGAAGGCGGCGGCGTGGGACGCAATCTACTGGCGGCTGCGCTCCGGTCCGGAGGAGCGGCTGCGGTCCGAGGTTCGGCGGCTGGCGGAGGAGCAAGGCGTCGACGTGCTCGCCTTCGCGCGCGATCTCTGCATGCGCTGGGACGAGCTGAAAGAGGTCGCGAAGAACTCCCTAGTCACGATCGGCGCGCACACCGTCACGCATCCGATGCTGGCGAAGCATCCGGAGGATGTGGCGCGCGCCGAGATGGCGGACAGCCGCGAGGCGATCCGGCTCAAGCTTGGCGAAGCGCCGGCGCATTTCGCCTATCCCGTCGGAGATCTGTCGGCGGCGGGAGCCCGGGAGTACGACATCGCGCGCGACCTCGGCTTCGTCACCGCCGTCACGACGCGGCCGGGGCACCTGTTCAAGCGCCACGCCGCGACGCCGACGGCGCTGCCGCGGGTCTCGCTGAACGGCCATTTCCAGACGCGCGCCGCCGTCGACGCGCTGCTCGCCGGCACGCCGTTTTTGGGCCTGCGGGCGCTGGGGCGAGCCTGAGCGGGAAGGGCGCCGCGACGGAGCGACGTCTGGCGGAGAGCATGAAAAAAGGCGGGCCTGAGCCCGCCTTTTCCGTGCGCGAACACCGAAGGTCCGCGATCAGCGCTTCGAGAACTGGAAGCTCCGACGCGCCTTGGCGCGGCCGTACTTCTTGCGCTCGACCACGCGGCTGTCGCGGGTCAGGAAGCCGCCCTTCTTGAGGGCACCGCGCAGCTCCGGCTCGAAGTAGGTGAGCGCCTTCGACAGGCCGTGGCGCACCGCGCCGGCCTGGCCGGAGAGGCCGCCGCCGGCGACCGTCACGGTCACGTCGTACTGGCCCTTGCGGTTCACCACGTCGAGCGGCTGCTGCAGGATCATGCGCAGCACCGGACGGGCGAAGTAGACCTCGAGCGCGCGCTTGTTGATCTCGATGCGGCCCGAACCGGGGCGGATCCAGACGCGGGCGACCGCGTCCTTGCGCTTGCCGGTGGCGTAGGCGCGGCCGAACTGGTCGACCTTCTTCTCGTACTTCGGCGCGTCGGGGGCGGACGCAGTCAGCGCGCCGCCGAGGTCGCTGAGCGACTGGATGTTCTCGGCCATGATCAGGCGCTCCGGCTGTTCTTGCTGTTCAGGGCCGCGACGTCGAGAGCCGTCGGCTGCTGGGCTTCATGCGGATGGGTCTCGCCGCCGTAGACGCGGAGATTGCCGAGCTGCTTGCGGCCGAGGGGGCCACGCGGGAGCATGCGCTCGACCGCCTTCTCCACCACGCGCTCCGGGAAGCGGCCGTCGAGGATCTGGTGCGCCTTGCGCTCCTTGATGCCGCCGGGATAGCCGGTGTGCCAGTAGTAGGGCTTGTCCTGACGCTTCTTGCCCGTGAACACCACCTGGGCGGCGTTGATGACGATGACGTTGTCGCCGTCGTCCACGTGGGGGGTGAAGGTCGGCTTGTGCTTGCCGCGAAGACGCATCGCGATCACGGACGCAAGACGGCCCACGACCAGGCCCTTCGCGTCGATCACGACCCACTTCTTCTCGACCTCGTCCGGTTTGGCCACATAAGAGCGGGCCAGCTGGGGGCGCATGGGGTGAACCTCGATTGAAAACGAAAGCGCGCCGGACGGGGTCTGGCGCGACGGGCAGGTGATACCCAACGCAGCGGGAAAAATCAACTCAGCCGCATAAGAGAAAACCAAACAAAATCAATCACTTGCAAAAATGGTATCATATAACCTCCTCTGCGGTCCTACAGGTAGAGGGGTTTGCGCCGTCGCGTGGCGGTCATCCGCGTGGGGGAATGGAGTAGGTCGCGACCACATGCGCCACCGCCTCGTCCTCACCGTCGGAGCGCAGCTCGGCCTCGCCCACCGCCAGGCTCCGGCCGATCTTGAGGTAGCGGCAGTGCGCGATCAGGTCGCGAGGGTCCGGCCGCTTGAGAAAGTTGACGGAAAAGTTCGTCGTCACGGCGAGCTTCACCGGGCCGATGGCGCCGAGCAGCGCGACGTAGAGCGCGACGTCCGCGAGCGCCATCATCGCAGGTCCCGAGATCGTTCCGCCTGGCCGCAGATGACGCTCGGCGTAGATCAGCCGCATGCGCGCCGAGCCATGGCCCACCGCCTCGATCGCGTAGTCGACGCCGAGCCGGATCTGCGGAAACTCAGCCTCCAAAAACGCCTGCATGTCCGCGATCGTCATGCGCGGCGCGAGATCGGACGTCGGGCGTGGCATTTCCGTCATGGTGGCGTCCCCATTGTCCCGTCATAGTCCCGAATCGACAAAGCCTGCCCGCATGTCGGGCGCGTCGAGGTCCAGGCAGGCGAGGCTTTCGCCGGTCGGGCCGCGGCGCGCAAGACCCCAAGGAGGCGCCCGCGTCTTCCGGAGGACGTCCGAAATGAACATCGTCGCTGCGAGCCTGCTGCGGGCCGCCGTTTTCGCCGGCATGACGCTGGGCGCCTCCGTGGCCCCGGCCTGGGCCCAAGAGCAGCCGAGCGCCGCCGTCGAGCAGACCGGCGACGTCGAACCGAAGCAGGTGCCGCTCAACGGCAAGCTGGTCGAGAGCTTCCTCGCGGCGTGGCCGGAGTTCGACAAGCTGCGCGAGAAGCTGGCGGCGCAGAACCCCCAGACCAAGGCGCAGGAAAACAGCACCGACCAGCCGGAGAGCGACGAAGCCGAGGTGGGCGAGGCCGAAGATCCGATCGGCGCGCTCGCGAGCTATCTCGACAAGCCCGAGGCCAAGGCCGAGATCGACGCGATCCTCAAGAAGCACCAGTTCGCCACCTACTCCGATTGGGCGGACGTGGCGCAGTCGGTTTTGCTCGCCTTCGGGGCAAGCGATCCGGAAGGCGGCGACACCGACCTCGCCGAGGAGAAGAAGAAGGTTCAGGCCGAGATCCAGAACGACGCTGCGCTCTCCGAAGACGAGAAGCAGGCGGCGCTGAAGGACCTCGACGAGCAGTTCGCGGCGCTCGAGAGCTTCCAGCCCCTGCCGGGCAACGTCGAGGCGGTGAAGCCTTATGTCGCCAAGATCAAGGCGCTATTCGGCGAAGACGAGAACTGAGCGACCGGCCGCGGCGCCTTCTGATGTGACATTTGCGACTCCCGGAGGAGCGCGCGTACCGCCGAGGTCGAACGCGGCTGGCTCGGCGCCCGCCGACTTTGCTTCCACGCACCCGTCCGCGTGCGGCCACGCCCTGGATGCGGCCGTCCGAGAAACCTAGATCGCTCGTCTTGAAGAGGAGCGATCATGACGAACACAGCCCTGGTGGTCGGCGCGAGCGGCGTCGTCGGCGCCGCGACGGCCGAGGTCCTGTCCCAGGCGGGGTGGCCGGTGCTGGGCCTCGCCCGGCGCCCCGCCACGCAATCGGGCGTCACCGCTTTGGCCGGCGACCTTCTCGATCCGCCGTCGCTGCGTGAGGCGCTGGCCGGCGCGGCTCCCACCCATGTCTTCATCGCCACATGGCTCCGGCAGGAGACCGAGGCGGAGAACATCCGCGTCAACGCGGCGATGGTGCGCAACCTGCTCGAAGCTCTGCGTCCGGCCGGGTCGGTGCGCCATGTGGCGCTGGTCACCGGCCTGAAGCACTACCTCGGGCCATTTGAGAACTACGGCAAAGGGACGCTTCCGCAGACCCCGTTCCGCGAGGAGCAGGGGCGGCTCGACGTCGAGAATTTTTACTACGCGCAGGAGGACGAGGTCTTCGCCGCCGCGGCCCGCGACGGGTTCGCCTGGAGCGTCCACCGCCCGCACACGATCATCGGCAAGGCGGTCGGCAACGCCATGAACATGGGCACGACCCTCGCGGTCTACGCCTCGATCTGCAAGGCCACGGGGCGTCCGTTCCGCTTTCCCGGAAGCGAGACGCAATGGCGCAGCCTCACCGACATGACCGACGCGCGTCTGCTTGCCCGCCACATGCTGTGGGCGACCGAGACGCCGGCCGCCGCGAACGAGGACTTCAACGTCGTGAACGGCGACGTCTTCCGCTGGAGCTGGATGTGGGAGCGCATCGCGGCGTGGTTCGAGCTCGAAGCCGCGCCGTTCGACGGCGTGGTGCGGCCGCTGGAGGAGCAGATGGCGGACGACGCGGCCGTCTGGCGGGACATCGCCGCGCAGCACGGCCTCGCGGAGCCCGACCTCGACCGGCTGGTCTCGCCCTGGCACACCGACGCCGACCTCGGCCGCCCCATCGAGGTCGTCACCGATATGTCGAAGAGCCGCCGCCTGGGCTTTTCCCTCTATCAGCCGACAGACGACGCCTTCTACGCGCTGTTCGAGCGGCTGCGGAGCGACCGGCTCATTCCGTAAGGGGCGAGGAGCGCGGCGTGCTATTCCGGCGCGTCGCGCTCCTGGAAGGCGTCGGCGCCGTACAGCGAGTAGGGGGCTGCGCAGCTCGGGCCAACGCCTTAAGTCTTTGGGCATGACCCAGACCTCATCCGACGCCGTCCGCCAGATCCTCAACTCCGTCCGCACCATCGCCGTGGTCGGGGCGAGCCCCAATCCCTCGCGCGATAGCCACATCGTCGCCGCCTTCCTCGCCGCCCGCGGCTACCGCGTGTTTCCGGTCAATCCCGGCCACGGCGGCAAGGAGATCGCGGGCCTGATGACCTACGCCTCGCTCGCAGAGATTCCGGAGCCGATCGACATGGTCGACGTGTTCCGCGCCTCCGAGCATGTGGCCGGGATCCTCGATGAGGCTTTAGCGCTGAAGCCTCTGCCGAGGGTGTTCTGGACCCAGCTTGGCGTCCGCGACGACGCCTCCGCCGCGCGGGCCGAGGCCGCAGGCCTGCAGGTCGTTCAGAACCGCTGCCCCAAGATCGACATCATGGAGCTGGGACTGCCCGCTCGCGCCGGGGGAGCTGATTGACGGCGCTTCTTCCTATAATACAGATAGATTGACGAATACGTCAGCATCCCACGGGAGAGAAACGTATGCCCGACGACGACGCCCCTGGCCCGCGCGCGCCCGGTTTCGCGACGCTCTCCGTCCACGCGGGCGCGCAGCCCGACCCCACGACCAACGCCCGCGCGACCCCGATCTACCAGACGACGTCTTTCACCTTCGACGACGTCGACCACGCCGCGGCGCTGTTCGGCCTTGAGGCCTTCGGCAACATCTACACCCGCATCGGCAACCCCACGAACGCGGTGCTGGAGGAGCGCATCGCGGCGCTCGAAGGCGGCACGGCGGCCCTCGCCGTCGCGTCCGGCCACGCGGCGCAGCTGCTTACGTTCCACGCGCTGCTAACGCCGGGCGACGAGTTCGTCGCCGCCACGAAGCTCTACGGCGGATCGATCAACCAGTTCGGCCATGCCTTCAAGAGCTTCGGCTGGAACGTCGCCTGGGCCGATCCGGACGACCTGGAGGCCTTCGAGCGCGCGGTGACGCCGAAGACCAAGGCTATCTTCGTCGAGTCGATCGCAAACCCCGGCGGAAGCGTCACCGACATCGCGGCGATTTCCGAGATCGCGAAGCGGGCGGGCGTGCCGCTGATCGTCGACAACACGCTGGCGACGCCGTACCTCGTGAAGCCGTTCGAGCACGGCGCGGACATCGTCGTGCACTCCGCCACCAAGTTTCTCGGCGGCCACGGCAACTCCATCGGCGGGCTGATCGTCGACGGCGGGACGTTCGACTGGCTTGCGAGCGGGCGCTACCCCTTCCTCAGCGAGCCGCGGCCCGAGTACGGCGGGGTGGTGCTCGGGCAGACCTTCGGCAACTTCGCCTTCGCGATCGCAACCCGCGTGCTCTCGCTGCGCGACCTCGGGCCGGCGCTGTCGCCGTTCAACGCCTTTCTGCTGCTGACGGGCGTCGAGACGCTGCCGCTGCGCATGCGCGCCCATTGCGACAATGCGCTGAAGGTCGCGGGCTATCTCGAGGCCCATCCCAAAGTCGCCTGGGTGAACTACCCCGGCCTTGCCTCGAACGCCCATCACGCCCGCGCGCAGAAGTACGCGCCCAGAGGCGCCGGCGCGGTCTTCACCTTCGGGCTCGTCGGCGGCTACGAGGCGGGCGTGGCGCTGGTCTCCAAGGTGAAGCTGTTCTCTCACCTCGCGAACGTGGGCGACACGCGCTCGCTGATCATCCATCCCGCCTCGACGACCCATCGCCAGCTCGACGAGGCGAAGCTCGCGGCGGCCGGCGCCGGGCCGGAGGTCGTGCGGCTCTCGGTCGGCATCGAGGACGCGGAGGACATCATCGACGACCTGGAGCAGGCGCTGTCCGCCGTGTGACGGGCGGGACGCTTCAAAGGCGCGCACGTATCCCTCTTTGCCCCGCAAGCTTTGAGAGGGACTGAGCGCCGTTCTGCGAAGCGGCGCCTCACTCAGCCGGCTGGGCCAGTCCCTGCGGCGCGAGCGCCTTCGCCCGTTCGCGCGCCGCGCGCTCGTGCAGCAGCCCGGCGTTCATCACGGCGAGCCCAAACACGACGACCGCGCCGAACTGGTGCGCGAGGCCGAGCTCCAGCGGGACGACGTGGATGAGCGTCAGCACGCCCAGCGCCGCCTGCAGCGTCATCAGGAAGGCGAGCGCGACCGCGCGGTTCGACGCTCGGCGGCAGAGCTTGGCGTTGGTGACGGCGAGCGCGTAGGCGATCGTCGCGGCCAGCAGCACGTAGGCGCCGATGCGGTGGTTGAGCTGCACCAGCGCGACGTTGTCGACGAAGTTCTCCCACCACGGCGTCGTCGCGAACAGGGTCGCGGCGGAGGGCGCGAACCCGCCGTCCATCAGGGGCCAGGTGTTGAACGAGAAGCCGGCCTTCGAGCCCGCCACCAGCCCGCCGAGGAGGATCTGCACGAAGGACAGCGCCAGCACGGCGTAGGCGCCGGCGCGTAGGCCCGGCCGCAGCAGGCCGCCGTCGCGGCCGAACTGCCTGAGATGCACGAGGAACAGCACAAGCGTCGCGAAGAAGGCGAGGGCCAGCCCGAGGTGCAGGGTGAGCTTCACCGGCGCGACGGCGGTCATGCCCTCCTGCAGCCCCGACGCGACCATGATCCAGCCGACCGCGCCCTGGAGGCCGAGCAGCAGGCCCATGGCGAACAGGGTGAGGCCCTCCTTCAGGCTCACGCGCCGCGTGGCGGCGGCGAAGCCGAGCCCCAGCAGGAAGACGAGGCCGATGGAGCGGCCGAGCTGGCGGTGGCCCCATTCCCACCAGAAGATGAACTTGAACTCGCCGAGCGACATGCCCTCGTTCAGCAGCTTGTATTGCGAGCTGGCCCGGTACTTTTCGAAAGCCTCCGCCCACGGCGCCTCGCCCAGCGGCGGGATCGCGCCGGTGATCGGATTCCACTCGGTGATCGAGAGGCCGGAGCCCGTCAGGCGGGTGGCGCCGCCCACGACGACCATCAGCGCGACCAGCGCCAGGGTGAGCAGCAGCCAGCCGCGCAGGAACCGGCGCGGACGCGCGGGCGGGGGGACGGGGGATGCGGACATGCGGACCTCGCGGCCTCCTCGGACGCCGGTTGAGCTTGATCGGAAGCTTGGAGACCGCTTTAAGTCCGCGGTGCGCCTTGAACAAGACGGCGTTTCGCCCACCCCCTCGACGGAGCCCGCGATGCGCCCCCGCGCCAAGAAGCTGATCGGCACGGCTGTTCTGGTCGTCGGCGTGTCAATCTATGCGCTGATCGTGATGTTCGTGGGCCAACTCAAGCTCGCCGGGTCGCACCCCGCGCTCCAGCTCGCGTTCTTCGCGTTCTTCGGGCTGCTGTGGGTCATCCCCGCCGGTCTGCTGATCCGCTGGATGGAGCGGGGCTGACGGCCCGCGGCCGCGTCGTCATCGGCGCGCCGCGCTGCTATGGAAGCCTGACGTCGATCGAGGCCCTCGCGCACGGGGGACCAGCACGGAGACCTGTCCGCATGGCTGAGCTGAACGCCGATCCGCTGCGCCCCCGCCCCGTCGACGACGCGCTGAACCCCGCCCGCCGCTACGGCGAGTCCACAGAGGCGAACTACGCCGGCGCGACCTCGTTCCTGCGGCGGCCCTACGCGCGCTCGGCCGAGGGCTTCGACGTCGCCGTCTGGGGCGTGCCGCTGGACACCTCGGTCTCCAACCGGCCGGGGACCCGCTTCGGGCCCCGCGCCATCCGCGAGGCCTCCACCGTCAACGTCGGCGACCCGGCCTATCCCTTCGGCTTCGACATCTTCTCCGACATGGCGGTGGCGGACACCGGCGACTGCTCCCTGGATTACGGTCGGGTGGAGCTGATGCCGGCCGCGATCGAAGCGCAGGCGGCGGAGCGGATCGCGACCGGAGCCCACCTTGTCACGCTCGGGGGCGACCACTTCCTCACCTATCCCGTGCTGAAGGCGCTGGTGGCGCGGCTCGGCCGGCCGGTGGCGCTGGTGCAGTTCGACGCCCATCAGGACACCTGGGACGACGACGGCTCCCGCATCGACCACGGCACGTTGATCACGCGCGCGGTCCGCGACGGCCTGATCGTGCCCGAACGCTCGATCCAGATCGGCATCCGCACCCACGCGCCGCAGGACTACGGCATCGCGATCGTCGACGGCCTGCTCGCCGGCGAGATGGGGTCGATGGCTGTGGCGAGCCGCATCCTCGGCCATGTGGAGGACACGCCCACTTACGTCAGCTTCGATATCGACTGCCTCGACCCGGCCTTCGCGCCGGGCACAGGCACGCCGGTGCCGGCCGGCGTTTCCTCGGCCTGGGCGATCTCGTGCCTGCGCCGTCTCGGCGCGCTCGACCTGAAAGGGTTCGACGTGGTCGAAGTCTCCCCGCCCTACGACCACGCCGGGATCACCGCGCTCGCGGGCGTCTCCATGGCGCAGATCTATCTCGGGCTGCTCGCCGAGCGGAAGCGGGCCGGGCTGTCGATCGGGGTGTGATGAGGCGACGGCTCGATGATATACATAGGGTGACGTGTATCATCGAAGGCGGGCCATGCAGGTCGCGAAGTGGGGAAATGGCCTCGCGGTTCAGCTGCCGTCCGCCGTCGTCGAGGCGCTGGAGCTGAAGGCGGGCGATCAGATCGACATCCATGTGGTGGGATCACGCGCCTTCGAGGTCGCGCGGGCTCGCTCTCATGCGAATCTGCTCGCCCGGCTGGACAAGTACCGCGGGCGGCTGCCCCATGGCTTTCGTTTCGATCGTCTCGAAGCGAATGAGCGCTGACGCGTTCTTCGAGAGACGTCCTCGTCGATCTCCCGCGGCGCCTATCTAGTGAAGACCTCGCGACACGCCTGTCCGCTCTCCACATCGATGGACATTGCGAAGCCACTGGACGTCGTCGCGATCAGCGCTTCACCGTCGATTGAGATGCCAACGAAGCTGTCCAGTGTTCTGCTCGGTTTTGTTCTCCAGGCAACCCGTCCGGTAAAATCAATCCGAACCAGGGTCTGACCATCGGTAGCTGCCGCGCACTTCGGGTAGAAAAGCACGACGCTGCCCGAACCATCAGGGAGGTCGATGCTTTCCAGAACGTCGGTGATCACGTCGGCTGATCTCCCTTCGTAACAGGACGCTTCTCGGCCTTCGTTGGATTGGGAATTCACCCCACCGCCACGTCCAGCCCGAGGTCGAGCGTTGGGGCGGAGTGGGTGATGCGGCCGACGGAGATCAGGTCGACGCCGGTTTCGGCGATCGCCGCCACCGTCTCCAGGCTGACGTTGCCTGAGGCCTCCGCCGCCATGCGGCCGCCGATGCGCCCGACCGCTTCGCGCAACAAGTCGGGGCCCATGTTGTCGAGCAGCACCACGTCGGCGCCGCCGTGGGCGATGACGCGGTCGAGCTGCTCGAGGGTGTCGACCTCGATCTCGATCTTCACCAGATGGCCGATGTAGGCCTTGGCGCCGTCGAGAGCGGCCTCGATCGAGCCTGCGACGGCGATGTGGTTGTCCTTGATCAGGATGGCGTCGTCGAGGCCGAAGCGGTGGTTCGCGCCGCCGCCGCACCGCACCGCGTACTTCTCGAAGACGCGCAGGCCCGGGGTCGTCTTCCGCGTGCAGCAGATCTTCGCCTTGGTGTGGGCGATAAGGTCGGCGTAGGCCGCGGTCGCCGTGGCAACCCCGGACAGCCGGCCGAGAAAGTTGAGCGCGGTCCGCTCCGCCGACAACGCGGGCCTTGCGGGGCCTTCGACGCGGGCGATCACTGTGCCGGGTGCGAGCGCTGCTCCATCCACGAGCTCGGCCGTGAAGGCGATCGACGGGTCGAGCGCGGCGAAGGCGGCTTGCGCCAGCTGAAGCCCCGCGAGCCGGCCGGGCTGGCGCGCCGCGATGACGAGGCGGGCTGTGGCGGAGGCGGGGATGGTCGCCGCGGTGGTGATGTCGCCGGCGCGGCCGAGGTCCTCGGCGAGCGTCGCTTCGACGGCCCGGCGAACGGCGATCGGGTCCAGCCCGCCGAGCGGAGGCGAGGCGGTCACGAGGCCGCCTTCGCGAGCGGCGTCTCGGCGCGCTCCAGCGCCTCGTCGAGGGTCAGGAGGGAGCGATGGGCGAGCGCCGGGACCGCGTCCGGCGCGTCGGAGCGGAAGTGGCCGCCCCGGCTCTCGCGCCGCCTTTCGGCGGCGACCGCGATCAGGAGAGCGGCGGTCGCCATGTTGCGGGTGTCGGCGTCCTTCGCTGCGCGGCGAACGTGGGCGAAGGTCTCGACCGCGCGGCCGAGGCCCACCGCGTTCCGCACCACGCCGACGTGGTCGGCCATGGTCCGGCGCAGCTCGGCCACCGCCGCGCCATCCGCGAGCGTCGCGGGCGACGCCGCGCGCGACCGCGCGACGCGCGCGGCCGCGGGAGGGGCGGGGAGCAGGCCCAGAATGTCTTCGGCGATGCGGGCGCCGAAGACGACGGCCTCCAGCAGCGAGTTCGACGCAAGGCGGTTCGCGCCGTGGGCGCCGGTGGAGGCGGTCTCGCCGCAGACCCAGAGCCCGTCGAGCGACGAGCGGCCGTTCGCGTCCACCAGCACGCCGCCCATGTGGTAGTGCGCGGCGGGCGCGACCGGGATCGGCTGTGTGACGGGGTCGACGCCCGCCGACATGCAGGCGGCGTAGACGGTGGGGAACCGGACGGGGAAGCGCTCGCCGACCTTGTCGCGCGCGTCGAGGAAGGCCCCGCCATTGCGAACGGCTTCGAACACAGCGCGGGCCACGATGTCCCGCGGGGCGAGATCGAGGTCGTCGTGCACGCCCTCCATGATGCGATGGCCGGCGCGGTCGACAAGGATCGCGCCTTCGCCGCGCAGAGCCTCGGTCGCGAGCGGGGCCGGGTCGCGGCCGACGGCGATCGCCGTCGGATGGAACTGCACGAACTCGAGGTCGGCCAGCGTCGCGCCGGCCTCCGCCGCCATGGCGAGGCCTCCGCCGCGGGCCTCGATTGGGTTGGTCGTGACGGAATAGAGATGCCCGACGCCGCCGGAGGCCAGCACCACGGCGCGTCCGATGATGCGCACCGGCTTCGCGGCCCCCGCCGGGCGCGCCATGACGCCGACCACGAAGCGGCCCTCGGTCACAAGCTCTTCCGCGACGAGGCCCTCCAGCACGCGGATCGACGGCGTGCGGCGCACGGCCGCGACCAGCGCGCCCATGATGGCGCGGCCTGCGAGGTCGCCGTTGACGCGTACGATGCGGCGCTCGGAGTGGGCGGCTTCACGTGAAAGCTGCAGCTTGCCTTCGAGGTCGCGGTCGAACGGCACGCCGTAGGCCAGCAAGTCGGCGATGCGGGCCGGGGCTTCGCTGGTCATCAGCCGCGCGATGGCCTCGTCGACGATGCCCGCGCCGGCGGCGACCGTGTCAGCCGCGTGGGACTCGGCGCTGTCGCCAAGGCCAACGGCGGCTGCGATG
Organism: Methylopila sp. Yamaguchi; assembly: GCF_002897035.1. Lineage (GTDB taxonomy): Bacteria > Pseudomonadota > Alphaproteobacteria > Rhizobiales > Methylopilaceae > Methylopila. The sequence continues at coordinate 87,085 of NZ_BAUX01000004.1, forward strand.
CCGCCCTGCGCCCAGGCGGAGGAAGCGCCGTCGCCGAGGGGGGCGGCGGTGACGATGGTGACCGGCCGGGGCGCGAGCTTCAGCGCGGTGAAGAGCCCCGCCAGCCCGCCGCCGACGATGACGACGTCGTCGACGCCCGCCCAGGAAAGGGGCGCGAGCGCGTCGGGATCGAGAGGGTCGGGGGCGTCGGTCATGTCAGAAACCTCAAAGAGGCGGCGCGCCCCAAAGTCGAGGCCGCCCGTCAGGCCCGCCTTTGCGGGCATCCACGACTTCGGCGTTCCGTCCGCGAGCGTGGGTTAGCCGTGGATGCCCGCGAAGGCGGGCATGACGTCGTGTGTCAGGGTTTCATTCCGCGAGCGATCCCGGCTCTCAGCTTGACGCCTCGGCCGGGATGACAGGCGGCCCTCAGATCTTCAGGTTCACCATGCGCTCGACGCTGGCGCGGGCGCGCTCGGCGATCACCGGGTCGACCCCGATCTCCTCGCGCATGTGCACGAGGCTTTCGAGGATCTTCGGCAGCGTGATGCGCTTCATGTGCGGGCAGAGGTTGCACGGCTTCACGAACTCGGTGTTGGGCGCCGAGCTCATGATGTTGTCCGCCATCGAGCACTCGGTGATCAGCACCACCTTCTTCGGCGACTTGTATTTCACGTAGTCGGCGAGCTTGGCGGTGGAGCCCGTGAAGTCGGCCTCCGCGATCACGTCCGGCGGGCATTCCGGATGGGCCAGAATGGTGACGTCCGGATCGGCTTCGCGGTAGGCGCGCAGCTCCTCGGCCGTGAAACGCTCGTGCACCTCGCAGGCGCCGTTCCAGGTGATGATCTTGACCTTGGTCTGGGTCGCGATCCAGGCGGCGAGGTACTGGTCGGGCAGCACCATGACCTCCGGGACGCCGAGGGACTCCACCACGGCGACGGCGTTGCCGGAGGTCAGGCAGATGTCGGCCTCCGCCTTCACCTCGGCGGTGGTGTTGACATACACGGCGACCGGCACGCCCGGGTGCTTGAGGCGCAGCGCGCGCACGTCGGCGGCGGTGATCGAGGTCGCGAGCGAACAGCCGGCGCGGGCGTCCGGGATCAGCACGGTCTTGTCGGGATTCAGGATTTTCGAGGTCTCGGCCATGAAGTGCACGCCGCACTGGACGATGACGTCCGCGTCGGTCTTGGTCGCCTCGCGCGCCAGCTGGAAGCTGTCGCCCACGACGTCGGCCACGCAGTTGTAGATCTCCGGCGTCTGATAGTTGTGCGCCAGGATGACCGCGTTGCGGACCTTCTTGAGCTCGTTGATCGCCTTCACGTAGGGGGCGAAGAACGGCCATTCGACCGGCGGAATGACGGCTTTCACCCGCTCGTAGAGATGCGCGGTCGCAGCCTCCACCTCGGGGGTCCATTCGAGCGACGGCATGGCGACCGGTGGAAAACGTCGCGCCGGCTCCGCGCTGAAGCGCGGGCGGGCGACGTCGGAGGCGAGGGCGGCGAGCGGGGACATGGCGTCCTCCCAAGATCGAACCGTTCCAATATGCTCATTTCGAGCATAACTATGATAATGCGTCGCAGGCCGGAATAAAAGGGCTGGGCGCCACGAAAACGTCACGTGGCATGCCAGCGGCGTCGCCTGAGAACGTCCGCGCGCCCGTCGCCCCTTGCCAGGCCAGCCAAGAGCCGATCCGTCACGCGGGCTAAGGCTGCGCCGACTTGTCAGGACGCCTTCGAAAGATATCCTCCGCGAATGCTTACGGCCCTCGACAAACCCTCAGAAACTCTCGACGGGCCCGAGACCGCGTTCGTTGCCGCTGTCCGGGAGCACGGGTGGTTTCGGACTCAAGTCTTGGCCGACGGCGAGGCGCCCGGTTTTTCGTTTAGCACTGGCTTCTGGCTAAGCGTCAACCAACCCGAGATCCTCATTTTCGGCATGAGGAGCGACGTTGCCCACGATGTCTTGTGGGATCTTTTCCGCCGGGCTGGGCAGGGTGAAACTCTTCCGGTTGGTCGTCACACGGATCAGGTTTTCGCAAATGTCCCCGCCTGTCTCTTTCCGATCGATCGGCGGCGCTACGCTGAATATCTCGGCTGGAGCCGCTGGTTCTATTGCGGGGACGACTTTCCTTGCCTCCAACTCGTGTGGCCCGATCCATCTGGCCTGTTCCCTTGGGAACAAGGGTTCGACGCAGCGTTCGACACGGATCAGATCGATCTGACGGAGTTCGGCTGGAACGCCGAGCTTAGGCAGTAATGATTGCGAGGCGCCCGCCTGCGCCGCTCCCGATCAATTCCTGCAATGCGGCGGATCAGGGAGTTTCATGAGCCGCCGCCCCAGGGCGCCGCTAAGCTTCGCGCCGGGACTCTTGTTCAGGACGCCGCCATGATCGCCGCCGCCCGCGCCGTGCGCTCGCCTCTCGTCATCATCCTGTGCGGCTGCGCCATCGCCGCGCTGACCTTCGGGCCGCGCTCGGCGGCAGGGCTGCTGCTCACGCCGATTTCGGAAAGCCACGGCTGGGGCCGCGACGTGTTCGCGATGTCGTTCGCGATCCAGAACCTGCTCTGGGGCGTCGGCCAGCCCTTTGCGGGCGCGGTCGCGGACCGCTTCGGCGCGGTGCGGGTGCTGATGCTGGGCGGGCTCCTCTACGCCGCCGGCCTCGCCCTGATGCCGCTCTCAAGCGATCCGCTCGGCATGCATCTGTCCGCCGGCGTGCTGATCGGCTTCGGCCTGTCCGGCGCCTCATTCTCGCTGGTGATCGGCGCTTTCGGAAAGCTGCTGCCGGCGGAATGGCGGACGCTCGGCTTCGGCTTCGGCACGGCCGCCGGCTCCTTTGGCCAGTTCATCTTCACCCCCTTCGCCTCGGCGCTCGTCACGTCCTACGGCTGGCAGACGACCGTTCTGATCTTCGCCGCGCTGATGCTGCTCGTGGTCCCGCTGTCGCTGGCGCTCGCCGCGCCGAAGGCGGCGCCGGGAGACGGCTCGCGGGTCGTGGAGCAGACCATCCGCGAGGCGATCGCGGAGGCCGCGCGCACGCCGAGCTACTGGCTGCTCGTCGTCGGCTTCTTCACCTGCGGCTTCCATCTCGCCTTCATCACCGCGCATCTCCCGCCGTACCTCATCGACCACGGCGTTTCGCCGACGATCGGAGGCTGGACGCTCGCCCTGATCGGCCTGTTCAACATCGCAGGCTCGCTCTCGTCCGGCGTGCTGGCGGAGCGGATGCCGAAGAGGGTGCTGCTGGCCGCGATCTACTTCGCCCGCGGCGTGCTGATCGTCGGCTTCATCACGCTGCCGGTGACGCCGGCCACCTCGCTCGCCTTCGGCGCTGGGATCGGCCTGCTGTGGCTCTCCACCATCCCGCCGACCTCGGGCATCGTCGCCACGCTGTTCGGCACGCGCTACCTCACGATGCTCTACGGCTTCGTGTTCTTCTCCCATCAGGTGGGCTCGTTCTTTGGGGTGTGGCTCGGCGGCCTGCTCTACGAGCGCACGGGGAGCTACGACGTGGTGTGGTGGATCGCGATCGCTCTCAGCGTGATGTCGGGGCTGATCAACCTGCCGATCCGCGAAGCTCCGGTCGCGCGGTTGGCGCCTGCGACCTGAGGGCGGCCGCAACCGCGCCGCCCGCGACCCTCAGCGGCTTGCCAGCGCGTCGTCCAGCGCCTCGACCAGCATGTCGGCGTGGGCGCGCTCGAAGATCAGGGGAGGGCGGATCTTGAGGACGTTGCCGTAGCGGCCGGCGGCGCCGATCAGGATGCGCCGTTCCCGCAGGGCGTTGATGACGTAACTCGCGATCTCCGGCGCCGGGGCGCCGTCCGTGGTGAACTCGACGCCGAGGTAGAGGCCTGCGCCGCGCGCCTCGCCGATCTCCCCGTGGCGCTGGCCGAGAGCGTTCAGCCGGGCCAGCATGTAGCCGCCCACGTCCGCGGCGTTCGCGACCAGTCCGCGCTCCTCGATCTCCTGGAGCACGGCGAGCGCGGCCGCCGAGGCGACGGGATTGCCGCCGAAGGTGTTGAAGTAGCCCACGCTCGCCGCGAAGCGCTGCATCAGGTCGAGCCGCGCCACCACGCCGCCGATCGGAATGCCGTTGCCCATGGGCTTGCCCATGGTGACGACGTCGGGCGTGACGCCGTGACGTTGGAAACCCCACATCGCGCCGCCGGTGCGGCCGAAGCCGGGCTGCACCTCGTCGGCGATGAACAGGCCGCCCGCCCGGCGCGTCGCCTCGACCGCGGGCGCGAGGAAGCCCGCAGGATCGGCGGCGACGCCGTCGCTGGAGAAGATGGTGTCGACCAGAAGCCCGGCGAACCCGTGCCCGCTCGCCTCCAGATCCGCGATCGCGGCTTCGAGATCGGCGGCGAAGCGGCCCGCTACGTCGCCGGGCCCGATCGGCGCAGGGATGGCGCGGACGTGCGGCGCGAGCGGCTGGCCCGGGCGGGAGGAGGGCGAGACGTCCGTCACGGCGGTCGTGTTGCCGTGGTAGGCCATCTCGGTCACCACGAAGCCGTGCTTGCCCGTCGCCGCCGTCGCGATCCGGAGCGCCAGGTCGTTGCTCTCGCTGCCGGTGCAGGTGAAGGCCACCTTGTCGAGACCTTCGGGAAAGGTCGCGAGCAGCCGCTCGGCGTAGGTGTGAACGACGTCGTAGAGATAGCGGGTGTGAATGTTGAGCGTCGCGACCTGCTGCGCCACCGCTTCCGCGACCCTCGGGTTGCAGTGCCCGACCGAGGGGACGTTGTTGTAGACGTCGAGGTAGCGGGTGCCGTCCGCCTCTTGCAGCCAGACCCCGTCGCCCGAGACCACGTGCAGCGGACGATCGTAGAACAGCACCGAGGTCGGGCCGAACGACCGCTGGCGGCGGGCGACGAGCGCCGCCGTCTCCGGCGGCAGGTCCGACGGGCGCGCGGCGTCGAAGGCGTTCAGGGCAAGGATCTGGCGGCTCGCCGTCGGCGCGGCGTCGGCCGGCCGGCTTTTCGCGGACGTGGTCATGACGTCTCCTCGGGGTCTCAGCCGCGCTGGACCAGGTGTCGCTCCGCGAGTTCGAGCGTGCCGTGGGTGAAAGGGACGCCCATCGACTGGGCGGTGGGCGTCTCGGCATGCGAGGCGACCCAGGCGGTGAGCAGGATCCGCCGGAGCAGCAGGAAGGTCGGCATGATCGCGCGCTCCTCGCGCGAGACCGGCGCGACCGCGGCGTAGCCCTCGAGCCAGGCGTCTTGCAGCTCCGGAATGAACGGCTCGTGCTCCATGAAGCTTACGGCTGCGGCGAAGTCGTACATGAACCATGAGAAGCCGCAGTCGTCGAAGTCGATGACGCCGAGACGGTCGCCGTCGACCAGCAGGTTCGCGGGTCGGAGGTCGGCGTGGATCAGGCCGAAGCGCTCGGGCGCCGCGCCGTAAGCCTCGACCTCGCGCCGCAGCACGGCGGAGGCGCGCTCGATCAAGGCGCGGGCCTCGGGCTCAAGACCGAGCCCCTCACGCCAGTCGCCCCACAGCGGGCGGTCGCCCAGCATGGCGTCGAAGTCCCACAGCTTGCGCCGAAAGCCGGCCGGCGTGCGCCAGCCGCGGACATGGCCATGGAGCCCAGCGGTGATAGTCCCGAGCGTACGGTACCAGTGCGGCATGTCCTCGCCCGGCTCCGGCTCGCCGCCGCTCATATGCTCGAAGGCGACGACATGGCGGAGGCTGCCCTCGTCTTCGAACGCGCCGAGCAGCTCGCCGTCCCGCATCCGCAGCGGCTCCGGCGTGGCGGCGACGCCGTCGGCGCGCAGCGCCTCGATCCAGGCGAGTTCGGAGCGGATCTCCTCGAGCGTATGGTAATCCGGCCGGTGGACGCGGAAGACGATGCGCCGCCCGTCCTCGTCCGCAAGGAACGTGGCGTTCTCGGAGATGGTCAGCAGCCTGAGCGCGGCGTCCGGCCCGACGCCCCAACGGGGCAGCGCTTCCCGCAACCGCGCGGTGAGCCGCGCCAGAAAGTCGTCGTCGTACATCCGTCGCCTCGTGGAGCCTCCCAAAAGACATTTCACGGAAGTGTGGCGAACGCAACAAACTCTGACTGGATCGCCACAGACGGGGGTCAGGCGACCGCGACTTCGACCCCGTAGCGGCGGAGCGTTTCGGCCAATGGTCCCGCTGGCGGCTGGTCGCAGACCAGGGCGCCGAGCTCCCGCCAACTCGCGTAGCGAGCGGGGAACACCTTGTCGAACTTCGAGCGGTCCGCCACGACCAGGGTTTCGGCGGCCCGCGAGGCGAGCACGCTGAAGATCGCCGCCGGCTCCAGCCGCGCGTCGGTCGCGCCTTCCGAGGTCAGGCCGCTCGCCCCGAGGATGGCGAGGTCGGCGGAGAAATCGTGGAGGAAGCGCGCCGTGTGGACGCCGACCGTCGCGCCTTCGCTGGCGAGGTAGTTGCCGGGCGCCATGAGCACGGTGATCGTGGGATTGAGCGACAGCACGGTCGCCACGCTGAAGGAGTGGGTGACGACGGTGAGCCCCTTGTGCTCGACCGCGATGCGGCGGGCGACGTGCGTCGTCGTCGCGCCCGAGCCGATCATCAGAAGCGCGCCGGGCTTGATCCGCGACGAGGCCGCCCGCGCGATGCGTTCGCGCTCCGCGATGAACAGGCCGTGCCGCTCGCCCACCGAGGGCTCGGCCCCGCGCATCGGCACCGCGCCGCCATAGGTGCGGTTGACGAGCCCTTGGTCGGTCAACTCGTCGAGATCGCGCCGGATCGTCTCCGTCGACACCCGCAGCCGAGCCGCGAGATCGGCGACCCGAAGGCTGGGTTGCTGGGTGATCTGGGCGAGGATCTCTTCGTGCCGGGCCGCCTTGGTGAGTTTCATTCGCGTGATACGATCGCCTCATACATACTGGCCGCGCGGGCCCGGCTCGGTTCGCGGACTTGTCCAGCCACTCGCCGCAACGCAAAATCTTACATGCCCTTATTCGACGATAAACTCTGATTCAAAGACGGTCATGATAGCTCTTCTCAAGCGGCTCGGCGCCCTCAGGTCCGGACGAGGCTCCGCCAGCCCGGAGGCGGCGCCGCCCCGCGAAACGCGGGAAGCGCTTTTGCGGGCCGAAGCCGAGGCGAGCCTCGCGGCCGGCGACTGGACCAAGGTCCTCGAACTCACGAGCTCGAAGCGCGACCTCGCGGCGGATGTTCGGCTGCTCGTGTTTCGCCTGTCCGCCGCGCGCGCGCTCAAGGCCACGGCCGCCATCCAGGAGGTGGGGCTCGCGGCCGCGTGGCTTCCGATGACCGTAGTGATGCGGCGGCGGATCGCGCACGACCTCGCAGCCGCTGACATGCCCGAACAGGCGTGGCGAGTGCTGACGGCCGATCCCGCGACGGTCGCCGACCCCCGCTTCCTGCAGTCCGCCCGCGCCATCAAGCAGAAGCTCACGGACCCGCGTTTGCTCGCGGAGGTGGAAGCGGCGATCCGCACGGCGGGCGGGGAGACGACGCCCGCCGCAGATTACGAGCACGGCTACCGCGAGAGCCCCGGCCTGACCGCCCAGGGAACGGCGGCGGTCCACGCCGCCCCGGGCGTTCCGGCGGCGCAGATCGAGCGTCTCGAAGCCGATCTCGCGAAGTTCCGCGATGGGCAGGCGAAGCCCTCCAAGCCGCGCGTCGGCTTCTATGAGAACGTCTTTGTCGATGGGAGCGGGCAGGTCTGGAGCGATGACGGCTCCATCCTGCTGAGCCAAGGCGCGGCCGTGCCCAAGGTCGCGAAAGCCGACGTCGCGCACATCCCCTTGGCGCTTCATGTCTCCGGGCGGGCGAAGGGCCTGTACCCCTGGCTCGTCGAGCAGGCGCCGAAGCTGTCCTGGCTGCTCGCGGACGGCGCCCCGAAGCCGCGGCTTCTGCTGGGCGAGAAGGGGCAGGGCTACGAACTCGAGACGCTGCGGCTTGCGGGCCTTGACGTGGCGGACGTCGTCCGCGGCAGCCGGCCGGTCTTCGTCGAAAAGCTCCTCGTCGCGAAGGTGGGGCTGCGCTCGTTTCCGCGCTGGAAGCGCATTGCGCCGATCTATGACCGCATCGTCTCCCGCGCCCTGACGGAGGCCTCGGCCGACGCGTACGACCGCATCTACGTCTCGCGCAGCGACGCCAGCCGGCGCAAGATCGAGAACGAGGCCGCCCTCGAGGCCGCTTTGGCCGCCCGCGGCTTTCGGATCTGCGTGCTGTCCGAGGCGCCGCTGGCGGAGCAGATCGCCACGATCAGCCGGGCGAAGGTGATCGTGGGCGGGCATGGCTCGGGATTGGCGCACATCGTGGTCGCTCAGCCGGGCGCCAAGGTGATCGAACTCCTGCCGATCTCCGACGGCGCCGACACGCTGCGGCTGACCTACGCGCATCTCGCCATCGCGCGCGGGCTCGAGTACCACGCCTGGGCTGAAGCGCAGCCGGCCGCGAAGGCGCCCTGGAGCGTCCATCTCGACGGCTTCCTGTCCAAGCTCGACAAGATCCTGGACGTGGCGCCGCCCGCCGCCCGGTAGCCTAAGCGCGCGTCGCCCTCCGGCGCACCCGCCGCCTCGGCAGACGGGGGCCCGGCGAGATGGCCGAGGGCCGTGGCCGGGCGCGTGAGTGCGACTGGACCGGAACCCAGCGCGCTTGGCGTGTCACAGCAGGGAGGCGGCGAACTCGCTGTTCAGCACGTCGAAGAGAGCCGAGAGCCATTCGACGGCCAAGGCGAACGGAGCGACCCTGACGGCGACGGCGGCCCGCCTCAGCCCCTGTTCGACGAGACGGCGGGTGCGCTCGAAAGCCGGATGTTGAAACCCCGACTGGTCCAAGACGTCGATGAAGGCTGAAGCCTGCTCCGGCGCTTTGTAAGCGAGCATCGAGTCCAGGATCTTGAGCGGAGTCTTCAGATCCGTGGGATGCATGCGCGCGTAAGCGATCGCGGCGGACAGCGCCTCGTCGCGACGTCCGATCCGGGCGTTTGCGGCAACGATCAACTGCGTGCGGTTCGCAATCGGGACGCTGAACCTCTTGTCCGCCTTCAGTAGCCGCAGGACCTCCGCCGGCCGACGGCGCACCATGGCTGTGGCCATGGTGTAATAATAGACCCAGCTTTCACGTTTCCGCTTCCGGTACATCCGGACGACATCCAGATAACGATCCGCGAAGACGGCGTCGAAAAGGTTCAATGTGCTTTTCGAGCCCTTCGTGAGATGGATGACGCCGTGGCCGCGCAGAGGAACGCGGATCATTCTGGCGTCTGGCTCGGCCTTCTTCAGCAGCTTGGCGTGGCCGCTGTCATGGGAATAGAGCGGGTCGTAAACGATCCAAATCTTGCCGGCGACGTGCCCCGGCTCGATCATCCCGCCGCCGCCCTTACCGAAATGGGTCGTGTACCGGCGGTCGAACGGCGTTACGACGGACGGATCGATGCCCGCCTGCGGAACGATCGCCAGGACATGCGTCGCCCCGAGCAACTTGCTGAACCGGATGGCGGCATAGCCGCCCATGCTGTTGCCGTAACAGAGCACTTTGGAGTAGCGCGCAAGAGTTGGCTTTAGCTTGGCGGCTACCTCCTCCATGGCGGAAGGCGCGTACCAGTTCTTCTCAGTTGTGACGACGCCGATCGCGGCGACGCCGTTCTTCTCAACGAGCGCTTGACCCCAGAACGACCGCCCGTCGGTCTTCAGCGCGTCCGCAGCGTCATTGAAGGTGATGAGGAGGTAGTCGCCTATCCCCTCGTTCAGGAACGCGCTTATCGGTCCCGCCGACGCGATCAGTTGAGCCAAGACATCCCCCGAACAAAGAGCAAAATCAGGCTACCCCGCGGCTCTCGGCGCCTGCCAAACGGGGCGGCGCTCCCGGACGGATCCGACGACCGGGCGCCGGAACGCCCGCCGTCACCAGAACTTGCAGCTGTAGAACAACACCGTCGACTCGGACGCTTCGATCTTGCCGATCGACGCGTAGATTGCTTCGACGTCGGTCCTCGGGGCTGATCCAACGAGGTGGATCGGCGCGATGACATTGACCGACGACGCCAGCGCAGAGGTCAACAGGCAGCCGCCGACCGACCACCACGCGGCCACGTTGCCGTCGAAGCTGGCGACCGTCGGGGACATCGCGTCCTTGTAGCGCTTCATGATGGGATGACCAGGAGTCGAGCCAAGGATTGAATTGGTGAGGAACAGCGCCCCCATGTTGAGCCGCCTGTATCCCTTGGCGGGGATGCAGATCATCCCGGTCATGCCAAGCAAGTCGTGGTAGGCTGCGCCGACGTCCACCGGAAACATGTCCATATCGACGTAAAGACCGCCGACGTCATGCAATATGTCCGCGCGGATCACGTCCACCGTGCCGGCGTAACGTCCCTGCTTCAGGAAGAAATCGTAGGCGTGAGAGCCGTAGCAGGCGAGGGTCTCGACGTCGGGCTGCGTCCAGAGACGGTACTCGTAGCCATATTTGGCGCACCACGCCCGCCAGCGCTCCGGCGAGCCGACAGGGCAGGGCTTGGGCCCGATCCACACCTGATGAATGATGCGGGGGATCGCCGCGGTGGCGTGTTTGCCGGCTTCGAGGATGTCGGCGCGGGTGATCTCGCGCTGGCGAAGGCTCCGGGGCGCGGGGCTCAGAGTGGCGGCGAGGCCGACCGCCGCGAAGGTGTCCCCGGAGGCGAGCGCAAGCTTCCAGCGCACCGCATGCTCCCTAAGCCCGATTCCGGCGGCGGTGAGGATGCTGTCGCTCGAACGTAGTCCATCGATTTTCCGCGAGAGCAGATTTGCGAGATCAATGTGTCCGAGTTTCGTGCAGCGGTCGATGGCCGTGACGACGTCATTCCGCTCTTTGAAGATGAAATCGCCGACGGCTTTCTTTGTCTCGGCGTAGGCCCTCTTGTCGGCTTGATCGGCCGCGCTGATCAGACGGAGCAACCTCTTGACCTGCAAAGCGTCATCCCCCCGCTTCGCCCCAGAGAGTAAGCTTCAGTCATTCCGCAGCGCAACCGCCGATTCGCCGCGGCTGCGAAGTCGCTGCGGGGAAGTTCACTCTGATCAGGGGAGCATTGGGCTTTGGCGCTTGCGGAAGAGGGTCGCGGGGGCCATAAACCCACGGAATTGAGACTTCGGGGCGTAGCTCAGCCTGGTAGAGCGCCTGCTTTGGGAGCAGGAAGTCGCATGTTCGAATCATGTCGCCCCGACCAGTCGTTTTTCGCGCACGACCACTGCTAAGGACCCGCCCGAGGACCCCGCCATGACCGCACGCATCTACAAGCCGGCGCGCACCGCGATGCAGTCGGGCGTCGGGAAGACCAAGCGCTGGCTCCTGGAGCACGATGCGGCGGAGCCGCGGCGGATCGAGCCGCTGATGGGCTGGACCTCCTCCGGCGACACCCGTGCGCAGGTGAAGCTCTGGTTCGACACCAAGGAGGAGGCGATCGCCTACGCCGAGCGCGAGGGTCTCGCCTTCCGCGTTCAGGAGCCGAAGCCGGCCGCGCCGCGAACCTTCTCCTACTCCGACAATTTCCGCGCCGGCCGCCCCGAACCCTGGACGCACTGACCGGGCCTCCGCGCCGGACGGCCGCTCCTCGGGTCAGTCCTGCCGGAACGCCTTCGCCACCTGATCAGCGAGGGGCTTGGTGAAGTACGACAGCATCGTGCGGTAGTCGGTCTGCACGAAGGCCTCCGCCGGCATGCCGGGCACGAGCGCGCGTTCGCCGAGCCGGGCGCGCTCGCCGGGCGCGAGCGCGATCCGTACGGGAAAGTGCGACGCGCCGCTGCGCTGGTCCACCACGACATCGGCCGCGACCATCGCCACTTCGCCCGCAAGTTCGGGCGTCGTCCGCTGGTTGAGGCCGGACATCCGGATGAACGCCTTCTGTCCGACGCGCACCTGGTCGACGTCTTGGGGCGCGACCTTCGCCTCGACCATCAGGTCCTCGCCGTCGGGCACGATCAGCATCACGGTTTCGGCCGCGCCGATGACGCCGCCGGGGTTGAACACGGCGAGCTGGTGGACGACGCCGTCCTGCGGAGCCAGCAGGTCGATGCGCGCGAGCACGTCGTCGGCGGCGGTCTTGCGTTCGACAAGTTCAGCCTGCTTGGCCTGGATCTCCCGCAGCTCCTTCGAGACCTCGCTCCGGAGATCCTGGTCGATCTGGATGATCTGCTGCTCGATCTCGCTCAGCCTGCCGCGCGCCTGCGCGGTCTCCGAGATGAGCTGGCCGCGCTCGCCGCGCAGGCGCGTCTCCTCGCGGCGCAGGTTGGTTACGCGGGTGAGCGGCACGAGCTGGCTACGGTAGAGGCTCTCGACGCCCACGAGCTCCTTCCGGATGAGATCGGTCTCGTCGGCCTTGGACGCGGCCTGCTGTTCGAGGCCATGGATCTGTTCGCGCGTCTGCTCAATTCGCTCGCGGAGCTGCCGAACCTGCCCCAGGCGCGCCTCGCGGCGCGCGGCGAACAGCTTCAGCTCGCCGCCGAGAAGGTCCTCGACCTCGGGCATGCTGCGGCGGGAGGCCATGCGCAGGCTCACGGCCATCTCGGCGGCGCCGTCGCGCTCGGCGACGAGGCGCATCTGGCGGGCGGCGAGCTCGTCGAGCCCCTTCTCCACGATCGCGAGGCTCGCCCGCGCCACCGTTTCGTCGAGGCGGAGGACGACCGCGCCGGCCTTCACGCGGTCGCCGTCGCGGACGTTGATCGCGCCGACCACCCCGCCAGTCGGGTGTTGGACCTTCTTGACGTGGCGGTCCACGACGACCGAACCCGGCGCCACCACGGCGCCGGAGAACTCGACGCTGGCGCTCAGGCCGCCGACGCCGACGGTCAGAAGCGCGAAAGCTGCGCCCGCGGCGAGGACGTGCCGCCGGATCGATTTCTGCACGGACGAGGTTGGGGCGCTCATCACACGGCTCCTGCGGGAACGACGGTGAGGGAAGGGCCGGCTGCGACCCGCGGCATCGCCGGGGTCGGCCGCTGGAAGTTGGGCAGGACCTCGTCCTTCCGGCCGAAGGACTGAACGCGGCCGTCCTTCATCGCGAGGATGAAATCGGCGGGCGCGAGGGCGCTGGATCGGTGCGCCACGACCACCACCACGCCGCCGCGGTCGCGGACGCCTTGGATCGCGCGGCTGAGCGCCGCCTCGCCTTCGGTGTCGAGGTTGGAGTTCGGCTCGTCGAGGACGACGAGGAAGGGCGAACCGAACAGGGCGCGGGCGAGGGCCACGCGCTGGCGCTGACCGGCGGACAAGGCCGCGCCGCCGTGGCCGATCTGGCAGTTGTAGCCGCCCGGCAGGCGCAGGATCATCTCGTGGACGCCCGCGGCCTGGGCTGCGGCGATCACCGCGTCCGGGTCTGGCGCCGCGCCGAAGCGCGCGATGTTCTGCTCGATCGTGCCGGCGAAGAGCTCCACATCCTGCGGCAGGTAGCCGACGTGGGGCCCGAGCTGATCGGGGTCCCATTGGTCGAGCGAGGCGCCGTCGAGGCGGATCTTGCCGCGGCGCGCCGGCCAGACGCCGACGAGCATGCGGGCAAGCGACGACTTCCCGGAGCCGCTGGGGCCGATCACGCCCAGCGCCGACCCCGCGTCCAGGGCGAAGGAGACGTCGTCAACGAGCAGGACTTGTCCGCCTGGGGCCGCGGTGGCGGCGGCTTCGACGCTAAGCCGCGCGCGGGGCGCGGGGAGCTTCATGGTCTGCGCCGTCGGACGCGTGGTCCGCAGCGTTTCCTTCAGCCGGCGCCAGGCCTGCCGCGCCGCGACGAAGCCTTTCCAGTTTCCGATCGCGAGGTCGACCGGGCCGAGCGCCTTCCCGGTCAGAATTGAGCTCGCGATCATGATGCCGCCGGTGGCCTGGCCGTCGATCACGAGGTAGGCGCCGACGGCGAGGACCGCAGACTGAAGGGCCATGCGCAGGACCTTCGACAGCGCGCCGAAGCCGCCGGAAACGTCCGAGGTGCTCCGCTGGTGCTTGAGGAAGCGCGCGTTGGCTTCCCCCCAGATCGCGCAGAGCCGCCCGCCCATCCCCATCGCCTCGACCACTTCGGCGTTGCGGCGGCTGGCCTGGCTTACGCCTTCGCGCGCCATGCCGGCGGCCACCGCCTGCTGCGCCGCGCCGCGCGTGAGCAGCTCGGTCAGCCCTGTGACGGCGATCAGGATGAGCGCGCCAGCGAGAGTGGTGAGGCCGAGCCAGGGGTGGAAGGCGAAGCACACCGCAAGGTAGATCGGCATCCATGGCAGGTCGAACAGCGCGCCCGGTCCGCTGCCGGAGAGAAACGCGCGCACCTGGTCGAGGTCGCGCTGGGCCTGCATGCCGTCGCCGTCGCCCGACGACAGCAGCGCCCGGCGGACGGTGCTTCGGAACACCACGGCGTTCAGGGTTTCGTCCAGCCGCAGGGCCACGCGGACGAGGATGCGAGCGCGCAGAAGATCGAAGAGACCGAGGAACGCGTAGAGCAGCAGCACGACCAGGCCGAGGCCGACGAGCGTCGGCAGGCTGTGGCTCGGCAGCACCCGGTCGTAGACTTCCATCATGAAGACGGCGCCGGACAGGGTTAGGACGTTGGCGGCGCCGCTGACGAGGGCGACGGCGACCAGCGCGCCGGCGTTGGATCGGATGAATCGGTAGGAGGCGAGGTTCGGAGACACGGGTCCCTCCGTCGGCGGAAGCTGAGATCTGGCGGGGGGTGGAAACGTCGGGGAAACGGGAAGCCGGAACGCCGCGGGCGGCGCTCGGCTTCCCATCCCTTCGCGCCGGGCTAGGCGAGCGCGAAGTCCGTGATGTCGACGTTTGCGATGTTGACCCCCACGAGCAGGACCGTGCCGCCCGCGACCGTGACCAGGGTGCTGCTGCTGACCTGCGAGAAGGAGACGTTGGCCGCAAAGTTCTGAGCCGTGACGCCGAGCGACGACAGGTCGATATGGTCCTGTCCTCCGGCTGCCACCGCGTCGAACTGGTTGATGCGGTCGTTTCCGAAGTTGGCGGTGAGGCGGAAGAGGTCGTCGCCGCCGCCTGCGCCGCTGAGGATATCGTTGCCGCCGCCGCCGTTCAGCACGTCGTTTCCGGCGCCGCCGACCAGCGTGTTCGCCAACTCGTTGCCCGTGAGCGAGACCCCGGCGCCGGCGCCGTAGTTCGCGCGCAGACTTTCGATCGATGAGCCGGCGGTCATCGTCCAACTCGTCGCGGCGTAGACCGTGTCCTGGCCTTCGCCCACGGCCTCCAGCACGACGTCGCCCGAGGAGTCGACATAGAAGGCGTCGTTTCCGAGCCCGCCGTTGAGTTGGTCCGCCCCGCCGCCGCCGGTCAGCGCGTCGTCGCCGTCGCCGCCGTTGAGCGTGTCGGCTTGGGCGCCGCCGAGGATCTTGTTGTTGAGTTCGTTGCCGGTGAGGGTGATCCCCGTCGCGGCCGAGCCATAGTCGCTCCGGAGCGTCTCGACCGCCGAACCGGCGCCGAGCGTCCAGCTCGACGAGGCGTAGACGGTGTCGGTTCCCTCGCCGGCAAGTTCCGTGACCACGTCGCCGGTCGCGTCGACGTAGAAGGTGTCGTTGCCGATCCCGCCGCGCAGTTGGTCGGCGCCCAAGCCGCCCGTCAGGACGTCGTTCCCGCCGCCGCCGACAAGGATGTCCGCCGCGCCCCCGCCGAAGATCTTGTTGGCGAGTTCGTTACCGGTCAACGTCAGGCCGGGAGCGCCCGCGCTGTAGCGCGCGCGGATGGTCTCGACCGCGGAACCCGCTTCCAGCGTCCAGTCCACGGTGCTGTAGACCGTGTCGCTGCCGCCGCCCGCGGCCTCGACCGCCCGATCGCCAGCCGCGCCGACGATGTAGGTGTCGTTGCCGGCGCCGCCTCGCGCTTCGTCGGCCCCGAGCCCGCCGTCGAGGCGGTCCGCGCCGTCGCCGCCGGACAGGGTGTCCGCCTTGGCGCCGCCGTATAGGGCGTTCGCGAGCTCGTTGCCCCCAATCGCTATGCCGACCGCCGCGGCCCCGTAGTTCGTGCGGATGGTCTCCACCGAAGAGCCGGAGCCGAGGGTCCAGGACTTCGAGGCGTAGACGAGGTCATCGCCTTCGCCCGCGTCCTCCAGGACCAGGTCGCCAAGGTTGTCCACGTAGTAGATGTCGTCGCCGACGCCGGCCTTGAGCGTGTCCGCGCCGCCGAGGCCGTCGAGCTTGTCCGCGCCCGCCCCGGCGTGGATGACGTTGTTGCGGGCGTCGCCCGAAACCTGCTCCGGCGCTACGTCGTGCACGGTGACCGTGAACGCCTTCTCGAAGGTGAACTCGCCGTCCGAGACCCGCACCGTGACGGTGTGGGACGCGTTCTGGTCAAAGTCGATGAGGGTCCGGTCCGCCACCGTGATCTGGCCCGCCGCGTCGATCGCGAAGCGCCCTTCGGGATCGTCGATGATCGAGTAGACCAGCCCTGCGGGTCCGTCCGGGTCGGCCGCCAGCACGGAGCCCACGATTACGCCGTTGACCCCGTTTTCGGTCACCTCGAGCGCCGTCGCCGCGGTGATGTCGGTCGGCGCGTCGTTGACGTTGATGACCGCGTCGGTCGCTTCCGAGAACACGCGCTCGGTGAGGCCGAGACCGTCCACGAAGCTCGCGATGGCGCGGATCTGCAGGCCGACTTCGGCCTGGGTCGGCGTGAAGGTCTCGCCCGTGGCGCCTGCGATGTCGACCCAGGAGTCGATGCCGTTCTGGGTGACGAAGACCTGCCAGGTCACCGTCATGGTGCCGGGCTGGATCCCGTTCACGTCGTCCACGTCCACGAAAGCGGTCAGCTCCTGCGACTGTTCGGGCGACAGGTTGCTGATCGTGACCGAGCCGAACGGGACGGCGTTGCCGCTCCCGTTGATGTCGATGGTCACGTCGGCGAACTGCAGGCGCTCGATGCCCCACAGCCGATCGACGCCGTCGATGCCGGTCGTGTCGGTCACCGTGATGCTGCCGTCCGGGGCGAGGCCGTTGATGACGTAATTCGACGCGTTGCCCGTGAAGGCGGCGGTGTCGACGTCGTCGGTCGCGTTGACGTCCAAAATCTCGCGGACCGCCACAAGCTGCGAGGGATTGATCTCGCGGGACAGCAGCCTCGCCCTCAGCGAGGACAGGCTGTTGACCGTGAACAGCTCGACGTCATGGTCCTGCGGGTCCCGCACGCTGATCCGGACGTTCAGCCAGCGGTCGCCGTCGATGATGTCGTCGCCGCCTTTGCCGGTGATCAGGTCGTTGCCGTCGCCGCCGAGGATGATGTCGCCGCCTGTCGATGGGTCAAAGACGACGCCGTTCGGATCGAGCAGGCGGGGCCCAAAGTACTGCTGCAGATTGGCGATCCGGTCGACGCCCGCCTGGGTGAGCACGTTTTCGGCGCCGTTGCCCCCGATGGTTCCGCCCCCGCCGACGGGGCGGTTGGTGCCTGTCAGGATGTCGTCGAACTTCCAGCCGGAGAGGCCTTCGACCGAGTCGAAGCGGTCGCGCAGGATCAGCGCCTGCTGGGTCACGAAGATCGGGATGCCGAGATCAGAGTTGGCGGCGACAGGGTCGCTCTTGTGGATCGCCCAGTCGAAGCCCGCCATGCCGTTGTTGCGCTGGATGCCGGCGCCCTCGAACATGATGTCGTCGCCGTTCTCGCCGTCGTAGTCGGTGTCGTTGCCCTGACCGTTCAGGATGTCATGGCCGACGATCGTGCTGTTGAAGAACAGCTGAGAGTTCTCGCCGGTCAAACCGTCGAAGCCGTCGCCGCCCTCGATCCAGTCGTCGCCCTCGTTGCCCATCAGGTTGTCGGAGCCGGCTCCGCCAAGGATGAAGTCGTCGCCTTCGCCGGCGAACACCTCGGTGGTGTTGGCGCCCGCGAAGATCGCGTCTTGACCTCGGCCGCCGTGAAGGATGTCGAGGCCGGCGCCGCCGCTGATCACGTCGTTGCCGTCGCCGCCGCGCAGGAAGTCGTCGCCGAAGGGATCGATGATGATGTCGTCGCCGTCGCCGCCGAACACCTGGTCGGATTCCATGCCGGCGTTCAGGTAGTCGTTGCCCGCGCCGCCCCAGAGGGCGTCGATTCCCTTGTCGCCGAGCAGCGTATCGTTGCCTTCGGTGCCGCCGAGGACGACGTGCTCGCCGCCGCGGAACTGGAGGTAGCCGCCGTCGGCATGGCCGTCGCCGTCCACGTCCGCGCCCGGCGCCCGCCGCGTCACCTTTGGCGTCAGCGTCTGCGTGGTCGGGTTATCGAACACCGGGTCGGCGCCGATCTGCACCGCCTGGTTAAGCTCCAGGATGAGGTCGGAGCGGCCGAATAGGTCGCCCGGCAGATGCGACGAACCGGGGTCGCCCAGGTCGGTGTTGCGCATCACCAGCTGCGAGAAGGTGTTGGCCTCGAGCTCGTTCAGCAGGTTCAGGCCTTGGGTGCGGCTCAGGTAGTAAAGACGGTCGCCGTTTTGGAGGTTCGTGAGCTGGGCCTCGAACACGTAGGTGAACGTCGAGCCCAGCATGCCGCCGAACTCCATCTTCTGTTCGGCGAGGCCGCCGATCCAGAAGTCCACCTTGTTGAGGCCCGTCTCCACCCCCGCCCAGTCGCCGGTGCTGTTGAGGAAGTCATCGCGGTCTGCAGGGGGCGCGTAGGTGACTCCGTTCACGACCTCCGTCGTGCCGAGCACCAGGGCGGTGGCCGCCGCGCGCTTGCCGGCGAGCGTGGTCTGCGAGGTGATGCTCTCGTGCGTGCCGTAGGCTGCGATGAAGTTGACGATCGACAGCGGGTTCTTGATGTTTCCGGTGAAGTCGAGCCAGCTTTCGTACGGCTTGATCTGCGCGAATCCCGTGTCTTCGTAGAACTGCGCGCGCGCCTCATTCAGCGACGGAACGCCCGTTTCACGGGCGCGCGCGATGTTCAGCGCGGCGAGATCCAGCGGCAGCCCGACGAGGTTGTTGCGCAGCGCGTCGGTGACAAACTCGTCGATCTCGTTGCCGATCTGACGGGTCGAGCCGCGTATGATCGCGCCGGCGGCTTCCGCCGCCGTGACGCCGCTTCCCTCGAACTGCTGCGGGTTGAGGAACGCGTCGAACAGCGCGATGTCGTCCGACGTCATGTCGGCGTCCATGCGCCCGACCGTCTCGGTCAGCATGGAATGGCCGAAGCGGTAGACCACATGCGCGAACTCGGCGGTGATCGAGGGATCGATGTCGGCGGTGTTGGTGAAGACGAACGGGTTGACCGCCGGCTGCACCTTCCGCGCGAACTCCTCGAACACCAGGTGCTGATACTCCATCTCGGTGACGAAGCGGGCGGCCTGGAACAGGCGCTCGCCGTCCCACACCAGGGCGCTCGTGTCGGCCGGGATTTCAGTGATGTCGTTGACCAGCCACTCGTTGATGAAGGCGAGGTCGCCGGTTTCGAGGATCGTCGCCTTGTTGGCCTCGACCAAGCGATTGTGCTCGGCGTGGAACACGGTGTGGACCGCCGTCAGGGCGATGTTCTCGTTGCCGCGCCCATCGCCCGTGACGTAGTGGGCGTCGAGCATCTCGTCGTCGTAGGTCAGCGGATTGTTGTCGTCCGCCACCAGGTCCTTGCCGTCGATGACGCCGTCGAGATTGACGTCCGCGAGGTCGGCGAGATCGATCACGGAGTCGCCGTTGGCGTCCTGGATCCGCCCTGCGCCGGCGGTGAGATCCGCGGCGTTGATCGACCCGTCGCCATTGACGTCGAGGCGGTCGCCGTCGGCCACGAGCTGAACGGGCGGCGTTCCGGGGTTATGGTCGTGGTCGGTCGCGCCGGGGATGGCGTGATGAGCGATGTCGTTGAGGAAAGCGTGGCCAGTGCGCACGGTGTTGGCCGGCAGCGGCAGGCCGCCTTCGACGCCTTCGACGAAGCCGGTGGGCGTCGCGATCTGCGCGAAGCCGTTCGGCCCAAGGATGAGCTTGCCGTAAGGGTCCGTGCGCAGCAGCGGCACGTCGTGGACGTCGTTGTCCGTCAGACGGATGCCGAGCATGAGGGCCTGGGCCTTGATCTCGGCCCAGTTCGCGATGCCGCCGTGGGCGCCCTCAAGCAGGGTGCCGGTCGAGACCGGATGGGAGTCCGGCGTGCCGTCGCCGTCAGAATCGACCGAGAAGGCGTACTCCCGCAGGAAGGCCTGATGCGAGGGGTGCGAGGTGTAGGTCTGGTTCTGGTCGATCCAGGAGGTCGTGGTGTTGACGGTCTCGTGCCCGTTGACCTGCGTGCTGCGGGTGAGCGCCATGAAGTTCAGTTCGGGATGCGCCGGATCGTAGAGCGGATCGTCCGGTTGCAGCGGGATGTAGACCGTACCGTTGCCGCCCTTGGTGATCAGGTCGAGGCCGTGATCAAAGAACTGGCCGAAGAACGTCATCCAGGCGTTGAACGGAGGCGACAGCCCGATGTCGGGCGACTGGTTCGGGATGAGCGCGAGCTCGTCGATCGTGGGGACGTAGCCTTCCGGGGGAGGCCCGCCGTTCGCCTCCTCGTACAGCGCCTGGGCGAGCGGGTTCGCGTACCAGGCCGCGACCGCCGCGGGGTTGTCCGGCGACATGTCGGCGATGAGGTTGCTGATGATGCGGGGGTCCGCGTCCACGACGCTGCCGGTCGACCCGTAGTCATTGTTAGTCAGCACGATCCCCGGCCCGACCGCCATCGAGTCGTCGCCTTCGTTGAGGAAGGTCGGGTTGAGCATCCGCGGCAGCACTGTGTCAGCGGCGCCAATCGTTTCGTGGCCCGGCAAGAGATTGTTCAGCGTGCCGTCGACCGTCCGCAGCCCGTAAGGCAACAGCGTCGAGTCCGGCCCAATGATGTCCTGCAGGGACTCGCCGGCCGAATGACGTTCCGCGATCTTGATCTGCGCAAGAATAAACGCCAAGTCGTCTTGGTTGACTGTAAAGCTCGTAGACATGACCCTAGCCCCTGTCACGTATCTTGAAGCATGCGCGTTCGTTCCGCGCCTACGAGGCGCAGCTGGAACGGCTGTTGCTGACGGTCTGGATTGACCCCCTGGAGCGAATGCTTGTGATCGCTCTGTTTGATCAATTCCACACTGCGGCTAAGGACGCCAGTATGTCTGAATTAATAAGAGGTAAGTTCGCGCGCTATGCAGATATATCTAGTTCGTCGAACTTTCGTTGCGAACCCTAGCAAGACGAGCCGTATGAGCTCGCTGAACGAGCGTTGATCGCAGACGGAACAGCGCGGTATGCGCGGTCGAAATTGCAAATGGTTCCGAAGAGCGACGGTTATTCTAGGGGTATACTTGGGGTTTTTACATACGCCGGATGAGGCGCCTGTCAGAGGCGCCCGCGCTCTCGCGCCCCTCGGCCGCGCGGTTCGGCTGTAGCATCAGGCCTCACGGCCTGGAGAAGGTGTTCAGCGCGGCCGCGGCGGACACCCGGTTGTGCACCCCGAGCGTGCGGAACAGCGCGTTGACATGGACCTTCACGGTGCCGTCGGAGAGGTGGAGGATCCGCGCGATCTCCTTATTCGACTTGCCTTGGGCGATGAACTCCAGCACCTGCCGCTGGCGCGGCGTGAGCTGGGCCGGATCGGCGATCTCAGTCGGATGCGGGTAGTTGACGGGGGCAGGAGACAACGCCGCTTCCGGCTTCACCATGAGCGGCGGAACATAGACCTGCCCCGACTTGATCACGCGCAGCGCGTTGACCACGTCGTCGATGCTCATCGTCTTCGGCACATACCCGTTCAGGCCGATCGACAGCGCCTTGAGGATATCCTCGCGGGAGTCCGAGCCCGAGACCACGGCGAGCTGAAGATAAGGAAACTCCTGCCGGACGATCTGCAGGCTCGCGACGTTCATGACGCCGGACATGCTGATGTCGAAGGTCGCGAGGCTGATCTCCGGATGGCGGTGAAGCTGCTCAATCGCCTCGTCGAGCGTGTCCACGTCCACGACCTCGTCGAAGCCTAGCTCGTCCTTGAGAACGGCGGCGAGCCCGGCTTTGAACAGCTCATGGTCATCCGCGATGAGCGCGACCGAGCGCGATGGGATCATGATGCTTCCTCGGCTCCGCTGGACCAAGTGACGCCGCCTTGGCTAGGCGGCGGCGAGGGTCGCACCAAAGTGGTCACATGATCGCGAAGAATTCTCAAGCGGCGCTGCGACGCCACGATGAGCGGTTTCGACTGCCTGATCCGCTGGCGCGCCTGCGTTTTCGCGACGCAGGCCACTTCGATCTCACGGCAGGCGGAGGCGAGCTCCGTCATGCCGAACAGGCTCGCCGTCGAGATCAGGCTGTGGGCCATCTGGGCGACCTCCGCCGGCTGGATGGCGCCGCCGCTGCTGGCGCGCGAGAGCAGTTGCGACAGGGCGTCGTCGAACGGCTCCAGGGCCGCGATGGTCCGGTCCGGGCCGATCAGCCGGATCAGCGTCTCGGCCTCGTGGCGGTTCGCCAGCCGCTGCGGCTCGATGTCTACAGGCTCCGCAGAGACGGCCGCGAAGCGGTCGACGACCGAGTAAAGCTCGCCGAGACGAAGAGGTTTGCTGACGAAGCCGTCGAGGCCCGCCTGCTGGAATTCCGAGATTTGCGTCGGCAGGACGTTGGCTGTGCAGGCGATGATCGGCAAAGCGCGAGCGGGATGTTCGAGATTGCGGATCGCGCGCGTCGTCGAGAGGCCGTCGATTCCGGTCATGAAGATGTCCATCAGAACCAGATCGAACGCATGCTCCTGGACCGCTGCGATCGCCTCTTCGCCGCTTCCGACAATGGTCACCTGATGGCCGAGGCATTGCAGCAGCTCGCGCGCCACCTCCTGGTTCACGGCGATGTCCTCCGCCACGAGAATGCGCGCGCTGCGCGTGGGGGAACTGGGCGAGGGGAGGGAGGTCCCGGCGTCGACGCCGGGTTCCGGGGCCTCGCGAAGGGCGAGCGTGAAGTAGAGCGTGGTGCCCCGGCCGACCTCGCTTTCGATCCCCACCTCGCCGTCCATGGCCTCGACCAGGCGCTTGCTGATCGCGAGGCCGAGACCCGAGCCGCCGAAGCGGGGCTGAATCGACGCGTCGGCCTGGAAATAGCGGCGAAACAGGTTCTTCTGCTGCTCCCGCGTGATCCCGATCCCGGTGTCGGTAACGGTGAACCGCAGCATCCATTCGCCGCTCTCGGTCCTCTCTCCGGTGATCTGCAGCTGGACGGAGCCCGCGAAGGTGAACTTGGCGGAGTTGCTGACGTAGTTGATCAGCACCTGCTTCAGCCGGTTGTCGTCGCCTTCGAAGAACCGCGGGAGGTCGGGGTCCATCACGATCTGCAGCCGGAAATCCTTTTTGGCGAAGGCGGCGCTGGTGAGGACTTCGACGTCGTGCACGAGTTCGGACAGTTCGAAACGGCGCGTTCGGATGGTGACCCGTCCGCTCTCGACTTTCGCGAGATCCAGAATGTCCTCCATCATCGTCGCGAGCGTGGTTCCGGCCTTTATGATGCGGAGCACGAGGCGCTTCTGGGCCGGCTGGATCGCCGGCTGAACCGCAAGGAGGTCGGCGGAGCCGAGCATGCTGTTCAGCGGCGTCCGGATCTCGTGGCTCATGGTGGCCAGCAGCTCCGACTTCGCGACGCTGGCGCGTTCGGCGGCCTCCTTCGCGGCGCGCAACTCGTCGGCCTGCCGCCGCGCCGCCGACACGTCGGTGATGGTGAAGATCTCGCCGCCGTCGATGACCGGCGTCGACCGGATCTCAAGGAACGCCCCGCCCTCTGGATGATGCTCAAACACCATCGAAGGGCCGACCGCCGCCCCCTCCCGCGCGATGTGCGCGTCGCGCAGCCGGCGCAGCTCCGCGCCCGGCTGGCGTCCCTCGGCCTCGGCCTGGGAGGCCCGCAGCAACTGACGGGCGTGGTCGTTGCACACCGTGACCTCGCCCTTGCCGTTCAGCGCGACGAGCCCCTGATCCATGTTCTCGAGCGTGGACTCGAGCAGCGTCGTCTTGAGCGCCAGCTCGCTGGTCCGCTCGGCTATCTGGCGCTCCAGCCCGTCTCGGGCCGTCAGAATGAGGCGGGCCTGGTCATGCAGTCGTTGCGAAGCCTGCGCGATTGCGCGACCCACCATGTTCGCCTCGACCAGCGGCGTCGTCGGCGGCGCCAGCGGGCGGCCCGATCCGAGCTGCGCGGCCAGCTCGCCGAGCGCCTCGTGCGACCGGGCGACCTTGCGGCCGACCCAGAAGGCGAGCGCGCCGGCGACTGCGGCCATGGCGGCGGCGAGACCGCCCAGCAGCAACAGCGACTCGTACAACGGGGCCCGGAGCGCGGCCTGGCTGACGCTCGTCGCGACGAGCCATCCCGACCGTGGCGACCGCCGCCAGTAGGCGAAGACCGGAACGCCGCTCGGGTTCAGGCCCTTCCAGGCGCCCTGTTTGCCGGCTCCCGCGGCCTCCGCGAGCTTCGTCAGCGGTCGTCCCACGAACTGGTCTTCGTCCGCCGAGCGGCCGACGATGACGCCGTTCCGGTCCAGGACGATCGCGTGGAACAGGCCTGGCTCCAAGCTTTCCCGCAGGGTCTGGGACAGGTCACGGGGGCTGATCTGAGCGCTGAGATGATAAAGCGTCTCGCCGTCCCGGATGATGGGAACGACGACGCGCAACCTCATCGCTCCACCGGATGGGGAGGTCTCGAGCCCCGAGACGTAGGGCGTCGCGCCGTTCGGACCAAAATGGGCCCCGTTGGGATCATTGGAGGCTGCGCGGGGCGGCCCGAACGGCTCGGAGGTGTCGACCATCTCAAGGTGATCGAGGCTGACAAGACAGATGACCACGTTCTGGGCGGCCGCGGTCGGGCGGACTTGCGCGTCGAACGCCGCGAAATCGCCGAGCGTGAGGTGAGGCGAGGTCGACAGGGCCTGCAGCAGGGCCACAACGCCGCCGATCCGCGCCTCGATGGCGCGGGTCACGTCCGCGTTCGTTTTGTCCACGACGGTTTCGAGCCGGGTACGCTCGGACTTGGCGAAATAGGTCGTCGCGATCGCCGCCAACACGATCGGCGGCAGCGCCAGCGCGAGGGCGAACACGGCGAGATACGCGAACAGCTTGCGAGGGCGAACGGCGCGCATGGCGCAGCGCTTTCAATAAAACAAGATTTGAGCGTCTACGATTACTTTATACTGTTCCGCCGTTCACCGGGGTCTACCCATTTAGGGGTACGGCGAGACTTCCCCGGCTGTACGTAGAAGGTGCCATGATGCCTCTCGCGGCGCACTGACCGGCGGGCCTAGGCCGAGGGCGAGCGGCTGCAGCCTGCCCGTCACTTGGCTGCTTGGTGCTCGCTCGCGGAGCATTCGCTTGACTTCAGATCGACGTAGAGCAGCAGATCCTGGACGTCTTCGTGCGCGAGGTTCAGCCCCGGCATCTCGGCGTGGGGATATTCCGCGCGCAGCGCCTGGACAAGGGGATCGCCCTCGGCGCGCATCGCCTCCGGGTTCTGCACGTAACGCGCCGTCCACTCGCGGGGGCGGCGGACGTTCACGTCCCGCAAGTCGGGGCCGACCCGTCTTCCTGCCCCGACGGTGTGGCAGGCCGCGCAGAACTTCACGAACAGCGCCTGCCCAGGGAACTCCGGCCGCATCGGCCCGTCGCCGCCGCCGAAGATGTCGTCGCCCGGAGTTTTCGTCGCGCGGACCAGCGGGTCCATCGCGAGGATCTGAAGCGCCAGGGCGTCGAGATCGGCGAAGGCGGACGAGCGCTGCCACTCGCCGGTCCGGTCGTTGTAGAGCAGGATCTGGTTGCGATGGTCGGCAAGTTGCTCAGTGCGCTCACCGAGGCGGTAGCCGATCGCCTTCACCACGCTTTCGTCACCAGTGAGGAACGCCCAGGAGGGGCCGGGTTCGAAGTTGCGCGAGAACTCTTTCAGCCGTTCGGGCGTGTCGGTGGTCGGATCGATGCTGAGCGAGACGAAAAAGACGTCCCGTCCAGCGGCGGGGCCGAGCTGGCGCTCCAGTTGCGCAAGGCGGGCGGTGACGAGCGGGCAGATCGAGCGGCACGAGGTGAAGATGAAGCTGATGACGACGGTCTTTCCCTTGATGACGTCGTCGTAGAAGCGCAGCGTGCGGCCGTTCTGGTCGACGACGGTCGCGTTCGACAGGTAATCGGCGCCCCAGCGCTTCGCCTCCGCGTCATGCGGAGGCGAAAACGTCAACGCCAGGAGCAGCGCCAGCGTGCGAAGAAGGTGCAGGCGGGTCAAAGCCGTCGCTCCTGGGCTACTTCAACGCGGCCTGAAGCGTCGCCGTGAATTGACGCTTCGTTGGGTCCGCCTCGGGCAGGATCTCCGGATACTTCCACACCACGCCGTCCGGAGTCGGCAGCGGCGTCATGGTGGGCACGTATTGCGGCTGGCCCCTATAGGCCGGGTCGTTCGGGGCCGGCGTCTGGAGCTGCATCCGCATCAGCATCGCAAAGTCTTCGTGGGTCGTGTTGTGGCAGTGCGCCACGTAGGACCCTCCGAACTCGCCGAACCGAACTTGGAATTTGACCCGTCCGCCCGGTCGCAGCCGCCACACGTCCTTTCGCGCCAGCAGTTCGGTCGGCGCCATGGCGGCGCCGCCGCGGTCGATCGTGACGCCTTCCTCGAAGTGCAGATGCACGGGGTGGTCCCAGCCGGTGCCGTCGTTGACGAGGGTCCAGTGCTCCACCTCGCCGGGCCGCGGAATTAACGCCGAGATACGGTTGGCGTTGAAGGTGTGCGCCGCTTGACCGTTGACCTTGATCGACCATGGGAAGGTCGCCGTCTCCGGGCAGTCCGGGGTGCATTGCCCCGTCGTCTTGCTTCGGCTGTCCCCACCGCCGGAGCGGCCGAAGGTGAACACCCGCTCGCGCACTGGAGCCACCACTGGCACCTGCTGCGTGAGCGTGTTTCGCCCGGACGTCCAGTCGGGATGATTGAAGTCGACGCTGAGGTCCTGGATGCCGTCGTCCAGCTTGTAGGTCTTGCTGCGGTCGTCGACGCTGCGGACCTCGTCCACCACCCGGAACTCGAGGAACGGGCCGACGCAGGGGTCGGTTGCGAGGTTTCCGAAAGCGCTCGCGAGGGTGACCGCGCGCTTCGGCTTCCGCCCGTCGACCTGCTCGAGCAGGTTGAGCAGATACAGGCTGTCGCCGGGTTTGAAGGTCGAGAAGTCGACGACAATGTCGAAGCGTTCGGCGACGCCCATCTCATCGGTCTGGGTGGTCGCCACAGGACGCACGAGCAGATTGCCGTCGTTCCCGATCACATGGAAGGGCACTGGCGTCTGTCGCGCGAACTTCGAGCTTCGGTTCACGGCGAGCGCAAGCTTGACGAACCGCGCCATCGACGCGTTCAGGATGCGGAAGCGGTAACGCCGCGGCAGCACCTCGAAGTATGGCGCGTACTGCCCGTTGACGCAGAGCATGTCGCCGAGGAAACCCTCGGTGTCGAAGATGTCGAAGAACAGCTGCCCGTCCGGATCGAAGGCCGGATTCGAGATCGCCACATTGACGTCGAAGTCGGTGTTGCCCCACGGCAGCAACGATCCGCTCGGTAGCCGCAGGTTGATCCCGTCGTTCAGGTCCTCGCGCCCGCGGTCTGGGCCGCTGTAGAGATTGTAGACCGCGAAGTTGCCCTTGTGGACGTTCTCCGCGGTGAAGAAGAAGCGGTGGTCGTGGAACCAGAGCGAGCTCTGGATCTCGCGGAAGTCGCCGGCGACCGGGACCAGGCCGTCGCCGTCGTCGGGGCCTGACGCCTTGAGCAGGTGATTGGGGTCGGACCTTAGCCAGAGATCGGGCCGGTCGCGCCGCGCCAGAGTGTTGCTCCAGAGGTAGTCGTAGAACGTGCCGGGGAAGTGATAGGCGTTGCAGGCGCCGTCGCTTTCCGCGCCGTTGTGGGCGTTGTGTAGATGCGTCGAAATCTCGTTGCGGCCGAAGCCGCCGTTGGCCGTCCGGTCGTTCGGCAGGTCGTTGTAGATGCGGTTCAGGATCGGTTCGCCGTATCGCGCCTTGATCAGGCATGGATAGCCGTATCCCGTTCGGCTTCCCCGAAGCTCGCAGCGGGCGCCGGGCTTACGAGGACCGAACGACCAGACGGCGTTCTCCTCCTGGTCCGGCCAGCCGTCGGCGTAGTGCCCGCTCTCCTGGATTTGCCCTAGCGACATGAGGTAGCCGACCTTGGGGAAGAACTCGGCCCAGCGCTGATGCGCGAAGAATTCGCCGGGCGGCCGGCCTTCGATCGGCCCGCGTCCGGTCATGGGGTTCACCCACGCGGCCCCGCGGCTTTGGTTGTAGAGTTCGTGATAGGACAGCCGCATCGCGGGCGGCTCGGGATCGCCGTCGTCCGTGGCCCAGAGCGCGTGCCCCGCGCCGGTCGCGACGAGCGGTATCGGATTCTGCGGCAGCGCCCGGTACATCGCCGTCGTGAATTTTTTGGCTCCGAACAGTGGGCTGCGCGGCGTGCCGGTCGGCACCTGCGCATAGGCGCTCGTCGCATAGGGACTGAGGCCGTTGACGCAGGCGAGCGCGCCGGTCGCCGTGAAGATGCCCCAGCGGAACAGGTCGCGGCGGTCAATCTGCCCGATCGACAGCGCCTTGACGATCTCCAGGCGATTGGCGCGCGCCGCCGCAGCTTCCCGCGCCCGTGCTTTCGACGCCTCGGGTCCAAGGTACATGGACGTTCTCCTGCCTGATGTGAACAAGGCGGAGCAAGACGCAACTTAGGATATTTTTGTATTCGCCCCGATAGCGGAAAAACTAACCGGAATAGAGGTCAGCGTAAGCTGTCTGATTTTGGTAGATCGGCGCAATTCGGGCGTACGGCGTTGTGAATAGAGAGCCCGCTGGGTTCGTTTCGCCGGACGCTGACGTCGGGGGAAGTGCCGCGGGCGAGCGACGGCTGGCCGTCAGGGCATCCGGGGCGGAGGCGCGAGGTAGGCGCCGTCGAAACCCGCGAGTTCTCGCAAAGCCTTGATGTCGTGGATGACGAATTTACCGGAGCGCAGGGTGGCGAGATCCGCTTCGCGGAGTTGTCGCAGCACACGGTTGACATGGATGGAGGTCAATCCGAGAGCGTCGGCCAAAAGATACTGGTTCAGCGGGAGATCAAACCCCCGGTCGGTGTCGACGCCAAGCAGCCGGAGCCGCTCCGCGCACTCGAGGATGAAGTGCCCGATCCGCACCAGGGCGCTGCGACGTCCCAGATTGACCAGATGCTCAGTTAGGATCGCGACGTCCCGCGCGTTCGACCAGTCCAGCGCCCGAGCGACCCGCGGGTAGTTGGCCCGAACGCGGGCGAGGGCGGCCGCCGAAAGTGGCGAGACCTCCGCTTCGCTGATGCTTTCGAGCGCAATCAGCGCGCGGCCGAGAGTGAGAGAGCTAACGCCTACGATGTCGCCCGGAAACGGAAACGCGAGCACCTGACGCCCCCCGTCGGGAAGAAGCTTGTAGATGCAGGTCCAGCCGGACTGCACCACGAAGACGTCCTCGATCGGATCGTTCTCGCGGACAAGCTGCTGGTGAGCCTCCACACGTTTCCGGCGGGCCCCGAGACTCCGTATCGCTGCCTGTTCGTCGACGCTCCAATTCGCCAGAGCCTCAAACTTACGAACCAGGGGACCGTTAGGCCCAGACAAAAGCATGGCGGGGTCGATGCGCTGCCTGATGAACTAATTGGCGGATCTACATCGAATATAGCACAGGCGACTGCAAAGTCTATGTTTTAACACTGTCCGCGCACGACCGCCGCATCGTAGGTCGCCTGGAACAGATCATGCAGAATGTCATAGACAGACATATTGGCGGATTGCGCGCAGCTATTCATATGCAACTCGTCGATATCCGTATTGAACGAAACCGATGTAGCCTTGAACTAAATAAATTTGAGCTTCTCGAGGACGTGTTGGCAGACGTAACTGGCGCGGGAGCGACTTCACATGCGCTCACGATCTCCAAGCGCACTGCGTGAATTGTCAAACGTATGTTGTCAAACGGCAACGGCGTTCGTTAGGCCGGATCACACGGCTTCAGCGAGACCCGGCCGATCGGCGGTCGTTCGGCGAAAGGTGATCTCCGCCGCTTTCAGGCCGCCGGCCTGCAGGCGCACCACCGGGTCGGGGCCGATGTCGGACAGTAGAATCGCCATATGCCCCAGCGACGGCGCCTCCGCAGGCCACACGGCGAGGGCGTGCCGCGAGAGCGCGACGCGGTCCATGTCCCCCCAGAGTTGAATGACGATGGCGTGCGGCGCGATCGAGCTTAGATGCGCTGCGTCCTGGGCGTCGATGCGGTCGGCCGTCTCCGAAGGCTTGAGCGCCACGAGCACGGCGTCGTAGCCCTCGCCTCTCAAGCCGGAGGCCGAGCGGGCCTCGGTCACCTGCGCGCCTTGGCCGATCAGTCCCGCGGCGACATAGAGCGCGAAATCGTTGTCGCAGAGCAGCGCGACCTTGCTGCCGTAGACCGGCACGCCGGCATCGTGCATGAGGCGGACCGCAAGTGGTCCTAGGTAGCTGAAAACGTCGACGTCGCTGTGCCGCTCGTTGACCCCAACGAGCGGGATGCCGCGCCGACGGCAGGCGGCGAGGTCGATGTCGGCCTCGCGGAACTCCCAGGCTTCGAACATCAGGGCGATGACCGCACGCTGGGGCAAAGCGTCGATCGTCGCGGCCTGGATAGGGCGAAGATTGCCGCTGTTCGTCACGATGTCGACCTCCCCGAGCAGCGCCTCCGGCAGGCGTTCGAGGACGGCGACCCTCTGCGCGACGCCCGCAAGCACACCAAGCCGCTCGCACCACCGGATCGCGTCGACGCAGGCGCCATAGCGATTGTCGCGCGCCACCGCGTAGACGCGCCGCGCCCCCGCCATCGCCGCGATGATCGGCGTGACGCCGTAGACGCCCGTCGCTGCCTCCGTAAGCACGGTGAGCCCGCCAAGATCGAGGTCGAGGCGCGCAATTCGCTCACGCGCGAGCTGGATCAAGCGCCCGGGGGCGAAGCCGGGCCGCAGCCGCGGGGGAGGCGTCATCAGCCCCGGAAGATCCGAGCTTCCGTTGAGCGGCATCCCCGGCTCCTCCGCCGAAGAGTTGGTCGAGAGCAAGATCAAATGGCCAGTCCCCGCAGGGTCGCCGGAGGCGCCACGAAGGCCTTCGCGGTCGAGCGACGGGTCTTCGCGATCGCGGCGTCGAGCGTCAGCGCGACCCGCCGCTGCATCCTTTCGGACATGCGCGGAAACAGCGGCAGCAGGATGCACTCCTCGCGCGCGCGCTCCGAGAAGAACAGCCGATGCGGCGTGGGCGCGTCGGCATAGGCGGCCTCCTGGTGGATGCACATGACGCCGCGCCGCGTCGCGACGCCGTCGAGCAGCATCTGCGCCATCACGTCGTAGACGGACGCGTCGCGGGGAAGGCGCACGCAATAACTCTGCCAATTCGACTGCGCCCAAGCGGGTTCCTCGGGGCACTCGACGGCGATGTCCCGCAGCAGCACGCGGTAGCGGGCGGCGAGCGACCGTCGGCTTGCGACGATGTCGTCGAGCCGCTTCAGCTGGGCCCGGCCGATCGCGGCCTGGATGTCGGTCATGCGGTAGTTGTAGCCGACCACCGGATAACTCTCGACGATCGGCAGCGGGCTCGCATGGCGCACCGTGTCCGGCACGCTCATCCCGTGCTGTCTGAGCAACCGGAGCCTGTGATCCCAATCCGGGTTCGCGGTCGTGATCATCCCGCCGTCGCCGACGGTCAGGATTTTGCGGGGATGGAAGGAGAAACAGGCGATGTCTCCGTGCGGCTTGCCGATCTCCTCCCAGCGACCGTCGACCTCGATCCGGGATCCGATCGCGCAGGCGGCGTCCTCGATCACCGGTATGCCCAGCGCACGCGCCATGGGCAGGATGCGGGCGAGATCGCAGGGCATGCCGATCTGGTGCACGCACATGATCGCGCAGGTCCGCGGCGTGATCGCCTCGGCTATGGCTTCGGGGTCGATATTGAACCCCCCGGGCTCCACGTCGACGAACACCGGCGTCGCCCCGCAGTGCCGGACGGCGTTCGCGCAGGCGATGTAAGTGTGGCTAGGCAGGATGACCTCGTCTCCGGGGCCGGTCCCCAGAACGAGAAGCGCCAAGTGCAGGGCGACCGTGCAGTTCGCCACCGCGCAGGCATGGGCCGCGCCGACGCGCGCGGCGAACTCGGCCTCGAACGCGGCCACCTCCGGACCCTGCGTGATCCAGCCGGAGCGGATGACGCGCGTGGCGGCGATGGTTTCGGCGCCGCCCAGCACCGGGCGTGTGATCGGTATCATTCCGCCGCTCCCTGCGCGCCCAGCGCGCCGTTTTCGGCGCGCCACCAAGCGACGAGGCCCGCAAGCCCGTCGGCGAGCGGCGTCCGCGTTTCGAAGCCAATGAGGTCTCGGGCGCGGGACACATCCGCCAGCCGTCGGGGCACGGGATTGACGCCGCGCTCCGGGCCGTGGGTCGGCTTCAGGCTGGGCCGCCCCATGACCTCAGCGAGCCGGGTCGCAAGCTCGAGCAGAGAGGTCTCGGTCCCGCTGCCGACGTTGAGGGCCACGTCCGAGGCGTCGGCGACGGCCGCGAGGATGTTCGCGCGCGCCGCGTCATGGACATGAAGCATGTCCATCGTCTGTAGGCCGTCTCCGAATATGATCGGCGGCTCGCCGGCCTCGATCCGCTCCATCCACCGGATCAGCACTTCGGTGTAGCGGCCGTGGATGTCCATGCCGGGGCCGTAGACATTGAAGTAGCGCAGCGCGACGTAGTTCAGCGCGTTCGTGTCGGCGAACGCGCGCAGCATGCCCTCGGCGAACATCTTCGCCGCCCCGTAGAGCGTCCGGTTGTCGTAGCCGTGATGGTCCTCCGCGGTCGGGAACGTTGTGGCGTGGCCGTAGACCGAGGCCGAGGACGCCATGACGATCTTGCGGACTCCCGCGGAGAGCGCGAGCTCGATCAGATCGAAGGTCGCGTCCACCATCACCTGAAGCGCCGCGCGAGGCTCGACGGCGCATTGCGTGATCCGGAGCGCCGCCTGATGAAAGACGGTGTCGGCGCCTTCCATCAGCCTGCCCATCAGCGCGCGGTCGCGGATGTCGCCCCTGACCAGGCTCACTCGCGGGTCGTCGAGCAGGCCTGCGAGATTCCCCGGCCGTCCGCGGCACATGTTGTCGACGACCACGATCTCGCTCGCGCCGAGGCCGGCCAGCAGGCGCACGATGTGGGACCCCACGAAGCCCGCCCCGCCGGTGACGAGGACCCGTTTGCCGTTCAGAACGCCATGAGGATCGAGCATGCGCGCATCTCCATGAGGGTCGCCTGCGAGGCGTGGCGCTGCGGTCATTCGGCGGCCGCCCGGACGTCGCAGGACGCCTCCGCGACCGACCGGCAGACATGCTCGATCTGGGCGGGGCTGAGTTCGGGAAAGATCGGAAGCGACAGCGTCTCCCGCGCGAGAGCTTCCGCGTGCGGGAAGTCGCCCTCCCTATGCCCAAGCGAGGCGTAGGCGGGCTGAAGGTGGACCGGTCGCGGGTAGTGGATGCCTGTGCCGACGCCGGCGTCTGCAAGCGCGCGCTGCATGCCCTCCCGCTCCGAGGTCCGGATCGCGTAGACATGGTAGGCGTGGTCCGCGCCGTCGCTCGGCGCGGGCAGGCCGATCCCGAGACCCGCCAGGCCGGCGTCGTAGCGCCGGGCCAAGGCGCGTCGGGCCTCCGTCCAGCCCTCGAGCCGCCTGAGCTTCACGCCGAGCGCCGCGCCTTGAAGCGCGTGCATGCGGTGATTGAAGCCGGGCCGGACATGGTTGTAGCGCCCCTCCTGGCCCCAGTCGCGGAGACAGCGGACGGCGTCCGCGAGCTCCGGACGACGCGTGACGACGGCGCCGCCCTCGCCGCAGGCGCCAAGGTTCTTGCCGGGGTAGAAGCTGAAGCAGCCGATGTCGCCGAACGCGCCGGCCCGCACGCCGTCCCGCTCCGCGCCGTGCGCCTGCGCCGCGTCCTCGATGACGATCAGGCCATGGCGCTCCGCGATCAGTCGGATCGCCGCCATGTCCGCGAGCCGTCCATGCAGATGCACCGGCAGCACAGCCTTCGTCCTGGGCGTGATCGCCGCCTCGATCCGGGCGGGGTCGATCGTCCAGGTGACCGGATCGATGTCCACGAACACCGGAACGGCCCGCGCGTAGAGCACGGCGGCGACGGTTGCGACGAAGGTTGCCGGGGTCGTGATCACCTCGTCGCCGGGTTCGATCCCCGCCGCGAGCAGCGCGAGGTGCAGCGCCGAGGTCCCGGTGTCGACAGCGACGGCGTGTTGGACCCCGCAAAACGCGGCGAAGTCGGCCTCAAAGGCCTCGACCTCGGGTCCCAGGACGTAGCGGCCGCTGCGCAGCACGCCGAGAACGGCCGCTTCGATCTCCGCGGCGAGCGGCGCGTACTGCGCCGTCATGTCCATAAGCGGGATCATCACGCCACCTCTCCGAGTTCGAGCTCGATCGGATGGCCGCGCTGGCGCATGGACAGCGTCGCGCTCTCCAGCATGCGCACCACCGCGAGCCCGCTCTGGCCGTCGGTCAGCGGCGTCGAGCCGGTTAGGATGCAGTCGCGGAAATGATCGAATTCCGTCCGGAGCGCCTCGCGGATCGGCACGTGCGGCGCCCACATGTCGCCGACGCGGTAGGAGACGCGGCGCTGATAGGCGTCGTCCTGCTCGCCGTCCGAGGTCACGCCGCGGTCGTAGACCTTTACCTTTTCGCTCGGTTGCAGATCGTCGTAGACGATCATCTTCCGGCTGCCGGTGATGAAGGTCTGCCGCACCTTGACCGGCGCGAGCCAGTTGACGTTGAGGTGCGCCGTCATGGCGCCCTCGAAGAAGATGGTGACGTGGGCGAGGTTCTCGGGCGATCCGAGGATGTGGCCGGCGCCGCTGGCCGAGACCGCGAGCGGCGTCAGGCCGAACAGGCTGTCGAGGATGGCGAGGTCGTGGACGGCGAGATCCCAGATTACGTTCACGTCGGACTGGAACATGCCAAGGTTTATGCGCGTCGAGTCGTAGTAAAAAATCTCCCCAGCGTCGCCGCTCTCGACGATGCTCTTGATCTTCTGCACCTCCGGCGTGTAGACGAAGGTGTGGTCGACCATCAGGGCGAGGCCGCGGCGGGCGGCCGCGTCGATGAGAATTTCCGCCTGCCGCGCGGTCTGGGTCATCGGCTTTTCGACGAGCACATGCTTGCCCGCGCGCAGCGCTTCGAGGGCGATGTCGAAGTGCGTGTGCACGGGCGTCGCCACGACGACCGCGTCCACGTCCGCGCGCGCCACCAGGGCGCGCCAATCGCTCATGATCGCCGCCGAGGCATGCCGCTTGGCGGCGCGCGCCGCGGCGGCAGGAGAGGCGTCCGCGATGGCGGCGAGCCGGCAGCCGTCGGTTTCCCCGATGACGCGCGCAAGGTTCGGACCCCAGTAGCCGTAGCCTACGACCCCGACGCCGATCATGACTGCGCACTCTCGTTCGCGGCCGCAGGTCCACGGTGGGAGCGCATGATCCGGGAGCGCTCGGCGCGGTCGCGGACGTCGCCGACGACCCGGGCGGGAACGCCGATCACGATCGCGAAGTCCGGCACGTCCCGCGTCACCACCGCGCCCGCGCCCACCAGCGCGCCAAGGCCGATCGTGACGCCGGCCACAATCGTGGCGTTGGAGCCGATCGACGCGCCGCTGCGCACGAGGGTGGTCGACAGCTCCCAGTCGCCGTCCTGCTGCATCGACCCGTCGCCGTTGGTCGCTTCCGGGTACAGGCCATTGGTGAACATCACCCCGTGGGCGATCATCACCTGATCTTCGATCGTCACACCCTCACAAATAAAAGAGTGCGACGAAATCTTGCAGGAAGATCCGATCTCGACATTTTTTTGAATTTCGACGAAAGGACCGACCCTGGTGCGGGATCCGATCGAACAGTCATAGAGGTTTACGAGATCGGGATGGTACACGACTGTGCCTTCTCCCATCGTTACATTTTTCAGGCACATGAAACGTCCCCGATAACGCGCTTGTGAAGTTGTGAGGGCAAGCTACGAGTGGGTTTCATCCAGGGATAGATCATGAAAAGAGGGATACAACCGCACTTCGAAGCTTGAACGCTTACCGCCTTGGTCATGACCCCATGCGAGGCGCTACCTCCAAAGGTTTACCGGGCCGCAGCGCTTACTCGGCCGCCGCCGCGCTCGGCCGACCGGGTTGGACGGCCCCATCGCGACGGCGCTGGCGGCGGGCGGTCGCGGGGTTGCCGGCGTAGACCGTCCACGGCGCGAGATCGCGCGTGGCGACCGCGCGGGCGCCGAGCACGGCGCCTTCGCCCGCCACGACGCCGGGGGCGACGAAGGCCTCCGCCGCGATCCAGGCCCCCCGGCCGATGACGATGGGACGGGCGACCAGCGGGAAGGCCGGGTCGTCGATGTCGTGGCCGCCGGCGCACAGATGGGCCCGTTGCGAGACGATGGCGTAGGGCTCGATCGTGATCGGCGCCACGTCGTAGCAGATGACGCCCGGCCCAAGGGACGCGTGAGCGCCCATGGCGAGGTTCGGCGGCCACCAGATCGAGACGCTGGGGTAGACGCGCGCCCCCGGGGCGACGCGGGCTCCGCACCACCGAAGCACGGCGGCGCGCCAGGCGAACAGCGGCGGCGGCGTCCATCGCGCCGCCACGAGCCACAAGGCGCGCCACGCCAGACGGGCGAGCCTTTGGCGACGACCGAACGTCGGCCGGTTGAGCGCGCGGAATGAGGCGGGGCCGGGTGGGGGCGGGGGGATGTCGGCCATCTCAGGCCGCCGCGGTCGCGCCGCGCGGCCGACGGCGCGCCGCGAAGACGAGAGCAGGCCCGACGAACAACGCCATCTGCACCCAGGCGGCCACGATCCAGTTGGTGTGGTGCGAGAAGATGTGCATCGCAGGCAGCGCGCTCAGCATGTAGATCAGCTGGCTCGCGGCGTCCCCCGCCATGGCGCTGAGGTAGATGCGGCGCATGATCCACCCTACGGCGAAGAACTTCAGGGCGCCGAACCACCAGAACGAGCCGAAGGCGTCCGCCATTCCGGTGTCGGTGGTCCCGAACTTGGCCTCGTAGAAGCGGTCGGAAGCTCCGGACACGTTGACGATCAGCGAGCGCTTCAGCGCCTCGCCCACAAGCTGCGACGGGACGAAGGTCATGACGAGCTCGTTCCAGTGAAACAGCCCGTAGTCGAACGCCTGGTTGCGGGACGTGAGGTCGATCCGCATCACGGCGTTCTGGAACTCATAACCGCCGTCCGCGAGCAGGGTCTTGAAGTTGCCGATGAAGTCGATCGAAGCGATCTCGGCGATCCCTGGCGTCTCGCCCCGCCGGGTCATCTTGCGGTAATCCTCGGTGCTGCCGAGCGCGGTCATGCCGAGCACGAGCGCCACCGCGACGGCGGCGCGGGGCAGGGCGCGCCGCCGCTGGAACCAGACGGCGAGAGCGATCAGCAGGACGAACTCGAAGGCCTCGCCGCGTTTGCCCGTTACGTAGACGCGGTCGAGGTAGAGCGCCGAGTCCGCGAGCGCGATCGCGAGGGCCGGCAGCGAAGGGCGGCGGGCGGCGCAGAGAACCGCGATCGCGAAGCCGTAGACCAGCATCTTGGAGAAGAACAGCAGCACCACCGGGAAGCCGCTGATCGCGACCGACACCGTCTCCTCGGGCGGGAGCCGTCCGACCGCGACGTAAAACCCTGCGCCCGCCGCCGACAGCCCCGCGGCGGCGAGCAGCAGGCGGGTTTCGTCGAGCGGAACGCTTTGGCGCAGGAGCGGGCGACGCGCCAGGCGCCATCCCAGCGGCGCCGCCCCGAGGCAGGCGACGGTGAACACCACGGCTGCTGCGAACCCGCCGTCCGGCAGGAAGGGGCCGTCCACCAGTCCGGGCAGTTGCGGGAGCACGAAGGCGGTCGACATGGCGGCGGCGAGAAACGGAAACTCGTAGACGCCGCCGCGTCGGACCAAGCCGTCGACCAGCAGGCCGAGACAAAGAGCGGCCAGGATCGCCACTAGCATCCAGGTCACGGCGCGCCCCCCCGGGGAGCGCTCCAGGCCACAATGCCGTAGCGCAGCGCATACCACGCGATCTTGGCGTATTCGGCCAGCACCGCCCCGGGCTCTCCGGTCCAGCCGAGCCGCCAGCGCGGCAGCTCGCGACGGACCGACGCCCCGGCGAAGACGATGGAGGGCGCGGTCGCGCGGAAACACGCCAGCGCGCGGCGCTGGTGATACCAGTGCGTGACGAGGATCGCCGACCGCGCGCCTGCCAGCAGCGGAGCCGCTTGCTTCGCGTTGCCGAGAGTCGAACGCGATGCGCATTCCGTCTCGACGGCGCCGGGCGGCGCGCCGCGGGCGATCAACATCTCCCGGATCGCTTCGCAATCGCCGGCCCCGGCCACGAGGATCCGTTGCGCGCCTCCGTCGGCGAAGAGGCGCGCGGCTCGTTCCGCGCGCGGCGGCCCGAAGCCTCCAAGCACCACGATGACGTCGGCGGGACCTGGGGCGTCCGGTGTTTGCAGCACATAGCCCGCGGCTGAGAGCGCGCCTGCGGCGCAAGCCGCCGCGGCGACCAGGGCGGTGGTCGCGCGTTCCGCCCAGATCATCGCGACGGCCCGGCCAGCACGGCCGTGAAAGCGGTCGGAGCGTGGAGCAAGGCCCTGGGGAGGGGGCGCCCCATCGTCCCTCAGCCTTCCCGGCCGGCGACGGGAAGAGGCGCGATCGGCGCGTCCCCGACGTTCCGCGCCTCGCCCGCGTTGCGGGCGTCGGCGACGAGCGTGCGACGGCGCAGGGCGATCTGCCAGTAGTAGAAGGCCCGGGCCATTGCGAAGTGGAAGCCCGCCGCGCCGTCTAGGACGCCGAGCTTGAACACATAGGAATGCAGGAAAGCCGCCAGCCAGCGGCAGGGCGTGACGCGGAAGGCGGTCTTGAGGGCACGCCGCGTCCAGCTCTCGTTCTCGGCAAGTTTGGCCAAAACGCCGCGTTCGGCGAGGCGCGCCTCCCAGTCGGCGTAGAGATCGTGGCGTCCGAAGTAGGCGGCGGCGGGCTTCCGGTCCCAGTGCAGCAGCGAGGAGCGCATGCGGCCGATCCGGCCGTCGATCAGCGGCTGGTAGTGGCCCTCGACCTCCCAGCCGCCGGGCACGTCGAGATCGTCGGGATGGGGGAACCGGGTCTTCCGGCGATCGACCAGCATGATCTTGCAGTTGCGGTGGCCGAAGCGGAGCGCTTTGCCCAGGAACACGAAGCGCCCTTCGATGAAGTAGGCGGCGCAGGGCGGGCCCTTGGCGATCAGCGCCGCGATCTCGTCGACGAGCTCCGGAGAGACGATCTCGTCCGCGTCCAACATCAGGACCCAGTCGTTGCGGACGATCGGATGCTGGAGCGACCACTCCTTCTTCTTCGGGTACGCTCGGTTCCAGTTGAAAGGCACAACGGAGGCCCCGTAGCGCTCGGCGATCGCGACCGTCGCGTCAGAGCTCGCGCTGTCGGCGACGACGACCTGGTCGAAGCCGCGCAGGGCCTCGAGGCAGTAGGCGAGGTTCGCCGCTTCGTTGCGCGTCGGGATGACGACGGAGACGGGGATCATTCCGATAGCCCTTTCGAGATGGGTCTGGCGCATGCGTCATGCGCCCTGCTGGTTCGCGGGGGTGCGGGAGGGCAGCGCCGCGTCGCCGCGCGCGGGCCTGACGAGCCAAGCCGGGAGGCGGCTGGGGGCGTAGGCGACGAACAGGGAGTGCGCGACGCCGACGGCCGCCAAGCCGGCCAGCAGCGCGGCGTCGTCGATCTGCGCGACGGCTCCGATGAAGCCGACGGCCCCAAGGATCAGCGACACGCCGACGATCAGCGCCGTCGCGCGGGCCGCCGGGACGCCGCCGTCGACCAGGATGTGGTGCAGATGGCGACGGTCCGCCGCCATCGGGCTTCGCCGCGCGACGATGCGGCGAACGATGAGGCTGAGCGTCTCGACGATGGGCAGGGCGCAGGTCCATAGCAGCGCGGCGAACGGCGCGACACGGCCTTCCCCGCTGGCGAAGGTCGCCACGAAATAGGCGACGCCCGCGCCGAGCAGCAGGCTGCCGGCGTCGCCCATGAACACGGACGCCCGGGCGCGCCAGCGGTGGCGCAGGTTGAACACGAGGAAGCCGAGCACCGAAAACAGCAGGGGCAGGAGCGGGATCGCGGCGGCCGTGCGCTCGAGCGCCATGGCGGTGATCGCCAGCCAGAACAGCGCGCCCGCGGCGACGCCGCCTGCGAGCCCGTCCAGCCCGTCGGCCATGTTGAACGCGTTGGCGAGCCCGACGACGAAGACCAGCGTGAAGGGGAGGGCGAACGCGCCAAGGACGAGCCCGGCGTCGGAGACGCCGCCAAGGCGCTCCACTAAGACGCCTGCGGGCGCGACCGCCAGCGCCGCCGCCCCGAACTGCATCAGAAGACGGGGCGCCGCCCGCAGGCTGAAGCGGTCGTCGGCCGCGCCGATGGCGACGAAGGCCGCGAAGCCCGCGAAGGCGTTCCACGGAACCCTGAGGTCCGGCGCCAGGGAGAGCGAGGCCACGACGAAGGCCGGGAACATCGCGAGGCCGCCGACCAGGGGCACTTGGCCCACGTGGCGCTTCCGTTCGTCCGGGCGGTCGACCAATCCGAGCGGGACCGCCGCCGCCCGCAGCGTCGCCACGAGCACGACCGTCAGGAGGAAGGCGTTCAGCAGTTGGGGAGCGTACGAGGTCATGGAATCCCATCCCGTCGGTCCGGGGCGCGCAGTCGCGTCGCCTGTCGTCGGGCGGCGGACCGCCGTGGTCGCCCGAACGCTAGACGGCGCGCGAACGGCGCCGGGAGCTATGATTTCAGCCGAGCGGACCTCCGCCTTTGAGGCCGCGGAGAGGGGGAGAACCGCGAAGGAGGTAGGCGGGGAGAGCCCGGCTACCTCAAGCGTCGGTCACGAGCCGGCGCCCGAAGGCGCGCCGCGCTCGCCCGAGCGCCATGGCGCGGAGGTTGTGGTCGAGAACCAGCGTCCAGAAGCCGAGGAGGGCCACCAGACCGCCGACGCCGGCGCAGGCGAGCGCGCGCGGCAGGGGCCCGACATGCGCCGTCGAGGCGGCAGCCGCCGCCATCGAGGCCGCCGCCGCGAGGAACAACCCGAGGACGGGCGCGAGGACCTGCGCGACGTAGACCCGCCACGGGATGTCGAGCCGGCGGAGCGCCGTCGCGGGAATTTGCCAGCCTGTTGTCGCGAGCTGGGCGAGCAACGTCGCGAGCGCGACGCCAACGAGGCCAAGAGCGGGAGCGAGCACGAAGCTGAGCGCGACGTTAAGCGCGCCCGCCGCGAGGTAGATTGCGGCGTAGATCTCGTTCTCGGTGGCGCGCGAGAAACCGAACAGCAGGCTCTGCTGGGTGTAGACCAGCAGCATCGCGCAGAACGTGGCCATCAGCGGCAGACCGGCGTAGTGGCCCACGCCGAGCCAGGCGGCGATGATGGCGTCGCCGGCGAACAGCAGCAGCGCGGTCGCGAGCGCCATCAATCCCATGCCGATACGCATGCTCTTCAACACGAGCGGCGCGACGCGGTCGCGCGCGGTCGTGCGCCAAAGCTGAGAGACGTAGATGTTCGCCGCGTCGCCGATCGCGATCGCGATCAGCGCGGCGTTGAAGGCGAGCGTGTAGGAGGCGAAGTACGCCGGAATGCTTTCGGGGTTGAGATAGCCGGCGATGAAGTACTGGTCGGTGCGCGTCAGCAGGATCGCGCCGATCTCGGTCAGAAAGTACTTCAGCGAGGGCGAGAGCAGCGTCTCCGCCTCGGCCCGGCTCCAGGTCCCGCTGTCGGCGCTCACCGCGGGCTCGTTGCGCCGGAGGTAGACGATCGCGGCGACGCGGAAGACGACGTTGCCGACGGCCCCGATGGCGGCGAGCGCAACGAGCCCGCCGCCCGCCCACACCATCGCGGTTTGAGCGAGGAGGGTGAGGCTCGTCATGCCGGTGGAGAGCAGCGCGATCGGCGCCACGTGGCCGAGGCCGGCGATGACCGAGGTCCAGAGGCCGTTCGACAGGGCGATCGACTGGCTGACGCAGATGATCGTCCAGGCGATTTCAGCCTCGCGGCGGAGCGCCTCGTCGAGCGGGAGCGTCGCGATGAACAGCAGGCCGCCGCCCCAGGCGAGCAGACCGACGCTTGCGGCTATCCCCCGGTAGAGCACGCGTCCGGTCGCGATCAGACCGGCGAAGGCGTGCGCGTGCGCCGCGGTGAGCGGCTCCTCCGGCCCACCGGTCGCCTCGCCCCGTCGGAAGGCGAAGCGGCGGGTGAGCGTCGAGGTCAGCCCGAGATCGAGCATGAGCAGCATGACGCCGCTTTGGCTGAGCAGCAGCCACACGCCGAGCTCCGCCTTGGGTAAGTTCTTGAACAGCGCGGGCATCAGCACGAGGCCGAGCGCGATGGCCACCAGCCGCGACATCCACATGGCCGAGACCGCAAGCGCGATGCGCCGGACGACCGTGGCGCGGCGACCCGGACCGGTCCCGCTCAAGGAAACACCTCGAGCGCAAGTCTCCGGCAGAACGCCTTGAGCCGACCAGCCTCCGGCGCGGGCGGCGGTCTTCCGGCGTCGAGCGCCCCCCAGGCGCGGGGGCCGGCCGCCGGGGCCAGCCGGCGGGCGAACCGCAGCAGGTCGCCGCTCGCGGTCGAGTTGCCGCGCGCCCGTTCGGCGCAGGCCGCCCAATAGGCCTGCTGCGCCAGCCGGAGGTTCGCGAGCCGGGCGAGCGCCGCGGCGTCGGCCAATCGTCGCCCGTCCGTCCGAAAAAACGTGGCGAACGCCTCGCGTCGGGCGTCCAGGCTGCGCAGCAGGGCGCCCTCGTCGACAAAGCCGGCGGACGTTCGGACCGCGAGCGGCGCAGCACATTCTGCGATCGCTCCCCGAAGGCTGAGCCGCAGCCAGGCGCCCAGCCGCGCGCCATCGTCTCCGAGCCGCCCAAAGGGCGCGGCGCGCGGCGCGCGAATGACCACCGGCCCGTCACCAAGAGGCGCGCCCGCGGCTCCGCACATCCGGCGGATCGCGGAGAGGCCGTCGCCGACGCGCCAGGCGTCGATGGCGGGAGGCGCGGCCTCGTCCGCCTCGGCGCATCGGCTGAAGCCGGCGACGACATCGGGGCGTGACGCCATCAGAGCGAGCGCCGCGTCGACGGCGCCGGCGACGAGCCTGTGGCCCGCTGAAAGCGTGAGCAGGAACGGCGCCTGCGCCGCGGTCGCCCAGCGCCGTACCGCGGAGGCGTCGTCGTGGGGGAGGGCGACGACGTCCGGACGCGAGGCCGCGAGGTCGCGCGCAATCCGGTCGTTTTCCGGGCGGTCGCCGACGATCATTATGCGCAGCCCGCCGAGCCGTTGCGCCCGGACGCTCGCCGCGCAGCCCTCCACGTCCGCCATTCCTTGGCAGAGAATTGCAACATCGACTGGCGTCGGAATCACGCCGCTCATCGCATCGCCCCGGTTGAACCGAGGCGGATCTAGGCGGCCCGTCGGCGGCCCCCGCAACGGGGCCGATGGACGAAGCGCAGAAAGGAACCCTACGCCTTGCGGAGCCTCCAGTCCGGCGGCGACGTCGCGGGGCTACCTCCGCCCCTGGCCATTCGGAGGCTTGCGACCGCGGGCTACGGCTTTCGAAGCCACACTACGTCTTTTGGGCGAGAGGCCGCGGAGCGCCTACCCCTCAAGCCAATCTTTGCGGGTACTTCGATCCGAAAAATACTTCGGAACGGGGCTCAATAACTTCATATCCATCAACATC
The DNA here is from genome assembly GCF_002897035.1 of Methylopila sp. Yamaguchi. GTDB lineage: Bacteria > Pseudomonadota > Alphaproteobacteria > Rhizobiales > Methylopilaceae > Methylopila. Next base: position 130,721 of record NZ_BAUX01000004.1, read on the forward strand.
ATGCGGCCGGGGGCGGCTGTGGGGGGCGACGATGCGGGCTGGTTCCGAAAGCAACCTCACGTCCAGAGCATTCATCGATTATGAGGCCGCGCTGCGCATGGCGGCCGGCGCCGACGCGCTTCAGGCGGCGAGCAACAAGATCACGGTCGAGAACGCCAAGCTCGGGAACCCGCCCAGCGAATGGATGATCGACGGGATCGGCGACGACAACATCGTCGGCTTCGCGACCGATATCAGCGTCAACCGCGGGCAGACGGTAAGCTTCAAGATCCGGACGAACTCGCTCAACTACCGGATCGACATCTACCGTCTCGGCTACTACGGCGGAAATGGCGCGCGGAAGGTGACCGCCATCCAGCGCCAGCTCGCGACCGCGCAGATCCAGCCGAACCCCGGCGGAGATCCGACCATCGGCCTCGTGGACTGCGGCAACTGGGCGGTGTCGGCCACCTGGACCGTGCCGTCCGCCGAGGTGACGGGGCTCTACATCGCCAAGCTCGTCCGGCAGGACGCCACGCCCGGCGTCAACCACATCCCCTTCGTCGTGCGCGACGACGGCGTGGCGAGCGACCTGTTGTTCCAGACCTCCGACACCACCTGGTGCGCCTACAACTCCTGGGGCGGATACAGCCTCTATGGCGGCGATCTGCCGGCCTTCCGCGCCTATAAGGTGAGCTACAACCGGCCCTACAACACCCGCGGCTACGACTTCCAGAGCGGGCCGCAGGATTGGATTTTCGGCGTCGAATACCCGATGATCCGTTGGCTCGAGCGCAATGGCTATGACGTCTCCTACTCCACCGGCGTCGACAGCGACCGGCGCGGCGGCGAGATCCTGCTCCACAAGATCTTCCTGTCGGTCGGCCATGACGAGTACTGGTCCGGACCGCAGCGCGCCAATGTCGAGGCGGCGCGCGACGCCGGGGTGAACCTCGCCTTCTTCAGCGGCAACGAGTGCTATTGGAAGACCCGCTGGGAATCGAGCGTGGCCGGCCCGGCGACGCCCTACCGTACGCTCGTCTGCTACAAAGAGAGCCGCGCCAACGCCAAGATCGACCCGTCGCCGACTTGGACGGGCACATGGCGGGACCCCCGGTTCTCGCCGCCCTCCGACGGCGGACGGCCGGAAAATGCGCTGACCGGCACGATCTTCCAGGTCGACAGCTATCGGCTCGACACGATCAAGGTTCCCTACGAGCACTCCCGCTTCCGGTTCTGGCGCAACACCAGCTTCGCCGGCTTGCCGTCCGGGCAGACCGGGTCGCTGGTGAAGAACTACCTCGGTTATGAATGGGACGAGGACCGCGACAACGGCTTTCGGCCGGGCGGCCTGATCGACCTGTCGCAGACCGCACGCAACGTCACGACCTACCTGCGCGACTACGGCTCGACCATCGGCGCGGCGACCGCCACCCACAGCCTGACGCTCTACCGCGCGCCGAACGGCGGGGGGCTCGTGTTCGGGGCGGGGACCGTCTACTGGGCCTGGGGTCTCGACTCCAACCACGACAACGAAGCGACGCCCGTCGATCTCAACGTGCAGCAGGCGACGGTGAACCTGCTGGCCGACATGGGGGTCCAGCCCGCCACGCCGCAGGCTGACGTCGTCGTGACCCCTGCGTCCAGCGACGTAACGCCGCCCGTCTCGACGATCACGTCGCCGGCCGTCGGGGCGCGCGCGCGGGAAGGCCAGCGCGTCGTCGTGCGGGGCACGGCGTCCGACGTGGGCGGCGTGGTGGCGGGGGTCGAGGTGTCGATGGACAACGGCGTCACCTGGAACAAGGCGAGCGGCCGCGCGTCCTGGACCTTCGCCTGGAACGCTCAGGCGCCGGGAAGCTACGTCATCCGCTCGCGGGCCACCGACGACAGTTGCAACACCGAGACGCCGTCGGCCGGCCGCACGCTTACGGTCCTCGCGCCGACGACGGAGAGTCTCTGGACCTACGCCGACGCGCCGACAAACCCTTTTGTCGAAGACACGACCCCGGTCGAGCTCGGCTTGCGGTTCGTGCCGGCGGTGTCCGGGAAGGTCACGGGCGTCCGCTTCTACAAGGGAGATCTCAACGTCGGCGTCCACACGGCGCGGCTCTGGACGGCCGCCGGCGCGTCGCTCGGCTCGGCCACCTTCGCCAATGAAACCCTGCGCGGCTGGCAGCAGGTGCTGTTCGCCACGCCCATCGATGTGACGGCTGGGACGCCTTACGTCGTCTCCTACCACACGGACGCGTTCTACTCGGCCGATCCCGGCTACTTCGGCGTCCCCCGGGTGCGAGGAAATCTGACGGCGCCAGCGAGCGCGCCCGCCGCCTTGAACGGCGTCTTCGCCTATGGACCTGCGGGAACGTTCCCCGACTCCTCCTTCGACGGGACCAACTATTGGGTCGACCTCACCTTCGCGGCGGGGCCGCCCGCGCCTCCGATCGACGGCGAGACGCTGTTTCCGGATACGGCGACGCCCGCGGTCGTCACGGAGAACGACACGACGCCGGTCGAGCTCGGCGTGCGCTTCCGGGCGAGCGTCGCGGGCGCCATCACCGGCATCCGCTTCTACAAAGGGCCCAGCAACGTCGGCCCTCACGAAGGCCGGCTGTGGAGCGCGGCGGGCGCGCAACTCGCCATGGTCACCTTCACGTCGGAGACCGGGAGCGGTTGGCAGACGGTCCTGTTCGCGACCCCGATAACGATCACGGCGGGAACGACTTACGTCGCGTCCTACCACACGGCCGGCTTCTACTCGGCCGACGCCAACTACTTCGCAACGGCGCGCGTCAGCGGCTCGCTGACGGCCCCGGCCGACGCCCCGGGCGCGGCGAACGGCGTCTACCAATACGGCCCGAGCGGAACCTTCCCGACCCAAACCTTCTCGAAGACAAATTACTGGGTCGACGTCGTCTTCAAGCCGACCACGGCGTGACGGGGGCGTGCGGACTACCGCTTTGGAGGCCCCGCCTCCGCCGAAGGGGCGCGTGGCGACAGCCGCGCGCCCGCGGCTAGCCTTCCTCGCGCCGGAACGCCCATCGCGGGCGGCCAGAGAGCGGGACACGTCAACGCCATGGCCGTCGTCGACATCGCAATCCCTTGCTATCGCTACGGCCATTACCTCAAGGACTGCATCGAGAGCGTACAGGCGCAGTCGCTGCGCGACGTCCGCATGCTCATCATCGACGACGCCTCGCCGGACGATTCCGCCGAAGCGGCGCGCGCGCTGGCCGCGGGCGATCCCCGCATCGAGGTGATCGTCCACGAACGGAACCGGGGCGCGCTCGCGACCTACGACGAGGGCATCGCCTGGGCGACCGCCCCCTACCTGCTCTTGCTGTCGGCGGACGACTTCCTCGCCCCGGGCGCGCTGGCGCGGGCGGCCGCCGTCATGGACGCCCACCCCAAGGTGGCGCTCACCTACGGCAGGAGCGTCGACCTGCACGAGGACGATCCCGAGCCGACATTCTCGGACCCGGACGCGCCGCCCCAGTGGCGCGTGAGATCGGGCGAGGCGTTCATCCAAGAGCATTGCGAAAAGGTCAGAAACCTGGTCCCGACGCCGGCGGCGATCGTCCGCACCTCGGTTCAGAAGAGGGTCGGCGGCTACGACCGAAACTTGCCTCACGCCGGCGACATGGAGATGTGGATGCGGCTCGCGGCCTATGGCGACGTCGCTGATACGCCGTTGACGCAGGCGGTCTACCGCCTGCACGGCTCCAACATGTCGCGCGCCTACTACGCGCGGATTCTCGTCGACTACGAACAGCGCGCGCTCGCCTTCGACACGCTGTTCAAGCATCACGGACCTCGCATCCCGAACGCCCGGCGGCACCATGCCCTGGCGCGGCGTCGGCTCGCGGAGGCCGCCTACTGGACGGGCGTCGCTCGATGCTGCCGGGGCGACATGGCGATCGGCCGCGACGTGCTCGGCTTCGGCTTCGCGCTCCGCCCGCGGATGCGCCTGCTGCCCCCCGTCGGCCAGCTGTTCCGACACGAACGGCTGGACCGGAAGATCGCAAGCGTCATCAACGACGGCTTGCGCCGGCTGGCGCTGCGAGCGGGGCTCGTTCCGCAGCAGTCGGCGAAGGGGCCGTGACCCGCCTATGACGCCGGCGATCAATTTTGTCGTCGACAGGTCCTCGGCGCAGATGGCGCGCTTGCGGGCCGTCAGCTCGATGGGCGACTGCTTCGAGCGGACGCCGGACCTCGCCGCCGGCATCTCGTCGCACGGCGATCTCTGCTGGTGCCTGCAGAGCTACCTGATCCTGGCGGAGCAAGGCCAGCTCACCGTGCGATGCTCCAACGTCCTGCGCCGGGACGCGATCAACGTCGTGCATTCGGCGCATCTCGCCCGCATCGGCGGCTCGGCCGACGCTTTCGTCGTCTGCGCGCGCGCGGATTTCCCGGCTCGGCGCTGGGCGCATCATCATCTCGTACAAAACCGGCTGCAGGCGGGCGCCGGCGCGACCTACCTGCCCCTCTGGCCCCAACCTCGGCTGAAGAGGCGCAACCCTGAGCGCCGGGGCGTCGAGCGCGTCGCCTACGTCGGGCAGACCTTCAACGGCAACCTGGCCCTCAACGAGCGCGAATGGCGGCGGGCCTTCGAGGGCGTCGGCGTCGACTTCGTGGTTCCCCACGCCAGCGCCTGGAACGACGTGAGCGAGATCGACGTGCTGATCGGCGTCCGCAGCTTCGATCGCCGGACCTATCCCGGCAAGCCCCCCAGCAAGCTCGTCAACGCCTGGCTCGCCGAGGCGCCCTTCATCGGGGGCTTCGATTCCGCCTATGCGCAGGTCGGAACGCCGGGCATGGACTACATTCGCGTCGAAAGGCTGGAGGACGCGGTGGCCGCGGTCGACCGGCTGAGGCGACGGCCCCAGGACTACCGCCGCTTCGTCGCCAACGGCGTGGCCCGGGGGCGCGCTTTCACCCGCGAGCGGATCGCCGAGCTCTGGGTCGAGGCCCTCAGCGGCGAGATCGCCGAGCGCTACGATCAGTGGCTGCGGCGGGAGGAGTTCGAGCGCGCGCGGTTCCACGTGTTGCGCGGTATCGGACGCGTCGAGGTGCGGTCCCGCGCGGCGGCGCGCCGGATTCGCTCCGCGCTGGGAGCCTGACCAAGGGGCGGCGCCCCTGTCCGAAAGGCGCAGAATGCAGATGGACGGCCGCCGGAAGGCGCGAGCTTCGGCGCAAAAGCGGGCGCCGCATCTACGCCGTTCGGCGACGAACGCCGGCCGCGCACGCCGAAGAGCGGAGGCGCGCGGGGAGGACACGCCGCTAGCGTGATCGGCGACGTCCGCGGCCTCGCGAGGAGGCCCACCGGCGCGGGCGCGGGAGCACCCATGAAATCGTCAACCGTCCTCGTCACCGGCGGCGCCGGCTACATCGGCAGCCACATGATCCTCGCGCTGCGCGACGCCGGACGCCCGGTCGTCGTGCTGGACGACCTGTCCACCGGGCTCGCCGAGGCCGTGCCGGCGGGCGTGCCCCTGGTGCGGGGATGCGTCGGCGACGCCGACCTGGTGACGTCGATCGCCCGGACCTACCGCGTCAGCGCGATCGTGCACTTCGCGGGTTCGATCGTCGTTCCGGACTCGGTCGCCGACCCGCTGGCCTACTACCTCAACAACACCGTCCGCTCGCGGGAACTGATCGGCGCAGCAGTGGCGGCGGGCGTGCGGAACTTCGTGTTCTCCTCGACCGCCGCCGTCTACGGCGAGGCCTCCTCGGAGCCGCTTGGGGAGGACGCGCCCCTGACCCCGGTCTCGCCCTACGGCGCTTCGAAGCTGATGACGGAACGCATGCTCGCGGACGCCGGCGCGGCCTACGGCCTGCGCTACGCGGTGCTGCGTTACTTCAACGTCGCCGGCGCCGATCCTCTCGGCCGGGCCGGCCAGTCCGGCGCCCGGGCGACCCACCTGATCAAGCTCGCGGCGCAGGCGGCCGTCGGCCTTCGCTGGGGGCTCGATTGCTTCGGCGACGACTATCCGACGCGGGACGGCACCTGCGTGCGCGACTACGTCCACGTCTCGGACCTTGTTCAGGCCCACATGCTCGCGCTCCAACATCTCGATGAGGGCGGCGAAAACCTCGTGGCGAACTGCGGCTATGGGCGCGGCGCGTCGGTCCGTGAGGTGATCGACGCGGTAAAGCGCGCGTCCGGCGTGGATTTCCCTGTGCGGCCCGCGGCGCGGCGGGCCGGCGATCCGGCGGCGCTGGTCGCCGACCCTTCGCGGATCCGCGAGATCCTCGGCTGGGTGGCCCAGCACGACGATCTCGACAGCATCGTCGCAAGCGCGCTCGCCTGGGAGCGCCGTCTTGGGGAGGCGCGAGAGCCGGCGTTCGCGGCCGCGATGGAGCATGCCTAGCCGCGCTCTGGGGAAACTCTGCGGCGCGGGCCTGGTCATGGGTCTCGCCTTCGCCGCGGTGGTCGCAGCCCTTCAGGTCGTGGGGGAGGGAACCGGGCAGGCCGCCGTCGCGCCTCGCCCGCCTCCGCTGCTTCCGCCGGGCGCCGACCCCTACAATCCGCCATTCGCGCTTGAGGGCGGGAGCGGCCCTGCGATCGGCGACGGCCTGCGGACCGCCGGCCCCGGCGAGACGGTGACGCTTGCCGGATCCGACTTCGCCGCCGGCACGGTTTTCGAGGTCTTCAGCCAGGCGAGGGGTCGGGCCGGCGCCGTCGTCCGCCTCGCGCCCGACTATGTGGGGCCGGCGGCGGCGACGCTCGCGCTGCCATCCTCGCTCCCGGTCGGAGCGATGCACCTGCTGCGCGCGCGTTCCGCGAAGGGCTATGGGCCGGCCTTCGCGATCAACCGCACGGAGACCTGGTGGCTTGGTCCCGACGCCGCGGCGGCCGGCGAGCGGTTCGCCGTGTACGGCCGCAACCTCTCCGATCCCGACGGCTCGCGCGCGGCGATTTACCTGAAGACCGCCGCCAACGACGGTCGGTTCTTGCCAATTGTGACCGCCAATCCCTACCGCGTCGAGGTTCGGACGCCGGCGCTGCCGCCCGGCTCCTATGAGGTCTGGGCGCACAATGGCCGCGGCGGCCGGCTGGGCTGGAGCGGCCCTCTGACGTTGAAGATCCGAGCCGCGCCGGTCTGGTCAAAACACGCGCGGACCGTGGTCGATGTGGCGGACTTCGGAGCCCGCGGCGACGGCGCCAGCGACGACGGCGCCGCGATCGAGGCGGCGCTCGATGCTGCGGAGCGGGCGGCGCCGAGCACCTTGCGGTTCGGGCGGGGCGTTTACCTCTCGCGGCGAAGCTTCCGCGCGCCCTCCGGCGTCCGCTGGCTCGGCGTGGGGCGAGACGCGACCGCGCTCAGGCTTGCGGCGCGGCTCGACGCCCAGGGCTTCCTCTATGCGGGCGGCGATGTTCGCGACGTCGCGTTCGAGGCCCTCACGATCGACGCTGATCGGCGGGTGTCGGCGCAGGATCGCGCGCTGATCGCGCTCGGCGGCGCGCGGATCCGCATCGCCGACTCCCGTCTCAACTCCTGGGGCGGCGAGACGTTGCGGATCACCGCCCGCGCCCTCGTGATCGACCGCAACGAGATCACCGGCGCCGGCAGCTTCCTTGGGGTGAGCGAGCAGGTCTTCGCGACCGGCAACGTCTTCCGCATGACCAGCGACGCCGAGGCCGCGGTCACCAGCTGGGGCGGGCGAGGGCTCGCGCTCATCGGCAACCTGCTCGTCAACGCCGATCCTTCGCGCGCCGACGGGTCGGGCATCGGCCGCCTGTTCGTGGCCCAGGGCCACTTCGGCAGCGTCCGCGACGCCTACTTCAGCGGCAACGAGACGCGCAACGCCGCGCCGCGCGACTGCGCGGCGGTCGATTGCAACAAGGGCGAACAGATCATCTTCGAGTTCGGCGGCGTGGCCCTTCTCGGCCGCGCCTCCGCGCTGTCGCCGACCACGGTGACGATCCCCCGACTTTCGCCCGCGCCCGGAGCGACCCGCGGCGACGTGGTGATCGCGGCCGGCCGCGGGGCGGGGCAGCGGCGCCGCGTTCTGTCGATCGAGGGCCACGTGGTGACCTTCGACCGTCCTTGGACGGTGCAGCCCGACCGGACGAGCAGCCAGTTTTACGTCACTCCCGTGGCCGAGCGGGCTGTGGTCTACCGCAACCGGTTTCAGGGCCGGAAGACCTACGCAGCGCATGACTCGAACTCGACCGCCGTGCTCGTCTGGGGCCTGTGCTTCGACATGGTCGTCGCCGACAACGACATCTCGCGCATGCGCCATGGCGTCATGGCGGCCGCGACTTCGGGGACGCCGCAGGACAGCGTGTCCGCCCCGTTCTTCACGCTGGTGGAAGGCAACCGCATCCGCGCGGTCAACAACGGGATCTACACCGGGCTGACCTTCGGCTACGACAGCCACCCCGATGTGCTCGGCGGCGTTGGAAACGTGTTCCGGCGGAATGACATCCGCGACGTCGCCCACATCGGTCTGGCGACGGACCTGTGGGACAGCCGCGGCGGCGACGTCATCGCGCCGGTGTTCGAGCGTAACCGCGTCCTAGGCGCGCCTTACGGCATGGTGACGGGCCTCAAGCTCATCTGGGCGGGGCGTCTGTTCCGCAGCGTTCCGTCGGGGAGAGGCCGGTTGCTCGGCGCCGGCCTGCGCGGCAACGTCTTCGTGCGCGGCCCGCTGCTGAGCCCTGGATCCATCGGCTACTGGGCCGGCCGCGGCGTCCTTTGGAGCACCCGGGGCGACCGCTGGAGCGGCTTCCGGGCGGGCAACGGCCCGGCGCCCTAGGCGGCCGACGGGGCGCGGCGGCGCAAGGGGGCTCCCCGAACGGCGTAGGCGCCCCGTTCAAACCCGAAGAACCCTCCTCCGAAGGAGCGATGCGCAACCGCCGCTTCATCCGCACGGTCCGGTTGGCGCGTCGGGGCCTGAGCTGTCCCCTGATCCCCGCCGCGTGGGTCGCGGTTGGGGAACGCGCATGAAAGTCATCATTCTTAATCGCTTCTTCGCCCCGGACCAGTCGGCGACCAGCCGGATGGCCGCCAGTCTGGCCTTTGGCCTTGCGGCGGAAGGGTTCGAGGTGGAGGCGCTCGCGAGCGACGCCTGGCACGACGACGCAACGCGGCGGTTGCCTGCTATGGAGACCGTCGAAGGCGTGCGGGTGTTCCGGGTCGGCGGCGCGCGGTTCGGCCGAGCGACGCTGCTCGGCCGCGCGCTGGACTACGCGACCTTCCACATCGCCGCGGCGGCCAAGCTGGCCGCGCGGGCGCGGCGGGGAGACGTCTGCGTGGTCTGCACCGATCCGCCGCTGATGTCGGTCTCGGCCTGGCCGGCGATCGCCGCGAAGCGGGCGGTGCTGGTGAACTGGTCGAACGATCTGTTCCCCGAGGCGGCGTTCGACGCCGGCGTGCTCCCCCCGACCGGTCTGACCGGGCGCGTGGCGCTGGCCCTTAGAAACCTCACGCTCCGCCGCGCCCGGGTCACCGTGGCCCCGATCGAACGCATGGCGGCGCGGCTCCGCGCCCAAGGTGGGAGCAAAGCCAGGGTCGCCGTCGTCCCCCATTGGTCGGACGGGCAGGCGATCGCGCCGCTGCCGCGCGAGGCCTCGCGCCTCCGCGAGGAGTGGGGGCTCTCCGGAAAATTCGTGGTCGGCTATTCCGGCAATCTCGGCCGCGCCCATGATTTCCGGACCGTGCTCGACGCGGCGTCGCGGCTTCGCCATCGCGATGACGTCGCCTTCCTCTTTGTCGGCGGCGGGCACCAACGGGCGTGGGTCGAGGAGGAGGCCCGCCGCCGAGGCCTCGCGTCCGTGACCTTCAGGCCGCTCCAGCCGCTCATTCGGCTGTCGGAGTCGCTCGCGTCGGCCGACGTCCATCTTGTCACCCTGTTGCCCGAGTTCGAGCTTTCTGTGGTCCCGAGCAAGTTCTACGGGATCGCCGCCGCCGGACGGCCGACGCTGTTCGTGGGCGACGTCGACGGCGAAGTGGCGGGCCTGCTCCGACGCCACCGCTGCGGCGCTTCGGTTCCAGTTGGGGCTTCCGAGGCTCTCGCCGCGCACATCGAGCGCCTCGCCGACAGCCCGCAGCTCACCGCCCGTCTTGGCGTCGCAGCCCGCCGCATGTTCGACGAACGCTTCTCGCGACGCCGAGGCCTAGCGGCTTGGCGGACGGTCATCGAATCCTGCGCAATCCGTCCGGCGTCCGGCGCGCCCAGCGTCTTCGGGGCTGATCCGGCGAGGACGGCGCGATGAAGTTGATCGTCAGCCAACTCGGCGCGCGGATGCATTACGCCGTGCCGCGCATGCTGCACGCGCAGGGCCGGCTGCAGCGCTTCTACACCGACATCTGCGCCACCAAAGGCTGGCCGAAGCTGCTGCGCGCCGTCCCTGGCGGGGTGATGCCGACGGCCCTGCGGCGGCTCACCGGCCGCGTGCCCTTCGCTGTGCCGGAATCCGCGGTCGTCACCTTCCCGAGCGTCGGCGTCGGCTTCGGCATGCGCCGGGCGCGGGCGAAGACGCCGACCGAGCGGACCGAGGCGCATCTTTGGGCTGGCCGCGAGCTGTCGCGGCGCCTTGTGAGCCACGTCCAGAGTCACGGCGTGGGGGAAGCGGGCGGCGTCTACGGCTTCAGCGGCGAATGCCTCGAGGTTCTCGTCGCGATGCGGGCGCGGGGCCTGAAGACGGTCGTCGAGCAGATCGTCGCCCCAAAGCTGATCCTGGACCGCCTCGTGCTCGAGGAGGAGGAGCGGTTCCCGGGATGGAGCGCCGTCTCGGCTTTCGATGGCCTGTCCGAGGACTACGCCGCGCGCGAGCGGCAGGAGTGGGCGTCGGCCGACATGGTCGTCTGCGGCTCCGCTTTCGTGCGTGACGGTCTCATCGCAAGCGGGGTCGATCCGGCGCGCTGCGTGGTGGTGCCCTACGGCGTCGACATGCACGAGGGCGGCGCGCCGCGCCGCAGAGCGGCTGGGCCGCTGCGCGTGCTGACGGTGGGCGGGGTCGGCCTCAGGAAAGGCGCGCCTTACGTGTTCGAGGCCGCCCGGCGCCTCGGGGCCCTCGCGGAGTTCCGGATGGTGGGCGCCTGCGACGTCGTGGGCCCGGCGCTGGCCGCGCTCGCCGACGCCGTCAGCCTGACGGGGGCCGTCCCGCGGACCGAGATCGCCGCGCACTACGCTTGGGCGGACGTCTTCCTGCTGCCCTCGATCTGCGAGGGATCGGCGACCGTCATCTACGAGGCGCTCGCGGCGGGCCTGCCGGTCGTCACCACGCCGAACGCCGGCAGCGTCGTGCGCGACGGGGTGGACGGCTACGTGGTGCCGATCCGCGACGTGGACGCCATTGAAGCCGCGCTGACGGCCTTCGCCGCCGACGCCGAGCTCTACGAGCGGTTCTCGCAGAACGCCTGCCGCCGAGCCCGGGAATTCGATCTTCCGGCCTATGGTCGGCGGCTGGCGGAGGCGATCGACGGCGCGCCTGCCGCCGACCTCTCCCTTCCCCTCGCTGCGGCGGTGTAGGGCGCCATGAACCTCCACATCGACCCTTCGACGCTGGCCGATCCGATCCCTGCGGCCGCTCAGCCGATCCGGGTCGGCATGCTCGTCGGAGCGGTCGGAAACGGCGGCGGCGGCGTGCCGGCGAGCCTGCGCGCGCTCTGCGCCGCGCTCCACCGCCCGCCGGACGTGTCGGTCCAGGTGTTCGCCGCCGACCGATCGGCCGTGGCCTTTGATCTCGAGGCGTGGAAGCCCGCGCAGCTGCGCCTGTTCGATGTGGTGGGACCAAGGTCGTTCGGCTTCGGGCCGCGTCTTGGACCTGCGCTCGTCGCGGCCGACCTCGACGTGCTGCACGTGCATGGTCTGTGGATGTACGGTTCCGTCGCCGCGAGCCGGTGGGCGTCCAGAACCGGCCGTCCCTATGTGGTCAGCCCTCACGGGATGCTCGACCCTTGGGCGCTCGCCAACAGCCGCTGGAAGAAGGCGGCGGCGCTGTTCGCCTACGAGGCCCGCCACCTCCGCGGGGCAGCTTGGCTGCATGCGCTCTGCGCCTCCGAACGCGAGGCGATCCGCGCCTTCGGCCTGCGCAATCTGGTGTGCACCGTGGCGAACGGCGCGCATGCGCCGGCGGTCGAAAGCTACGCGCCGCGCCGGGCCGCGGCGCGCGCGTCAGGACGGCGGACGTTGCTCTACCTCGGCCGCCTCACGCCGAAAAAGGGGCTCGCGATCCTGCTCGCCGCCTGGGCCGCCGCGAAACACGCGCCGGAGGCGTGGGCGTGGGACCTTGTGGTGGCGGGCTCCGGAACGCCGGCCTACGAAGCGGGGCTTGTCGACCTCGTCAGCGCGCTCGGGATCGGCGCGTCCGTGCGTTTGGTGGGGCATCTCGACGGCGAGGCGAAAGCCGCGGCCTTCGCGAGGGCCGACGCCTTCGTGCTGCCGTCCGTCAGCGAAGGGCAGCCGCTCGCGGTGCTGGAGGCGTGGGGCTACGGCCTGCCCGCCCTGATCACCAGCCAATGCAACCTGCCCGAAGGTTTCGCGGCGGGCGCCGCCATGCCGATCGACTGTGCGGTCGACGACCTCGCGGCAGGATTGCGCGCGCTGTTCGAGCTCTCGGACGAGGCGCGCGACGCCATGGGCGCGCGGGGCCGCGCGCTGGTCGAGACGACGTTCTGCTGGGGCCGAAGCGCTCGGGACCTCGAGCGGATCTACCGGCAGGCCATCAGCCGGACCGCCCTGCGTCGAGGCCTCGAGAGGCGATCCGACGGAGACGAACCGTGCGCAGGCCGCGGGCGCGGCGCAGGGAGGACCACGCCATGAAGCTGCCGATTCTCACCCCCGTCGACCGGGTGGACTTCATCGAACGCTACGCGCGCGGCAAACACGTGCTGCACGTGGGCTGCGCCGACATGCCCTTCACGCAGGACCGGCTGACGCGCGGGGAGCTTCTGCACCCGCGTCTGCACGCCTGCGCCCGCGAGCTGGCGGGCGTCGACCTTTCGGAGGAGGGGATCGCGATGCTGCGCGCCGCGGGCTACGAGAACCTCTATGTCGCCGACTGCGAGAAGCCGCTCTCCGCCTGCACGCCCGGCCAGTACGAGGTGGTCGTCGCCGGCGAGACGCTCGAGCACGTGGCGAACGCCGGCGACTTCCTGACGTCGTTGCGCAGCGTCTGCCGGCCGGACGGGCGCATCCTCATCACCACCCCCAACCACGCTTCGATAAAGCTCGCCGCCCGCCTTTTCGGCCGGAACGAGATCGTGCACCCCGAGCACGTCGCCTATTACTCGGTCTCCACTCTCAGCCGGCTGCTGTCGATGGTCGGTCTCGAGCCGATGGACTGGAGGGTGTACTGGGCGGAGAAGTCGCCCCAGTCCCGCATGGCGAACGCCGCTCTTCGACGGATCTCCCGGCTTCAATACTTCGCGGATGGGTTGTGCGTCGCCTGCCGTCCTGCGGCGTGAGCCGCCGCGGCGCCGCGCCCGCCGATATACTTCGATCCCCCATGCCTGTTGCTTGAAAGCGCTGTCGCCCGGCGGAGATGGGCGACGGCGGGCCCGGCCCGCTGCGGCTTTTGCTGCTTAAAAGGGGCAATCCTTCCGCAGCCTCGGGGTCTATGCCATTCAGGGGAGCGAGCAATACGGCATGTCAAAATTGCTTAGATAACCGGGGGTGGTGCGCCGCCCGGTCGCTGCAATTATGAAGGGTTTCTCTTAACCCAGATTAATTGTAAGCGATTTTCATTGGTTAGTATCGGACACCTAAGCCGTTTGGCGAATACTGGATGGTCAGTTTGGGTGCGGACATCCTGAGTTGAAATCACCGGATGGGAGCTCGAGGTATCGTTAAGAGATCAGTTTTCAGATGATTTTTTTCGATTCCGTCTCGGATCTTGGTCCGTGTAATCAAATAGTCAGAACATGGGGAAGCTGTTATGACGTTTGACGGATATGTAATGGGCGATGCGATTGTCAGCGACACTAGCATCGCCAATCGGTGGGATAGCATCGTCGTCATCGAGTTGCGCAACATCGTGCTCGAGTGCGTGGCGAGCTGTCTGCAGGCGCGATGGCCGAGCGGCCGGATCGCGGCTTTCGCCAGCGTGATCGACTGGATGGCGTCGCTCTCGGACGACGACGACGGCGAGGTCCTCATCATGCTCGGCATCGGCGGGCGCCGCGCCTCCGACGACGTGGTGATGAACGCAATGGCGCAACTCCGGGAGGCGGCTCCTGGATGTCGGATCGTCCTGATGGGCGACGAGGAGGACGCCCCCCAGATCCTGGAGGCGCTGGACCTCGGGGCTTGCGGCTACGTTCCGACCAGCGTCAGCCTCAGCGTCGCGGTCGAAGCGATGAAGCTGGTCGCGGTCGGCGGGACCTACATTCCCGCAAGCAGCCTCACGTCCTCGCGCAAGCTGATCTGCGAAGCGTCGCACGCGAACCCGCTGGCCATGGCCGGACGCTTTACGGCGCGGCAAGCCGCCGTGGTGGACGCGCTCCGGCAGGGCAAGGCGAACAAGATCATCGCCTACGAGCTGAACATGCGGGAGAGCACCGTGAAGGTCCACGTCCGTAACATCATGCGGAAGCTGAAGGCCAAGAACCGGACGGAGGTCGCCTTCATGACCAGCGCCCAGCATCAGCCGTCCGCGCCCTGCTGATCGCGGAGCGACTGGGAGGGGGAGCGGGGGTCATGATCGTCGCGGAACAGGCTGCGGGCGAACCTCGCTCGTCGCTGCCCGACGTGGCGCGCCGTCGGCGCGTCGCGCTCCTCCTCCCGGTCGTTCTCGGTCTCGTCTGCGCCGTCGGGGCCTACCTCGCGCTGCCCGCGCGCTACGTCGCGGAAGCGGTGGTGGCGCTCGACGCCCGCAAGGTTCAGGTCTTAAGCGTCGACGCGGTCGTGTCGCGTCTGCCTCAGGAGAATGCGGTGCTCCGCACCGAACTCGACCTGATCGCCTCGCGGTCGATGGCCGCGGAGGTGGCGAAGCGTCTCAATCTCAAGTCCGTGCCTCCCTCGCCGGCCGCGCCGAACTGGTGGGATCGGCTGTTCGGCGGAGGGCCCGAGCCGTCCGTCGAAGAGCTACGCTCCGATCCGGCTGTCGACCGGCTGATGCAGGGCCTGCGCGTCAACAATGACGGCCGGTCCTTCACGATCTTCATATCGATGCAGTCCTCGGACCCGGTTTTCGCCGCCAAGGCGGCCAACGCCTACGCCGAGGCCTACCTCGATCACCAGATCGCGGTGCAGACCGCGGCGACGCGGCGGGCGAGCGCCTGGCTGGGGGAAAAGCTCGAGGATCTCCGCAACCGGCTGACGGAGTCGGAGACCGCCGCGCAGTCCTTTCGGCGGACCAAGCGGCTTGAAGAGATCAACGGTCTTACCGCGGACGGACAACGGCTCGCGGCGCTGAGCGCGGAGTTCGCCGGGGCCCGTTCGCAACGAGCCGGAGCCGAGGCGAGACTTGAGGCGGTCCGCCTGGTGGTCCGGGACAGCCCGGACGCCTTAGCGTTCAGCGAAGCGCTCGGCTCCGCCACGGTGCAGTCGCTCAGGACTCGAGAGACCGAGCTGGTCCGGCAGGTGGCGGACATCGAACAGAGCGGGGCGCTGAAGAGCGGGGAGCTCCCCGCGCGGCGCCGACAGCTCGTCTCGGTCCGCGCCGAGATCGACGCTGAGATCGGCCGCGTGGTGGCGAGCCTCGCGAACGAGGTCGAGGTCGCGCGCGGCAAGGAGCGGGCGCTGGCGAACGAGGTGGCCGAGCTTGAGCGCGCGGCGGGCGAGGTGGGGCAGAACCGCGTCGTCCTGGGCCAGCTGGAACGTGAGGCCGCCGCCAACCGCTCGATCTACGAGAGCTTCCTCAACCGCTACAAGCAGACCATCGAGCAGGAGGGGCTTGCGACCTCGGACGCCAGCCTGCTGTCGCGGGCCCAGCCGCCTCAAGCTCCCACCACCCCGAAGCTCCTGCCGCTGCTGGCCCTCGGCCTCGTGAGCGGCTGCGCGGCGGGCGTGGGCTGCGCGTTGCTGCGGGAACGGCTCGACGGCGCGGTACGGTCGACGGAAGAGCTCGAGCGGGTGGCCGGAGCGCCGCTGCTCGGCGCGGCGGCCGGAGCCCGCGGCTCGGGGCTTGCCGCGGCGATCGCGCGGATCGGCGCGGCGCTGCGGCTCGATCAGCCGCAAGCGGGCCGCAAGGTGGTGCTCGCGACCTCGGCCGACGCCAACGTCGCCGGACGCGCGGCTTTCTGCGTCGCCGTCGCCCGCAGCCTCGCCGACGAGGGGCTGTCGGTCGCTGTCCTCGATGCGGAGCCGGGCGGCCAGAGCGTCGCGCGCGCGTTCGCCACGCGCGCCAGCCCGCCCGGACCGCCGCTCGTAGGGTCGGCGCAGGATGTGTCTGGCGTTCGCCTGTCGGCGGACGCTTGCAGCGCGGCCCGTTTCGGGGCGTTGGACGAGGTCCGTGTCCGCGGACAGGCCTCCGCGCTCGACCTCGCTGGCCGCATCCGCGTTCTGCGAGAGCGGTTCGACGTCGTGCTCGTCGACGCCCCTCCGCTCTGCCAGGCGCGGGCGGCGTTGCAGGTCGGCGCTCTGGCCGACGCCGTTATCCTCGTCGAGACGGTGGGCGTGACCTCCCGCGAGGCGGTGTCCGATGCCGTCCGTCTGTTCGCGCTCCGCAACATCCCCATCGCCGGTTGCGTCGCGCTTGGCGCCAAGGGGGCGGCCGCGCCGAGCCCGGCGCCGGTCATCGCCCCGGCACGGCCTTCCGCGGCTCCGGAGAGCGTGGATTTCGGCTCGGCGGCGTCGGCGCAGCCGCGCATGCTCAAGACGACGGGAGCTTGACCGTGAGCCTCCCTCGTACGGCCCCAGGAGGGTGGCTCGTCCTGACCGCCGCCGTGCTCGCGGCGATCGCGCTATTCCAACCGACGGGCGCCGGCGCCGCCGACCGACCGGTGGGGTACCGACTCGGCGCCGGCGATCTGCTGCAGAT
The DNA here is from genome assembly GCF_002897035.1 of Methylopila sp. Yamaguchi. Taxonomy (GTDB): domain Bacteria; phylum Pseudomonadota; class Alphaproteobacteria; order Rhizobiales; family Methylopilaceae; genus Methylopila. Next base: position 147,630 of record NZ_BAUX01000004.1, read on the forward strand.
CACCGTGGTAGGCGAGGCCGACCTGACCGGGAAGTTCAGAGTTGGGCCGGACGGCGCGATCAGCTACCCGCTCGTCGGCAGCCTCGCCGCCGCCGATCGCACCGTCGCCGACCTCGCGCAGGACCTCGCCGCCCGCCTCGCCGAACGAGCGCCGACGCGCAGCCCGCCGCTGGTCGAAGTCGCCGAGTACGCGCCGGTGTTCGCCGCGGGCGACTTCGAGCGGCCGGGGCAATACGCGTTTCGGCCGGGCATGGTGGCGCTGGAACTTGTCGCGGTCGCCGGCGGCCTGCGGAGGCCGCGCCTCGCGACGGATTCACTGATGCTGCAGGTGATCGCGGCGGAGCAGGAGGTCGCCGACCAGCGGCTCGCCCGCGTCGCCGCCCGTGTCCACCGCGCCCGGATTGCGGCGGAGATCGCCCGGGGGCCCTTCGCTCCCGACGCGGCGACGCTCGGCGATCCCTTCGTGCCGGCCGCCGACCTGACTGCGATCATCGACAACGAGAAGGCGCTGTTCGAGGTTCGGAAGACCGTGCTCGCAGGCCAACAGGCGGCGCTTCGCAGCCAGGGGGCGAATTTTGATCAGGAGATAGCCGCCCTGAGGCGCAGCATCGCCCTCCACGAGGATGAGATCGGCCTGCTCCAGCAGGAGGTGAACACTGCCCAAGGACTCGTGGAGAAGGGGCTCGCGCCGCTGCCGCGGCTGCTGGCGTCCAAACGCCAGCTGTCCGCGACCCGGCGGGACGCGCTTGACCTCGACTCGTACCTCGCCCGCGCGCGACAGAACAAGCTGCAGATCGAGCAGAAGATTCAGGAGTTGAGCGATCAGCAGGCGAAGGACAACGCAGGCGCGCTGCTCGACCTCGACCTTAACCTCGCGCGCATCGAGCGGAAGCTTCGCGCGGCGACGGCTGCGCTGACCGAGACCGGCTCACGTCTCGCCGTCGGTCCCGCGCAGATCCCGGAGCCGTCCTTCCGCATCGCCCGGGTCGTCGGCGAGGCCCATGTCGATCTGCCGGCGGACGAATTCACGCGACTCGAGCCCCGCGACATTCTGCGGGTCGACCGCCCGGAGCCTACGCCAGCGCCTGCGCGGGAAAGCCGTGCGCCGCCTGCCGGCGCCATAGCGGGTAGATAGCCGCGATCCCCTCGGCCAGGGTCATGCGAGGTCGCCAGCCGAGCGCGCGGATGCGGTCGGCGGCGAGCAGTTTGCGCGGCGCGCCGTCCGGCTTCGAGCGGTCGAAGATGAATGCGCCGCGGTAGCCCACGACGCTCGCGATCGTCTCCGCGAGCTGGCGGATGCTGACCTCTTCGCCGGAGCCGATGTTGATGGGGGCCGCTTCGTCATAGCGCTGGAGCACGAGGACGCAGGCTTCAGCGAGATCGTCGACGTGCAGGAACTCCCGCAATGGCGCGCCCGAGCCCCAGATCGTGACGGCCGCGTCGCCCGCCTCCTTCGCGGCGTGGATGCGCCGCATCAGTGCGGGCAGCACGTGCGAGCTTGCGGGGTCGAAGTTGTCGCCCGGGCCGTAGAGATTCGTCGGCATCGCGGTGACGAAGCGCCGTCCGTGCTCGAGGTTGAGGCTGCGGGCGAGCATGAGCGCGGCGATCTTCGCGATCGCATAGGCTTCGTTGGTCGGTTCCAGCGGACCGGCGAGCAACTGTTCCTCATGCACCGGCTGCTCGGCCAGCCGCGGGTAGATGCAACTCGAGCCGAGGAACAGCAGCTTCTCGACGCCGGCCGCCGCGGCCGCTGAAATCAGGTTCGCGCCGATCATGAGGTTATCGTAGAGGAACTCGTAGGGTTCGCGGGCGTTCGCCGCGATCCCGCCGACGCGGGCCGCGGCGACGATCACGCCGTCGGGCCGCCAGCGAGCCATCCAGCGTTCCACGTCCGCTTGGCGGCGCAGGTCCAGCTCGGCGCGATCGATCGTCAGCAGTTCGCAGCCTTCGCGCGCGAGCCTGCGCATCAACGCCGAGCCGACCATGCCGCGGTGGCCGGCGACGAAAATCCGTTTGCCCTCAAGCTCGAACGAGGGCGACGGGGTGGGGAGCGCGTCAGCCATAGCGGTCGTTCCGCCTGGCTTCCGTCAGGACGGCCTCGAGGTCGGAGCTGACCATCTCGCCGACGAGGGCGGCGAAGCCCGTCGTCGGTTTCCAGCCGAGCTTCAGCCGGGCCTTGGTCGGGTCGCCAAGCAGGATGTCCACCTCGGTCGGACGGAAGTAACGCGGGTCGATCGCGATCAGCCGCTCGCCGGTGCGCGCGTCGCGGCCCATCTCATCCAGCCCCGAGCCGCTCCATTCAATCTCGCGGTCGACGTAGCCGAAGGCCGCCTCCACGAACTCCCGCACCGTGTGGGTCTCGCCGGTGGCGAGCACGTAATCCTCGGGCTCGTCCTGCTGCAGGATCCGCCACATGCCCTCGACGTAGTCCCGCGCGTGGCCCCAGTCGCGCTTGGCGTCGAGGTTTCCGAGATACACCATCGGCTGGAGACCCTGCTCGATCGCCGCAACGGCCCGCGTGATCTTCCGAGTGACGAAGGTCTCGCCGCGGATCGGGCTCTCGTGGTTGAACAGGATGCCGTTGGAGGCATGGACGCCGTAAGCCTCGCGGTAATTCACCGTAATCCAGTAGGCGTAGAGCTTCGCCGCGGCGTAGGGGCTGCGCGGAGCGAACGGCGTCCGCTCGTCCTGCGGCACGGTGGCGGCCTGACCGAAGAGTTCGGAGGTAGACGCCTGGTAGAAGCGGCAGGACTTGGTCAGCCCCAGAATCCGCAGCGCTTCGAGCACGCGCAGCGTGCCGAGCCCGTCCACGTTCGCGGTGTACTCCGGCGTCTCGAAGCTGACCTGGACGTGGCTCTGCGCGGCAAGGTTGTAGATTTCGTCCGGCTGGACCTCCTGGACGATGCGGATGAGGTTCGTCGCGTCCGTCATGTCGCCGTGATGCAGCGTGAAGCGAACGTCCTCCTCGTGCCGGTCTTGGTAGAGATGGTCGATTCGTCCCGTGTTGAAGGACGAAGACCGGCGCTTCAAACCGTGGACGAGGTAGCCCTTGGAAAGCAGCAGCTCCGCGAGATAGGCGCCGTCCTGTCCGGTCGCGCCAAGGATCAACGCCGTCTTTCGCGCCATGGAAGAGGTCCTGTCCGTCGCTGCCGCACGCAAGAGATCGCCTGTCTTCCGAGGCGGTCCGCGAGAGTGTCGGCAAGCCGGGGGAGAGGCGAAAGCCGCCCATCCGAGACCTGGGACGCGCCGCGCATCCGTCGATCGCGCGTCCCACGCCTCCGGCGCGGTCCGGCGAAGGCGTCCGAAAGCCTCCGGCAGGATGCGAAAGAGGTAAGGTCGAGGCGGAGGCGCCTGGCGCGGCGGCGGCGAAGGCCGGAACCTGGCGCCCGACGGCGGCGTGGGCTTGAAGCGGCGCGCCAGCGGGAGATCGTCCATCGCCAACACGCTAAGGCGTGGCGACCCCGGCTGGATTCGAACCAGCGACCATCAGCTTAGAAGTCAGAGCTAAGGCACTGACCACCGGGCCGCCCGTTCCTCGGGCGGCCTGTATTCGTCTCGTCCATACTCGCGGTGTAGAAGCCGGCTCGCGCCGACATCCATCAGGACCAAAGCAGCCGAGATGGTGATCCTAGCAGAGGATCACTCCTTCGGGGTAGGCCCGTTGCTTCTGAGGAGGGAGAGGACAAGCAGCGTCAGGAACGCGGCGTAGCTCCACGGATCGTCGACCGCAGAGGCGAGGGGGAAAAAGTCGAGAGCGAGCTTAGCCATGATGCCGATCTCCAGCTGCCGCGCGAAGCGGGCAAAGCTTTTGGAGATCGTCCTGCTCGGCTCTGAGAGCCCGCCGAGCTTGGGGTCATCACACCGCCGGATGATCAATGATGCGGTTTACGTCCGCCAACGGGGCGCCACCCCAAAATATGGCCTTAGATAACGACCACGATCGCCGATTGGGCCTTCGGGCGGGTGTCGTGTCCGAGATATGTGGTTGCGGGACGCCAGCTTCAAGCAGAGGCGGCCTGGCGCAAACTCCCCGAGCCGCCGCGCATCTTCCGGACGTTCAGCGAGTTGCCGAACAGGTCGAGGCCGAGCTCGCGGAGCTTGGTCTCGCCGAGCGTCGCGTGTCTGTGCTCGAGCGCTCGCTTTGCGCTGGCGGCGACCTTCCTGCGAAGTGTCATCGTCTTGGCGATGACCCTGGTTTCCCACGCTAGGCGCATGGAGCACAGCAGATCGAGGTTGGTCTGGCTGTAGCCGAAGGCGCCATGGCACGCCGGCCTGCGTCGGCCAGATGGTTGCTTTTGCCGGCGGCATCGCGGCCGGCGCGACCTCGCTTCCTTGGGCACCGGGATGGCGGTCTCTCGCTGCGCGTTCCGCCAGTACTTCCAGGCGTAGCGTGTTCGGTCCGCCGAGGCAGTCGACTGTGCTGCACTTCGGATAGAGGTCGAGATCCTGAAAGATCGCCTGTTCGGCGGCGATGCGCCACCGTCCGGCCCTCCAGCCCGCGACGGCCGCGGCCCCGCGGCGCTGCAGGACCGGCGCGTGGCTCGCGATTTGGGTCGCGGGCCCGACGTCGCCGTCGATCGTGCCGGCGTACGGGCGCGCAGTCGCAATCGCTCGTTGAAGTGAGCGGTCGTCGATCATGTCTAGTCTCTGGATACAAAAAAGCCGCCTTGCGGCGGCCGCGTTTCAAAGGCTGCGAAAGTGTGGAAATGTCACCTGAACTGAATCAAGCTCAGAGCGCCAGATCTTCCGAGAAGGAGAGCTCTCAGCTCAATTCGTGCGTCTTCCAGCGGTATTATCGGATTATAAAAATGAAAAGTGACGATCTTCCGAGATTCAAGCGGATCACGAAAAAACAGAGTACTCCAAAAAGCTGCGTTTACTGCAATGGGCCCGGGCGATTGACGGCTGAGCACATTTTTGGAAGGTGGCTTAACTCGTTTATCAAAGAGCCGTTCACGCGTACAAACCACATGACGTCCCACGCTAATTTTGATCGTGAAACACAGACTAACGCCCCTACGATGCGCAAGGGCAAACTGGACAGACCGGGAGGAGCATTATCTCACCAAATAAAAATAGCTTGTAGGGAATGCAACTCGGGATGGATGAGTACTTTGCAGAATAACGCGAGCGCTGTGCTAAAAGAGTTACTTGAAGGTAACTGGTCTGGTTTGGACGGCGCGGCGACAGATATTCTGGCAACCTGGAGCGGGATGGTTTCCATGTCGTACCAATATGCAGTGCCAGGACTTATATCGATCCCTCAAGTCGAACGATCGTTCATCCGGCAGCACAGACGACTTTCTGACAAGTGGCAGGTTTATATTGGCCGATGCGAGCCAACATTCCCTTCGGGAACCATCGTTTGTCGATGCCTTCACACATCAACCGGGGAAATACTGCCGGAGAGGGTTGATCCAAATCTGTCCGTGACAACATTTACTGTTCGAAATGTTGTATTTTTAGTTTTTCAAGGTCCCTTGAACGCCCATGTTAGACCTGATGAATTCGCAAGCCACGCAGGACTAATACAAATATGGCCAAGAGTAGCCCATGGCGACTATACATCTCCTGTTCTAACCGGTGATAACGTTGTCTATGCAGCGAATTTGTATCATCGGATAGTGGGTTTAGATCCAAGAGCACATAATGGAATGCTAGTCACTCCAGAAAGCTAAGTGTTTCGTTAGAGCGACCGATGACGACGGAGACTCATGAGCGACATGAGCCCAGCTTTTCGTCCGGCAGCCTGACGGGAGCCGCAGCGCTGTCGATCTGGTCGCTTCAGGCGGCTATTCGATCGACGACCGCATGTCCGCGGCCGGCGACGTCTTCCGGGAGAGGCGTAAGACCGGCCTGTGCGGCGACCTCGTGAGCGTGGAGTTTGCGATCAACGGCGCGTCGGTATCCCCGGAGGATCACCAGGCGGCCTTCGCGGCAGTTGAGGCGGGCCGAGCCCGCCACTAGATCGCGTTCAGCCGCCGACCGCGTCTTCGGGCCACTTCTGGTACGACCGCACGTGGCCGAGCGCGTCGGGCCGGGCCTGAACCGCGGTGACGTCGAGTGTGGCGAAAGTGATGCCGGCCTTGATCGCCTGCGCGCTCGCTACGGCCTCCGCCGTGCCGGTGTTCATCCGAGTGATCGAGATGCGCGAGGACGCATGCGCCATATGCGTGACGATGCCGGCGCCCCGACAAATGCCCGGCCTAACGGACAGGCGTCAGGTCTGCCGCTTGGCCTTAAGGTTGCCTCGCAGCTCACGGACTGTCGCCTCCAACGCGACCTGACTCGGTGTCTTTCCCAAGTCGTTTACCCTGTCAGGCGTGTGCGAGACGCGTGCGCTTCCGGAGGTCGGCTCGGGCGATTTTGCCGGGACGCGACATCGCTCACGCATTTCCTTGATCGCGCGGAGAGTGGTGTAGTAGCGCCCATTCACGAAATCGATCTCAAGAAGCTCGCGGGCCGCCAGCCGGCGGAGCCCACCTGCCTTCATGCTGCCGTCCGGGTAGGCCACGGTCGCAGCCACGCTCAGCTTCAGGAGAGCGTCGTCGGCGTAGGTCTCAAGATCCTCCATCGCTCCTCCGAGGCCCGTCGATCCGCAGTGGCATCTGCTTTTAGCGCAGGCGGCGCGGTGACGTTCACGCCGAAGAAGTAGCGGAACTTCATGGCCGAGATAAAGGATATCGCGGGCAAGCGATGGCCGACCGCTGTCTGGGCTGATCAAGCTCGAGGTCGTGCTCGCATGGCCTTAGCCAAAGTCGGCGATGGCGAAGAAGCGCGACGCCGGGGGCGAAGTGAAAGACCTCGCGGCCCGACGGCGACAACCTCCGCAAGCTCGTCGGCGACGCCCTGAACGGGCTCGTGTGGAGCGACGACGCGATATCGTCAGCGGCCACGACTGGAAGCTCTACGAAGACACGGCGGAAACCCGCGTTCGCGTAAGGGCTCTTTGAGGAAATCAACCATGCTTGGACGCGCGATCGATCCAACTACGAACAACATCCGCAAAAGTTTCATTTCCGGTATTGATCAAAGAAACTTTTATGAACAGTCTTTGTGCCCCGGAACAGTGTTGCTCTGCATGATCAACAATATGCGTGAACGAAATCTGCATAAGATTGATGAAGTGTTGGGCATCCGCGGGCAGAGGGTTCCATTCTGTGATGCTTCGGCGCAAATCATGGAAGGTGTCAACCTGTTCGCTCGCAGAAATAATGTAGCGGTCGAGAGAAGCGACGGACCTTCGTTCGCTGGGTGGAAGCAGCTCTGCTTGTCGGAGAATTGCTTCGCTATCATAGCGGGCAAAAGCCCCTTGAAGCGAGTGACCGATGACCGAGTGAAGCCCCACGGACGGTTCTCGTTCGAGAAGGCCAAACCCTTCCCACGCTGCAGCAAGCGGCGCGAGAAAGTTCACCAAAAGATCTCGGATGGCGTGACGAGCCAGTCGCTCGGGCCTTGTGGCGCTGAACCACGCCAATGCACCTGCTGCAATCGTAGCCGCGGCACCGATCAAAGCGCCCAAGAAGCCTCCCCACTGTTCCATCCACTTCCCAGGGTCGGGCGTGGTGATCAGCGCATGAACAGTCATTCCGAGGGCAGCGCCCAGAGTGACGCAGCACACGGCCAAGATGGTCAGATTGCGGTCTATGTTCATCCCGCCAACATGAGCACGAGTCTCGACGCCGCGCACATAGGTGGTCCGTGACCGCGCTCGACGACGCCTTCCCCGCATGGAAGGCGCGGGCCCACGAGGTGCCGCTGCACGGCGCCGCGGTCGATTACGGCGCCAACCTGAAACGCGCGGCGCAACAACACGTCGGACCGTGCCCGGCCTTATTCAGGCTGGCGTGAGTTCCGTCGTCGCTGCCTGCCCTGGCCGAGCTGATTACCTCGACGTATTGCTCTCTCTGTGTAGGTTTGATTATAAGTGAGGCGTTGGATGGGAACACCTCTAATTTAGAATTTGCTTAACTGGTTCGCCACGAACCACATGTCGGAGGTGGTCGCGTCGACTTTGCAAATCGCGCATCAGGCGTGCGCACTCATTTGTCCAGATGACAGTTCTTATGAGAAGGTATTGAAGCGACGCGAAAACCTGGGAGGTGAAATATTCTACCTGCTTCGGGTCTTGAGTTTGATCGGGTTTTCGGGCTTCAAATTCAATGGCAACCCTTAAGGCTGCGTCAGTCAGGGCGGAGACCCGTTCCATTTCCTCCAGTGCATCGAACAAGAAGCCTCCGACCTCCTTCTCAATTGCGGCATCGTCAACTTTTGCTGTGACTTGGCGTACGTAGCTCAGGGTCGTTTCGTAGAGAGCCTTTCGTTCCTCCCGCGATTTGGTGGGGGTGCGAGAGAGTGCAGAAAGTCGATATGCGACCTGCCTGCTATACTGAAATTCGTTTTTTAGGTCGGTCAATTCCGAGGAGACGCTGCTCAAAGCGTTCTCCGCACTTTGCCGCAAAATTTCCGCGTTTTGCTGGCGAAGCTCTGTAAGCTGGTCTTTTACTGGCCCCAAGGCGATGAAAGCTGCGACCAGTGCAGCTCCGCCGCCCGCGAGGGTGGCGAGCGCGCCGAGGCCGGCGTCCGCATGGCGGCCATTAGCAAAAATGTTGCCAACAGATATGGCCGCAACGATCACAGTCGAAACGGTGACAGCCGGCACCAATGCCCAAAAGATAAATGCTTCCATAAAGTGCTTCGGGCTCCCGCGTCAGAGATAAAAGTTTTGCGCAGAGACTTGCTGTATTGCAATGGAATCGCTTCTTTAAAAGTTGATGAGGTCAGCGGATGAGTGGCCCGTCGGCTCTCACCCACCTCCCGGCCGAGAAGGCGGTGCTTGGCGCCGCGGCGAGGCCTACGTAGAGCGCGAGTTCGTCCGGCTCCATCATGCGGTTCAAGGAGCCATGACGGTTGGCCCGGATCGATGTCCTTTGCGATCAGCTCGGCATCAGCATCGTGAAGCGGTCGCGCCGGTGCCGGCCGAGGGAGACTCGCGCGCGCCGCGCGCTGACCAAGCTGGCGGAGAGCCAGGGCGACGGCCACGTTGTCTTCGTGCTCCGGACGATCGTCCAGAGCGCCAACAACAAGGCCTCGCTCTGGAGCGAGACGATCCTCGCTGTGTCCGACGTGGTCCGGCTGCGGCCCGATCTCTCGGACAGGGGCGGGGCCTTCATGGAGGCCTTCGACCGCATCTCGCTCGAAGAGGTGAGGGCGAGGGCGCGCCGGATGGGCATCGGCCCGAAACGCCAAGTCATGCGCGTGTTGATCACCGACCGGCTGGAATCCGAGCTGGATCCGCCTGCACAAAGGAGGCTGCTTTGACGGATTGGACGCCCGAAATCGTCTTCGCCCGCCTCGTCGAGGCCGGCGACATCGAATGGCGCATGCCCGCCGCTCGCCTGGGCCCCAGCGCCTCGCCGGGCTTCTGGCCGGGCTATACCCACACCTACGGCGACATGGTCGAATGGGGCACGAAGCGGCTCGCCGAAGAGCGCGAGATGAGGAGCAAGCGCCTGCCGCCGAGCGCCGCCGAGATCACCCGGTGGGAGGAGGTCATCTTCGACTGGCACAAGAGCCGGATGCCCGAAGGCGACCGCACGCTCCTCCGGGGCTACGTTCAATCGGTCCTCAGGGGACGGTCGTTCTCGAAGTGGTGCGACAAGAGGGGGCTGAACCGGAGGACGGCATATCGCCGAATTGCGAAAGCACTTGAACGACTTGCTGCTAACCTCTGTAGGAGCAACGTTTTCCTGCGCATGCCCGATCTCGACAGGGTGTCACAACTTACGCCGGGCCGTGGTATCTCACCGATAGGCTCGGACGAACCGCGTTCCCACGGGGGCTGGCGGTCACCGGGGACGGAGCTCACGGACAACCCCGAAGCACGGGACCTCGATTGGGCCCGCGAACAGAATGAGCGCCGCCGCAGGAAGCTCCTGAACGCGGAGCGCGAGGTTGCCTGACCGCATCACGAAGGCAGGGCGTGCAGTGACGCCTCGCGGGGTAGGCAAGGCCTGTCGTGAGATCGGCTACTGCGCGGTCTACATCATCGGCTTCGATGATGCGCCGGAGCCGGTGAAGATAGGCATCGCGGCCGACGTTGGCGCCAGGTTCGATGCGCTGCAGGTCGGGAACTGGCGCAAGATGAAGCTCCATGCGGTCATCTGGACTGCTGGGCGGCCTCTCGCGCTTCGCGTCGAGCAGAAGACCCACGACCTGCTGGAGCGCGCAGGCAAGCGTGTGGCTGGGGAATGGTTTTCAGTGCCGCCTGAGTGGGCGGCGAAGGCGATCGCCACGGCGGCCGCCAGCCTCGACATCCGGACGTTCTCGGATGCCGAAATGAGGAAGCGCGCCGGCCACCGGGTCGCGCGCAACGAGGCGCGAGACTGGGCCGCTTTCCCCAGGTAGCGCCTCACAAATCGATATGTTGGAGCGTTCTGCGGCGGCGGCCTGAAGGCCTCGCCGGAGCCTCCGCGATCGGTGGTGCAGAGTAGAGCAGCCCGGTAGCTCGTTAGGTTCATACCCTGAAGGTCGCGGGTTCAAATCCCGCCTCTGCTTCCAAATTTCGATCCCGTGCGAACGGGCGTGACGATGCGAACCCGACATGGAAAGGGCTGCGGCCCGACATCGGGTAGCGGAGCGCCCTTGTAGGCTCGGTCTCCGGGCGGACGGAGACAGGCAGTCGGGGCCGCAGCGCCGGCTGCCACTATCAACCGCTCAGGGCTATTTCGAGCGGCAGCTTAGGCCCCCTTCGACTTCTTAAGGCCGGCCGCGATGTTGGCGCGCAGTTTGGCGCCGCGCGACGGAGAGTTCGGGGATGGAGGGGGTTCGCCGACGCCCCGCAGCATGTTGCAGAAGTCCATCGCCGCCGCGCGGATGCTGGGCGGGGCGATCATCGGATCGCCGCGCTCCACAGCAAGGTCCAGAGCGACGCGCTCGATCGCGACGCGGTGAAGGTCGCGGAACTCGCTGACGCCGTTCTCGATGTCCTGGTAGGCACGGAGGCTGAGCCCGACGAGGCTCGCCATCCCCAATTGCGTGAGGTTGGCCCGGTCGCGCAGTGCGCGGAGGTCGTCGGCGGTCATTGAAGCGGCTCCAGTTCGGAGTTATCTTCCTGAGCGACCCGGAGAGTGCGCTAACACCCCCCGGGCCTTCGGTGGTTAGAACCAGAAGATCAGGGTGATCTTCAGTTCCTTCCACCTAAGTTCGAAGATGAACGGCATCTTCGGCTCCTCAGGTGACGTCAGGCGTGATTGCCTGACCCGTTCTTTATACGCAGAAACCGCGTTTAGGTCAACACCTAGGCGCGGTTTTTGCGTTTCACTTCGGGCCCTGAACGCAGCTTTTTCACATCTGAGGCGCGCGCGCATGGGCATGGTCGAGCTGATCGTGGCCCTGTGCCTTCAGGCCGAGCCCGGCGCCTGCCGCATTACCCGCACCCGCGGCATGGGCTCGCTCACCACCTGCGCCGCCATGGACGCAGACGGCGGGGAGCGGCCGCGCGGCTGGTACGTGGCGCGCTGGACGTGCCGGTGGCGGGGCTAGAAGTCCGCCGCCTTGAAGGAAGCTTCCGTGCTCGAACCATCCGAGAACTTCTCGGAGATGGTCAGGCTCCGCCGGTCCTGTGAGAGACGATAGGTCAGCGTCTCGTCGTCGGGGTGGGTTCTCCACCGCCCCTTGTCGGACGCCCAGATGACTTGGTTCCCCTCAAGGCGGCACCGGTAGGACCAAAGGGTGCCATCGTCCCGGACGTAGCTCAGGTAGTAGATGCCGCTCTCCTGAGTGTCTGTCCGGATAATCCGGGGGTCGCGACCCATCACCTTCGCGATCGTCGCCTTACAGATCTCCGGCACGCCGATGTCCTTGGCGAAGGCCGATGAGCCGCTCAAGACGGCGAGCAGAACGGAAAGGGCGACTCGGCGCACGGGAGACATCTCCTGCTCAATGGGGCGACGGAGAGCGTGAACTGAGGCGGCTCAACTGTCGAGCCTAGTGGCTTTGCAGACGGAGGTGTGCGGTGGCGCTGAAGACGATCGCGCCCCGCCTCCGCACCATCGACACCCGCACCTGCAAGCCGCCGCCAAAGCGCGCTGACGCCGAGCTTCTGACGCCTGAGCACCGAGCCTGGGCTCAGGAGGTGAAGCGCCGCGCAGGCTACCGCTGCGAGTGGGTGGAGAACGGCGTGCGCTGCGACCGGGCCTCACCGGCTCACCGGCTCTTCGCCGACCACATAGACGAGCGCCGGGATGGCGGAGCCGCCCTCGACCCGAAGAACGGGCGCTGCCTCTGCGGGTCGCACCATGGGCTGAAGACGGCGAGCGAGAGGGCGAAGAGGATGACGTCGTGACCAAGAACGAACTCATCGGTCTGGCGGAGCGGGAAGCTGATCGCCTCACGGACGAGAACGACCATGGCGCATCGACCATCATGCGGGAGCTGATCGCCCGGCTGCGCACCACCGACGAGCTCGTGCTCGCTCAGGTCCAGCGCCTCCGCTTGGAGGAGGGCGACACGGTTGTCCTGACGGTGCCGCATGAAATGACCAGTGAGGAGTTCGGGGCGATCGGCCGGACCCTCGAAGCATCCCCGCTTCGGCTTCAGGAGCGCAACATCGCCGTGATCATGTTGGACCGGGGCGCGAAGCTGGACGTGGTGCTGAACACTGAGCGAGCCACGTCGTGACCAAGGGCACCGGCTACATCGACATGACGCCCGAGGTGTTGCCCCACGTCCTCGCCTTGCTGCCCCGCACCTACGAGGTGGTCGGCTCCGACAAGGCGGCAGACAAGGGCTTCATCCGCCTCATCCTCGCGTCGGATCAGATCGAAGGGGACGGGCGCCAGCTGACCATGCAGGTCACCGACGACCACGGCGTCCGCACCGCGAAGGTCCAGCGCCTCGGCTCGTGATGCCCGCCACCGGCCGCCTCTGAGCCTCGTAAGGGGTAGGGGGGTCAAAAGTTCGGGGCCTAGGGGCCGCGCACCGCATCGGGTCGCATTCGCACAATTTTTCTGGCCGCCTCCGAAAAACGGGGCGGTTTCCTGAACCTGCTGGAAAATCGGAGTTCGTCAGCTCATGGCTGCACGTCGAGGGAGGCCCGCGTTCAAGCCGACTTTGGCGCTTCGGCGCACGGTCGAGCAGTTGGTTTCGGTCGGCGAGAGCCACGAATCCGTCGCCAGAGCGGTCGGATGCAGCCGCGAGACGCTCGAGAAGCACTTCGTGGACGAGCTCGCCACGGGCGCATCGCGCAAGCGGCGGGAGGTCGTGGACCTCCTCTACAAGTCGGCGCGCGCCGGGAACGTCTCGGCGATCAAGAAGCTCGAGGAGATGACTGGAGCCGCCAGCGCGGCGGAGGGGGTGCGTTCGCGAGGCTGGGGCGGCGACGCCAGCGGACCCGCGGTCACCGAACCGGCGGCCGAGGCCCGCCCTGAGAAGCTGGGCAAGAAGGAGGAGCAGCAGCGCGCTGCTGAGCAGGTCGGCGGCAAGTACGCGGTGCCGTCCGCTCCGAAACTTGTGGTCGTCAACGAGTGACGGTTCCGGTCTGGTCGACCGCCTGCGTCGACTGGGCCGAGCGGATCGTCTCGCGCCGGTCGCTCATCCCATTTGGGCCGCTCTTCCCCGATGAGGCGGAGGCGGCGCTCGCAGTCTTCAAGTCGCTGCGGGTCGTCGACCTGCCTGGGCAGCCGACCTTCGGGGAGGCTTGCGAGGAATGGGTCTTCGACTTTGTCCGCGCAATCTTCGGCGCCTACGACGCGGAGAGCGCCGAGCGCCTGATCAGCGAGTTCTTCCTGCTCATCAGCAAGAAGAACGGCAAATCGACGATCGCCGCGGGCATCATGCTCACGGCGCTGATCCGGAACTGGCGGCATTCCGCCGAACTGCTGATCCTGGCGCCGACGATCGAGATCGCGAAGAACAGCTATGAGCCGGCGGCCGCGATGGTCCGGGCCGACGACGAGCTGAAGACGCTCCTCCACGTCCAGGACAACTTCCGGCAGATCACCCACCGCATCACGCGGGCGGTGCTGAAGGTGGTGGCGGCGGACACCGACACTGTCGGCGGCAAGAAGGCCGCCTTCGTGCTGATCGACGAGCTCTGGATCTTCGGCAAGCGCGTGCACGCGAGCGCGATGCTGCAGGAGGCGACGGGCGGCCTAGCCTCCCGGCCCGAAGGCTTCATCATCTACCTGTCGACGCAGTCGGACGATCCGCCGGCAGGGGTCTTCAAGGAGCGGCTGGACTATTTCCGCGATGTCCGCGACGGCACGGTCGAGGACGCCAAGAGCCTGCCGGTGCTCTACGAGTTCCCGGAGGAGATGGTCGCTCAGAAGGCCTATCTCGATCCGGCGTGGTGGTTCGTCACCAATCCGAACCTCGGCCGGTCAGTCCGCAAGAGCTTCCTCGAGGACGAGCTTCGCAAGGCGCGGCGCGGCGCGGGAAATGCGCTGCAGACGTTCCTCGCGAAGCACCTGAACATCCAGATCGGCTCGAACCTGCGGGCCAACCGATGGCCAGGCGCCGAGTTCTGGGATCGCCGCGCCGACGACCTGACATTCGAAACGCTGCTGGACCACTGCGACGTCATCACCATCGGCCTCGACGGCGGCGGCCTGGACGACCTCTTCGGCTTCTGCGCGCTGGGGCGGGAACGCCTGCAGGGAGAGGAAACCGACCCGCTAAAGCAGCGGTGGCTCGCGTGGTCGCACGCATGGTGCCACCGCAGCGTGCTGCAGCGCCGGCAGTCGATCGCAAGTCGGCTTCTCGACTTCGAGAAGGCCGGCGAGCTCACGATCGTTGACGACGAGCTCGACGACATCGAGCAGATCGTCAGCCTGATCGAGCGCGTGAAAGACGCGGGGCTGATCGCGAACGTCGGCGTCGACCCGGCCGGGCTGGGCGACATGATCTCCGCGCTCGGCACGATCGGCGTGACCCAGGAGAACGAGCTGCTGCAGGGCATCCCGCAAGGGTATGGCCTCATGAACGCGATCAAGACCGCGGAGCGGAAGCTGGTCCGAGGGACGCTCGTGCATGCGGGCTCCGGCCTCATGCGATGGGCCGTCGGCAACCTGAAGATCGAGCCGACGGCCACCGCCATCCGCGCGACGAAGCAGAACGCAGGCGACGATAAGATCGACCCGGTCATGGCGCTCTTCGACGCCATCGTGCCGATGTCGCTGAACCCCCAGCCGGCCAAGACGCGGTCCGTCTACGAGAGGCGCGGCCTCAGGATGTTGTGAGGACGAGCCGAGCATGGGGATCATGGACCTCTTCCGCGGGCGGGCCGCCGCGAAGCCCGCAGAGGAGGGCCGCCGCGCCGGGCCCCGCGCGGACGTTGGGCAGTTCATCTCGCTCGACGACGAGCGGCTCCGGGAGTTCCTCTGCCTCGGCACGATGACGCCGTCGGGCGTGAGCGTGACGACCGAGAAGGCGATGAAGGTGCCGGCGGTGCACCGGTCGGTGAGCCTGATCTCGCAGACCGTCGGCATGCTGCCGCTGCACCTGATCGACAACGGCACGAAGGAGAAGGCGAAGGACCACCCGCTTTTCCCGTTGCTGCACCGCGAGCCGAACAACTTCCAGTCGGCGTTCGACTTCCGGACGCTGCTGCAGCACTGGGCGCTGACGGAGGGCGACGGTTACGCCCTGGTGGTGCGGCGCCCCAACGATCCGCGGACGATCCTGCGGATGATCCCGCTGAACCCGGCGCACGTGAAGCCGAAGCAGAACGACGATTGGTCGGTCGGCTACCGCTACACGCCGAGTGACCGCGGCGCCCGGGACTTCGATGCGAGCGAGATCCTGCACATCCGCGGGATGACCCGAGACGGTATCCGCGGCATCTCGCTGGTGAAGCAGGCGGCCGACGCGATCGCGCTTGCGATCTCTGCTGACCTTGCGATCGGGCGGCTGTTTAAGAACGGCACGTTCTCGAACATCTACCTCTCGGCTCCCGAGACGATGAGCGACGAGGCGTTTGAGCGTCTCCGCAACGATTTCGACACCTGGTACAGCGGAGCCGACAACGCGGGTCGGACGCCCCTGTTCGAGGATGGGGTCGAGCCGAAGTCGATCGGGGCGAACGCCAAGGATTCGCAGTCGAACGAGACGCGGGCTCGTCAGGTCGAGGAGATCGCCCGCATCTTCGGTGTGCCGCGGCCGCTGCTGATGATCGACGAGACGAGCTGGGGCTCTGGCATCGACGTCCTGGGCCAGTTCTTCGTCCGCTACGGGCTGAACCCGTGGTTCGAGGCCTGGCAGCAGGCGATCAGCCGCACGCTGCTCGTCGGCGACGACAAGGAGCAGTTCGCAGCGAAGTTCAACCCGGGCGCACTCCTGCGCGGCTCGATGCAGCAGCAGGGCGAGTTCTTCGCGAAGGCGCTCGGCGCCGGCGGGCATCAGCCCTGGATGCACTGGGACGAGGTCCGAGACGCCCTCGACCTCCCGGTCCGGGAGAAGCCGCAGAACACGATGATGGGCCACAACGGCGGGCCCGCCCTCAACGACAACTAGGAGGCCGGCATGGCTGAGGAAGATCGCGACCCCGGCCGCAAGGCCGAGGGCGAACGGACGCGGCCGCCCGCGATTCAGCCTGACGCGGCTGCGGCGGAGACGCCCAAGGCCGTCGAGCGCGCGGAGGAGACCCGCAAGCGCGGCGTCGCGCGCCGCCCGCGCAGCGTGATCGGGAAGGTGATGGCGCGCGAGCGCCCGGGCGCGCTTCCTGAACCGGCGCGCCGAGACGTGGCCGCCCTGACGCCCCAGACGGTCCTCGACAAATGGACCGCGGAGGCCGCCGGCATCCATGCGGTGGAGCGGAACGACAACGTCATCACCCTCTTCGGGATGATCGGCGAGGACTTCTGGTCGGGCGAGGGGATCTCGGCGCGCAAGGTGTCGGCGCAGCTTCGCGCGATCGGCGACCGCGACGTCGAGGTGCAGATCAACTCGCCCGGCGGCGACATGTTCGAGGGCATCGCGATCTACAACGTACTCCGCGAGCATCCCCAGAAGATCACCGTGAAGGTGATGGGCATGGCCGCGTCTGCGGCGTCCATCATCGCGATGGCCGGCGACACGATCCAGATCGGCGCCGCGTCGTTCCTGATGATCCACAACTGCTGGGTCGTGGCGATCGGGAACCGGCACGACATGGAGGAGACCTCCGCCTTCCTGGAGCCCTTCGACAGCGCGATGGCCGCCGTCTACGCGGCGCGGACCGGCAAGGAGGCCGCCGCCGTCGCCAAGTGGATGGACGACGAGACCTACATGTCGGGCTCGGTCGCGATCGAGCGCGGCTTCGCCGACGAGCTGCTGCCGTCGGAGAAGATGACGAAGGATGACAAGACCAAGGAGCAGGCGAAGCAGGTCAACGATCTGCGCGCCATGGAGCTCCAGCTTGTCCACGCGGGTCTGACGCGCACCGAAGCGCGCGACCGCATCAACCGGATCAAGGGCACGCCAGGCGCTGCCCCTGAAGACGACACGCCGGGCGCTGTCGACGACCTGAGCCTGATCGGCGATCTCGCCGGTCTCCGAGACCTTCTACGCTCTCAAGGAGCACATCAATGAAGACCCTCCTGGTCGCGGCGCTCGGCGTCGCGCTCCTGGCGACGTGCTTCGCCGTCATGGCGCCCGACGTCGCCCACGCCGCTCGCGAAGTGGCTGTCTACAGCGCCATGCTGGTGCTGCCCGCTTCCTCCCTCACCGTGCCGCGCGCCGTCGTCGGCCCGGTCCGCGCCGACATCAGCGGGCGGCTTGCCCGTCTGCCGAAACTGGGCTCGACCCCTGATCTACTCGGCTCGGCCCGCCCGGTTCCGCGGGCGATCGTCGCCGCGCGGGTGCGGGCGGACGCCACCGACCCGAAGAAGGTCGTCGCCGAGCTGCTCTCCGCGTTCGAGGACTTCAAGACCTCCAACGACGAGAAGCTCAAGGCGAAGGTCGACGATGTCGTCATGACCGAGAAGGTCGACCGCATCAACGAGGCCGTCGGCAAGCTCCAGGCGGCGTGCGACGAGCTCGCGATCAAGCTGGCGGCCGAGAAGGCCGGCCCCGGCAAGCTGGTGGGCGACATCGAGCCGACGTCGCCCGAGGCGCTCGCGGCCTTCAAGGCACACATGCGCCGCGGCGAGGTCAGCGCGGCGCTCACCAAGAGCGCGGACACCGAGGGCGGCTACTTCGCGCCGGTCGAGTGGGATCGCACCGTCACAGACAAGCTCAAGCAGATCTCCAAGATCCGCGAGAACGCTCGGGTGATCTCGATCTCGGTCGCCGGCTTCAAGAAGCTGTTCAACGACCGCGCCGTCGGCTCCGGCTGGGTGGGGGAGACGGCCTCGCGTCCCGCCACCACGACGCCGGCGATCGGGTCGCTGGACTTCACCCCGGGCGAGCTCTACGCGAACCCCGCGATCTCCATGCAGCTGCTGCAGGACGCGGCCCTCGACCTCGAGCAGTGGCTCGCGGCTGAGGTCGAGGTGGAGTTCTCCCGCCAGGAAGGCATCGCCTTCCTCTCGGGCGACGGCACCAACAAGCCCCACGGCCTCCTGACCTACGTGACCGGCGCCGCGAATGCCGCTCGTCACCCGTGGGGCGCGATCCCCGTGGTCCCCACCGGCGCGGCCGCCGCGCTGACCGGCGACGGCTTCATTGACCTGATGTACTCGCTCCCGTCCGAGTTCGCGGCGGGCGCGAAGCTGTACATCAATCGGCTTTCCCTCGGCGCCGCGCGCAAGCTGAAGGACGGGCAGGGGAACTACCTCTGGCAGCCCGCCTACGTCGCTGGCGAGCCGCAGACCATCAACGGCTCCCCGGTCGTCGAGGTCCCCGGCATGCCGGCGGTCGCCGCGGGCAACATCGCCGCCCTCTACGGGGATATGGAGAAGACCTACCTGGTCATCGACCGGATCGGCATCAACGTTCTCCGCGACCCCTACACCAACAAGCCCTTCGTCCACTTCTACACGACGAAGCGCGTCGGCGGCGGCGTCTACAACCCCGAGCCCATGCGGGCCCTCAAGGTCGCGGCGTCCTAAGCGCCGCGCCACTGCGGCGGGTCGACCGGCCCGTCGCGCCTTCCTCAAGCTGACGGAGGCCGCTGATGGCCACGACCAAGACCACGGCAGGCGACAAGCCCGCCGAAGAGGCCGGCGCCGCGCCGGCGAACATCCCCGCCGCTACCGAGTTCTCGACCTCGGGCGCGCCGGTCCAGGTGACCGACTTCGACCCGTCGCATCCGGCCGTGGACGACAACCCGCGGAAGGACACGACGCTCGACCAGAACCGGATCGACTTCAACGACCCGGGCCTGAGCGAGAGCGAAGCCGTCGCGAAGAACCTGCGCGAGCAGGGCGTCTCTGTCGCCGAGCCGGACGCGAAGTCCGGCGACTCCAAGTAAGGCGGGCATCGGATGCTGACCGTCGTCGAATCTGCCACGTCGCGGAGGCTGACGACGGTCGAGCATGTCCGGATGGATCTGGGCCTTGGGTCGCAGACGCCGTCGGATGCCCAAGTCGAGCGGTTCATCGACCAGGCGAGCGCGGCCGCTGAGCGGTTCTGTCGGCGGACCTTCGCCCGCGAGACGGTGCTGCAAACCATCCGCGCCTGCGATCTCAACCGAGCCCTGCTGCTGGAGCGGGGCCCCGTAAGCTCCGTCGAGACGGTGACTTGGAACGGCTCGGCGATCTCCTCCGCGGATTATGAGACCGACCGGGGATTCCTGTGGCGCCTGAGCGCCGCATCAGGCCGCCGGATGTTCTGGGGCGGCTCCGTCCTCGCTGTCCGCTACGTCGCGGGCTACGTGCTGCCCGGCGAGACCGGCGCCGACCTTCCAGCCGATGTCGAGCGCGCTGTGATCCAACTCGTCGGCGCTGCGCTGTCTACGCAGGGCCGCGACCCGCTCGTCAAGAGCGAGGACGTGGACGGCGTCGGAGAGATCACGTTCTGGGTGCCGGGGGCTCGGAGCCAACTCGCCTCTCCCGAGGCTGAGACGCTTCTCCGGCCCTACCGGCTCGCGCGGGTGCGCTGATGACGCCTGAGCAGGCCAAGGCCGCCTATCGTCGCCAGATCGGCCGCAACGGAGGCCCCGTCACGCTCCGACGCGGGCTGTCGGGCGGCGGCGGCCCGGAGGTCACGTTCAAGGCGCGGGTCACCGGCTACGAGCCTCAGGAGCTCACCGGCAACGTCCAGCAGGGCGACAGCAAGGTGATTTTCATGGCGGACGACCTCGGCGACTTCCCGATGCCGATCAAGTCCGGCTCGACCGACGCCATCTTGCAGGGCGCCCGCAAGATGACGGTGCAGGCGGTGGACGATCAGACGCGACGGGTCGCCGGCGTGCTGATCGCGTACGAGCTGCGGGTGAGAGGCTGATGTCGCTGCGGACGAAGGTCGATCCGATCGACCTCGACATCCGCGCCATCGTCGATGAGGAGCTATCGCCGGCCGCGCAGAGCCGGCAGTTGGCGAGCTTTGCGCGCGCACAGCTCGCGGAGGCGCAGGAGGTCAACCGCCAAGCGCTGGGCCGGGTCCCGCCGCACGCGACGTTCGTGGACGGGCGTCCGGGCGGGTCGATCGACGCGGTGCGCCCAGACGGCACCGTCGTCTTCGCCTTCGAGATGCTCGACGACGTGTTCGTCTACATCGCCGAGCAGCTCGTGAACCACGCTCCGGTGCTGACTGGCGAATACCGGGAGTCGTTCCACCTGCTGGCGGGCGGCGTCGAGGTGCCGGCCGGCGCGCAGTACCCGGCCGCGAGCGAATACGTGTTCCTGCCGGGCGTGCCGTACGCGCGGAAGATCGAACGGGGCCTGTCCGATCAGGCGCCGGACGGGGTGTTCCAGGTCGTCGCCGAGCTCGCACAGCGCCGGTTCGGCAACCTGGCGAAGGTGCGCTTCACCTATCGCTCCACGCTGCTCGACTACGTCGCGCTCGGAGGTCGGAAGGGCGGCAAGTCGGCGTCGGCGGCGAAGCGGTCGGCTCACACGATCGAACGCGAGACGCGGCTGCCCGCGATCGTCGTCACCGGGCGGGACTGATCATGGCTCATCCGGACGTCATCGCCGCGGTCACCGCGCGGCTTGAGAGCAATTGGAACAAGTCGGCGATCCTAGACGCGAACGTCGAGGGCGACGCGCCTGAGAGCGGATCTCCTTACCTGCGGCTGCAGTTCCCAGCCTCCGACAAGGGGCGGCCGATCGTGAACCGCCGTCTCTACCGGGAGGAGGGAGGCATCCGCGTCGTAATCGCGGTCGAGATCGGCGAGGGCCTCGCGAAGGCGTCAGCCTGGGCCGAGGAGATCGCCACCCTGTTTCGGGACCGGAAGTTCTCCGGCGTCCGGACCTTCGTCCCCGGCGACACCTACGTCGGCGACGCGAACGACGACGGCAACTACTTCGTGACCGCCCTCGTCATCCCGTACGCGTTCACGTTCACCGGCTGACGGAGGATCCGATGCCGAAGTACACCAACACGACCAAAGGCAGCCTGGACTTCGCGACCGGCGGCACCCCGACCGATCCGACGTTCACCAGCTTCAAGCCGGGCGAGACCAAGGACGTCAACCTGAACGTCGAGGATCCGTCCGTGAAGGGCGCCCTCGCAGCCGAAGCCCTCGTCCCCGCCGACGCCGCCGCGACCAAGCGCGCCGCGAAGGCCGCCGCCCTTTCCGCATCCTGACGGCGCGCAGCAGCGCTCGTCAGTTCCGCCAAACGGCCCTTAGGCAAGGCCGCCCGCCAGCGTCGTGAGACGTCAGCCGTCCCTTAGAAGGAGCCCCTCTCATGGGCGACATCATCACTGCGACCGACGCCCGCATCTACATCGGGCCCGTCGTCCTCCCGTCTGTCGACACGACCTCCGAGTTCGCCGCCCTCACCTATGCCGAGATCGACATGGTCGAGGACCTGGGCGAGTTCGGCGACGAGGCGAACATCGTCTCGGGCACCACGCTGAAGGACGGTCGTGTCCGGAAAGCGAAGGGCGCCAACGACGCGGGCACCTTGGCCCTGCGCTGCTTCCACGACCCGCTCGACGCGGGCCAGGCGGCGCTGATCGCGGCCTCCAAGACCAAGAAGAACTATGCCTTCAAGATCGTCCTGCCGGACGCCCCGGACACCGGGTACTCGTCCACGACGATCTACTTCCGGGCGCTCGTGGCGTCCCGCCGATTGAACGTCGGCCAGAACGACAACCTCATCCGCCGCAACTACAGCCTCGCGATCAACTCGGATCTTGCGGAAGCGCTGGCGGCTCTCCTCACCCCGTAATCTGCGCGGCGCCGCCTATGGCGGGCCGCTCTCACGCGACCTGAAAGGCGCTACTCCCAATGAAGCTGTCCGCCATCAAGATCGACGCCGCGAAGCTCGAAGAGGGCGCCTGGGTCGGGGACATCCCCGAGCTCGAAGGTGTCCGCTTCAAGGTCCGCGGCATTGGGAACACCGACTACCGCCGGCTGCAGAACAAGCTGATCCTGGCCGTCCCGCGGAAGAACCGCCGCAACGGCCTGAGCGTCGAGGATCAGACGCGCATCGAGAGCCGGTGCATCATCGACACCATCCTGCTCGACTGGGACGGCATCGAGGGCGACGACGGCAACCCGCTGGCGTTCAGCAAGGAAGCCGCGACCGACCTCATCGCGGACCCGGACTTCGTGGCCCTGCGCGGGGGCATCCTCTACGCGGCGTCGATCGTGGCCGAAGAGAACGGCGACGACGAAGAGGCTGTGGAGGGAAACTCCGAGACTGCCTCCGCTGGCACCTGAAGTGGTCCGGCGAAGGCAAGGCCATCGCGAAACTTGAGAAGAAGGGCCGGCCGCTCCCGGCCGACTACCTCAACAAGCCCGATCTGTGGCCGGAAAGCGCGTTCTTCTTCGACGCGTTCTTCCGGCTGAGCCCGAGCCGCTCGATCGGGATGGGGGAGGGCCGCATTCCGTTCGAGGCGATCGACCGGTTTGCCATCCGCAGCGGCATCGCGACGACCCACGAGTTCGACCGGTTCGAGCGCATGATCCGGGCGATGGACGACGAGTTCCTCGAGCGGCGGAAGCCGAAGGGCAAGGACGACATCGGCGGCGCAGTGTCGATCAAGGACGGGGCGGCGATCCGCGACCTACTGACCAAAATCGCGGAGAAGATGGAGGGCCCCGCCGATTCCTAAAATGGTCGCAGCAACGCCTTTCATTTTCTTGGCGTTTGGTAGCGGCTAGAAAGTACGGTATCGCGGATCCTTAAGATCAGGCCGGGGAACGATGTAACCGTTCTGAGGCTCGGGGTGAGTGGCTTGCGAAGGCGTGTAATCTTCGGGGGACACCAGAGCCATGCGGACATCGTTCGCACTGATTTCGATCGACTGCAGCTGCCCAGAGATCTTGGATAGCCACCCTAGTATTGCGCTGATGCCGATAGTTAGAGTGGAGAGTCCCATAGAAACTATCGCGATTCCTTCATGAATTGCGCCCTGCGCAGTTAGCAAAATCAGGGCCCCTGCTACCCATCCTAGGATTCCGACGATCATTAAAAACACGCTCAAGTCGCATCCCCCTTATGATCAGAAAAATACGTCATATCGTGTAAAATATAGTGCTGTCGACTGATGCACGAAACTAAAATTGAATAATGTTGCTCTAATCAATTCAGTGGGCCGGTGCTGAAGCGGCGGCAAAATTTAGAGCTATGACCTGAACATCGATGCGCCCGCGAGCAGGTGGTGGCGATGGCCGCCATGCTGCGTGAGGCGTCAAGATTCCACAACCGGATAGCACCATGTCGATGTCCCTCACGGCCATCCGCGAGTTGACCGTGCGTGGGCGCTCGGTCGGTCTGGACAAGCTCCGGGCAGACATGGATGCCGTCAAGTCGGCACACTTGGGACTCGCAAAGGCGGCTGATCAGTCGGGGGCGGCGACCGACGTCTCGACCCGTAAGCAGGAGGCTTCGCAGCGCGCGTGGGCGAGCTCCCAGGCTCGCGTTGATGGCGTCGCAAAAGCTTACCTGCGCTTCGAACAGGACCTGAACCGCACAATCAAGGCGATGGACGTTGGCGCTGTGAGCGCGGACGCCGCAGCAAAGAACATTGAGCGGATGCAGCGCGCGCTGGAAACGGCCGGCGCCGCGACCAACTCTCCGCTGGATCAGGCGCATGTACAGGTCCACGCCTCCCTTAATCGCGAACTCGGCCTGATCCTCAACACCACGAAGGCGGCGTCCGACTCGGGAGCCGCCTTTGAGCGCGAACTTGTGCGGATGGAGACCGCCGCATCCCAGTTGCGATCCGAACTAAACCCTCTCGCGGCTGCTCAGGCCAAGCTGACCGCCGAGATTGCCGATTACCGCACCATGGCGAGCATGGGCGTCATCACGACCGACGAGCTGGCGGCAGCTGCGGGGCGCGCCCGGCAAAAGTTCGACGAGATGGCTGCGGGGGTGCAGAAGGCCCCGACGGTTCAGTCGCGCATCGACAACATGGTGGGCGTCCGGTCCGATTTCGGTGGCGCGCAGCGCGGGGAAGACGTCCAGGCTTACGGCACGCAGCTCGACCAGCTGCGCGCGCGCTTTTCCCCTTTGTTCGCAGCGCAGGAGCGGTATCGAAGCGATCTCGACGAGATAAATCGCGCCCATCGGGTCGGCGCCATTTCCGACGGCGAGAGGGCCGCCGCACTCGCGCGGACCAAGAGCGCGTTCGCGGAACAGATCGGCGTCCTCAATGGGACGACGGCAGCGGCCCGTCAGGCGGGGGCTGCATTGGCCGAAACCGCGCGGGAGGCGCAGCGAGCGGCTTCCGCCCAGGCGTCCTATCGATCTGGAGGTTGGGATCGCCTCGGGGCGATGGGCGGACAAAACCTCGCCAACATCGAAGCTTCCCGGCGCATCTCGAGCATGGGCAAGACGGCGACCGACGCGTCCAAAGGTGTCGGGCTGCTCGGGCATCAGTGGCAGAACCTGTCGTTCCAAGTGAACGACGGCGTGACGATGCTGATGTCGGGGTCGAGCATCCTGCAGGTCATCGCGACACAGTCCGGGCAGACCTTCCAGATCCTGCAGTCCGCCCCCGGCGGGGCGATGAAGGCGCTGAAGGAGGTGGCTGCATCGGTGTGGGCGATGGTGACCCCGCTGACTGTCTCCGGCGCCGCGGCGGTCGCGTTCGGCGTCTACGCGGCCTATGCGTTCGATCGAGCGAGCACCTCCGCCAAGCAGCTTGAGCAGTCGCTTCAGGGGCTCGGGCGCCTGACCGGAACGACGGTCGCGGAAGCTGAGGCCGCCGCCCAGCGGGCGGCCGCGGCAGGGAACGTCTCGGTACGCGTCGCTCGCGAGCGCGTCGCCGCTCTCATGGCGACCGGCAACGTTGGCCCGCAGCTTGCAGAGCAGCTGTCCGGGGACATCGTTGAAGCCTTCGCGGCGGTTTCCCACCAGGATGTCGCGGCGGCAGGGGAAGAGATCACGCGGGCGTTCGCCAACTCGGCGAAGGGCGCGCAGGAGCTGAACGAGAAGCTCGCCTTCCTCGACGATCGGTCTCTCCAGACCATTCAGCGGCTGGACCGCATGGGCGATCGGACGGGCGCCGCCGCGGAGATGTTCCGTCAGTTCTCTTCCGCGATGGCGGAGCCGACCAACAAACTGCGCGAGCAGAGCACGGTGTGGGACACCGTCAAGAAGAACATCGATGACGCGACGGACGCCTATGGCAGGTGGCTGGCAGGGATTGCTCAGCAGCCGTCCGAAGCGGATGACCGCCGGATGATCGACGCCGCGCGGGGGAGGATGCAGTACCGCCGCGACAACCCGATCATGGGTTGGTTCAGCGGCGGCGCCGGCGGCAATGATCTGGATCAGCAGACGATCCGCGACGCCGAGGAGCGCATCCGGAAGCGCCAGGCCGATCTCGAGAAGAACCTTCAGGACGCGGCCAATCAGAAGGCGATTGAGGCCGGCGGGATCGCACGGGGGATAGTTAGCGGGCCCTCCGACTACCAGGACCTTCTGGAAAAGCAGGCCAAGCTGGCGGCCTCCATCAGTGATCCGGCCATCGCGCGCGGCGCGGCCGACCTGAACGTCAACAGGGAGGCTCTGGCCCGCGTCACCGCCGCGATCGAAAGCTATCTGCCGCCCGCCGAGAAGGCGCGGCGGCTTCGGGAGCTGGACCTCGCCGCCATCAACGCGCGCACGCCCGCTCAGCGCGCGGAGATCGAGGCTGCGCGTGCTCGTGTCCAGGTCGCTGGAGATCTCGAGCGCGCGTTCGACGGCGAGGCCGAGGCGCGGGCCGCGGCCGCCCGGGTGATGGAAGACGCGGCGAAGGCCGATCGAGACTACGCGGCAGGGCAGAACGAGGCGTCGCGCCAGCGCTTGGCCGCCGCGGAGCTTGAGGCCGAGTCGATCGGGCAATCCGCTCAGGAGAATGACCGCCTCCGCACGGTGATGGAATTGACCAACGAGGCGCGGCAGCGCGCGTTCGAGCTGACGGGCGACTACAACCGCGTCTCCGCCGAGACGACCGAGAGCATCCGCCGCGAGGCCGACGAGCTCGCGCGGCTCGCGCAGGTCCGGCGGCAGGCGAACCTCGCGCAGAGCATCAGCGACGACCGTCGCCGCCTGTTCATGACGGACGGCGACGCCAACATCGATCGCCAGCTGACGGATGCCGGGCTGCTGCACAACGGCGCGCCGACGGAAGCCGGCCGGCAGGCGATCGAGATCGACGGCGTGCGGGTCGCGGCCGCGGACTACTTTCGCCAGCAGCTCGAGATCAACGACGCGCTGCGCGAGATGAAGGAGGTCGGCAAGGACGCTTGGTCCACGCTCGGCGACAGCCTCCGTTCGGGCGAGGGGATCGGCAAATCCTTCGCGGCCGCTGGTCGCCGGCTGCTCGACGACGCGTCGAAGAAGGCTTGGGACAACCTCTACGACCAAGCCTTCTCGATGGTCGGTGACAGCCTAGGCCTGAAGGGGGTGTTCGGCGGGAAGCGAGACGGCTCCTCCGCCGCCTCGGCGCTGTTCGTCACTACCGTCGGCGCAACCGCGCCAGGTGTCGGCGGCCTCCTCGGCCTCGGCGCCGGCGGCGATGTCACGAAGGCCCCGCTCGCGGCGATCACCGGCGCCGCGACGAACGACAACGGCGTCAACGCGCGGGTGGCGCAGGCCTTCGACGCCGGCGGTTGGCTGAAATACGCGAACCAGAGCGCGACCCGGAACCAGCCGCTCGACCCGAAGCTCGTAAACGCCTTCTCCTTCCTGCCCCAGAAGGGCATCCAGATGGAGGTCTTCTCCGGCGGACAAGCGGGCATTGGCTCAGGCGGGCCGCGGGTCGGCTCGACGCGCCACGACCACGGCAACGCCGCGGACGTGTTCTTCTCGCAGAACGGCCGGCGGTTGGACTGGAACAACCCGGCGGACGTGCCGGTCTACCAGGACATCGTGCGGCAGGCGCGCGCGAACGGCGTGACCGGCTTCGGCGCCGGCCCCGGCTACATGCAGCCGGGCAGCATGCACGTCGGCTTTGGCTCGCCCGGCGTCTGGGGCGCGGGCGGCCGCGGGGCGAACGCTCCGGGCTGGTTGCGCGAGGCCTACAGCACGCCGGCGCAGGCGACGCTCACCGCCGGCGGCGCGGCGATGCCCGGCGCGGCTGCTGCGAACGACAACCTCGCCACTCTGGCGCAGACCGCCGGCACAGCGAACGACGGGCTCGGGACGCTCGGCAACAGCTTCACCCAGTTCGCAAACACGACCATCAGCCCGGAGGGCGTCGCCGCCGACGCGTCGAAGCTCGGCGCCTCGACCAACCTGCTCGCCACGTCCGCCGAGGGCGCGGCGAACACGTTCAGCACTGGATTCACTGGCGCGCTCGGCTCGATCGTCCAGGGGGCCGGCCAGATCGGGCAGGGCTTCCTCGGGATGTTCGGCTCGGTGCTCAACACGATCCTCGGCGGCATCGGGTCCGCCGGCGGCGGGGGAGGTGGCGGCATCGGTGGGATTCTCGGCGTGGTCGGTTCGATCTTCGGCTTCGACGAGGGCGGCTACACCGGCCACGGCGGGAAGCATGAGCCGGCTGGCGTCGTCCACCGCGGCGAATACGTCTTCGACGCGGCCAGCACGAGCCGGATCGGTGTCGGGGCGCTGGAGGCGTTGCGGAACGGCATGCCGGGCTTCGCGGACGGCGGCTACGTTGGGAACGACAACTACGACCTCGCGAACGACAACGGGTGGAGCGTCCTCGGCTCCGTTCCGTCCGCTCCGCCTCCGCCCGCGCCGTCCTATGGCGGCTCGGAGACGGTCGTGCGGCTCGAACTCGATAACAAGCTGCTGCAGGCGAAGATGGTCCAGACGGCGAAGCCAGTCGCGAAGAGCGAGAGCGCCCGGGCCGGGGCGAAGGCGGTCCAGGTCTCGAACCAGTCCTACCCCTCGACGCAGGCCTTCTACCGCAAGCACGGGCACACGAACTGATGGCCGGCCGCGACGTCTATCCGATCGACCTGTTCGAGTGCGGGAAGATGCAGTGCGACGTTGTCGGCGGGTCGATCGAGGGGCTCCGATCGCTCGCGAACGACACGCCGGACCGCTTCGGCGTGGGCCGCGGCGGGCTGTGGAAGTTGACCTACGCCGACATCTGGCTGGAGACGGAGCAGGAGTACCGCGCATGGCGGGCGCTGCGGGCCCGCCAACGCAACGGCTCCGGCGTCATGGTCGTGCCGGTGCTCCGTCGCCTGTGGTTCGCCCAGGCGCTTGGCGTGCCGGCCGATCAGATCCCGCACAGCGACGGCACGTTCTTCAGCGACGGCGCAGGCTACGCCGGACAGACCATCGGCGCGTCGCTGACCGCGGCGGCCGCCCACGGCGCGACCGAAATTCAGGTGCGGATCCTGGGGGCGCAGCCGCTGCAAGGCGCCGAACCCTTCACGATCGTCCATCCGGTCGCCGAAGCGCGGCTTTACGAGGTCGCCGGGGTTAACGCGATGGCTGACGTCGTCGTGAGCGGGCAGGTCGTCGGCTATGACTACACGATCGAGATCAACCCGCCGCTGCGCGAGCCCACCGCAGCCGGGACAGAGCTCGATTTCGACAACCCACGCTGCCTCATGCGCCTCGCTGACCCGAACGGCATGAGCTACGAGGAGGACATCGTCTCCTTCTCGTCCGTGACCTTCCTCGAGGAGCTGCGCGTCCTCTCGGGCGCGACGGTATGAGCGCGCTGCCCCCGCCGGAGCCGGCTCCGATCGAGGCGTATGCGAACGTGAGCGGCTTCGATGTGGTGGCGAGGATCGTCTGGACCGACGGCTCGATCAGCCGGCTGACGTCCGCGAACATCGGGGTCTATCTGCCGGCCGACGGCGTCGAGGATGTGGACGGCGCCTACTACACCTGCTTCCCCGGCCTCGGGCCGATCCCGGCGCTCAAGCAGACCATCAACGGGGTCTCCGACGAGGTCTCGTTCACCCTGCCAGGCGTGCCGAGCGACATCGCCGAGATGTTCGACGTCGAGGCCGATCTCGCCGAGGGCGCCGAGGTGTTCATCGGCCGTGTCACCTACGACCACAAGCTCCAGATGATCGGCGGCGCGACCTGGATCTGGAACGGCGAGGCCGGCGAGTTCGGCGCGCGCGACAGCGGCGGATCGATGGAGGACGGCGAGCTGAGCAGCGGGAGCCAGACGCTGTCCCTGAAGGTCGGCTCTCAGCAGATCACCCGGTCGAGCTCGCAGTTGTACTCGTGGAGCGACGCTCAGCACCGGCAGCTGCACCCGACGGACGCCTTCTTCTCGGAAATCGGCGGGCTCGAGCAGGGCAGCGTCAAGGTCTTCCCGAAGTTCTAGATGCCCATGCCGATCACCGAAGAACGCCTCGACGAGTATCTCGACGAGGTGAGCGAGGACGTGCGCTTTTGGCAGGACAGCCACTGCCTGCTGTTCCTCGCGCGCTGGGTCGCCGTGGTCCGCCCGGACTTCGCGCTTGAACCGCTACTGGGCCGCGTCTCCGGCCCCGTGTCCGCCTATCGCTTCCTTCAGCGAGAGGGCGGGGTAGACGCCTATGTGAGCTCGGAGGCGGCGCGAGCCGGCCTCGCTCTGACGACTGCGGCCGCAGCGCGCCTCGGCGCCATCGGTCTGGTGCGCGTGCCGCGCGCCAAGGGCGGTGACCTGACCTTTGGCTGCATTCGAACCGCCTCGCGCTGGTCCATCCGGACCCGCGAAGGCCTCGTTGAACTCGACGCCTCGCGCATCCGCGTGCAGCCGCATCTCGTGTGGGACGTCTGACAGATGCCCCAGGCGATTGGAGCGGCCGTCCTCGCGACGATCGGCGTGTCATCGGCGACCGCCGGCGCCGCGTTCCTCGGCACGACGTTGGCCGGCTTCGTCGGCTCGACCATCCTCTCGGGCGTCCTTCTAGGCGCGCAGCTGCTGCTCGCCGAGAAGCCGAAAGTGCCGGAGCCCGCCGACGGCAAGCAGTCGATGAAGCAGGCGCTGCCGCCTGCGATCTACGGCTACGGGCGCGACCGCAACGGCGGCGCCTATGCGGCCTACAAGAGCAAGGGGGCGAAGTCCTACGACGTCATCGCTTTCCACCAGGGCGAGATCGACGGCTACGAGACCTTCTACCTGCACGACGACATCGTGACCTTCGACGCCGGGCAGGTCGACGGCCCGGTGAACTACGGGAAGGGCCGCTACCGCGGCTATATCCCGCCCGATCTCATCGTTCAGATCTTCTGGCGCAGGGGTCTCCGGACCGAGACGCCGTACAGCCAGATGGTCTCGGCGCTGCCGAACGCTTGGACGCCCGACCATCGTGGCGACACCATCGCCTCGGCGCTTCTGCTGACGGACACCCCGTCCGAGAAGCAGTACACGAAGCGCCTGCCGTTCGGCCTCCCGCGGCTCAGCGTCGTCGCTCGCTGGCAGCGCTGCTGGGATCCGCGCGATCCGACCCAGATCGAGACGGACCCGACGACGTGGAAGTGGACGCGCAACCCGTTCGTCTGCTTGCTCAACTTCTACTGCCACTGCCCCGCCGGCTATGGCCGCCCCGTGGGCCGGGTCTACGCGCCGGTCGCCGCCTACTGGCGCGCGGCGATGGACAAGTGCGACGAGGAGGTGCTGCGCGGCGACGGGACGGTTGAGCCCCGCTACACGATCGGCGGCCACTTCGACACGAAGACCGCCCGCAGCGGCGTGGTCGGCGCGATGCTGCGCTCGTGCGACGGGTGGCTCGCGGAGCGCGGCGACGGCGCGATCGTCGTCTACGCCGGCTGGTACTATGAGCCCGCGGTGGTCATCGAAGACCTCCACATCTACGACATCGACATCCGGCGCGGCCGGATGGCCGACGAGCGCATCACGCAGCTCAACGTCCAGATCAACTCGCCGGACCACAACTACGGCAAGGTCGCGGCGGACCCTTGGGTCAACCAAGCGGAGATCGACGCCGGCGCGCAGCCGGTCGCGCGCGACGTCGAGGCGGAGTGGTGCCAGTCCTGGACGCAGGGACGGCGGCTCGCCCAGATCGAGTTCGACAAGGCGCGCTGCAAGATCCGCGGGACGATGGTCTTGCGCCCCTATGGCGAGAACCTGCGCGGCCGACGATTCTTCATGCTGAACTACGGGCGCCGCGCGTCGACCCGGATGGTGCCGTGCGAGATCACCGATTTCCACGACGAGATGTTCACGAACGGCTCGTATCGGGTGGAGTTCCAGAGCGTGGATCCGGCGCGCTACGACTGGGACACGAGCAAGGAAGGCCGGCGCCCGGCGATCCCGGACAACAGCGACGACGCGGATGACCTTCCGAAGCCGCCGCAGCCGACGGTCGCGGTTATACGCGAGACCATCGGCGGGACGTTGGTCGCCAAGATCAGCGCGACCTCTCCTCCCGTCGAGGGATGGCCGAACCTCTCGCTGACCGGCCGCTTCCGCAAGGTTGGGGCGAGCACTTGGCGGAATATGACCGCGCCCGACGACGCCGTACTGCAGGTCCTGAGCGATGCGGTCGAGGACGGCAACTACGAAGTCCAGACCGCTTACGTTGGCGGTGGCGGCGACGACGGAGATTGGTCTCCCACCGCTACCATCACGATCATCTCAGACAACGTTGCGCCCGGCACGCCGGAGAACCTGAAGGTCAGTTCGCTCTCGGGCTCGACGGTCGAGATCTCGCAGCGCGGCAAGACGAACGACACGCACACTCGGTTCTTGCGCCTCCGTGGCGGCGTGCCCGGCACCCCCGTCGCGAACATGCCGACCTTGGACGTTCAGGCGGGCCTTGCGGGCGACGTGCGCACGTTCGCGGAGACGCTGACGCCGCAGGTGAAGCACTACTACGGCGACGCCCTGAACGGTTCGGGCATCGCCTCTGTCGCTCCGGCTGGTCCGCTAGTGGTGACCATCCCGGGCCAGACCTTCAGCGACGCGTTCGCCTACTCCGACGGTGCGCTGACGACGGTCGCTCCTGCGAACTGGACCCGGATCGGCGGCACGGCCGGATCGGCTCAGGTCGTGAGCGGCAAGGTTCAGGCGGCGATCTCCGGAACCACGCTTTACGCGGCGCCCGACACCTTCGCGCCGAACATGTGGGTGTCCGCGGAATGGCTTGCGGCGGCCGCCTCCACCAACGGCATCGTCGCGATCGTCGTCGACAGCTCGAATTACATCTGGGCGCGCTACCGCGGCACGATGTGGGAGCTGATGAAGCGGGTCGCCGGCGGATCGAACGTCACGATCGCCAGTCAGTCAGCGGCGATTCCGGCGGTTGGATCCGAGGTCCGACTTGAGAAGGCGGGCGCCGCGCTCACCCTGAAAGTTGCGGGAGCGACGATCGTCACCGGCTCGCTTGGGAGCGATCTGCTTGCCGCCTCGCGGCCTGGGTTCGTCATCACCACGGCCGTCGCCGGGGACTTCCTGGACAACTTCAAGGCGGGGATCTCGTCATGATGGGGGAGGTGCGCGACTGGACGGACGGGGTCGACGAGGTCCAGAAGGCCACGCAGTCCGTCGGTAGCGCGGTCGCGGGGACTGCGGCCATGGCGGCCGACGCCAAAGCTGAGGCTAAGGCTGCTGCGAGCGCCACGCCGAGGATCGATTACGGCGTCTCCTCCGTCACGTTCAACACGGTCGTCAGCGTGTCCTTGGCAGCGCGCTCGCTGAACGTCGCAGTCCCCGCGGCCAAGGTCGCCGACCGCGTGCTGCTCTGGCCGGAGGGTGCGGTGCCCGCCGGTTACGTCATCATCTCCACCGCGCGTGTCACCACCGCGGGCCAGGTGCCCGTGCAGATCCTGTTCCCAGCGATCGTCGCCATCTCGAGCGTCACGCTGTCGTTCCGGATGATCGCCTTCCGCGACTGAACTAACCCCCATTCCGACCTGACCAAGCCGCCCGGCACGCCGTGGCGGCTTTTTGCGTGGAGCCCGCCTCATGGCGTCGATCATCGACAGCTTCCAGCTGACGTTTCGGGACTTTGAGACCCCGAACCTGCCTTCGTCCGGGCCGCGGAAGGTGTGGAAGGCCGACGCTCGCGCGCTCGGCGGCGTAATCGAGCAGGCCGTCAATCTGATCGCGAACGGCGTCGTCATCGGGAGTGCCACGCTCTATGCGACCAAGGCCGCGATGGACGCGGACTACGCGACGGGCGCGGTGGGTCGGCTCGCGCTCGTCTACGCCGACAGCACGGCGGCGAACAACAAGATCTGGGTGAAGGGCGCATCGGCCTGGGTCGATGCCGGCATGACGCTCGCGGCTTCCGCCGTGGCGCAGCTCGCGGACTTCTCCGCCCGCATCGCGGCGCTTGAGGCCATCGCCGGCCTGTTTCCCTACGCTGTCGCAGATGCGGCAGGCACCGTCGATGCGCTGATCCTCAACCCGACGCCAGCACTGCCGTCGCTGAAGGTCGGGTCGTTCGTCTACTTCAGGGTCAACGGCCCGAACACCGGCGCTGTCACGATCAACGTGTCCGGCCTCGGCGTGAAGGACCTTCGCGGCATGACGGGCGGAAGCCTCGTCGCCAACGACCTGCAGGCAGGGCGGGTCTACGCCGCCCGGTACACCGGCACGCGATGGGACCTCGTCACCGGCGCACTTGGCGCCTATAGCGCCGCTTCGGTTGGTCTTTCTCAGCCCAGGCGGATCACGCTCGATCCTGCAGCCACTGGCGACCTGATCATCGGGACGACCTCTGGGCCGGCAATCACGCCGACGGATCTCCTCTCGAACAACGGCCTGCTGATCTATGTGCCGGCGGCGGTGAACACCGGGGCGGTGCTCGCGCGGATCAACGGCGACACGACGGACCGTCCGGTCCGCGACATGAACAACGGCAGTCTGGTCGCCGGCGATTTCCAGGTCGGCAAACTGTACCTGTTCGTGGCGGACGGCGGGGCGCGCTGGCGCTGCTTGAACCCCGGAGCCGGCGTCGTCCGCGCAAGCGATATCCCAGCCGCCGTCGCCGCCGCCGTCGCCGCGCTACTCGGTGGCGCCTCCACGTCCGGCGACACGCTGAAGAAGCTTGAGGACCGGATCGCGTCCGAGGTCGTGACGCGCGGCCTGAACGACTCCGGGCTGCAGGGACAGATCACGCCGCTTGCGAACAAGCTCGCGGGCATCGCTACCGCCGCCACCGCGAACTCCACTGACGCACAGCTGCGGGACCGCGGCACGCACACGGGCGTCCAGGAGATCTCGACGGTATCCGGACTACAGGGCGCGCTAGACGGCAAGGCCGCTGCTGCTCACAGCCACGGGGCGGCGACTACGAATGCTGCGGGTTTCATGGCTTCGGCGGACAAGGCCAAGCTGGACGCCGTCGAGGCCGGCGCCGACGTCACCGACGCCCAGAACGTCGCGGCTGCGATCGCAAATTCCCCTCCCAAGACCTCGCCGGCCGACAGCGACATCCTCGCGCTGCTCGACGCCGCCACCGGCTTCGTTATGGGCAGGATTTCGTGGGCGAGCCTGCGGGCGCGGATCGGCGAAGCGTTTGACACCCGGACGAACCTCCTCGCCGGGTCGGTCAAGGCGAACCCGGCCGCCGGCGACCGCTTCCCGATCCTCGACAGCCAGAACTCGAGCGCGATCGGCTACTTCACGTGGACGGGCTTGCTGGCCGCGATCCAGAGTGGCCTCAACTTGGTCTTCCAGGGCCGCAAAACGGTTCTCGACCAGACCACGGCCGCCTTTACGACCGAGAAGGACACCTTGTACTCCGCCGCTGCGGGGAACGCCACCGCAGCGCTCGCGGCCATCACACCGCTGAGTGACATGAAGGGGAGAGCCTTCGCCCGTCCCGGCGACGCGCCTGCGCTGTTCTCGAACCAGACGGCCGGCAAGGCTGTTGCACTCCCGCCGCCGGCATTCGGCGTGAAGGAGACGACGACCGCGCTCGGGTCCTACTGGCGGATCCGGCCGGAGGACATCGACGATCAGACCGGCTGGCGGGACCTCGTCCAGGCGACCGACTTCGAGATCGAGGACGGGCGCACCTACCTCGTCTCCACCCGCTACGTCCGGCTCGCCAATCCCTCGACCGCGCAGCCGGTGAAGCTCCGCTGGTTCAACCTGAATGGCAACGGCAATGCGATCAGCGACGTCGATCTGAAGACCGACCCGAACCCTGTGACCAGTCAGGGCCCGCGCTCGCTGTTTGCGTTCATCGGCAAGGACGGCGCGCCCATTCCAACGGGGATGACGGCGCTCGACTACACGATCGCGCCGACCGCGGTTTACGGCCGCGCCGGGACCCGCATCATCTCGAACGGCCAGTCGACCGGCGTCATCTCGCTGTTCGTGAAGGACGTCACCGACGACATCACCGGCGGTCTGGACATCACCTCGTTGATCGCGCGGGTGACCGCCGTCGAGGCCTTGGCGGGCGTCGTGCCGTTCGCCGTCGTGGATGGCAGCGGAACGGCGGACACGCTCGTCATCAACCCGACGCCGGCTCTCGCTTCTCTCAGGGTCGGCGCGCTCATCTACTTCCGGGTCCTGGCCGCGAACACCGCGTCGCCGACGCTCAACGTCTCGAACCTCGGCGCGAAGGATCTGCGGGGCCAGGGCGACACCGCGCTCACGGCCGACGATCTGCAGCCCGGACGCGTCTACAGCGCCCGTTATTCCGGGTCGCGGTGGGTGCTGATGTCCGGCGCGACCGGGCTCTACACCGCCCGCGAGCCCTCAATCGCGCAGACTCGCCGCCTTGCGCTCGCGGCGAACACCGAGGCCAACGTCATCATCGGCACGACGTCTGGCCTCCCGATCAGTGACACAGACCTGCGCAACAACAACGCCCGGCTGATCTACGTCCCGACGATCGAAAACACCGGCCCGGTCGTCGCCCGTATCAACGGAGACACCTTTGATCGGTCGGTGACCGACATGAACGGCGCCGCGCTCCGCGCCGGCGATTTTCAGGTCGGTAAGCGCTACGAACTGATCGCGGACGGCCCGCGCTACTGCTGCCTGAACCCCGGCGCCGGCACTCCGCGTCAGGCGGACATCCTCAGCAACGCGGCACTCCTCGACGCGCTGTTCCGGAATCGCATCCTCGCGCGCCCCGCCGAAGAGCCGCACACTTGGACCTACCAGCCGACGATCGCTCCGGCGACTGCCGGCAAGGTACTCGACGGCGGCCCGAACTTCGTGATCGCGCCGACCGTGCGGGGCAGGGGTCTCGCGATCACCGGCGCCAACGGCGCTGGGCCCATCGGGCTCGACTACATCGTCCCGGGCCGCGTCTACCGCGTCCGCATGGGCGTGATCCGCCTCGTTGACGACGTAGCGTTCAACCGCGCGAACCTTCGCGTGCGGGCCTTCGACAAAGACCTCGTCGGCATCAGCACCCTGCAGCTCGGCGAGACGCACATCATCAGCGTCGCGGACGGCTTCCAGGAGTACGCGACCACGATCTCGACCGACGCGACCAAGGCTGAGGTCGCGCTGCCCGCGGGCACGGTCGCTGTCCGACGCTACGCCGCGAACGGCCAGGGCGTCACGAACGGCGTGCTCGCGGTCCTCTACGTCGCGGTCGACGACATCACGGACGGCGGCTTCGCCTCCGCCACGCCCGTCGCCGACCCCGCCAATCTCGACTTCTTCACGCGCGACGCCGGCGGAGCCCCCCGCACGCTGTCCTCAGCCGACCTCGAAGCATGGATCAAGCAAATGGCTGCTGGCCCTGACCTTTACCCCCACGACATCGTCAAGGAGACGATCGGGACCACGGGGAGGGTCATCATCCCCAGCGCCCCCGAGGTCTACAGCGTCTTCATCCAGAATCTGTCCGAGGACTCTGACGCCGAGATCGGCATCGTTGACGGCGACAAGTCGATCGCCGCGATGTCGGACGCGAAGTGGAGGATCGGCCGGCTCGGCTACATCGAGGCGGAGAGCCCGAACGACTTCGTGCCGGGCGCCTTCAGCATCATCTCCAACAAGGATGGCGCGCGGTTCTCCTGCCACTTCACGACGACGACGCCGGACAACCCGATCTTTACGGCCGGCGCGGCGCAGGCGGCGGAAGAGCACCTCGCCCGCTACTCCGGCAGCATGACGACGGCGCAGCAGACCGCGATCCGCAACCGCTTCCGGACGCTCTGGCTCCTTGGCATCATCCAGAAGGCGCGGGCGGCCGGCGCCACACTGCTCACGGCGCGCGCCCCGAACCTCACCGACAGCCTCCTCGACTGGGCGCGCCCCGGCGCCATCGCGAGCGCGTTCGGCTCCCCGACGCATGTGCCGTGGTCGAACTGGGCCTTCGACGGGACCGACGACTACATCGAGACCAATGTCGGCTTCTCGGCCGGCGTCACCCCCGGCGACCACACGGGCTATGTCGAGATCGGGCCGGAGACCCACACCTCCGCGCAGATCGCGGCCGGGTCGCAGCGCCTGCGGTTCTCCCTGAACCACCTTAACGGCACCCGCATGCGCATCACCGACTTCTCCGCCAACATGGCCGGGTCGGGGCAAGCCTACGCGGACATCTACTACAACCCCGAGCACACGGCGGGCGGCGGCGGCCACGTCTTCGCCAGTCGCAACGACGCGATCAACACGATCGCGACTCACAAGAAAGCCGACTTCGTCGTCTCGTCGCCTCTCGATTACACCGACGCCTACACCTTCAAGCTCGGCGCCGGCTCCTCGACCAACAACGCGGCCGTGTCGTTCTGGCCGGGCCCGGTCTACGGCGGCGGTCTTCTGCCCTTCCTCACCAAGACGCAGCGCGACGGCCTCGTGGACGCCGACGCCGCCTTCGTCGCAGCGCTTGCGGGGGCCTGATCCATGGCGACCATCACAGTCGACGCCTTCATCTGCGGCGGACAGATCGCGGGCCTCATCGCCGGCCGCACGATCGCGGAGAAGGGCTACGAGGTCTACGTCCAGGAGTGGACGAACGAACTCGGCGGCATGTGCGTCGCCGGCGTGCTTCAGGTGGACTACTCCGGCCGACCGCCAGCGGGGCGCGCCAACAAGTTCTGGCTCGACGTGAAGGATTACGCCGAGAGCCAGGGCGCCGTCTGGGACGGGACGAACGCGCCCGCGGGCCTGCACCCCGCGAACGGCCTGCCGCGGAACGTCTCTCCGCTCTGGGTGCTCCACGTCATCAACACGACGCTGATCAACCATCCGAACATCACGGTCGTGAAGTCGGTTGACATCACGGGCGTCGACAAGGACCCGGTGACGAAGCGGGTCAAGAGCGTCAGCCTGAGCAACGGCGACACCGTCCTCTGCAAGCAGTGGACGGACTACTCCTACGAGAGCTGGCTTGCATCGCATGACGACGTCGGCATTCCCCATGAGTACGGCCGCATCGACCGTCTGCAGTGGGACGAGGAGAACTCGGGCAACGCCGTCTTCGCGGTCACGGACAACCTGAAGGTGGACTTCCCGATTCGCCTCCCGAACGGCAACCTCAACCGCTCGCGCACCCATCGCCCGAGCCTGCCGGACGGCTACGGCTCGCTCACGACCATGGGCTTCAACTGGCGCTTCATGATGTCGACCAAGGCGAACCGCCGCCCTTGGTCGACGCTTGAGGCGCCGCTCCTCGCCCTGGGCTGGCGGATGGAGAACTACACCGACTTCATCAGCGAGCTGTTGCAGCGGAACGCGACGAACATCGGGCACATCGCGTCGAGCCATCCGTGCGACACGCGCCCCGAAGACGACTCTCTCCACACGACCAACCCGACGAACATGAACGAGATCCTGCTGGCGCGGAAATACCCGCTGCTGCGGACGCCGAACCAAGCCCGCTGGTTCAAGGATCAGATGTTCCTCGCGACCGCGGGCAAGATCTTCGCGGCCTACTCAAGCCCGCTGACCAGCGCCCAGCTCAAAACGAACCTCAACAAGTACGCGCTGCCGGGGGAGGTCTATCAGACGAACTACTGGCGCGTCCCCGGCTGGCCGCCGCAGCCCTACATCCGGTCCTGCCGTCGTGCCCGCGGCATCTACACCGCGACGTGGAACAATTTTCAGAGGATCCCGCCGGACCCGACTTGCCACGCCGGCTACAACGCCGACAGCCACCAGCACTTCTGGTACTGGGACCCGGAGACGGCGATCTCTTGGAAGGAAGGCGGCCCGGAGCCCCACCAGACCAGCACGTGGCTCGTTCCGTGGCGGTTCTTCAAGCCGCACAAGCAGCACTGCGTGAACGGTCTGCTCGGCTGGAACGGCGCCGAGAGCTACATCATGTCGACGGATCTCCGGATCGAGACGATCAAGATGATGCAGGGCGAGGTCGCCGGTATCGCCATCGCACTCGCCCTCGATCTCGGCATCGACGTGGTCGACGTCTCCCACGCCGCTCTCAAGCCGCGCCTTCAGGCCGCCGGCTTCAACATGTCGCTCTGAGGAGGCCCGGATGAAAGTCTTCAACCCCGGCCTCGGCGGCTCTGGCGGCGGCTCTTCCTCGGACATCTCGCGCGAGGAACTGGAGGCGGCGGCGAACGGCCAGGCCTTCCTCCATGACGGCGTCTTCGTCAGCCACATCCCGCGCGGCGTCTATCCGATCTTTATCACGAACCCGTCCGGCAAGCAGGGCGCGCCACGCTACGTGTCGGCGCCCGCGACGCAAATGGGGCCGATCTGGTTCCCAGACGCGGACTACGCGCCCCAGCGGGTCAACGGCAACGCGGCCGGGGATCAGTGGATCCGCATGTCGCCGTATCGACGCTACGTCGTGACCGACATCGACATCGTGAACGTGGTCGGCACGCCTGGGGCGCTGACGTTTGGCGTCTACTCGAACACCGGCGGCGCAGGCGGTGGCGGCATTGAGGTGCTGCCGACGACGACGACGCTTTCCGGCATGACATCGGACCTACGCAGCCGGAAGACGTTCGCCAACCTCAATGGCGGTTTGGGCATCGATCTTGAGGCGGACCACCTCTACCTCAACGTGGTCACGCCCAACGCCTCGCCGATCTCGTTCGTGATGATGTTCCACGGCCGGGCGCTCATGCCCTGCGACGAGTGATGGCCGTGGAGCCCTACGACGAGTCTCTGCCTGACAACGGCTTCGTCAACGACTGAGGGGCAGCACCCTGAGGGGAATGCTCCCAGCACTTCTGGCCAGCCGGCACGATCCGCATGCACCGGGCGCCGAATGACCGGCGGCGCTCCGCATCTTCGCCCTTGCTCAGGACCTCGAACTCAAGCGGCTCGTCGCAGCGGAACCAGTCGGCAGATTGAATGTCCGTCACCGGCCGGCGCCCGGCGATGTCTCGTCCAGGGCTGCTGGATCAAAAAACAGCGCCGCAGCCAGCTTCGCCAGCACCTCTGCTGACGGCCGGCGCCTACCGGATTCGATGTCGGACACGAAGCCTTGTCCGACCCCCGATGCTGCGGCCAGTTCCGTTTGGGTCAGCCCGTACTGCTTGCGCCGAGCGCGGATGAAAATCGCGAGTGCGGCATCTCGCTCGACCTCGATGACCTTAGCAGTTGGCTGAGAGACCGCAGCGTCAAACGCCGCGATATCTCGAATGTGTTCTTGGGCCTCAAAAACCGCGGCGATGAGCCTGTCATAGTCGGCTTTCGTTAGGACAACGAGCTTCTCGCCGGAGGCCGTAGCGATTATTTGCGTATGGGGTTCATGTCTCATAACGCATTAATCGCATTCAGCGCAGTGCTGCGCAAGCGATATCGCATCAACCCCATCGCCCCGTCCTCGCGCGGGGCTTTTTCATGTCCGGAGACTGCCATGAGCGTTGAAGACGTCCAGCGTCGGTTGAAGGCGCTCGGCTACACCATCGGCACGGCCGGCCCGAACCGCGACGGAGTGGACGGCGACTTCGGTCGCCTGTCGCAGCTGGCGACCTTGGCTGCTCTAGTGAAAGGCGCACCGGCGCCCGCCGACGCGCCAAGTCCCCCTCCTGGCACGTCGGCGACAAAGCCCTCTTCTGTGCCGGCATCCTGGATGCCGGCGGCCTTGATCAAGGGGATCGTAGTCCACTGGACAGCCGGCGCTCACAGGGCATCTGCATTAGACCGTTCGCATTATCACCTGCTGATCGAGGCCGACGGGAAGCTGGTGCGCGGGACGCCGTCGATCGACCTTAACGACGCCCGCGGGCTCAAGAGCGGCTACGCGGCCCACACGCTGAAGTGCAACAGCGGGTTCATCGGCGTCTCGCTGTGCTGCATGGCCGGAGCGGTTGAGAGCCCGTTCAAGGCTGGCCCGCACCCCATGACGCGGGCGCAGTGGGACGAACTACCGGCCGTCCTCGCCGACCTCTGCCGACGCTACGACGTCCCCATTACGCCGCGGACCGTGCTCAGCCACGCCGAAGTGCAGGGGACGCTCGGCATCACCCAGCGCGGCAAGTGGGACATCTCCCGCCTTGCCTTCGATCCCTCCGTCGTCGGCGCGAAGGCCGTCGGCGACCTGTTCCGCAAGCGCGCCGCGGCGCTGCTCGCCAACCCTTCCGAGGCCTGAGCCATGGAATTTCTGAACGACGTCTGGGCCGGACTGCGGCCCTACGCGGTCGAGGCCGCCGTCACGATCGGCGCCGCGCTGCTCGCCTACGCCGGCGCGAAGGCGCTCGAAACCCTTAAGGCGATCAAGGACGAGAAGCTCGCGCTCTCGCTCTATCGGACGATCGAGAATCTGCTGAAGGCGGCTCTGGCCCGCCGTGCTCTCGCCGGCTCAGCGATCGGACCCGAGGTCACGGGGCAGATCCTCAAGGAGGTCCTGGAAGGCACCAAGGCGGTCAACCCGAAGTCGGTCACCGGCCTGAAGCAGTCGGACGCTGCGCTAGTCGACAAGATCACCGCGCGCCTGCCGGAGGCGAAGGCGGCGGTCGTGACGGCCGCTGCGGTCGCCGAAGCGGCCAAGGTGGCCTGACCGCTCGTGGACCCAGCAGTCTTCCCCTGGCTTCTCCAGCAGGGCCCATGGGGCGTAGTCGTCCTGATCCTCCTCACGGTGATCGGCATCCTCTGGCGGGGGCGCGAGGCGCTGCTCACGCGGCGCGAAGAAGAGGTGAGGGCGCTCGTCGAGGCGCTTAACGCGAGCACCCGCGCGATGGAGGCGAACGCCGAAGCGCTCGACGAGAACACCAAGGCGACGGCCGCCCTGTCGCATCTCGCCGCTCTCCGCGCGGCGGCCTTCGACGAGCACAGTCGGCGCTTCGAAGAGCACTCCCGCCGCGTGGAGGCGATCCTTCAGCAGCGAGTTCCCTCATGAAGGGGGTCATCCGCATGCTCCTCTCGGCCTTCAGCGCCCGCGGCCGCAGCTTCGAAGAAGCGAGCGAAGCCATGGCGACCGCACGCGAGCGACAGGCGCTCTCGAGCCTCTACGTCACCGCCACCTCGCGCCAGGCCGTCATCGGCTCCGCGCGAACCATCGAGGCCGCTAAGGCGGCCGCACGCATCGTCGCCGGAGACAAGCGGTGAGCATGATCACAAGACTGCGGTTCTCGGCGGCCGGCGCCGCGCGCTACGTCGGGCGCCTCGCCCGCAGCCCGACGTTCTGGCAGGGCGCGGGCGTCATCGCCGGCTTCTGGGCGCTCGCCGCGATCGTCGACTTCCTCCCCCTCTACGCGATGACGCGCGTCATCCTGCTCGTCGTCTCGGTCGGCGTGTTGCTCGCCTACCTTCCCGGCTTCCTAGAGGCCATGGTGGCGCGTCCGATCCGGGACGGCGAGCAGCTGGTGCTTGGCATTTGGGTGGCGTGGGCGGGCGATATCATGCTGGGCGTCTGGGCCATCACGCAGCGCTGGCTCGACCGCCCGGAGTGGATGCTGACGTCGGACTTCGTGACGTTCATCGTGTTCGTGAAGCTGCTAGGCGCGACGCTGCATTTGACGTCGCCCGGATCGGTGGAGGGCAGAGTCCCCCGCGGCAACTGGGTCCTACTCGCGATCGCGTTCTCGCTGGGGGCGCTCGTCGCCGGCGTTCTGCTCGCAACCTCCATGGGGGTCGGGCTCTTCGGGACCTAATGACCTTTCTTCCGGTTACGGAA
Source organism: Methylopila sp. Yamaguchi (assembly GCF_002897035.1). GTDB lineage: Bacteria > Pseudomonadota > Alphaproteobacteria > Rhizobiales > Methylopilaceae > Methylopila. The sequence goes on from NZ_BAUX01000004.1 coordinate 191,053, forward strand.
GACCATACGAGAAGGTGACAGTTGTGGAAGAGGGCGCTCACTTCCCGCAAGGCCTGTCCACTTCATTCCTGCCTTGCGTACGAACAGTTAAAGAAGCATTAATATTGAAAGTGACTTGCAAGCAACACCGATAGATAGAAGCGGGAACTACTTCCCGTAAGGACATTTGCTGATGCTAAGCCGGCAATCATGAGTCATAAAGGGATGTTACGCATCGTGGATGCTGGATCTGTGCCGGAGGATGCACATTGGCTCGCCCTTTGAACGACGATTTTGAGAATGCCGTCATTGTGACTGGCGACGGCTTCTCCTACGCGGGGAGCACCATCGAGGCGACGCCGCAGAGCGGAGAGCCAGGCGCGCCTGATGACACAGACGAATACTACGGTGGGACATTTTCCTACGATTATAACGTATGGTTTGTATACACTGCAGATGCGACGGGATCTGTTGCGTTTAATACATTTGGGTCAGACTTTGACACAACGTTGGTTGCGTACAGATCGACGGACGGTAGTAAATCTCTTTCATCGTTACAGCAAATTACTTATAATGATGATTCCGGGCAAGTTGGGCATTATAACGACTCTATAGTTTCGTTCGGGGCTACAGCGGGCGAGACGTACTGGATCAGAGTGGCTGGTTATCTGGAAGGCGCAGGAAATTACATTTTCACGTTCGGAGACCAGGTGGGTAGCGGTTCGGCGGCGATCACAGGCACTGCGTCGTCTGACGTGCTCGGCGTTCTGGGCGACGGGGCGCACGAGATGATCGGTGATTTGGGCGACGACCTCTACTACGTCGACAGCGCGGACGACGTGATCACCGAGCTCGGCGGCGAAGGTTATGACGCGGTGTACACGACAGTCGACTACGCCCTGCCCGCGAACGTCGAGAAGATCGTGGCGGTTGGCGCGACCGGCCTCACGCTTACCGGCAACGAGCTCGACAACAAGCTCTTCGGCGCGAGCGGCGCCGACACGCTGTTGGGCGGCGCCGGCGACGACCGCCTCGACGGCCGCGGCGGGATTGACCGCCTGGTTGGCGGCGAAGGTGACGACGTCTACGTCGTGAGCACGTACAAGGACGTCGTCGTCGAACTCGCCGACGAGGGCTACGACGTGGTCCTGTCTAAGGGCTCGTTCCAGCTGACGGACAACGTTGAGGAGCTCCGCCTCATCGGTCAGGCCGTCAAGGGCCTCGGCAACAACGGCGACAACAAGCTCGTCGGCAACGATCAGAACAACCTGCTTTCCGGCCTCGACGGGGTCGATCGGCTCTACGGCGGCGCCGGCGACGACACCCTCGCCGGCGGCGTGGGCAAGGACGTGCTGACGGGCGGGGCCGGCGCGGACGTCTTCGCCTTCACCGACGCTGGTGATGCGGGAGACGTCATCACGGACTTCGAGGCGGGCGTCGACCGCATCCAGATCGACCTCGCAGGCTTCGGCCTCGCGACCTTCGACGCGACGTCGTTTGAATCGAACGCCCGCGGGATCGCGACCACCGGGGACGCGCGCTTCATCTACGCCGAGAGCAACGGCCGCCTGTTCTTCGACGCCGACGGCTCGGGTTCGGGCCAGGCCGTCCTGCTCGCCACGCTTCGCGGCGCGCCCGAATTCACCGCGGCCGACGTCTCGGCGTTCTCCGTCGTCTGACTGCCAAGGCGAACGATCGCAGCGCCCGTCTCGGCTTCGGCCGGGGCGGGCGTTTTTTTGCGTTTCAGCCCCTCAGCGCCCACAGCATCAGCGCCATGAGAGATGCTGTGATGACGGCCATGCCGACGAAACCGGCAACGAGCGGCCACCACAACGCCCACTCTTGTTCTTTTTTCGTTCTCATGGGATCCATTTTTCAAACGCGGCTCGGATCGCGGCGGAGAATGACATGGGCATCGAGAAAGACGCCACGACGACAATTCACGTCGTGCTCGGTTTCAGGCGCAACGGGAAGGGAAAGAAGGAGGCGGACCAGCCGTTTCAGGCGCAGAGCGCCGAATCGACCAAGCGCAAAGCGCAGCGCTACGCTGAAGCTCCCGACGGGGGAGGGGTCGCCTTCTCGCGGACCGGCGATGCCCGCATGGGCGACTGGGAGGACGCCGTGATCCTGGGCGTCTTCGGCGACGTGCCCGAGGACGTGGTTGAAGGCGTTAAGGCCGGCGCCGCCGGGTGAGCGTCGAGACGCTCGGAGAGGCCCTGCGCGCCGGGTGGCGCCTTCAGGTCCGCTGCGCGCTCGGCAAGCGCGACGGGTTGAAGTCGATCCGCGAGTGCCAACGCGAAGCTGAACTGGACCTCGCCTCCGTCGTCTGGACCCGCGGGCCGAACTTCCCGATCGCGCGGATGAGCGAGCGCCTGATGTGCCCCGCCTGCGGCTCTCGTCGCGTCGCGGTTGTCTTCGTCCCGCCGGCGCCTGGTGGCGAGACCGCCGTTTCGAGCGGTGCGGCCGACCGTCGTTCGCAACTCGCCGCGATGCAGTACACGGTCGAGCACTGGTCCAAGGGCGCTCTTCACCGGCTGCTCGCCGCGTCTCCGAACCCCGAGATCGCTCGTGCGGCGTTCGCCTGCGCCAAGAGCGAAGTTCGCTTGGAGGAAGGTGACACGATCGAGCTGAAGCAGGTGATGCGGGTCTTGGATCAGCACCCGCCGCGCGAGCCCTATGCTCGGGACATCCCGATTGAGGAGGCGAAGGCCCAATGGGACCGGACGCGCGCCGGCTTGCCGAAGGGTCGAAAGCGGGTCTGGAAATAGGACGCCGCCCGCTGCAGGCTGGATCGCATGTGCAATCTCTACTCTCTCACCAAGGGCCAGGCGGCGATCCGCGAACTGACGCGCGCGATGGTCGACCGCACCGGCAACCTGCCGCCGATGCCGGGCATCTTCCCCGACTATCCCGCGCCGATCGTCCGTGAGGGCGCCGACGGCCGCGAGCTCGCGCTGGCGCGTTGGGGCATGCCGTCACCGGTGTTCGCACTGAAGGGACGGACGACCGATCCTGGCGTCACGAACATCCGCAACACGGCCTCGCCGCACTGGCGCCGCTGGCTGGGCCCGGCGAACCGCTGCGTCGTGCCGTTCTCGAGCTTCAGCGAATACGACACGCTGCCGGGCGGGAAGAAGGAGGTCGTCTGGTTCGCCCGCGACGAGAGCCGGCCGCTCGCCGTGTTCGCCGGGATCTGGACGACCTGGACGAGCGTGCGGAAGAAGGCCGAGGGCGAGGTCACGGTCGACGCCTACGGCTTCCTCACGACCGAGCCGAACGCCGTCGTCGCGCCGATCCATCCGAAGGCCATGCCGGTGATCCTCACGACCGCGGAGGAGATCGACGTCTGGCTGCGCGCGGATTGGGCCGAGGCGAAGGCGCTGCAGCGGCCGCTCCCGGACGACGCCCTGATCGTGGTGGCGCGCGGCTCACGCCAGGACGGAGGCTTGGACGAGATCGCGCCGGCGACAGCGACCTACCAGATGGAACTCTTGCGAAACGACGACGCCTAGGCCTTACGAGAAGTCGCAAGCGTCGTCGTGCCCGCCGATTTCAGACAGGATCTTGCGGCAAATCCTTAGAGGCAGCCGCCTTGAGGTCCGCAATTGTTAGTTCGCCCTTTTCGAGATGGCTGACGACGATGTTCGACTGGCCATCTTCCTGAAGCGTGCGCACCCGATCGAGCGCTGCCTTCGCCGAGTGCTCGATGATTGTCGCGCGGCCGACCGACGGTCCGCAGCTCACTCGATATGGCATCTCTAACCCAGTCCGATTCCTGTTCCGGCCCGCCATCAGTGCCCGCGAGGATGGCGATTTCCTCAGACAGCTCAGAGGTTCGGGGGCCCTTCTCCGTCTGACCGGCCGAACGTTCTAGGCTCGAGAGGAGCCACGGCGCCATCCGTACAAACCCCGCCCGCGGCCCGTGGGCCGCCGTGCCGACATTGCACGTGCTGTAGCATTCTATTGGACAAGTGCTCGCAGCTTTTGACGTACGACGGATGCGCGCCGAAGACGTCCCAAAGCGCAGGTCGGCAGCTGGGACCGGGATACGGACGCGCTGGTGATGGCGGCGACCGGCGCGACCAGCGCCAATTCCGGCGCGGGTCGCCATGCCGGCGGCTGCAGGCGTGAAGAAGCCGTGAAGAAGCCGTGGGCGACCAAGTTCGAGATGCGCTCGCCGCGCTGCGATCGGGTCGACGAACTGCCCGTTGCTAGAGCGGTGTGACCCCGGGCCTTGGGGTCTTCACGACCTTCTGCGCGAGCTCGAGCAGGCTCATTCGGTCGATCGGCTTGCCCAGAAAGACGGCTGGTGGCGGGAGCTCGCCATCCTTCGGTTGATGACGGCCCGAGCACACGACGATGTCGATGTGCGCCCAGTTCTCATGGACCTTGTGCGCGAGTGCGAGACCATTCATCGAGCCGGGCATGTCGACATCGGTGAGCATTAGTATGACCGATGCGTGATGTTCGGACAGTAGGCCCATGGCCTCGTCGGAACCGCCAGCCTCAAGCACCTGGTAGCCAGCTTGAGTGAGCACGTCTGCGACGTCCATGCGGCAGATGACTTCGTCTTCCGCTACAAGGGCATAGGGTATGGGCATGCACCGTTCTCCGCTCAAGGTAGAGCGGTAACGCGGCTGATCCAAATCAGTTGCTGACGCAAAGCGCGGGGCTCACGCCAAGACATCGGCCGGTTGAGGTCGCGCCTGCGACGGAGACCTATCAGATGGAGCTGCTGCGGAACGACGACGCCTAGGCCGTCCGGGTTTTTACCGATCTGTTGATCGCTCGTAATGCAGGTAGTTTGCACGCGCAGCGTGCATCAGAACCATGCGCGCCGACTTCGGGGGGATGCGCATGACGACCTATTCGGCGACGCTCGACGACAATCCGAATAACTGGACCCGTCCCTCAATCGCGGCGGGCGACCTGTTCATCGTGAATGGCCTGGGTGGAAACGACACGCTCTCGGCTGCGTCCGACGGCTCGTTCGAGGCGCACGCCGGTGACGGCGACGACGTGATCCGCGCCTACGGCCGGGGCGTCAACGTGGTCTTCGGCGACGCCGGGGACGACCAGATTTTCGGAGGGAACTATGACGCCGGACCGGCCGACACCTTGAACGGCGGCGACGGCGACGACGTAATCGGCGTCCTCAGCAGCAAAGCGATCGCCATCAGGGGCGACGCCGGCAACGACTACATCTCCAACGGATCCACAGGGTCCGACAGCATCGACGGCGGCGCCGGTCGCGACTGGATCGTCTACGCGGCGAGCGGCAGCGACGGGGTCGGCGTCAGCCTCACGACCGGCGGTTTCAGCGGCGCCAACGCTGCGGGAGATTCAATCGTAGGGGTCGAGGGCGCGAGCGGGACCAATTTTGCCGACACGCTGGAAGGCGGGAGCGCCGCCAACGCGCTGATGGGATTGAACGGCGCCGACCTGCTTCGCGGGCTCGGCGGAAACGACATCTTGATCGGCGGATCGATCGCCAACTTCGCGGAGCTCTGGCTGGACGGGGTCAGTTGGCAGGCCGCGATCGGTCCGACCAGCGACGACGGCGCGGCGGACACGCTGGAAGGCGGAGAAGGCGCCGACACGCTGATCGGCGGCCTCGGCGGCGACCGGCTGGACGGCGGCGGCGGCGTGGACCTCGTCAGCTACGCCGACAGCACTTCCGGAGTGACCGTAAACCTCGCGACCGGCGCCGCGTCCGGCGGGACAGCCGAGGGCGACGTGCTGATCGGCGTGGAGAACCTGCAGGGCACGGCCAGCGCGGACGTGCTGACCGGCAACGCCGGCGCGAACAAGATCGAGGGGCTGTCGGGCGCGGACGCGCTCTCGGGCGGCGGCGGAGTCGATTCGCTCTACGGCGGCGACGGCGCTGACACGCTCGACGGCGGAACGGGCGCAGACCGCCTCTATGGCGGCGCGGGCGCGGACACCTACTACATCGATGACGTCGGTGACGTGATTGGCGGGGAAGCGGCGGGGGTGGAGATCGACCTTGTCTACGCCTCGGTCAGCTACACGCTCGGGACCACGCTCGAGAACCTCACGCTGACGGGCCTGGCGGCAAACGGCGTGGGCAACGCCGCGGCCAACGTCATCGTCGGCACGAAATACGCCAACACCCTGAGCGGGCTCGGGGGCGATGACACCCTATCCGGCGGAGCTGGCGCCGACACGGTGCTCGGAGGGGCCGGAGCCGACAGTCTCGACGGCGGCGCGGGCTTGGACACCGCCTCCTACGCCGGGGCCACGGGCAACGTTGTCGCGAACCTGACGACGCCTTCGCTGAACAGCGGCGAAGCGGCGGGCGACGTCTATGTCTCGATCGAGAACCTGACCGGCGGCAAGTACCTCGACACGCTGACCGGCGGGAAATACGCCAACGTGCTCGACGGCGGCGCGCGCGCGGACACGCTGTACGGGATGGCGGGCGCCGACACGCTGCTCGGGGGCGACGGCGACGACACGTTAAGCGGAGGCGCGGGCGTCGACCTACTGACGGGCGGCGCCGGCCGCGACGTCTTCGTCTTCGACCAGAGCCTCGGCGCGACCAACGCCGATGTGATCAGCGACTTCTCGACGGTCTATGACCTCGTCCAGCTCGACGACGCCGTGTTCAGGGGACTGACCGCGGGAACGGCCCTCGCTGCAGGCCAATTCCAGGCTGGCGCGGGGCTTGCCGCGGCCACCGAAGCCGACGACCGGATCATCTACGACACGACGAGCGGTTCGCTGTTCTTCGACCGGGACGGTCTCGGCGGCGTCGCGGCGGTCAAGTTCGCGACGCTCGCCTCGGCGCCGACGACGCTCTCAGCCTCAGACTTCGTGGTGGCTTGACGAGGATCGCGCCCCCAGGCGTCGTAGGGGGCGGCTTCCTTCTCGGATCAATGCTCCGGGATGCCCGCGAGCGCCGCGTGCCGGAGTCCGCCGCCCGGCGTGGCGGCCGCGGGCGTCTCGTCATGAACGAGAGCGTGGCGGCCCGCGGTTAAGGCCGGGTGTTGAGCAGGGGAAATCGCGGCACCGGCCGTCGGAAAAGCGCTAGACTCCGCGGGCTGACCATAGCGGCAACGCGGAGCGTCCGGCTGTAGGCCGGAAAAACTAACGTGATAAAGGGTAAGGAACGCGCATGAGCACGCCCGCCATGACACGAGTACGCGACGAGCGATGTTTGACATTAGCCCTGACGAGATTGCCTTGCTCAACGATGTTGATCTACGCGAGCTCGTCGGCCGCTTGTGCGAGGCCGAGCTAGCGAGCCGGGGAATGTCGACCGCTGCGGTGACCTGGGGCGGCAATCAGACCGCCGCGGACGGTGGCCTCGACGTACGGGTCGCTTTGCCCGCGGACACCTCCACCGACGGCTACATCTCTAGGTTCTCCACCGGGTTCCAGGTCAAGACACCAGACATGCCGCGGGCGGCCATCCTCGCGGAGATGCGGCCGGATGGTGCGATCCGGCCCGTCATCCAGGAACTCGCCAACGAGGCGGGCGCCTATGTCATCATCAGCTCGCACGGGTCAACGGCCGACATCGCCCTTCGCAACCGGCGAAACGCCATGCGCGAGGCCCTGACCGGGGTCGCGGATGCCGCCCAGCTCCACACTGACTTCTACGATCGCACACGGCTTGCGAGTTGGGTGCGACAGCACCCCGGGCTGATTACATGGGTCAAGGAGAGGGTAGGCCGCGCCCTCGCCGGCTGGCGTCCTTACGGGCCGTGGAGCGGCGCGGCGGAGGACGTCGAGGCCGAGTACCTGCTTGACGACAAGCTGCGCCTCCACCTTGGCGCACACCGCGACGCGCCCGCGCAGCCCGTCGCCGACGCCATCGACGAGATGCGCGACGAGCTTGCCCAACCTCGCAAGATTGTGCGCTTAGTCGGCTTGTCGGGGGTAGGGAAAACCCGCTTTGTCCAGGCTCTCTTCGACGCGGGCATCGGCTCGCGCCCCCTGCCGCCGTCGCTCGCGGTCTACACCAACCTGTCGGATAACCCCGACCCGCAGCCAACCGGCCTCGCCTCCGACCTGATCGCGAACCGCACGCGCGCCATTCTGATAGTCGACAACTGTCCTCCAGATCTCCACCGCAGGCTCTCGGATCTGTGCGCGGCACCAGGCAGCACGGTCAGCGTCCTCACGGTCGAGTACGACGTGCGCGACGACCAGCCCGAGGGGACGCAGGTCGTCACCCTGGACACATCCTCGCCCGAGCTGATCGAGAAGCTGATCCGACGCCGCTTCCCGCACGTGTCCGAGGTTGACGCGCGCACTATCGCCGAGGCGTCCGGTGGTAACGCCCGGATCGCCGTCGCCCTTGCCGGGACGGTCGAGCAGTCCGAGACGATTGCGGGTCTCTCGGACGACGAGCTCTTCCAGCGCTTGTTTCGCCAAAGGCACGACGCCAACGACGCTCTGCTCCTGGCGGCTCAAGCCTGCTCGCTGGTCTACTCCTTTCAAGGCGAGGCGCTGGCGGGCGATGAGGCGGAGCTGCCGCGCCTCGCGGTGCTCGCGGACCAAGCGCCACGGGAGCTCTACCGACACGTGGGCGAGTTGCTACGACGGGACCTCGTCCAGCAGCGCAGCGCTTGGCGGGCCGTGCTGCCGCACGCCATCGCGAACCGGCTCGCGGCACGCGCCCTCGAGGACACGCCGTACGACCTTATCGATCAGCAGCTCGTGATGGGCGGAGCGGATCGGCTCGCGCGGTCTTTCTCGCGGCGGCTGGCGTTCCTACACGAGCACCCCCGCGCTATCGCCATCGTCGAGCGATGGCTCGCGGCCGGTGGCCTGCTGGGAGACGCCACGGCTCTCAACGACCTCGGCCGAGCGATGTTCAAGAACGTCGCCCCAGTGTCGCCCGGGGCCGCGCTCTCGGCGCTGGAGCGGGTGGGCGGCGGCAATCCCGAGGTGGCCGTGACCGTCTTGAGACAATATCGGTCGTTGCTGCGCTCGCTGGCCTATGACCCGCCCCTATTCGAACGAAGCGCCTCCCTGCTGGTACTGACGGCGACGCAGAGCCCGGACGAGCGGGAGGCTAAAGACGCTTCCGACACGTTCGTCTCGCTCTTCACGATCCACTTGTCAGGGACGCATGCCACCATCGAGCAGCGCCTCGGGGTCATCGAGCGACTGATCCGATCCGGCGAGGTAAAGCAGCGTTCGCTGGGCTTGGCCGCCCTGGACGAAGTTCTGGAAGCGACGCACTTCAGCTCCGTCCATCGGTTCGAGTTCGGGGGGCGGTCACGGGATTACGGTTACCGGCCCGGGAGTGACGAGGACGTCTCCCAGTGGTACGGCGCCGCGCTGGCGCTAATCGTACGATTGGCGTTCACCGAGGGGGTGCTCAAGCGCGAGTTGGGCGGTCTGCTGGCGCGAAACTTCCGCGGGCTGTGGACCTGGGCCCATATGTTTGACGACTTGGAGGGCGTATCCCACTGGTTTGCCGCAGATGGGTTCTGGCGAGAGGGCTGGGTCGCGTGCCGGCAGATTATGAGTTTCGATAGGGACCGGATGGGCCCGGACAGCTTGTGTCGCCTTTCCGCTCTGGAAGCTGCGCTTAAGCCATCCAACCTCGCGGAACGGGTCCGGGCGATTGTGCTAGGCGACAGGTCGGGCGGTCTTGATCTGGATGACATTGACCTCGAAGACGACAACACGGGCGAGTTCGAGCGCCCTGAAGCGATCGCCACCGAGCTTGGCGCGGCGGTCGCCGCTGACGAGACGGTGTTCGCAGGTCTATTGCCTGACCTTCTCCGTGGCGGGACCAGGGCCTGGGCGTTCGGTCGTGGGCTCGCAGGCGCAGCCGAGAACAGCCGCGCGACATGGTCAAGGCTCATAGAGGGTCTCGGGCAGATCCCGCCGGAGCACCGCAACGTTCAGGTGCTCCGAGGATTTCTTGCCGAAGTTTGGGAGCAGGACAGAGGCCTTGCGCAAGATCTCCTCGACGTCGCTTCCGACCAGATGATCCTGATCCCGTTCGTTCCGCTACTGCACTCAGCGGTGGAAATCGACGCGCGCGGTGTCGAGCGGTTAAAGCAGGCGCTCAACTCGGATCAGGTGCCGGTCTGGATGTATGGGAACCTGGCGCTTGGTCGAACGACCGACCAAGTTGGAGGCGGCGAACTGAGAGATCTGCTCCTCCTTATCGCCGACAAGCCGGAAGGGTTCGAGGTAGCTCTCAATATTCTCTACATGCGCCTCTACTCGGACCGCTCGGCCCAGAGACAGCATGAGCCTGAGCTCCTAGAGGCCGGTCGAGATCTTCTGGGGCGCATCAGGTTCCGGAGGGGCAACCAGCTTGCAGCCCGCGAGCTGGCCGCGGTCGTGCGAGCCTGCCTTGCAGGTCCAGAAGCCGCGCCCCTCGCGACGGAGATCACCGGCCGGCTGAAGCGGGCCGTCGCGGCTTACGAGACCTACTCGTTCGACAACAGTGACTTGTTGAGAGCCCTACTAGCGGTCCAGCCAACGACTGTTCTAGACGCCCTGTTTGAAGGAGATGACCAGGAGCACCGGGCGGGTGCCGATGTGTTTAATCGCCGGTCGAACGCGGCTGACGAGATCCCGTGCGATGAGCTCATTACTTGGTGCAACCAAGACCGCCAGGGACGCTATACTCTTGCGGCCTCCTTCGTCGCGTTCGCACACCGCGCCGAAGAGAGCGGGCCCACGGTCTGGTCGGAGCAGGCAAAGGCTCTGCTCGCCCATGCGCCGGACCCCGGAAGCGTACTGGCGGTGTTCGTAGAGCGGTTCCGGCCTATGAGCTGGAGCGGCTCGCGCGCAGCCCTGATGGAGGCGAACGCTTGCTTGCTCGACAACCTGGAGACTGTTGTCTCGGCGAGCCTGATGCCGATCGTGGCCGACGCTAAGGCCCGACTCGCGCGTGAGGTTGCGAGGGCGCGGGAACGAGAGACTGCGGAGGATCGAGAGCGGGACGAAAGGTTCGAATGATCTCTCGCGAGCCGGCGGCCATTCCCTTCAAAGCGCCCCCATGCGGACCACATCTCCGACGGCGACGAGGATCTACGCCTGTCTGTAGAGCGGCGTCGCGGCCTTGCCGTAAATCGCAGGCGTTGCAAGACGCGAGTCGCCGACAGTGTACGACAGTGTTCAGTCAGATTTTGTTGGGAAGACGAGAGCGTGGCCGGCTGCAGTTTAGGCCGATTGTTCAGGCGGAGGCGCCCATCCGGTCCAGCGCCCTGGCGTAGCGTTCGAGGCGCGACCTGTCGCTCTCGGTGATCTCGCCGAGGCGCGTCGTGTCCATGTTGTCGAGCAGGTCGGCGCGCTTCACGATCCGGCCGATCGGATCCTTCGCGGCCCGGTCGACGAACTCCATGTAGGTTTCGCCCTCCCGCCGCGTGACGGCGTCCACGCCGGCCAGCACCGCTTCGCTGAAGCCCTCCGCGCGCAGCCCCTCCAGCGTCCAGGGTGTGTCCTCGACGACGTCGTGAAGGACGGCGACGATCCGGGCGTCGCCGACGGGGCAGGCGAAGGCGACCCGCATCGAATGCATGATGTACGGCGCGCCGGCCTTGTCGACCTGCCCGGCGTGCGCCTCGGTCGCGATCTGGATGGCTCGTTCGAGCGTGCTCACGTCAGCCCCTTCGCAGCGTCCCCGCGGTGGCGCTCTGCGGCTGGATCAGTCTCCAGGGCTCCATACTCGGGCGCGGGCGGATAGAAGACTGCAGGTCCGCTCACGGCGCCGCCCGCCACGGCGAGGTCGAGAGCCTTGAGGGCTCGCTTTGCTCGAACCGCCGCGATCTGCGCGTCGTCCTCCCGAGCATCCTCCTTGTCCGACATCATCGCTCTGGTCCGCACCACTCCGGCCGATCAGCCCGCCGCAGTGTGGGCCAAGGCTTGGCGTGTCCTTCGCGCACCAGGATCGCCCCAACGTCCTTCCCGTCGACGCGCACGATGGCGACGGGGCGCCCGTACTTGTCGGTCCCAGTCTGACGGATCTCTGGCTCGCGGTCCTTCAGCAGCGCCTTCAGCCGGTCGCGCGCAGCCTCCGCCCGGAACAGCTCAAGCTGGCACTTCGCCGTCCGAAGCTCCGGCGCGTCGATCGGCCCGGCCTCGGAGCGCAGGCGAATGCGCTCGCCATCCACGCGGATCGTGTCGCCGTCGATCACAGAAGCCGGGCCGGTCCGTTCCTGGGCAGTGCCCGCCGGCTCGGACGTCGCCAGGAACGCCGCGGCGATCGCGATTGTGGTCGTGCGAATAGGTGGTTCTCCGGGCGCCACTGCTTGCGACCGTCCGATACCATGCGCGGCGTCTCGGTTTGAAGGGACCCACTTGGCGACCATCACCGCGAACTTGGGTGTATCGCATGGTAGAGGTGGTCCGCGTTGAGTGATGGTGGTGGGCACAAATGGCCGATATCGCATTAGAAAAATGCCCAGCCTGCGGGCACCTCGTTAGCAACCATGCGAGCGTCTGTATCAAGTGCGGACACCCGTTCGATCGCACAGCAAAAGTTACGGCTCCCCCGCTTGCTGAACCGGCGTCCACCGCGAACAAAAGGACGCGCGGCTTCCTCTGGGTTGCCGGCATCTTCGGGGCAATCTTTCTGATTGGCGCCCTCGCAAAGCGCCCCGAAGGACCGGCATCAGCCCCTCAGATCGCCGCACCAGCGCCAGAGGCAAGCCCGACACCGACAAAAAGCTCTCCGGCTGCGCCTATTGCGCCAGCCCCTGTAGCTCCAGCGACGCCGAAGGGCACCAGCGTGATCGTTCCGAGCGACCCCAGGGCCAATTATTGGATCCTGGATGCTCGCAAGACCGGGAGTACTGTTCAGATAAGATCAAGGCGCGAAGGTCCATCGGGGGTGTCATTCGCAAAGCGTGAGGTCGACTGCGCGAACGGTCGGTTTCGCTATCTCTCCGAGGGCGACACACTCGCGGATCTCGACAAACCGGGAGCCCAATTCCCGATGGGTCTCTTGCTCGAAGGCTCTATCTCAACCGTCATCTCTCGAGAGGGCTGCAAAGGTGTTGGGCTGACGCTCCGCGGAGTGCAAAGGTAAGGGCGACCGTGACGCTTTCGCCCTAAGTGCTCCTAGCCTCTCGTGGAATGGGCCGCCATTGAAAACTACATGGCTGAAAGGCGATCAGCGAAGCTTGGAGTTCAAGCTCTGGCACCCGTGGCTGAACCGTGTCCCCCGCATCCGAAGGCAGTTCGCAGACGCCTTAGACGGAGACGATCCGCTGCTCCACAACGAGACGGCTAGCGTGGGCGTCTTGGCCGGTGCAGCGACCCGAATAGGCTATTTGGCCCTAGCTGAGTACTCCTCCCAGAAGCGGGGAAGTGGGCGGGGCCGTCCGTACCGACGGGGCCGCTGCGATCTGTGGATTTCGACGCCGGGCGGTGATCGCTCCTGGTCATTCGAGGTCAAGCAGATCCTCTGCCGAGGCGGCATCCGGGAGGCAACCCTGGAGGACGCCCCCGCGCCGGCTTCAAAGGACGCCAAGGCGGTGAACGCGTTCGGGGCCGACCGGCATTACGGCGCGCTGCTGTTCACCGCGGCAGAAGGGCATCGCCTCGACCCCGTAACGGTGCTCCGGAAGCTCCCAGATGGACCTTCGCCGTCTGCTTCGAAGACAAACGACAGCCGGCTTGGATGATGGTGCGGTGTATCGATTAAGCTTCAAAATGAGAAGGTGGCTGATGCCGGCCAGCGGCCGGCTCTCCCCCCAAAACTATTCCTCCGGTCGTCGTTATCGCGTGTCGCACGTCGCTGCGCGATCTGATGATCCTGCAGGCGCGTTATAGCCTGGCGCCCCCGGCTGCCCGGCCGCGGCGCATGGTTTTCGACCATTCCCTCCTCGGCCATTCATACTTCGGCCGAGACAAGGCGAAGGCCGGCGGCGAAAGCTCCGGCGGCTAACGCCAGACGCGCCTCGACCATCCGCCGTGGAACGGCGCGCGTTTTCGAGCCTCCAAAGCAGAAGGAGTGGTAAAATGGCCCAAGACTCCCTTGTCGCGATGGCTCGGCTGCTTCGGCGCGAGATCAAGAAGGGAATCGAGGTCCAGGCTTCACTTGAGGCCGCTAACAAGGCGGTCGGCACCCTAGGAAAGGTCCGCACCGAAGGGTCGACGACCTTCAATGTCATCCGTCAATCCTCTCTCATTTTCTTGGCGCTCACCGTAGCCAAAATCATGGAGCGTCCGTCGGGGGCCAAATCAGACGTCGCGTCGATTCCTGTCCTGATGCGTCGGCTGAAGGAGGAGGGCACTCAGGCGCGCCTTATCGGAGCCGCGCGCAGATGGCTTCCCGATCAGCAGTTCGCTGATCACCAAGAGAAATCGTGTCGGCAGGCGCTCGACCTCGCGATTGAGAGCTATGACCGTCTGGAAGCCGGGCAAACTCTCGGCGAGGTTCGGGCGACGCTTCAGCAGCTGCGAAACCGCGAAATTGCCCACCTGCTTCTGAAGCCACCGCGCGCCGGCGGCGTACGGATCGCAGACGTTTTTGACCTGTTGGCCCTCGCGCGCGAAATCGTCACTCACGCGAACTTCGCGATAGATGGCGGCGACCCGGACTTTGAGATCCATGCCCAAGAGCACAAGCGCGTCGCCGAGGCGTTTTGGGTGCCCGCCTTGGCGGCCGTGGCCGCTTATGAAGCTCCCGATCCGCATGCGATGCGCTGATCGCAGAGCGGTTCGTCAAACTAATCGACGGCGGCGATGGATGAAAGCAGCCCTCGAAACCCCTGCGACCCAGTTTTCAAGGGATCTGTGGCTTCCACGCGGCGTCGCGCCCAGGCGCGCCAATCCGCGACAGTTCTCTCATCGACAATTTCGGTATCGTCGAGCTTCATCATATCGATTGCCGCCAGGAATTGGCGCAGTTTAGAGACCTTAACCCAGGCATTCGCTCGTTCTTCGAACCGCCTCCAGGCCTCGTCCTCCTCTTCGCGACGGTCCTGTTCCGCCTTCAGGGCTTGCTGACGTTCAGCTACGCGCGCGGCCCGTTCGGCGTCTCGCTGCGCCTGCATAATGTCGGCATGGCGATGTACCTCGAACGAAGCCAAGATTTCGGGGAGGCGCTCGTCCAGCAGGCGCTTGGGCTCCTCCCACTTCAGGGGAGCTTGACCTCTTGGATGAGCGATCAGCTGGAGGAGTAAGTGGCCGGTCGGAACGAGTTGAAGACGCCGTTCTCGCCAGAGCATTTTGTCGAGGGCCGTTTGCGGCGGAGGGTCTGAGATCCACGTCTGACGGGACCGCTCATAAAGCGAGAAGTCGATCGAGCTTCGGCCGCCCGAGGGATAGTTGGCGCTATAGCCAAGGCGCTCGCGATCTACCCGGAAGCCCATCGCCTCTAGGCCCTTAATCAGGGCGTTCAGAATCATATATCGACGACGGTTGGAATCCGGACTCGACGTATTCGCCCCTTCGACCTGTCTAGAGGCCGGGTCGCGGCGCCGTTCCTTGGCGAACGCTTCGTCGCTTTGGATTGCTTCTCGGACGAACGGATGGGGCAGGCGCGATTCCCGCAGACTGGCGAGTTTCGGTACACGGAGAAGAGCCGCCTCAAGCGAAAGACCATCTGGATCAGCGGCCCTCGATGACTGGTGTGAGCCGCCTTGGATAACGATGATCTCGTCTTTGGAGTGCCGCTGCAGTCGTGGTCGCTTCGTTACACGCTTCCCGTGAGCGACCTTGTTCCAGTAGCCCTGGGGCGGCGTGGGAATGCCGTGCTGAGTGCAGAGGCGCTTCAGATAGCTGCTCGAGACGTCGAACTGTTCGGCGACTCGCAGCATCGGCATCGACCAAACCAGATCGCTCATTTCAGATTTCGATACCGACTTCGACATAGCCTTTCTCCGTGAGGGGCTACCTTACAGCACCGGGTCTAAGCCGTTCAGCCGACACCCCATCCGGCAGCAATTGGGACAACGGCGCACCTTGATCTTGCTCGTTCGCATGGGTTCTAGGTGCGTGGAGCGAGAGCAGGAGCCGGACATGACAGGACAGGCGGGCGCTGCACAATTTAGGTGGCGCGCGAAGAATTGGGCGATCCGCGCCGTGATGCTCGGGCCGGGCTAGGCTTTGCCCTTTTGCTCATTGACGCTCCGGGCTTTGACGCGCGCCTTAGCGCGCTCGGCAGTGAACGGCTCGTGCGTTTTTTTCGCGCGACTGGGGACCAGCGACAGCAAGCTTGGAAAACTAGAAGCGGCAGGCCTGCCGCGGAGAACCACTGCGTCATTCGACGCCGGACAGCGCATCGCGTCCCAGATCGCGCGAACGTCACTTTCGCTGAAAAGCATTTCCCTGCCCGATAGCGAGCAAAGACCTTGGCCTCGAGCTATCTTTGCCACTCTGCGTGGGGTCGACTTCAGATAATTGGCTGCCTCGGCCAACGTAAAAATCCGACCGAGTGGGCCATCGCCGCTATCAACCATCCTGCGTCCTGTAGAAGTTGCCGACGCCGTTGATCCAAGCCCAGGTACTCGCTTCGTCCGCGTTACCGTCCCTCGATGACCCCCTCGACCGCCCCGATCGCAACTTCGAGATCCGCGATCTTCCGAAGCGCGTTCTCAGAAGGGAGCCCTCCGGCCTTCGCCGCGGCGGTAAGCAGTTCGCTTTGAGCCGTCTGAAGGCGCTCCAGCAGAGCTTCGAAGTCGTCCATGATGTTCCTCGGGGATGGGGCTCGGCAGCGACCTTACCGCGCACGAGGGTGGGTCGATAGCCTATCAAGATGCGCCGGCCCCGACCCAGGCGAGCTAGAACGGCAGACCATGATCTTGCGCGACGCCGCTGCGGACGCCGACCTTGCTCGGGGCTCAGGACGTGGCCACAAGTGGTGGCGCGCCGCTTTCTCTGTGGATAAAGCTGGAGGTCGATCGTTCGAACCGGTTTCGAACAAGTTTCGAACGACGACCGGTCGTTCCTCCGATTTGACTCATCCGGCCTCGTGGGTCCCCATACCCCTGTCGTCGGCTCGATCACCGATTTTGGTGAGGAGACCGATACGATGCCCTCCAAGTTCCGGCGCGACCGCAATCACATCTTCATACGGCTGATCTTTTGTGAGATCTCCGCAGGCGGCGTTTGGGGAGTCGCAGCGGCGGCCTTGGTCGCCGCGCTGTTGATCGGGGGGCGGCTGTACTTCCCGTGACCTTGCGGCTCCCCGAGCGTGCATGCGAGCTTCGCCGAAGGGATGGGGGGCGACCATGGGCACTGCGCAGGGCAAGAACGGCACGATCTCTTTCGACTACAGGTTGATCACAATTTCCAAGATCCAGAGCGTGGGCTCGTTCCTGCAGCAGGGGATCCAAGGCGATCGGTACATCGTTGCTCGCTGGGTCACAGCCGTCGAGTTCCGTGATGCGGTAAAGGGAAACGGGTTTATCGCGTTCGATTTCCCCGGCAAGAATCCTCCGCGCGGCGGCGCCTTTGACGCGATGGCGGACGAAAATGCGGTGATATTCACCCCTGACCAACGCGAGGACTTCGTCGCGATTAAGGAAGAGATCGTCCAGTTTTTGGCCGCTTTGGCCTATGCCGAGACGGAGGATTGATTGGCGAAGCCTCCTGACAATCGGCCAAAGCGCTACGTCCTTGAGGCCCCGGCAGGTTATGTCTTGGGTCCTGATGAAGTCGACGGCAGCAATATGCTGCTCGACCCCGACGATCAGGTGACCGAGGAAGACCTGAATTCGGATACCTGCAAAATGATGCAGGGAATTCGCCGGGACTTTGCGCGTCGTGAACGGTCTGCGCCATGAGCAAGCCGGGACGACCATGCAGGTCGGAAGCAGCGCCGAACTTGTCATCCTGCCACTGGCTGGCCACGGCTCTCTTCACGGCCCGCCGCCCGTCAGAGCGCGTCGAACAAGGCTTGCACGTAGCTCAGATGACCGGTCAGCGTGATCTCCCAGCCTTCAGGTGACAGGCGCACAAGCCCGCGCTCTCTCAGATGCACCAGCACCGTTCGATCGCGCAGCTCGGCGATACGGCCGGCGAGGAGAAGGCGGAGGGCGCGCGTCTCCGTCTCGTTCAAAGGGGCGGGCGGGTTGCTGCCGATCATCGCGTCACTCTCGCCCGCGACCGCGAGAACGGTCGAGGGCGCCACGGCAACAGGTGCAGCCTCACGAACTCAGCCGCACGATCCAAACGATGTCTCGCCTGTAGCGATGCTGCTTGTGAACTCGCCGCAGGCGTATAGCCTCCGCCCATGCTCGTGGGTCATCTGGCACTGGTCGTCGCCTCGCTCTTCACCGGGGCGGCGGTCTATATCAACGTCGCGGAGCAGCCGGCGCGGCTGCTTCTGCAGGACGATGCGCTGCTGGCGGAATGGAAGCCTTCCTACAAGCGGGGGCTAGCAATGCAGGCGCCGCTGGCGGTCATCGGGTTTCTGTTGGGCCTGGCCGCCTGGTGGCTGTCGGGACAATGGCTTTGGATCCTGGGGGCCATCCTGCTCGTCGCAAACTGGCCGTACACGCTGCTCGGCATCATGCCTACCAATGCCCGGCTGATGGCCACGCAGTCGGCATCTGCCGAGCCTGACATGCGCGCGTTGATCGTCCGGTGGGGAGGGCTTCATGCGGGCCGGAGCGTTCTTGGCGCGCTCGCGACCCTTGTCTTCCTATGGGCGGCAAACGCCTGAGACTCTACCGATGTTGGGTGTCAGTTCTGGACCCAATACGATCTACCGCAAGGGGCAAATTGAAGCCCTCGCTCAGGCGCGGAAGCCATCTGACTGCAGTGAGCCATCCGCCGTCATTACGGATGACGCAGTACCTGTTGAACGAACCATGCGGCGGGGCCCAGTCCGACAGGCGCGAGCAGCCAGATCGGCCATGCGCGCTTCCGCAGAATGATTGGGGCGACGATCAGAACGACGCCGAAGCCGACCGACGCAAACACGGCCGCTTGGATTAGAGCGCGAGGCCCGAGAGCGGCCTCGATGGCGTACAAGAAGTCTCCCGGCTTGGAGGCGACAACGATCAGCACGAACGCCGCGACAGCAGCGAGGATAACGGCCAAAGCCAGGATCGGCCCTCGTTCGATTTCATGCATTCAATCGGCCGCTTCTTTGGCTAATGCGCTGATGGTCGATCTAGGCGGCCCTGAGATCAAGAGAGGCGGTGCGGATAGTGGTGGCGACCCCGTATGAGAACCCGAAAAAGGTCCTCGTCGTTTGGCTGAAACATGGCTCAAGAGACCGGTGATCGACCACACGAGCTCGAGGGTGATCGAGGAAGGCCGCCGCTCTTCCTTCCCGTCGTCAGGTCGGGCAAGACGCCAGCGATTCAGCAGAGGCTGATCGGCCGCAGCGATCGGTCGAGGATAGGAAGAGCGAGCTATCGCTCGCGCCGCTCGGCTCCGCCTCGCTGTGCAAGGTGGAGCGCCACAGGCTTCGGGTGCTTGGGCAGAGGATAGAGAAGGGCAGCTAAGCTGCGGACACACTTCGCCCGTCCCCGGGAAAAGCGGTCGCAAAAGATCTGCGTCACAGTGGATCAGCAAGCCCCTCTCGGAGGGCCGGGGTCAGGCGGTCGGCCCGCTTGCTGCTTCATCCTGGCGGCGAGGGCGTCGCAGCCGATCCACCGACCGCGCGTCCCGTGCTGGTGCTATGCGCCCAGCGTCCTGCCCGCGGCGTGCCTGCCCCATTCCAGAACAGGCTCGACGCCGCGAAGCTTCATTAAGCTGGTGCCCTCCAGCAGCGCCCACGCCGGTCATGTTCCCGGCGATCGTCCCTTTAAGCGGGCTGGCTATCTAGATCTTGCGAGCGCTACCGAACTGCACTACTATCAGTGGCAAGTCAGGTGATGCCTTAGCCCCGTCCAGATCCACCTGGGCGGGGCTTTGTCGTGGGCGCTCGTGGCGCCGGCGGCTCGGATTACTCCGCCGCTTCAGGGAGGGGGACGCGGTCCCCGCTTCGGGCGAGGTCCGCCTCGGTCTTCTCGATCAGGTCGCGAAGGCGCTCGATCCGCTCCGGCAGCTTCGAGGCCATGTAGCCCCAGGCTTCGAGCATCTTCTGCTCGACCCTGATCTGGCCCAGCACTTCCGCAATGGCGGGCATGTGGACGTGCGTGCGGCGCAGGGTGTTGCAGGCCTTCTCGAGCGCGCCGACTGGCGGCTGAGCCGCCCCGACGTCCTCTCCAAGCATCCGGCCGAAGATGCGCACGTCGCCGACGCCGCCGTTGGCCCTCGACCCGATGAGCACCTGCATCTCGCTCTTGATGTCCTCCACCGTCGCGGGACGAGTGGCTTCCTCATACTGCGGCCGCAGGAACGAGAACGTCTCGTTGGCTTCGACCAGGAAGGCCAACGTCTCCTTGGCCTTCGGAAGCTGGCTCTTCGAAAGGTGCGAGGAAACCAAGCACCATTCGCCCGCGGCGTTATAGGGCCCGGTCACGGTATCGAGCATGCCAGACACGCGCTCGAACAAAACGTCGATATACGGCTTCTTGGGAAGCTTGCCGTCTCCACCAGTCAGGGTAATGCTGTGAGACATTAGGGTTCTCCGAAGGCTGCGAGGCCCTCAAGCGCGCTCTGCACGCGTGAGAGCGGGCGGTCGCCGCCCGGCCGAGACAGCCGTTGCGGCGCATCTGTCCAGCGCTCGTCGTTCAACCAGCCCTGGGCATGCTTGATCTTGTTGTCTGGGGTGCCATTGGCCGCGCACTCCGCGGCGTAGCGCATCGCCCCCTGCAGCATCTCCATGGGAGACGCTCCGTTCGCGATTGCCTTCGCATAGGCGGCGGCGGCCGGCTTCTTGCCCCGGTTCAGCGGGTACTGAAGCCAGAACTCCTCGAACTGCTCCGTGTAGGAGCCCTTCTGGCGCCGCGCGGGGCGATTCCCTCCGCTCAGCGGGGAGACGGGCTCGAGCGCGAACACCGGCTGAGCCCCTACCGAAAGCGAGGGGGCCTGCGTTGTCGTCACGGCGACGCAGGTTCCGGGCGCAGCGGCGCGATCCACCCCGCCTTCGGCGAGCTCGGCCCAAGCCAGAAGCTTCCCCGCGGCCGCCCGCGCCTGAGCGGCGTCGACCTCGACGGCTTCCCCAAGGGCGAGGATGTCGGCGATCAGGTCGGCCGCGGGCCGGCGGGCTTCAGGCTTGAGGGGTGCGGCTTGGCGCACATTTCCCCGGTGCGTCGGGGGCGCGTCGGGGTGTACCTCTGCCTCTTTCGCAGCCGCTGGCTCCCGTCCCTCCCGACTGCCAATCTCAAGAGGATCAGCCGGTAACGTTTCCACCCGCGGCGCGAACTCTGCCCGTAGCTTCGAGACGAAGGGATGGGTAACGCGGCAACGGCGTGCGATCTCTCGGTCCGAGAGAAGGGACCACTCCCCATCGTCCAGCAGGCGCCGCACAGCGCGCCGCTTATCTTCGATCGATCGCTGAAGGCCGTGCTGTGCGTTGGCGCCGACGGAGAACAAGACCGCGTCGCGGAGCCCGCCCTTGCGGATGTCGACCTCCACCATCGACAGTCGCGCCTGCCCCGCCGCGGCGTGGCGATGGAAGCCGTCGGCCAGCCAATAGACAACCACGCCGTCGGCCTGCTCGCGGAACACGACCAGCGGCGGGAATACTGCCCCCTCCGCCATGTCTTGGGCGTAGGCGTTCACCACATCGTAGTTCAGCGCGGCGCGGGGCTGCGCGGAGGAGTCCGCCCGGATCGCCCCAACCGCGAGCTCGGTCAACGACCCGTCCTCCGGTCGCGCCGCTCGATCTCGAAAGCCAGCTGCTCGTGCTTATCGGCCCGAGCGCGAAGGCGGCGCGCTTCGTCCATGGCGTCGCGGATCAGGCGCTCGGCGGTCGCCCGGCAGCGCGCTGCGCGCCAGAGCCGCCAGAGCTGAACGAGGCGCCCGATCATGCGAGCTCCTCCCGGAGGGCTTCGATCTCGGCGATCTGAGCCTCGAGCTGCGCCCGGGCCGCGGCGCGTCCCGCTTCCGTCAGCCACGCCGGCGGCGTGTCCATGACGGCGCAGAGAAACTCGGGCCCGTAAGCGGCGACCAGGCGAAGGCCGTGCGGCCAGGACGGCGAGGACAGCCGCTCCAGCCACTTCTCGACCGTGCGGGCCGGGACGCCCGTGTCCGCGGCGACGTTCGCCGCGGTCTTCTCGGGATAGATCGCGCGAAGGAAGGCGCAGACCCGCTCCCCGTCCAGCATGCGGCGGGCTGTCGCCCCAAAGTGTCGGAAGATGACCCCGGACTGTCGCATCGTTCTCTCCGATCCTGTGTGGACCGGAGACGGAGACGATGACGAACGGGGAGCGCCGGGCGCGGCGAGGTCGACGCAGGACATCAGAGACACCCAACGAGGAGACGACCGCGCCGGACATCTGCCAGGACGGCGGCGGCGGTCGAGAAGGACAGAACATGCACAGCGCCACGGCCAACCGGCCGGACACCGAACGGGACATTCGGGAACTCGCTCAGGCGATCGCGACGCTCGAGGTGATCGTCACCGGGCTCGCGGTCGCAGGGTTGGAGGGCCGCCCCGTCGTCAGCAGCAGGATCGTCAGATCCCTCCGCGACATGGCCGATCGCGCCGTCTTCGAGCTCGACGGAATGTGCCCCGTCATGCTCGACCGCGTCGCAAACCGGATCGAGGCCGGTCACGGCGCCGTCGCCTGATCATGGCCGTCTGCCGACGCCACTTCTTGTGAGGCGCCGGCGATGAGAGCTTCGGCCGCATCCTCAACCTTTTCCCACGTCGCCAAGGTCGGCGACGTGGTCCCAGACTTCCAACGGGTCCAGGTGGAAGGGGCGATGCCCGCTTCTCGGCAGGCCCGGCGAACAGAGATACCCGCCTGCTTGAGGCGATCCTCGAATTGCGAGATGGCACGTGCTTGGCTGAACATGATGCGCAATATTGCGCATTTAAATCGGCGCGGCAAGCGCGATATTGCGCCTGTCGAAACGCTGGCGCATCGCGCATATTTGCGCACATGAGCGAGAAACCGATTTCCTTACCGCGCACAGGTAGATTGAAGCCGCAATCCCTCGACCCTGAGGGCCTCCGAGCGTGGATTCGACAAGTGTCGGACCGTTTGGCAATTAAGCCCACGACATTAGCGCGCTCAGCCGACCTTGCCCCATCCACGGTCAACAGATTTCTTTCCGGAAATTCTGTGAACGAAAGCCTTTCTGCTACAACTGTCCAAAGGCTTATCGCCGCGGCCAATGAACTCTACTCAATGAAGATTCTTGCGGGCGAGATCGCCGATATCGACACTGACGAATCGTCATTCGGGTTGGTGGCCGGAATTGAAACCGCTTATCGCATCAGGAGCGTGCCGATAATCGGAATGATCGATCCCATCAGTCCTCATCCGTCTGCTTATGAGCTTGAGGATAAGATTTTTGAAGTCACGGTTCCGGTCTTCACTGAGTATGCAGGGCAAGATGTAGTTGGCTTTCAGGTTCTATCGGACGAGCTCGGTTCGGGATTCCCAAATCTCACAATTGTTATCTGTCTTCGTACGTGGGGGATGAACTTAAAGCCTGCTATCGGGCAGAAGTTCGTAACGTTCGTTCAAGACACACAAGATCATCATTTCAGCACGATCCTCGAGTTTCGAGAGGACCCGCTTGGGAAGGCGTGGCTCGTTCCGTTGGAGGACGCCGCTCCAGCTGACGCCAACCAAAGCATCTATCTGCCAAACCGCCCGGATCGCCAGGGGCTCTTAGGCTATCTGGTGATCGGAAGGTACGTTCATGAAGGCCTTCCCGGCGGATATGCGCAAAATAGCGCTTGACGGTTAAGCGCAATTTTGCGCATCTGACTCCATCACCGCGATGGAGCGCGCCATGTCGACCGCCTTCCGCCTTCTCTCCGCCGTCGATCAGCTCGGCACGTGCGTCGCCGCCGGCGCTAAGCTGCAGAGCCGGCCGCGCGCCTCTGATCACCGCAGCAACGGTGGTCTATGGGCAACGCTCGCCGGCGCGCTAGGGGGCATCAATCGCCACCGCGACGATGCCCGTTCAAACCGCGACCTCGCCGATGCGGCGGTGTGCGGCTGCCGTGGCGTCTTCGCCCCTGCCTCCATGCTGACGGAGGCTGACGATGTCCGCAGCTGACGTTCTCGAACGCGCGGCGGGGAAGCTCGGCGCGGCCCAGCAGCGCGGGCGAGGGGAGGCTCCGTCGTCCCCTTCAGCCGACCATCAGGTTGCGGCGAGCTCACTCGCTGCGCCGGCGGCGCCGATCTGCGTCGTCGAGCAGATGGGCCGGACGTTCGCGAAGCTGAACGCGGCGATCACGGAGTCCGAGCTCGCGTCGGTCGGCGAGTTCGCGCCGTTCAACGACGGCACCGAGACCATCCTTCACCACCGCGCCGAAGCCCTGCAGCACGCCGCTGCGCATCAGCTCGCGTCCAGTCTCGAAGGCGCGATGTTTCAGGTGACGATCGCCGCTGAATTTCTGTCGATGATCGAGCCTGGGTACAAGGAATTCCGGCGTGGCGAGCGCAAGAAGGCCTACGTCGCCGCGATGTCCTGCCTCTACAGCATCATCAGGGTGCTGGAGCGCGTCACCGGAGCTGACCGCGGCGATCTCGGAGGGCGGAGCTCGATGCCCGACTTCGTAGACCCGCACACCCGGGTGGAGCGGGCGTTGCGAGGCTTGCACGGGCCAGATCCGCGCCGGATGGACGACGTTCCCGGCGGAACGCCTTGCTGGATGGCGCCGTGTACCGACGCCACTCCCGATGTCGACCCGCTCGCGGACCTGCTCGATCGGCACGCTCGCACCGTCGAGGACCTGAAGGCGCGTCGCGGGGATCCGCAAGCTTTGGAGGCGCTGGAAGCGACCTTGGATGAGCTGCACGCGCGGCAGAAGGAGGCGCCTGTGCCGACGACGCTGGCGGGCGTGCTCGCCGGCCTGCGCTGGGCGGTGCCCGAAGTTGAGGGGGTCGACGACTGCGGCGATGGAGTGCTGCGGGCGGCGCTCGCCGGGCTCGAGGAGATCGTGGCGCGGGGCAGGGCGGATGGCTGACGTCATCCCATTCCCCTCGCGCGCTCAGCCCCGCGCTGTCCTAGCAGACGAGACGCTGCCGCCCGGCCTCGACTTTTACGCCATGATCGAGGCGCTCGGGCCTGCGCCGGACGGGCAGCCGTCCGGCTTCGCCGTGATCGCGTTGGAACGAGGCTCCGGTAGCGTGACGCGCAGGGAGATGGCCCGCTTCGGGCGCGCCCAGATCGATGAGGCGCACGCTGTCGCTTCGGAGGCAAACACCTCGGCGCACAGCGAACTCGACCCGCGGGGCTCCGCATGACGGTCCTGTTCCTTGAAGCGAGGTTCGGTCAGTGCCGTACGCCGCGATGGACCACCGCTACACCCTGGCTTGAGCGCGAAGTGTGCGGTGAGCGGGTCGTCCCTGGACGCACGTATTGCCGCGCCTGCCGTACAACGCTGATTGCCGGCCGAATGGTCCGCGGCAAGGTGGAGTGGTTCAATCGCTCCGGCGAACGGCCGCACCAGCAAGACGAACGGGACGTTGCGAAGCTCCTCGAGCTCTCCAGCGCAGACGGTGCGCCATGAGCAACGCGGCTGAGATGCAGCGGGATCGATCGCCGGCAGATGACCCCGTCACTCGTCAGGGGCTCTTCCCCTGCGATGCGGAGATCGCGCGCCGGCTCTCGCTCGGCTCCGAGAAGTTCCGGCTGATGGCGGCCGCGCTCGAGCCGCTCGGATTCCCTCGGCGCGACGAGCTCGTGGGGCGCCGCTACTGGCCCGCGGTCCGGGCCTTTCTGGACAGGCGCTACGGCGTCGGTAGCCTCGCCTCGCCGTCACACGTCGACGGCGAGGAGAACCTGGATGCCTTCTGAGATGGAACGACCGCCCCGAGCGCAAGCGCCGGGCCTCAAGGTGCGCGAGAACGCATCAGGGGCCCGGCGCTACTACTGGTTTCCAACCCGCGCCGCCTTGGCCGCCGGTTACCAGCCCGCAAGCGTCCCGATTGCTGGGGATGACGCGACCGAAACAGGCCGCGCGCTCATAGCGGGGGAGGCGCAGCGGCTGACCGCCGACATGCTGCGCTGGCTCGACGAGCGTCAGCGGGGCACGCGCCCCGTCGTCACGCTCGCGGACCTCGTCCGGCGCTATCAGTCCGACCCCGAAAGCCCCTACAGGGCCGTGAAGTGGAACACGCGGCGGCTCTACACCGACGACTGCCGGCGCCTTGAGGCCGGCGCCGGCGATCGGCGGCTCGCGATGGTGACCCGCGCCGACATCCACCGCTGGCACGAGGCGGCGACCAAGCCGAAGCCGATCGGCAAGGCGAAGCCGGGCGAGCCCGTGGTCTATGGACCTCCGCGCGTTCGATCAGCCCATGGGCTGATGCGCATGCTGCGGATCGTCGTCGGTTACGGGGTGTCGATCGGCGTGCCCGAGTGCGAGCGTCTGGATCTCGTGCTGTCGAAGATGAGGTTTAAGACGCCGTCCCGCCGGAAGTCGCGGCCCACCTATCACCAGGCGGTCGCGATCATCGCTAAGGCTCATGAGATGGGCGCGCGATCGGTCGCCTTCGCCCAGGCGCTGCAGTTCGACGGCATGTTCCGCCAGTCGAACGTCATCGGCCAGTGGCGGCCGCTGGAGGCAGGGGAGGAGGCCAACGGCCGAATCGTCGCGAGCGGCCGTGTGTGGGAAGACGGACTGTGCTGGCGGCACATCGGCGAGGATCTCGTCGTACGGTTCGAGACGACGAAACGCGGCCTCGAGGTCGAGCTCGACCTGACGCTCTGCCCTCTGGTGCTCGCCGAGATCGAGCTCACGCCGATGGAGCAGCGAATCGGCCCGCTGATCATCGACGAGCGGTCCGGCAAGCCATACGTGGAGACGAGCTTCCCGAAGCGCTGGCGCGAGATCGCCACGGCGGCCGGAGTTCCGACCGACGTGTGGAATCGCGATAGCCGGTCTGGAGGGATCACCGAGGGCCGGATGGCCGGCGCCGACTTCTCCGATCTCGCCAAGCAGGCGGCGCATTCCGACCCCGCGATCACGGCGAAGATCTACGACAGGGGCGCGCTGGACGCCGCCCGTCGCGTGTCCCGGCTTCGCGCTGAGCTGCGCGCCAAGCCGGCCGGGAACGGGTCCTGAACAGGACCGAGGAACGCGCGAGGAACGTGGGGAACGTCCGGCGCGAAGAATCCCAAGAAGTTGTTGGCGACCCCGGCTGGATTCGAACCAGCGACCATCAGCTTAGAAGGCTGGTGCTCTATCCGGCTGAGCTACGGGGCCGTGCGACGTTGCGGCGTTCGGCGGCCTGTCCGGGTCGCGCCGCGGGCCGTCCGGCATTCATAGCGGCGTGGATGGCGTCGTCAACGACGGCGACGTCCCGGTCGCGCCGTGCGTCAGCCGGCGCCGTCATCGTTCGCGCTCGAGAGCTGATCGACCGGGATCGAGCGCTCGTCGCCGCCGAAGCCCCCGTGGGTCTGGACATAGTCCCGCAGCGCCGCGTTGATGCGGTCCTGCCAGCCGGCGCCGTCTTCCTGGAAGTGGAGCAGCACGTCCTGGTCCAGCCTGAGCGTGACCTGTTCGCGGGCGCCGGGAATCGCGACGGCTTTGGGCGCCGGCGGGGCCGCAGGGGTCTTCGGCTTGAACGCCGCCTCGGCGGCGTCTCGGGGGTCTGTCGGGCGGCGGGCCATGGCGGTCTCCTCGGACGGCGGAATCGCGCTCGGACGGCGCATCTCTGTCCTATGTGGCCGTCTTCGGCGGCGATTGCGAGCGCTCAGCCTGCGCTGCACGCCCCGCCGCCCAGTACGCAAAAGGTGGCGCAGTGCGGATGGTTGAGCGCGACGGGCCGGCTGGCCTCGCTCAGAGTCGCGCCGAGCTCGAAGCGCTCGTCATAGGCGAGGAGGGTGCAGGCGAGCACGGCGGGACGGTCCGCGCCCTTGCGCTTCACCACCATGCGGGATGAGGAGCACATCAGGCTCCGCGGATCGACGCCCAGCAGGCCCCAGCAGGCGGTCGTGATCTCGGGAACGTCGGCGCCGGCGTCCATTTCCGGAAACAGCGTCAGGGCGACAGGGTCGGCGGCGTCGATGGGGACGCCGTGCTCGTCGAACAGCCGGGCGAAGCCAGCCCGCACCACGCCTTCGGCCTCGCCGGAGAACAGGCGCCCGGCGACCGAGAGCGCAAACCCGTGATCGGCCAGCCATTTCATCCCGTCGAGCGTCGGCTGGAAGCTTCGCGGCCCCCGCTCGAGCTCGTGCAGGGCGGGATCGTAGTGGTCGAGCGAGACCCGCAGGGTCAGCCGCCGGCCGTAGCGCTCCTTCAGAGCAAGCAGGGGCCCTTTCAGCCGCTGCATCGGCCGCATGGCGTTCGTCAGCACGAGCGCGCGATGACCGCGGGCGAGCGCGTCCTCGACCATCGCCATCAGGTCGGGGTTCATAAACGGTTCGCCGCCGGTAAAGCCGACTTCGGCGAGCTCGGGGTGGTCGCGCGCCGCCTCGTCGAGAAAGGCGCTGGCCTCCGCAGCCGTGAGATAGACCAGCCGGTCGTTGCGCGGCGTCGACTCGATGTAGCAGTTCGCGCAGGCGAGATTGCAGCGCGTGCCGGTGTTCATCCAGAGCGTACGCAAGCTGGAAAGCTCGACCGTGGCGCGGGGCTCCCCGCGCGCGGTCGAGGCGCCGTCCTGAAATTTTTCGGGCGCGAGCCGAGGAGCCGCGGTCGAGACCGGCCACGCCGGCGCGTCGTCCGCGTCGCGGCGCCACACGAAGCCGCCCGGGTCGACCCTGCGGCCCGTCCGCCTGGCCTCTGAAGGAGGCAGAGCGTCGCAGCTCGGCCAAAGGCCGCTTCCGAGCGCCGCGGCGTAGCCTTCGGGCAGCCCGGCGGCGCGCATCTTGGCCGCCGCGACGGCCCAGCCGTACTCCAGCCGCCGGTGTTCGATGACGACGCTTCGCGGTTCGGCGCCGGGCGTCAGCAGGCTGAACCAGACCTCCGCGCAGCCGTCGTTCGCCGGCATCCCGACCGCGCCGGGGTTGTGCCAGAGCCGGCCTTCGATCACTTGGCTGAAGGGCAGGCCGGAGTGGCCCGCGACGATCCCGTCGACGCCGGACGCCTCGAGATCCAGCGCTTTCACCCGGGCCGGCGTCGAGGGGAAGACGAAGCGCGCGATGTGGTCGAGCGATCCGTGGATTACGGCGAGGGTGAGCCCGCCGACCTGGACGTCGAGCCGGCGGGGCAGGGCGGCCATCCACGCGCGGTCGTCCGGCCCGAGTTCGCGCGAGGCATGGGCGAACCAGGCTGCGGAGAGCCGGTCGCAGGCGCTGCCCGGCGCGAAGCCGCAGCCGCAGTCCTCCTCGCCCGCCGCCAGCTGCTCCTCGCAGTTGCCCATGACGACGTGGATCCCTGCGCCGCGGACGAGATCCACGCAGGCCTTCGCGTCCGCGCCATAGGCCACGACGTCGCCGGTGCAGACCACGCGATGCGGCGGCACGCCCAGGCGCGCCGCTTCGGACAGCGCGGCGGCGGTCGCCTCGAGGTTCGAATAAGGGCCGCCGAACAGAAACAGGGGCCCGTCCGACGTCGTATCGGGGGAGATCGTCATGTCCTGAGATACGAAAGCCATGGGAGGGATGCTACACGTGTCCGATCGATTTGCCCGCAACCTGAGGGAGCCGCTCGTGCGCGCTGCAGTTCGACGCCTCGCGGTCGCGGCGCTCCTTCTCGCCGCGAGCGCGGCTCCGGCCGGCGCGGAACCCCTGCGCTTCGCTGTCGGCCCGTTCCAGCCGACCCCCGGAGACACGCGAAAGGCTTACGAGCCGTTCTTCGCCTATCTCGCGAAGACGCTCGGGGTGGACTACGAGCTGGTCGTCACCACGGATTGGGCTGGCATTGCGACCGCGCTCGCGACCGGGCAGGCTGACGTCGCCTGGATGGGCCCCTGGGGCTACGTCCTCGCCAACCGCGAAGGCGACGCCCAAGCGATCGCGACGGTGAAGTACGACGGCAAGCCGACCTACCACGCCATCGTCGTCGGTCGTCCGGACCTTCAGATCGAGACTTGGCCGGACGACGCGAAGGGCCTCAGCATCTCTTTCGCCGACGTCGGCTCCACCTCCGGCTGGTTGATCCCGACCTGGTGGCTCAAGACGAAGGGGATCGACCCCAAGACCTTCTTCAAATACCGCGACGGCGCCTCTCATCCGGCGAACGAAATCGCGGTCGCGAACGGACAGGTCGACCTCGCCACCGACTACGACCGAAACCTGCGCGCGATGCAGGAGCGTGGGCTGCTCAAGCCTGATCAGGTAAAGGTGGTCTGGACCTCGGAACCGCTGCCGAACGATCCGCTGGTGGTCCGCAAGAGCTTCGACCCAGCCCGCGTCGAGACGCTGCGCAAGGCTGTCACCGCCATCGACGAGGAACAGGCGAAGGCGGTGATGCCGCCCCATTACACCGGCTGGGTCGCCGCCGGGCACGCCGATTACAAGCTGATCGAAGACGCCGGCGTCGCCGTCGGCAAGCTGAAGCCGCGAGGGCCTGAGTGAGCCGTGCCGTCTGACCGGGGTCGGGCGCTGGGCCGTCTCCTCGCGGCGGCGCTTGCAATCGCGGCGCTCGCGCTGATGTGGCGGGTCGCCGAGGTCGACCTCTCGCGCCTCTGGCAGGGGCTGCCTCGGCTCGCCGCCTGGGGCGCCCGGGCCTGGCCGCCCAACTTCGAGGATGGGGCAACCCTTCTACGCCGGGCCGGCGAGACGCTCGCCATGGCGACGCTCGGCACGCTTCTCGGCGCGCTTGTCGCCGCGCCGCTCTGCCTGCTCGCCGCCCGCACCACGGCGCCGGGCGCTATCGTCTACGCGCCGGCGCGAGCGCTGCTGAACATGCTGCGGGGGGTCGACAGTTTCGTCTTCGCCCTCCTGTTCGTGGCGGCCGTCGGTCTGGGGCCGTTCGCGGGTCTGCTGGGCATCGCCATGCATTCCGCGGGCTCGATCGCGAAGCTTTGGTCGGAGACGATCGAGCAAGCGGCCCCCGGCCCGGTCGAGGCGGCGACGCTCACCGGGGCCTCGCGCCTTAAGGTCGCGCTGCACGCGCTCCTGCCGGACGTGGCGCCGGGGCTCACCTCCACCGCGCTCTACATCCTGGAGTTCAACGTTCGGGCCTCGACCGTGCTCGGCGTCGTCGGCGCCGGCGGTTTGGGACAGGAGTTGAAGAACGCCGTGGACCTGCTCGATTCGCCCCGCGTGTTCGCGATCATCCTTGTCATCCTCGTCATGGTGACGGCGATCGACGCCTTCAGCGCTTTGGCCCGCCGGAGGCTGGCGTGACCGGCGGCGTCGTCGTGCGCCGGCTCTCGAAGGTCTACGACGGCCGCGCGGCGCTGCGGAACGCCTCGCTCACCGCGCCGCGCGGAAGCTTCGTCGCGCTTCTTGGGCCGAGCGGCGCGGGCAAGACCACGCTGTTGCGCTGCCTCGCGCGTTTGGTCGCGCCCGACGCCGGCGAAGCCTACGTCGATGGCCGCCCGATGCACGCGCTGTCGGGCCGGGCCTTGAGGGAGGCGCGGGCGCGCATCGGCTTCGTATTCCAGGATTTCAACCTCGTTCGGCGCCGCTCGGCTTTGGACAACGCGCTCGGCGGCGTGCTTGCGAGCACGCCGCTGTGGCGCGTCGCGCTTGGCCGTCCGCGGCCCGCCGACGCCCGCTCCGCTATGGCGGCGCTCGACCGGGTCGGGCTTGGCGACCGGGCCGGGGCCCGAGCGGACGAACTGTCCGGCGGACAGCGGCAGAGGGTGGCGATCGCGCGCGCGCTGGTGCAGGACACCGCCGTGCTGCTCGCGGACGAGCCGGTGGCGAGTCTCGATCCCGACTCCGCCGCGGGGGTGCTCGCGCTGCTGAAGGACCTCACGCGGGAACGCGGACTCACGGTCCTCTGCAGCCTGCATCAGCATCATCTCGCGCACGCCTACGCCGACGAGATCGTCAGGCTCGCGCCGCCCGAGGGCGAGCCGTGAGGCTTTCGGTGGTCATCCCGGCCTTGAACGCCGAGGGCGAACTGCCGGCCACGCTCGCGAGCCTGGAGGAGGGGGGGCATGCGATCGCCGAGGTCGTCGTCAGCGACGGCGGCTCGTCGGACCGCACGCGCGAGGTGGCGGAGGCGTTCGGCTGTCGGGTGAGCGTCGGGTCGCGGGGCCGCGGGGCGCAGCTTCGGCGGGGCGCCGGGCTCGCGACCGGCGACTGGCTGCTGTTCCTCCACGCCGACACACATCTGGAAGCCGGCTGGAGCGCGGCCGCCGCGCGCTTCGCGATCCACGCTGGCGACAATGGGGCCGCAGCGTTCGCCTTCGCTTTGGACGATGACGCGCCTGCCGCGAGGAGGCTGGAGAGTGCGGTGCGCTGGCGCGTTCGGCTGCTCGCCTTGCCCTACGGCGATCAGGGGCTGCTGATCTCGCGCGCCTTCTACGATCGCCTCGGCGGCTACGCCGATTTCCCCCTGATGGAGGACGTCGACCTCGCTCGCCGCATCGGCCGGCGGCAGCTGACTATCCTGCCCGTCCGCGCGGTGACGAGCGCCGCGCGCTACCGCCGGGACGGCTATCTCCGTCGCATGGCGCGGAACGCCCTCTGTCTCGCGCTCTATCTCGGCGGGGCGTCGCCTGCGCGGATCGCGAGGCTCTATGGCTGAGCCTCGGGCGCGTCCGACGCTGTTCGTGATGGTGAAGGCGCCGGTGGCGGGCCGCGTGAAGACCCGGCTTGCGCGCACCATCGGCGCGCCGGAAGCCGTACGCTTCTACCGCACGGCGACGGCGGCGCTGCTGCGGCGGGTCGGCCGGGACCCGCGCTGGCGCACGGTTCTGGCGGTCGCGCCGGACGTGGCGGCGGCGACCTGGTTCTGGCCCGCGGACATCGCGCGCGTCGGGCAGGGGTCGGGCGACCTCGGCGCCCGGATGCAGCGGTTGCTCGAT
Source organism: Methylopila sp. Yamaguchi (assembly GCF_002897035.1). GTDB lineage: Bacteria > Pseudomonadota > Alphaproteobacteria > Rhizobiales > Methylopilaceae > Methylopila. Next base: position 223,881 of record NZ_BAUX01000004.1, read on the forward strand.
CTCAACCGCGGCGCCCCGACGGTCATCGTCGGATCGGACATCCCCGGCGTGCGGCGCCGCCATGTCGCGCAGGCGTTCCGCGCGCTGGGGACGCACGAGATCGTGTTCGGTCCTGCGGACGACGGCGGCTACTGGCTGGTTGGGGCGCGCGGGCGACCGCGAGTCCCGAAGCTGTTTGGAAACGTCCGGTGGTCGACGGAGCACGCGCTCGCCGATACGCGGGCGAACGCAGGGGCTTCCGTGGGATTTCTGGGACGGCTGTCGGACGTAGACGACGAGACCAACTGGCGGGCGTGGCGCCGGGGCGAATAACCCAGCCAGCCTTCGGGATGCGCGTCATTGCACGTTCGGAAGAAGGTGTTTGCGCCCTCGCTGGTTCGCCGGGCGGCGCGATGGCTTTATCCTCGGGCGCATCGATCACAGGAGCTCCCGATGAACGCTCTCACCGCCTGGCGCCCGCAAGTCCTCAGCGTCCTGCGCATCATGTCCGCGCTGCTGTTCCTTCAGCATGGGACGGTCAAGCTGCTGGGCTTCCCCACGCCCTATCCTAACCCACTGTCGATGGTGAGCCTGACGGCTGGCATCCTCGAACTCGTCGGCGGCGTGCTGCTGGCGATCGGACTCTTCACGCGGCCGGTGGCGTTCATTCTCTCGGGCCAGATGGCCGTCGCCTACTTCCTCGCGCACGCGCCGCAGAGCTTCTATCCGATCGTCAACAAGGGCGAGCTGGCGATCATGTTCTGCTTCGTCTTCCTCTACATCGTCTTCGCCGGTCCCGGCCCCTGGAGCGTCGACGCCAAGCGCTCGAAGTCGTCGTTGGTCTGAAACTTCGCCTCACTCGGCGGCGGCGACCGCGATGTTGTCGATCAGCCGGACGCCGCCGATCCGCGCCGCGGCCAGCAGCCGCCGCGGTTTGCCGGGCCGCGTCGAGGCCGAGAGCGTCTCGGCATCGCGGAGCTCGACATAGTCGATCGTGAAGCCGGCGGCTTCGATCGCCCGGCGGGCGGAGAGGAGGGCGGCGTCCGCCGGCGCGCCGTCCTCGATCGCCTCCCCCGCCGCGGCGAGGGCTGCGGACAGCGCGGTCGCCCGCCTGCGATCATCCTTGTTGAGGTAAAGGTTGCGGGAGGACATCGCGAGGCCGTCGGGCTCCCGCATGGTCGCGCCCGCCACGATTTCGGTCGGCAAAGCGAGATCGCGGGTTAACGTCCGGATGACGGCGAGTTGCTGAAAGTCCTTCTCGCCGAAGATCGCCACGTCCGGCGCGCACTGGATCAGGAGTTTCGTCACGACGGTCGCGACGCCCGCGAAGAAGTGCGGCCGCGCATCGCTCTCGAGGCCCGCGGACGGCCCGCCGACCGTCACCACTGTGGCCTCGCCTTCCGGATACATCTCGGCCGCCTCCGGCGCGAAGACGAGGTCCACGCCCGCCTCGGCGAGCTTTTCGAGGTCGCCGTCGAAATCGCGGGGATAGGTGGCGAGGTCCTCGGTGGGGGCGAACTGCTTGGGGTTCACGAAGATCGACGTCACCACGCGCTCGGCGCGGGCCTGGCCGATCCGCACGAGCGAGATGTGGCCGGCGTGCAGCGCGCCCATGGTCGGAACCAGCGCGATCCGTTCGCCCGCCTGCCGCCAGGGCTTCAGATGGGCGCGCAGTTCGGCGACGGTGGTGACGACGGCGGGTCTGGACATCGGGCTCCTCACGGGCTTCTCCGGGTCTCGGGCCCGGTTCGCGGGGAGCGGGTTAGCAGGATGCGGCGCGGCGCGCCACGGCGCCTGCGCGATGGCGGGGCGCGGCCCGGTCATGCTTTGGTGGCGCCGGGCGACGCGTGCGCCGCAGCTATGGAAGTCGTGAGTCGATGATCTGGGTTCTTGTGGGAGCGATGGCGCTCGCCGCGCTCGTGGCGCTCGGCCGCCTGTTCGTGGCGGCCGACGTGCAGCGCCTTCGGAAGACGCTGCGGTTTCTCGCCGGCGCCGCCTGGGCGATCGGCTTCGCCATGACGCTGTCCGGCAAGCCCGTGCTCGGCATGACGCTGCTCGGTCTCGGCGCCGTCGGGCTCGGGGCCGTCGCCTTGCCCGGAGCCCGGCGCCGCTCAGCCGCGTCCGAAGGTGATCGTCACCGCGGGGCGGCCGGCGGGAGTGAGGGCGCGGAGCGCGACGCGGACGGGCGGCGCGGCCGGGGAGGGTTCCGTCGGTCGGGCGTAATGACGGAACAGGAGGCGTATCAGATCCTTGGCCTGCAGCCGGGGGCGCGGCCGGAAGAAATCGTCCGTGCGCATCGGACGCTGATGAAGAAAATCCATCCCGACCAGGGGGGGACGACGGAGCTCGCCGCCCGCGTCAACGCCGCGAAGGATATGCTGATGGGGCCGCGACATCGCTGACCTCCCCGCTCAGTTCTTGACGGCGAAGCAGCTGACGGAGCTGCGCTTGAGAGCCTTGCAGGCGGCGTCGGCCGAGCGCTCGTTGAAGCCGGCGAAGCGCGCCCGGTAATAGGTCGTGTCGCCCTTGGCGTAGACCTCGGTGAACGGCTCGGCCGAGGACAGCGCGCGGCCGCCCTTGGACTTGGCGTCCGACAGCAGGGCCTGCGCGGAGTCGGGCGCCGTGGTCGCGCCGATCTGGATGAACCAGCCCTTGCGCACCGGCTGCCGCTCGGCGGTCGGGGCGACCTGCGGAGCGCCTTCGATGTCGTTCGACGCGGAGGCCACGCGCACGGGGCGCGGTGAGGGCGTCGGAAGCGCGGACGCCTGCGTCTCGGCGTAGGCGCTCGCCTCCTGGGGAAGCTCGCGGGCCCGGGCGACGCTGCCGGTGGTCGCGGGCGCGCCGACGACCCAGCGCAGGGTCTGCGGCGTGGTGGTGGCCCCGACCGAACTTGCGACGACCGGCTCTGTATCCGGAGCGACGATGCGCTCCGTCTGCACGATGCGGGCGGCCGAAGGGGTCGTGGTGGCGGCGGCGACTGCGACGCGCGGCGCGGGCGCTGCGACCGGGACGGCGGGCGCGGCGACAGGCACGGGGACGGGGGCGGGCGCCGGGGCGGCCTCGACGACCGGAGCCGGGATCGGCATCGGGATGGCGGCGATCACCGCAGGACGCGCGCGGACCGGGGTGCGCTCGCCGGATTCAGCCACGAGCGGCGCAGTGCGTGAGCCAGGGCTCGCCTTCGGCATGTTGAGCGCGATCAACTCGCGCATGTGGGCGTCGCGGGAGGCGCCGGAGCGCCCGCCCATCACCACCGCCACGATCGAGCGGCCGTTGCTCTTCACCGAGGACAGCAGGTTGAAGCCGGAGGCGTTGGTGTAGCCGGTCTTGATGCCGTCCACGCCCTCGACGCGTCCGAGAAGCTGATTGTGGTTCGGCATCGAACGGCCCGCGAAGGTGAACACCCGCGTTCCGAAGTAGCCGTAGTAGCGCGGGAACCGGTCCTGGATCGCGCGTCCCAAGGTCACGAGGTCGCGCGCGGTGGTCACGTGGGTCGGGTTCGGCAGGCCGGAGGCGTTGCGGAAGGTGCTCTGGCTCATGCCGAGCGCGCGAGCCTTGCGCGTCATCCGCTCCGCGAACGCCGCCTCCGAGCCTTCGAGGTTCTCGGCGAAGGCGCAGGCGACGTCGTTCGCCGACTTGGTGACGAGGGCCTTGATGCCGTCCTCGACGCGCACCGTGCCGCCGGTGCGCACGCCGAGCTTGGTCGGAGGCATCATGGAGCAGCGCGACGACATGGTGATGCGCCCGTCGAGCTCGATCCGGCCACGCTCGAGATCCTCGAACACGAGGTAGAGCGTCATGACCTTGGTGATCGAGGCGGGGAAGCGCAACGAGTCCGAGTTTTTCTCGAACAGCGTGCGGCCGGTCTTGGCGTCCACGACCAGCGCGGCGTAGTTGGCTCGCGCGGAGATCGACTGGGCGATGGCGGGACGGGATGACGTCGCCTTCACTTTCCGCTTCGACCGCGCGTCGGCGTCCGCGACGCCGGCGAAGGTGGCTCCCGCGAAAACCGTCGCGGCCAGAAGTCCGGTGACGATGCGGCCGCCACGGCCGGTTACGCAACTCGCAATCATGACGCCCTGTCCTCGTCGTCTCCAGCCGATGGCCGGAGGTCGCCGCACCTACCGCACGGAGCTCGGGGCGCCTCGAGATCGGACCGCTGAGCGGCGCGTCTGCGTGATCGCTGTCCGAGAGGCGCTGGACGAATCCAGGACCTGCGCGGCGCGCCGTCCTCTGAACGGCACAGTCAACGACGCTAAGCAGACGCGGTTACGGGAGGGTTAAATCGATTGATAATTGTGCATCGCAAACATGTTCGTTGACAAAAATGTTGCAGTGCATATATGTCCGTCACGGCTCGCGGACGCCGTCCGCGCCGAGGGAGGCCCCAAAGGCCAATCGATTGCTGAACGGAGACGGGCGCGCTCGCCCGGAGGGAGCAATACAATGACCGCCAATTTTGACGACGTGCAGAAGATCAGCAAAGAGAACGTTGACGTCGCGCTCAAGAGCCTGGGCGCTGTGAGCAAGGGCTTCCAGGCCATCGCGGTCGAGGTCGCCGACTACTCCAAGAAGTCGTTCGAGGACAGCACCGGTTTCGTCGAGAAGCTGTTCGGCGTGAAGACGCTGGACAAGGCGATCGAGCTGCAGACCGACTACGTCAAGTCCAGCTATGAGACCTACGTCTCGCGGATGACGAAGATCGGCGAGCTCTACGCCGACCTCGCGAAGGAAAGCTACAAGCCGATCGAGACCGCGATCTCCAAGGCCAAGTGATAGGACCTGTGACGCGTCGGCGGCGGGCGTAACGTCGCAGCCGCCGCGTTACAAGGGGTCGACGGCCTGCGGGCTCGCGCCCCCGGCATGACCCATCTGCATGAAAGCCCGGCCCGCGCCGGGCTTTTTTTTGTCCGCGGCGATCATACCTGACGAAGCGTCGGGTCGGCGTCCGATCTGGCGCCCCCTGAAATTTGGGTTAGGATCGACGAAGCGACCCGGCGCCGCGCCGCGCGGCGCGCCGGGTCGCGAGCGACGAGCCGAAGGCGAACGGCGGTGAAATGAACGACGGCGCGACGACGCTTCTGATTTCTGTCCGCGCAGATTTGGACGGACATGACGGCCCTCGGGCCGCGAACGGGCCGCGGCGGCCTGACGACGGCGGCCCCGGGGCCGCGGTCGTCACCAAGACGCGGCCGAAGACCAAGCGCCCGAGCCTTTATCGCGTGCTGATTTTGAACGACGACTACACCCCGATGGAGTTCGTCGTTCACGTTTTAGAGCAGTTCTTTTCGAAAGACCGTGAAGCGGCGACGCGCATCATGTTGCACGTCCATAATCACGGCGCGGGGGAGTGCGGCGTCTACACCTATGAGGTGGCCGAAACCAAAGTGACGCAGGTGATGGATTTTGCGCGAAAGCATCAGCATCCTCTGCAGTGCGTCATGGAAAAGAAGTGAGGTGATCCGTTGCCGTCTTTCTCGCGCAGCCTCGAACAGTCTCTCCACCGGGCGCTCGCCTTCGCGAATGAGCGCCATCACGAATATGCGACGCTGGAGCATCTCCTGCTGTCGCTCGTCGACGACCAGGACGCCGCGGCGGTCATGCGGGCGTGCAACGTCGACCTCGAGATCCTGCGCCGCAACCTCGTCGAGTACGTGGACGCCGAACTGGACAACCTCGTCGGCGACACGTCCGAGGATTCCAAGCCCACGGCCGGCTTCCAGCGCGTCATCCAGCGCGCGGTGATCCACGTCACGTCGTCGGGCCGCGAGGAGGTGACGGGCGCGAACGTGCTCGTCGCGATCTTCGCGGAGCGCGAGAGCCACGCCGCGTTCTTCCTGCAGGAGCAGGACATGACGCGCTACGACGCCGTCAACTACATCAGCCACGGCATCGCGAAGCGGCCGGGCCTCAGCGAGACGCGCCCCGTGCGCGGCTCCGAGGAGGAGGCGTCCGGGCCCGGCGAAGAGCAGGGCGGCCAGAAGAAAAAGGCCGACGCGCTCGACGCTTACTGCGTGAACCTCAACAAGAAGGCGCGCGAGGGCAAGGTCGATCCGCTGATCGGCCGCGACGCCGAGGTGACGCGGACCATCCAGATTCTCTGCCGGCGCACCAAGAACAACCCGCTGCTGGTGGGCGACCCCGGCGTCGGCAAGACCGCGATCGCGGAAGGTCTGGCGCTGCGGATCGTACGCGACGAGGTGCCCGAGGTCCTGCAGGACGCGACCGTGTTCTCGCTCGACATGGGCGCGCTGCTCGCCGGCACCCGCTACCGCGGCGACTTCGAGGAGCGGCTGAAGCAGGTCGTGAAGGAGCTCGAGCAGACGCCGGGCGCGATCCTGTTCATCGACGAGATCCACACGGTCATCGGCGCGGGCGCGACCTCGGGCGGGGCGATGGACGCCTCCAACCTGCTGAAGCCCGCGCTCGCCTCCGGCACGCTGCGCTGCGTGGGCTCGACCACCTACAAGGAGTACCGCCAGTACTTCGAGAAGGACCGGGCGCTCGTCCGCCGCTTCCAGAAGATCGACGTGGCCGAGCCTTCGATCCCGGACACGATCGAGATCCTGAAGGGCCTCAAGCCCTATTACGAGACCTTCCATCAGGTCCGCTACACCAACGAAGCGATCAAGGCCGCGGTGGAGCTCTCGGCCCGCTACATCAACGACCGCAAGCTGCCGGACAAGGCGATCGACGTGATCGACGAGACCGGCGCGAGCCAGATGATCCTGCCGGAGGCCAAGCGCCGGAAGACGATCGGCGTGAAGGAGATCGAGACCACGATCGCCACCATGGCGCGGATCCCGCCGAAGTCGGTCTCCAAGGACGACGCCGAGGTGCTGCGCGGGCTGACCACGAGCCTCAAGCGGGTGGTCTACGGGCAGGACGCGGCGATCGAGGCGCTGTCCTCGACGATCAAGCTCGCGCGCGCCGGTCTCAGGGATCCGGAGAAGCCGATCGGCTGCTACCTGTTCTCGGGACCGACCGGCGTCGGCAAGACCGAGGTCGCGAAGCAGCTCGCCTCGCTGCTGGGCGTGCGGCTCCTGCGCTTCGACATGTCGGAGTACATGGAGCGGCACACGGTCAGCCGCCTGATCGGCGCGCCTCCCGGTTACGTGGGCTTCGACCAGGGCGGCCTGCTGACGGACGGCATCGACCAGACGCCGCACTGCGTGCTGCTGCTGGACGAGATCGAGAAGGCGCATCCCGACCTGTTCAACATCCTGCTGCAGGTGATGGATCACGGGAAGCTGACCGACCACAACGGCAAGCAGGTCGACTTCCGCAACGTGATCCTGATCATGACCACGAACGCGGGCGCCTCCGATCTCGCCAAGGAGCCGATCGGCTTCGGCCGCGGCAAGCGGTCCGGCGAGGACACCGAGGCGATCAACCGCCTGTTCGCGCCGGAGTTCCGCAACCGGCTCGATTCGATCATCGCCTTCGGCAACCTGCCGATGGAGGTGGTGCGTCACGTCGTCGAGAAGTTTGTGCTTCAGCTCGAGGCGCAGCTCGCCGACCGCAACATCACGATCGAACTGACGCCGGAGGCGACGGACTGGCTGGCCGAGCGCGGTTACGACCCGCAGATGGGCGCGCGTCCGCTGGCGCGGCTGATCCAGGAGACGATCAAGACGCCTCTCGCCGAGGAGGTCCTGTTCGGCAAGCTCAAGGGCGGCGGAGCGGTGCGCGTGGTGGTCGGCGCGAAGGAGGGCGGCGAGCCTGGTCTCCTCTTCGAGTTCCCCGACGGGCCGGTGACGCCGAAGCCGGAGTCGATCGCCCGCGAGGACGAACCGGGCCCGAAGGCGCCGCGCAAGCGCCGGGCCGGGGACGGCGAGGGCAAGGCTCCCGCGCCCAAGACCCCGCCGCTCGTGCGGACCTGATACCCGCCAACGGGCGCGCCAAAGCGTCGCGCAGCGTGCTAGAAGCGGCCGCGGATCGAAAGGTCCGCGGCCGCTTCGTTTTGCGACGGCGCGGTCCTCACCCGTTCAGAGCCATGCCGATGCCTTTCGCGCCTGACGACCTCCTCCGCCCCGGACGCTCCGGCGACCGGGCGCGCCCGGCATGAGCGCGGAAGGCGACCTCGACGTCGTCGACTCCTCCGGCCGCAGCGATCTCGACTGGGCGCTGAAGGGCGCGGTCGCCGCGGTGAACACGCCCGGCATCGTGCTGTTTCTCAGCTTTCTCGGCTTCGGCGCCATGACGCACGACTTCGGCTGGCCGCTCTGGATCGCGGTGGTGTCGACCGCGCTGATCTGGGCCGCGCCGGCGCAGGTCGTGCTCGCCGGCGCGCTCGCGAACGGGGCGGGTCTTCTGGGCGCCGCGCTCGCGGTGACCGTCTCCGGCGTCCGGCTGCTGCCGATGGTGGTCGCGCTGCTCCCCGTTCTGCGGAGCGAGCGCACCTCGCTGGGCGCTCGGCTGCTCGCGGCGCATTACGTCGCCGTCACGGCCTGGTTCGAAGGCTTGAGGCTCACGCCGACCCTGCCGCGCCCCGCGCGGATGCCGTTCTTCTTCGGGCTGGCCAACGCGCTCGTGGTCGGCTCGTCGATCTCGACCGCCATCGGCCACGCCGCCGCGGGCGTTCTGCCGAGCGCGCTCTCGATCGGCCTGCTTGGGCTGACCCCGCTCTACTTCCTGTTGTCGCTGGAGCGCGGCGCGCAGTCGCTGGGCGAGCGCGTCGCGCTCGGGCTCGGGCTGGCGCTCGCGCCGGTGATCGGCCTCGTCGCGCCCGCGTCCGACATCCTTTGGACCGGCGTGATCGGGGGCACCGCGGGCTTTCTCGTGCAGCGCCTCGCCGACAAGAGGCGGCGGTCGTGAGCCCGGCGCTCGATCCCGGCTATTTGCTCCTCGCCATCGTGCTCTCGTTCGTCGGGAACGATCTCTGGCGCGTCCTGGGCGTGGTGCTTTCGGCCCGGCTCGATGAGGACAGCGGCCTGTTCGCCTGGGTGCGGATGGTCGCGACCGCGCTGGTCGCGGGGCTCGTCGCGAAGCTCATTCTTGCGCCGGCGGGCGGGCTGGCGCTCGCGCCGCTGTGGCTGCGCCTCGCCGCGGTCGGCTGCGGGCTCGCGGCTTACGGCCTCTCCCGTCGATCGCTCACCCTGGGCGTCGCGGTCGGCGAAGCCGCGCTGATCGCAGGCGTCGCCGCGCTCGGCATCTGAGCGCGCCGGAAATCTCAGCTCTCCAGCGCGGCGCGGATGCGCTCGGCGTGGGCCGCCAGCACCTCGGGCTTCTCCATCTGGCCGGTGTGAGGCTTCAGGGGGATGTCCGTCCAGCGCGGCAGGATGTGGACGTGGGTGTGGAAGACCACCTGTCCGCCGGCGGTCTCGTTGAACTGCTGGATGGTGACGCCTTCCGCGCCAAGGCCTGCCTTCACGCCAAGCGCGACCTTCTGAACGGCGGCGAACAGCGGCCCGAGGTCGGCCGCGTCCATCTCCAGCACGTTGCGCGAGGCGGCCTTGGGAATGACCAGCACATGGCCGTCCGCCCGCGGCATGACGTCCATGATCGCGATCGTCGCGTCGTCCTCGTAGACCTTTTGGGACGGCATCTCGTCCCTGAGGATCTTGGCGAAGACGTTTTCCGGATCGTAGTCGGCCATGCCGGTTCTCCGTGTGATCAGCGCCGGCACAGGATCGCAGCCTGCAGGCGAGGTCAAGCCGAGGGCGCGTCCCCGCGACGGAAGGGCGCTTGTTCCGCCAGCTCCTCCTGCATCGCCAGGATGGCCGCCCGCTCGCGCACGAGGTAGTCGGCGACCGCGCGCTGCAGTCCCGGGTCGGCGAAAGCGTGGGCGGAGTAGGTCGTCACCGGGCGGTAGCCGCGGGCGAGCTTGTGCTCCCCTTGCGCGCCGGCCTCGACGCGCGAGAGCCCCATGGCGATCGCGGCGTCGATCGCCTGATGGTAGCAGAGCTCGAAGTGCAGGAACGGCCGCTCTTCAAGCGCGCCCCAGTAGCGGCCGTAGAGCGCGTCGCCGCCGATGAAGTTCAACGCGCCGGCGATCGGCCGTCCGTCGACCTCTGCCAGCACGAGCAGGATCTTTTCCGGCATGGCCTGGCCAACCAGGCTGAAGAAGCGGCGGTTGAGGTAGGGGCGGCCCCATTTGCGCGACCCCGTGTCCATGTAGAACGCGAAAAACGCGTCCCAGCGCGCCTCCGTCAGCTCCGCGCCGGTGACGTGCCGCACCACGACGCCGTCGGCCAGCGCGTCCCGGCGCTCGCGCTTCAGCTGCTTGCGCTTGCGCGAGGCGAGGTCGCCGAGGAAGTCCTCGTAGGAGCCGTAGCCCTCGTTCCGCCAGTGAAACTGCTTGTCGACCCTTGGAAGGAAACCCTCCTTCACGAGACCGGCCTGCTCTTCCGGCGTCGTGAAGGTGACGTGGATCGACGAGGCCTCCGTCTGGCGCATCAGTCCGCGCAGCGCGGCCGCGAGTCCCGCACGCGCCATCAGGGGATCGCGCCCTGGCGCGGGCATGAGCCGCGGGCCCGTGGCGGGGGTGAAGGGGACCGAGATCTGCAGTTTCGGATAATAGCTGCCGCCGGCGCGTTCGTAGGCGTCGGCGAAGGCGTGGTCGAAGACGTACTCGCCCTGGCTGTCGCTCTTCAGGTAGCAGGGCGCGAGACCCGCCACTCCGTCGCCGTCCTCCAGCACCACATGGGCCGGCGCCCAGCCGGATCGGCCCGCAACCGAGCCGGAGTCCTCGAGCGCCTTTAGGAAGCGATGGTCGACGAACGGATTGTAGGGACCGCACTCCAACGCCGCGGCGTTCCAGAGCGCGGGGTCGATCTCGTCGATGCGCGCGGCGACGCGTGCGCTGAGTGTCGTGTCCATCGGCATCGGGGAGGCTCCGTCCTGGACGAAGCTAGGCCTCCGAGACGCCCGTTCCAAGAGTGGGGGCCGGCACAAAGCCTTCGAACACCATCTGGTCGGCGCCGAGCGCCGCGCGGGCTTGGTCCTCGGGCGTGCGCACAGTCCAGGCCATCACCGGCACGCCGGAGCTGCGGGAGAGCCGCACCGAGCGCCGCGTCAGGTCGCGCACGTTCCAGGAAACGAAGTCCGGCCTCGTCGCGCGCCAGTGCAGCATGTTGCGGGCGACGAAGCGTTGCGCGCCCGACAGATGCGCCCAGCTGGCGTCCGCCGGATCGAAGGCGTCGCCTACGACGCCGCGTGGGGTGCGCGGCGCGAGGCTCCGCAGCAGAACAAGCACGCGCGGGTCGAACGACTTGGCCGCCACCGGTCCGCCGCGATCCGACAGCAGCTCGGCCACCCGGCGCGCCAGCCGCGTGTCGCCGCCGCGGGAGGCCTTCACCTCGACCACCAGCGGGACCTTGCCGCCGACCAGATCGAGGCATTCCCCCAAGGTCCAGATGCGGTCCGCGCCGCCGCCGACGTCTAGGGTCACGAGCTCGCGGAGCGGCCGGTCGGCGACCAGCCCGGAGGCCTCCGTCAGCCGGTCCAGCTTGGAGTCGTGGAACACGACCGCCTCGCCGTCCGCCGTCACCTGCACGTCGATCTCGACGCCGAAACCGTGGTCGATCGCGGCCTGGACCGCGCTCGACGTGTTCTCGATCACCCCCGCCGCCCTGTCGTGCAGGCCGCGATGGGCGATCGGCCGGGCGACCAGCCAGGAAAGCCGCGACGCCACGGGCGGTGCGCTCAGGCGATTTCGATGATCGCTTCGACCTCGACGGCCGCGCCGAACGGAAGCGCGGCGACGCCGACGGCGGAGCGGGCGTGGCGGCCCTTGTCCCCCAGCGCCGCGACCATGAAGTCCGAGGCGCCGTTGACGACCTTGGGCTGGTCTCCGAAGTCCGCCGTGGAGGCGACGAAGCCAACGAGCTTCACGACCCGGACCACGCGGTCGAGATCGCCGAGCACGGCGCGGGCCTGGGCGAGGATGTTGATGGCGCAGAGCTTCGCGGCGGCCTGCGCGTCCTCGATCGAGACGCCGGCGCCGAGGGTGCCCTTCAGGGTCAGGCCGTTCGCGTCGATTGGAAGCTGTCCGGAAACGTAGAGGTAGGACCCGGACACGACCGCGGGCACGTAGTTCGCCGCCGGCGGATTGGGCGAGGGGAGCGTGACGCCGAGTTCGGCGAGCTTGGCTTCGATCTGTCCGGCCATGGGGCGAAATCTCCGTATCAGGCGAGGTTCGCGCCGGTGTGGCCCAAGGCGCGCTGCGCCGCAAGCGGACATAAGACCCATTTCCGCCACGCTGGACCGCGATGACGATGACGGCGGCGCATATCGCAAACCGCCCGTTGCGTTCGCGCGGCGGCGCCGCATGATGATGACGACGTATCGAGCGAGGCTGTCCTCACGTGATCCACCCCATCCGCCCCGTGTTTCTCGCCGCCGCCGCTGCTGCGACCTTCGCGACCGCCGCGCCGGCGCTCGCCGAACCGACGCTCGCGCCTCACCGGGCGGTCTACGAGCTGAAGCTGCGTGAGACCCGAGGCTCCTCCAGCGTCGACCAGATCCGCGGCCGCATCGTCTACGAGTTCACCGGCGCGCCCTGCGAGGGCTACGCTCTGTCGTTCCGGCAGGTGACGGAGATCGGCAACAGCGAGGGGGAGACCAACGTCTCCGATCTGCGCTCCGCCACCTGGGAGGACGGGGCGGCCAAGAGCTTCCGGTTCACCGCCCAGAACTATCTCAACCAACAGCTCGAGAAGGACACCGACGGGCGCGCCGAGCGCGGCGCCGACGCGCTCAAGGTGACGATCTCGAAGCCCGAGAAGTCCGACAAGGGCTTCGGCGAGGAGACGCTGTTCCCGACCGAGCACCTGCGCAAGATCCTCGAGGCGGCCGAGCGCGGCGACAAGTTGTTGTCGGCTGCGGTCTATGACGGCTCCGAGGACGGCGACAAGGTCTACGACACGCTGACCGTGATCGGGAAGCCGGAGACCGCGGAGCCCGCGAATCTCGAAGCCGCGGCCAAGACGCCGGAGCTTGCGAAGGCGACGCGCTGGCCGGTTTCGGTAAGCTACTTCGAGCGGGGCAAGGCGCCTGACGGCGACGACAAGAAGGACAGCGGCGGCGAGCAGACGCCGATCTACGCCATGAGCTTCGACCTCTACGACAATGGCGTCAGCCGGGCGATGAAGATCGACTATGGCGACTTCGTCCTCGACGGCGAGCTCAAGGAGCTGAAGTTCCTTAAAGCGACGACCTGCAAGTAGGAAGCGGCTCGGGAGCCTGTCATCCCCGCGGCGGGCGCTTGGCGAAGGCGCGTTCGACCGACTCGCGGCCGAAGCGGGCGCGCAGGGTCGCGACCGCGGCCTCGACCGCCGCGAGCTTCTCCGTGCGGTCGTCGACGAGATCGCGGGGGTCGGCCAGCGCCTCCGGCGCGAGCTCCGACACCGCGACGCCGATCAGGCGGAACGGGGTGCCGTCCGCTTCACGCCTCAGAAGCGCCTCCGCGGTCTCGAAGATGCGGCCGGCGAGCCGCGTCGGGGCGGACAGGGCGTGGGCGCGCGTGCGCAGCCGGAAGTCGCCGGTCTTGAGCTTCAGCGTCACGGTCTGGCCCGCGATCCCGTCCGCCCGCAGGCGGTCGGCCACCTTCTCGCTCAGGCGGAACAGGTGAGGCGCGAGGTCGTCGAGACGCGCGACGTCGCTGTCGAAGGTCGTCTCCGCCCCGACGCTCTTGCGCTCGCGGTCCGGGGTGACCTTTCGGTCGTCCCGGCCGAACGCGAGGCGCGAGAGGCGCAGGCCGCCGTCGCCATAGCGGCGCGCGAGGTCGCGCGGCTCCGCGCGCTGCAGGTCGCCGATCGTGCGCAGGCCGTCGCGCGTCAGCGTCTCGGCGAAGGCCGGGCCGACGCCCCAGAGGAAGCTCACCGGCCGCGGCGCGAGGAAGGCCGGCGCCTCCTCGATGGAGAGCGCCGCGAAGCCGCGGGGCTTGTCGAGATCGGACGCGATCTTGGCGAGGAACTTGTTGGAGGCGAGGCCCACCGACACCGAGATGCCGACGTCGCGCTCCACCTCCTGCGCGAAGCGCGCCAGAACCAGCGCCGCGGGAGCGCCGTGCAGCGCCTCGGTGCCGGAGAGATCGAGGAAGGCCTCGTCGATCGACAGCGGCTCGACAAGCGGGGTGAGCGCCTGCATCTTGGCCCGCACCGCACGGCTGGCCTCGACATACTTTCCGAAGTTCGGCTTGATGACCACCGCGTCCGGGCAGAGCTTGAGCGCCTTGAACATCGGCATCGCGGACTTCACGCCGTGGATGCGCGCGACGTAGCAAGCCGTTGAGACGACGCCGCGTTTTCCTCCGCCGATGATGACCGGGAGGTCTGCGAGGCTAGGATCGTCGCGCTTTTCTACGGTCGCGAAGAAGGCGTCGCAGTCCACATGTGCGATGGTCATCCGGCCGAGGTCGGGGTGTCGCGCGATCCGTGGGCTGCCGCAGGCGCGGCACCGCGGCGCTGATCCAGCGAGCGTCAGGCAGTCCCGGCAGAAGGCGAAGGGGGCGGGAGGCGCGCCCATGGTTGCGTCCTCAGGTGGATCGGTCGTAGTGGACGGCGCCGAGGGCCGCGCGGGCGCGGGACACGCGCTCGGGCGGCGTCCCCTGCGAGGCCGCAAAGGCGACAAGCAGCGTCTCGTCGGCCAAGACGTAGTCGAGCACGGCCGGCAGGAAGCCGGGATCGGCGGCGGCGGCGCGCACGTCGCCAGGCGCGAGGCCCGACAGCGCGAGGAACCGGCCGAGGCGCTCTGAGTCTGAGGCGAGAAAGCCGAGCGCCGCGGCCGCGAGGTCGAGAGCTGCGTCCGCCGTCGGATGCTGAGGTTGTTTCATGCTGAGCGTTCGCGTTTTCTCAAGGAATCTTCTGTAGCATTTTGCGAAATATGAAGAGGCCGTCGCCGTTTCGCGAGGACATCGGTCCGTCGAGACGAGAGCCGGCCCGGACGGCGTCGAACCCGTGCAATGTCGCGCGGGCGGGGAGTACAGGGCCATCATGCCGAAGACCGTCCTGATCGTGGAGGACAACGAGCTCAATATGAAGCTCTTCCACGATCTTCTCGAAGCGCATGGCTACGCCACGCTCGAGACCCGCAACGGAATCGAGGCGCTCGAACTGGCGCGCGAGCACCACCCCGACCTGATCCTCATGGACATCCAGCTGCCGGAGGTCTCGGGCCTCGACGTGACGCGCTGGCTGAAGGAGGACGAGCGCACGCGGGCGATCCCCGTGATCGCCGTCACCGCCTTCGCCATGAAGGGCGACGAGGAGCGCATCCGCGGCGGCGGCTGCGAGGCCTATCTGTCGAAGCCGATCTCCGTCGCGAAGTTCCTCGAGACCGTTCGCCATTACCTCGGCGATTCCTGAGGAGCTTGAGACGTGACCGCTCGGATCCTCGTCGTCGACGACGTGCCTGCGAACCTGAAGCTGCTCGAGGCGCGCCTGGCCGCCGAGTATTTCGAGGTGATGACCGCCACGAACGGGACCGAGGCGCTGGAGATCTGCGCCAGGGCCCAGTGCGACGTCGTCCTGCTCGACGTCGTCATGCCGGGCCTCGACGGGTTCGAGGTCTGCCGCCGGCTCAAGGCGGACCCAAAGACGCACCACATCCCGGTGATCATGGTGACGGCGCTCGACCAGCCTGCGGACCGCGTCCGCGGCCTCGAGGCCGGCGCCGACGATTTCCTGACGAAGCCGGTGGCGGACGTCGCGCTGCTCGCCAGGATCCGTTCGCTCGCCCGGCTCAAGATGCTCGGAGACGAACTCCGTCTGCGCGCCCAGACGACGCGCGAGATCGGGATGACCGACGCGCTGGTCGAGGCGATGGCGGACGACGGACTCCACGGCCGGGTGCTGCTCGTCGACGACCGTGACAGCTCGCACTCCCGCATTGCGATGGCGCTCGCCTCCGGGCAGTCGGTCTCGTCCGAGCCCTCGCCGCACGAGGCGCTG
Source organism: Methylopila sp. Yamaguchi (assembly GCF_002897035.1). Lineage (GTDB taxonomy): Bacteria > Pseudomonadota > Alphaproteobacteria > Rhizobiales > Methylopilaceae > Methylopila. The sequence goes on from NZ_BAUX01000004.1 coordinate 239,753, forward strand.
TTCCGGGCGGCGGAGGGCGAGTTCGACCTGATGATCGTCGCGCTCGAGCTGCGCGATTTTGACGCCCTGAGGCTCTGCGCGCAGATCCGGTCGCTGGAGCGCACCCGCATGCTGCCGATCCTGCTGGTCGCGCATCCCGACCAGACGGCCCGGGTGATCCGCGGGCTCGAGGTCGGCGTGAACGACTACCTGCTGCGCCCGCTCGACGCCAACGAGCTCGTGGCGCGCGTCCGCACTCAGATCCGCCGCAAGCGCTACACCGAGCGCCTGCGCTCGAACCTGCTGGAAAGCATGGCGCTCGCCATCACCGACGGGCTGACCGGGCTCCACAACCGCCGGTACATGGAGATGCATCTCCAGAGCCTGCTCGACCAGGCGACCGCGCGCGACCGGCCGCTGTCGGCGCTGGTCGTGGACATCGACTTCTTCAAACGGGTGAACGACACCTATGGCCATGACGCCGGCGACGAGGTGCTGCGCGAGTTCGCGGCGCGCCTCAAGGCGAGCGTGCGGGGGATCGATCTCGCCTGCCGCCTGGGCGGCGAAGAGTTCGTGGTGGTCATGCCGGAGACCGACGCAAAGGTCGCCCAGCTGGTCGCGGAGCGCATCCGGCGGCGGATGGCGGGCGACCCGTTCCGGATCGCGCGCGGCGCGCGGACCATCGACGTCACCGCCTCGATCGGCGTCGCGAGCTTCGACGTCGCGGTCGACGACGCGGCGTCGCTGCTGAAGCGGGCCGACGTCGCGCTCTACCGGGCGAAGAGCGAAGGCCGCAACCGGGTGGTCGCCGACGCAGCGTGAGGCTGTCCGCGGGCCTTAGGTCTGCTAACGATCGCGGATGGACCTCATCCGGCTCTTCACGCGACTCGCGCTCATGGCGCGCCGCCGCCAGTCGACCCAGCGCCTGATCATGATCGGCGTCGTGCTGGCGCTCTGCCTCGCGGTCGCGGGCCTGCAGTGGCTGGGCCTCGCGCCCGACTGGATGACCGCGACGCGCCCCGGGCGCCTCCACTCGTTCTGACGCCGCCCGCCGATCTACCGCCCGCGACGGAGCCGACGAGGTAGGCGATCGGACGGCCGCCTTCCCGCGAAGTAGCGCGCGCGCTTTTGGCGCGCTTGCCGCACGGAATCCTCCGCGGTCCGATCTCCCAGGCCGAAGGTGCGGCGGGAGCGGAGGCGGCGATGGCGACGAGAATGGAGGGGACGGAGGGGCCGGACCGCATCCAGGGCGGGGACGGCGCGGAGGCGCTTCTCGGCCTCCGAGGCGCCGACACGCTCCTCGGCGGCGGCGGACGGGATCGCCTCTATGGCGGGGCCGGGGCGGATTCGCTGGACGGGGGCGCTGGGGACGACAGCGTATCAGGCGGAGCCGGCGACGACGTTCTCGCGGGGGGCGCCGGCGCGGACACCGTCTTCGGCGGAAGTGGAGACGACACGATCTGGACGAGCGGCGCCGACCGGGCGGGAGCGGTTGAGATCATCGACGCCGGGTCGGGCGACGACTTCATCAATCTCACCGGCGGCGGCGGCCTGAAGCTCTCGCTCGGGGAGGGCCGCGACAGCATTCAGCTCTGGACCATCGGCGCCGGCGACGGCGAGCGCGTCATCACCGACTTCCAGGCCGGCGACGGCGGCGACTGGATCTTCCTCCTCTCGCAGATTGAAAATCAGCTTCCGAACCAGCAGGGAGACAGCCTTTTCAGGACAGGGCACCTCAGACTCGTCCAGAGCGGGGAGGACGTGCTCCTCCAGGGCGACCGGGACGGGACATCCGGCCAAGGCGCCTCCCTGACGACGATTCTTCGGCTCGAAGGCGTCGACGCCACGAGTTTGACCCGCTCGAATTTTCGCTATGACCCAATCGTCTCGGAGAACATCACTCCCACGATGACCGGATCGCTGCATGCGACCATGCGCGCTGGCTCAACCCACGTGGTCCGGCCCGACGAACTGGGCTTCACTGATCCCGAAGAGGCGGACGTCAGCTTCCGGGTCGATCCTGCCAATGGCGTTTTCGTAACGGTGGCCGGCGTGACGACCTCAAGTTTCACAAGCGCGCAGCTGGCGGCGGGTCAGGTCGCGTTTTCGCACTACTCGCCGTTCCACACCCACATACAGTTCGGCGTGACCGTCTCCGACGGCAACTCAAGCGCCAGTCCGGCGCTCTTCACCATCGATGTCGTCCCGGCGGACTTTCAGGCTATCGCGCAGGACGACTCGTTCGTCCTGACGCAAAAGGACACCAGCGGGAACGTGTTCGACGACAACGGCGCCGGGGCGGACGTCGATCCCGATCGCCCGCTTGCAGTCGTCGCCGTCAACGGCGCTGCGGCCAGCGTCGGCCAGTGGACGAAGCTTCCTTCGGGCATCAGCGTGCGACTGAATTCGGATGGGTCGCTTACCGCCGCCGCAGGGGAGAACCTCGCCGCCCCAGGATCCGGTGCCGCCAACACCTATCTCTCCGGAAGTTTCACCTACACGCTCGCCGGCGGACAGACGGCGACGGCGGACGTCGTCGTGGTCGGGATCGACGACGACGATCATGTCCGCGGCTCAGCCGGCGCGGATCGGCTCCACGCCGGGATCGGCGACGACACGATCGACGGAGGAGGCGGCGGCGATCTGCTGTACGGCGGGAAGGGCGATGATCTCTACATCCTGCGCGACGCGGCCGACCAGCTCGTCGAGCGTGAGGCCGAAGGCCAGGACCGGGTGCTGTCTTTCGTCTCCGTCGCGCTGCCTGAGAACGTCGAGCGCGTCGATCTGCAGGGGACCGCCGATCTGGACGCGACGGGAGGCGACGGGCGCGACTTCCTGATCGGCAACGCGGGCGCCAACGTTCTCGACGGCGGCGGAGGCCGCGATCGGCTGAAGGGGGGCGCCGGGGCCGACGTCTTCCTCTTCAGCAGCGCCCCGCTGTCGAGCGAGGCGGATCGAATTTCGGACTTCGAAGGCGCGGACAGGATCGCCCTCGATAGCCGCGTCTTTTCCGGCCTGGCGAAGGGCGAACTCGACGCGTCGGCTTTCCATCTCGGCGCGACGGCGGACGACGGCGCCGATCGCATTCTCTACGACATCGTCAGCGGCGGGCTGTTCTTCGACCGCGACGGTTCGGGAACGACCTATCATGCGGTTAGGTTCGCCGTCCTCGCAAACCACGCCGCGCTGACCGCCGACGACGTCGTGATCGTCTAAAACCCTCGCCGGAAACGCAAAAGGCGCCCCGAAGGGCGCCTCGTCGCAAAGCCTCGAAACGGCTTCAGGCCAAGATCACTTGATCTTGGTCTCCTTGAACTCGACGTGCTTCTTGGCGACCGGATCGTACTTCTTGAGCACCATCTTCTCGGTCTTGGTGCGGGAGTTCTTGCTGGTCACATAGAACACGCCGGTGTCGGCGGTGCTCAGCAGCTTGATCTTGATGTTGGCGGCTTTCGCCATGGCGTTGACCTCGTGCGGGCGGGCGCGCGAAACGCCAGCGTCTGAATGTGAGGGCGCAACCTACTCAGGCGCGGCCTTGTGTCAAGACGGCGCGCGCACCCGCCAGGCCGCGACGAGGGCGAAAACGCCCATCAGCACGGCGATCGCGGCCGGCGCGCCGTAAGGCGGCCACAGGTCGAAGCCGACGCCCAGCACAGGGGGGCCCGCGATCAGCCCAAGCGAGTACGTCACCACGAAGGCCGCGTTGGCGGTCGCCAGATCAGTCCCCGAGAACCGCGCGCCGAGGTGGGCGAGGGCGACGGTGTAGAGCCCGCACACGACGCCGCCCCAGAGCGCGACCACTGTGTAGAGCAGCGCCGCCGAGGCTCCGGCCAAGGGAATCGCCAAGGCGCCGAGGAAGCCGACGACGCCGATCCCGAGCAGCAGCTTGCGGCGGTCCATCCGGTCGCTCAGCAGGCCGAGCGGGATCTGCAGCAGCACGTTGCCGACCTCCATCGCGGTCACCAGCAGAGCCGCGGTGGTGGCGCCGAAGCCAAGGCTCACGCCATAGAGCGGCAGGAAGGCGAAGGCGCCGGTCTCCACCGCGCCGAAAATGAAGGCGGAGAGCGTGGCGACGGGGGCGAGCGCGAGGAAGAACAAGACGCCGCGGCCCTTTTCGGCGCGCTCCAGCGGCGGGGCGGAGCAGCCTGCGAACAGCAGCGGGCCGGCCGCGACCACGAACAGGGCGGCGCAGGTCAGGTACGGCGCGAGCGAATCCATGCCGACGCCGGCCAGGATCAATGGACCCGCGCCGAGGCCGACCGACAGCGCGGTGACGTAGACGCCCATCACCAGTCCCCGCGACTGAGCGGGGGCCAGCGCGTTGATCCAGAACTCCGACAGCACGAACATGATGGCTAGCGAGACGCCGAAGGCGAACCGCAGCGGAAACCAGGCCCAGAACGGCTGGATGAACGCGAAGCCGAGGATGGCGGCGGCGCCGATGGCGAGGGCGAGGAGCAACGTCGGCCGCACCCCGATCGCGGCGGCGAGTCGCGGGATGAACGGCGCGACCGCGACCGTGGCCAAGCCGCCCATGGCGGTGTTCAGCCCAATCATGGCGCCGCTCGCGCCGCGGCGTTCCATGGCGAAGGACAGCAGCGGAATGGACAGGCTGAGCCCGACGCCGACCAGCGACACGCAGGCGATCGCCACCGTGATGCCGATCCTGCGGTCGCGTGGCGTGAAGTCGGCGAGAGGGTCTGCGACGGCGGTCATGGCCGGGCGCAGAAAGCACAGGCGCGCCGGAAGCGCCACTCCCCACGCTCCGGCGGCGACCCGTGCGCAGCCCGGCGGCAGAAAATAGCGATTGACCACGGGGATGCTTTTGGACCTAGATTGGACTTATCGCGCAGGGCGAACAGCGTCGGGGGGACGCTGTTTCCGAGGCTCCGCCGCATGCGCCGCCGAGGCGGGGTCCATGCGGCCGTGACCCGCGCACCACAGGGGGACTAGGACAATGACATTCTTCCGCATCGCCGGGGCTGGCGCTCTGGCGCTCGCCTGCGGTCTGGGGACGGCGGCGCCAGCGAAGGCCAACATTCTCATCCAGCAGACGACGGTCAACGGCTTCAAGGTCGACCGCTACAGCTGGCTCGATTCAAAAGGCCGCAAGCGCTCCGTCTCGCTGAAACGCGAGGGCGAGGGCAACGCCGGCCACGGCGGCTACGCCGTGCAGTTCACCTACGAGTACCTGTCGAACGGGGTCTGGAAGACGATGCGGGCCAACCCGCCGTCGTCCGCGGAGGGCTTCGGCTATTTCGTGTCGCACGAGCGCTACCGCGATTTTTCGGACAACACGCAGGACACGATCGCCGGCAAGATCTTCAGCAAGGACGACTCGCCGCTCGGCCGCGGGTTCGCGGCGACCCGGGTCCCGCTGTCGACCTCGACGCCGAAAAAGGCCGCGATCCAGTATCAGGTGAGCTATCCCCGCTACGGCACCATCAACGCGACGACGCTCGACCCGAACACGGGCGGCGATTCGCCCAAGCTGCCGCTCACGGCGGCGTCCTATAAGCTCTACCAGCTGCCCGTGCGGATCACCTGGTACTTCGAGGAGGGCAAGGACCATCCGCGCATCCGGACGCAGGTGATGCTCGACAACCTGCCGGGGGCGAACCGCGCGAGCTTCGACCTGCGCGGGCCGTACGGGGTGCTGAACTTCGACGGCGCGACGCCGGGCCCGATCAAGCAGGTGCTCTGGGGCGACCGCTACCAGTTCCGCACCTTGACAACCCCGCTCACTCGGAACTCGACCTGGACCTGGGAAACCACCAATAAGGGGTCGCGCTACTCCGTGCTGACCGCGGGAGGGTTCGAGATGGGGCTCGTCGAGCCGCGGCCCTACAGCAGCACGCGCACTCGTCAGGGCTACGCCGACGGCCGCGGGATCACCTCGACGACCTACAACAACGGCAACGGCTGCCCATTCCAGGACCAGAAGATCCCCTGCGACTACGAGTGGCCCTACCAGTCGGCGCAGTATGAGCTGCCCTACGACAACCCCAACGCCACCACGACGAGCAAGAAGACGGCCTGGGGTTCGACGGCTTACTACGGCATGTCGATCAACCAGGTTTACGACACGCCGACGACCTCGCAGCCCTTCGACGGCTTTCCCGCGGGCGGCACGCTGAGCTACGACGTCTGCGTTGTCCTGGACAAAACGGTCTCCGGCACGGTGACCAAAGCGCTCGCCAACGCCAAAGACGACTACAACTGCGCCGACGGCGTCCGCTGATTTGTAAGCCGGTTTCGGTCTCGCTGATGCGGTGAATCCCTTCGTCATTCCGGGCGACGTCCCGGAACCCATAAGCCCGCCGACGGAGAGCGATCTCGGCCGGCGGGCTTATCCTCGGGACATTCGATGGGACGCGGGCTGACGCCGACCTACAGATATGCGCGTTCGGACTGGGAGCCCTGGCGGTAGAACGGCACCGGCAGGTCCCGCTCCAGGCCCTCGTCCATCCGGCGGGCGAGATCGTCGATCACGATGCGGGTGATCGCCGGCAGGTTTAGTTCGCGGGCCTCCGAGAGCGAGACCCACACCAGCTCGACCAACTCGGCGTCGGCCGTGACGATCCCGTCCACCTTCGCCGTCACCAGGCTGGCGTCGCCCGCGAAGAAGCGGGTGTCGAAGCGCTTTGGCCGGCCGGGAGGCGTGATGGCGCGGGCGACGAAGTGCAGCCCCTCGAGCGAGGGGAACACGTCGGCCTCGGCGAAAGGCTTCCAGGCCTCGCCGCGGGGTTCGAAGGCGCCGGTCTCGGTCTCGCCGATGAGCAGGCCGGTCTCCTCCGCGAGCTCGCGGATGGCGGCGAGGCCGTAGGCGCGGGCGCGGGTGATCGACGGACGTTGCACGCCCGCCTGCAGCCGGCGCTCCACGTGCGGCGCGTAGGCGCCGGCGATGTTGACGCGACCGTCCTCCGGCTCCACGCGCCCGCCGGGGAACACGTATTTGCCGGGCATGAAGCGCACGCCCTCGTGGCGCTTGCCCATCAGCAGCTTCGGCTCGGACGCCTGCCGGTCCACCAGGATGAGGGTCGCCGCGTCCTTGGGAACGAGGCGGGGGCGGAGGCCTTCGCGGGCGCGGCTTCGGCGATCTGCTCGGCGCCGCCGTCGCTCACGGGCGGCGCTCCGGCTTGAGCCCGCCATCCGCGAGATGGGCGCTGTCGTCCTCGCCGCCGAAGCCGTGCATGCGCAGGGCCCACTGCAGCCCCACGAGCGCGCCCTTCACCGGCGGCAGCAAAGCGAGCGACAGGATGATCGTCAGCGGCATCCAGAGCACGAGATGCACCCAGACCTCGGGCTTGTACGCCACCTCCACCGCGAGCAGCCCCGCCACCACGACGTGGGCGACGATGGTGATGACGACGTAGGGCGGGGCGTCGTCGGCGCGCTGGTGATGCAGCTCCTCGCCGCAGTTTTCGCAGGCGTCGACGACCTTGAGGTACGCGCGGAAGAGGCGACCCTCTCCGCAGGCGGGACAGCGAAGCATCAGGCCGCGGCCCATCGAGCGGGCGACCGGACGGCTTTCCTCGGCGCCGCCGCCTGCGATCGTTACGTGTGCGCTCATGAACGGCGTCCTTTGCCCGACTTCGACGGCGGCTTCTTCGGCCCTGACTTAGGTCCTTTCGGGCCGGCTTTCGAGGGTCGCGCCGTCGCAGCGGCGCGGCGGAGGCCGCGCTTGCCGCGGCCGGCGGGACGCGCCGCGCGTCCTTCGGACAACATCTCAAACCGGAGCGCGCCGGCGACCGGGGCCGCTTCGACCAGCTTCACCTCGACCGTGTCGCCCAGCCGGAAGCTCTCGCCGGTGGCGCTGCCCGTGAGCGCCCGCGCCGCCTCGTCGTGCACGAAGTAGTCGTTGCCGAGCGAGCCGATCGGCACGAAGCCGTCCGCGCCGGTCTCATCAAGCTTCACGAACAGGCCGGAGCGGGTGACGCCCGCAATGCGGCCGGTGAAGGTCGCGCCGACCCGGTCCGCCAGGAAATGCGCGATCAGCCGATCGACCGTCTCTCGCTCGGCGGCCATGGCGCGGCGCTCGGCCGCCGAGATGCGCGCGCCGATCTCGCCCAGCGTCTCGGGCGTCGCCGTCTCCGGCAGGCCGTCGGAGCCGAGCTCGAGGGCGCGGATCAGCGCCCGGTGCACGATCAGGTCGGCGTAGCGCCGGATCGGCGAGGTGAAGTGCGCGTAGCGGCGGAGGTTCAGGCCGAAGTGGCCGTAATTTTCGGAGGCGTACTCCGCCTGCGCCTGGGTGCGCAGCACCACCTCGTTGACGAGGCTGGCATTTTCGGAATCTTCAACCCGGGCGAGGATCCTGTTGAAGGCGGCGGGCCTGAGATTTCCGGACTGGGCGAATTCAATGTCGAGCGTCGCCAGCAGCTCGCGCAGCGCCGTGAGCTTTTCGATCGAGGGCGCGTCGTGAACGCGGTAGACGAGCGGCGTGCGCTTGGTCTCCAGCGTTTCGGCCGCGGCCACGTTGGCCTGGATCATGAACTCCTCGATCAGCCTATGAGCGTCGAGGCGCGGCGGCACGATCACGCGGTCGACCGTCCCATCCGGCTTGAGCACCAGCTTTCGCTCGGGAAGATCGAGGTCGAGTGGCCCGCGGGCGTCGCGCGCCGCCTTCAGCGAGGCGTAGGCGGCCCAAAGCGGCTTCAGCACCGGCTCCAGCAGCGGGCCGGTGGCTTCGTCCGGCGCGCCGTCGATCGCGGCCTGGGCCTGGCTGTAGGAGAGCTTCGCCGCCGACTTCATCATGATGCGGTGGAAGGAGTGGCGGAGCTTGCGCCCGTCCTTGCCCACGTACATCCGCACCGCCAGCGCCGGCCGGTTCTCCTTCTCCCGCAGCGAGCAGAGGTCGTTGGAGATGCGCTCGGGCAGCATCGGCACGACCCGGTCCGGGAAATAGACCGAATTGCCGCGGTCGAGCGCCTGGAGGTCCAGCGCGGAGCCCGGCCTGACATAGGCCGCGACGTCGGCGATCGCGACGGTGACGATGTGGCCGCCGGCGTTGTTCGGGTCGGGGTCCGGCTCGGCGTGGACCGCATCGTCGTGGTCCTTGGCGTCGGCGGGGTCGATGGTGACGAGCGGGAGCCGCCGCCAGTCCTCGCGCCCCTTCATGGTCGCTTCGCGCGCGGCCTCAGCCTCCGCGAGCGCCTCGCGGGGGAAGACGTGGGGGATCGCGTGGGCGTGGATCGCGATCAGGCTCACCGCCTTCTCGCTCTTCAACGAACCCAGCCGTTCTCGCACCCGGGCCGCCGGAAGGCCGTAGCGGCCCTGCTTGACGATTTCGGCCGCGATCAGGTCGCCGTCCTTCGCGCCGTCGGTCGCGTCGGCTGCGATCGCGAGCTCCTTGCCGGCGTCACGTTTGGAGACCGGAACGAGCCGGCCGGAGCCGTCCGGCAACTCGCGGAAGATGCCGAGCACGCGCGCCGAAGGCTTCGACAGGATCTTGATGACGCGGCCCTGGTGCGTCGGACCGCCGGGGTCGATGTCGCCGAGCGGCTCGGCGCGCATCAGGATGCGGTCGCCCACGCCGGGCGCGAGGCCCGGCTTGCGGCCGCGGGTCGGGACGTCGACCAGGATCACCGGAGCCGGGCCGAACTCGTCCTCGTCCCAATCGGCGGGCTTGGCGAGCAGGTCGCCGTCGCGGTCGCGGCCGGTGACGTCGGCGAGCACGACCGACGGCAGGTGGCCCGCCGTCCCGATCCGCTTGCCGCGCCGGTCGAGCACCCGCTCCGATTCGAGCTCGGCCAACATCTGCTTCAGCTCGATCCGCGCCCCGCCGGTGATGCGGAAGGCGCGGGCGATCTCGCGCTTCCCGACCTTGCCGCCCTCGGCCTTGATGAAGGCGACGAGCTCTTCGCGCGTGGGCAGGCCGCGCGGCGGGGCGGACTTTGAAGCTTTCGGGGGAGCGGGAATCTTACGGGCCAAGGCGGTCCCTTGCTACGTGGCGGATCGGCGGACCCTATACGATTTCAGACGTGGCGCGCAGGCTCAGCCCCGCGTCGCCTCAAAGGCGCGCGCCAGCGCCACGAAGCCCTCCACGGGGATCTCCTCTGCCCGACGCGTGGGCTCGACGCCGGCGGCGGCCAGCAGGGCCGCGGCGTCGCCGAGGCTCTTGAGGCTCTGGCGCAGCATCTTGCGGCGTTGGCCGAAGGCGGCCTGCGTCACGGCTTCAAGCGCGCGGACAGGGCAGGGCAGAGGAGTCTCGCGTGGCGTGAGCCGCACCACCGAAGACGTCACCTTGGGCGGCGGCGTGAAGGCCTGCGGGCCGACGTCGAAGGCGATCCGCGCCTCGCAGCGCCAGCCGCAAAGCACGCCGAGGCGGCCATAGGCGTCGTCGCCGGGCTGAGCCACGATGCGCTCCGCCACCTCGCGCTGGAACATTAGCGTGAGCCCGTCCCACCACGGCGGCCAGCGGTCGGCGGCGACCCAGCCGATAAGCAGCGGGGTCGCGACGTTGTAGGGCAGGTTCGCGACCACGCGCGCCGGCCCGTCCGCCGCCAGCGCCGCCATGTCGACCTCCAGGGCGTCGCCGGAGATGACGTCCAGCCGGCCGGGATAGCGCGCGGCGATCTCCGCCAGCGCGCCGAGCGCCCGCGTGTCCTTCTCGATGGCGATGACGCGCTTCGCGCCTTCCGCCAGCAGCCCTCGGGTGAGGCCTCCGGGACCGGGGCCGACCTCGACCACGGTCACGCCCTCCAGCCGCCCGCCCGTGCGGGCGATGCGGGCCGTGAGGTTCAGATCGAGCAGAAAATTCTGGCCGAGCGACTTCTTGGCGGCCAGCTCGTGCCGGCTGATCACCTCACGGAGGGGAGGCAGGTCGTCGATGGCGCTCACGCGAGCGCGGGCTCGCGGGACAGGCGGCGGGCGAGGGTGAGCGCGCTGGCCAGGCTCTCGGGGTTCGCCGTGCCCGTGCCGGCGATGTCGAAGGCCGTGCCGTGGTCAGGCGAGGTGCGCACGAAGGGCAGGCCGAGCGTGACGTTCACCGCGCGGTCGAAGGCGAGCGTCTTCACCGGGATCAGCGCCTGGTCGTGGTACATGCAGATCGCGACGTCGTACCGGGCGCGGGCGGCGGCGTGGAAAAGGGTGTCCGCCGGGTGCGGGCCGGTGGCCATGATGCCCTCGGCCTTCAGGCGCCGAACGGCGGGCGCGACGATCGCGTCGTCCTCAGGGCCCAACACGCCGTTCTCGCCCGCGTGCGGGTTCAGCCCGGAGACGGCGAGCCGCGGCTCCTCCACGCGGAAGCGACGACGCATGTCGCGCGCGACGATCCGTGCCGTCTCGACGATCTCCTCCTCGGTGAGGCGCTTGGGCGCTTCGCTCAGGGGGATGTGGACGGTGACGGGGACGACCGCGATCTCCTCGGCCCACAGCAGCATGACGGCGCGGCAAGGCGCGCCCCAGAGGCTTTCGGCCAGCGCGCCGAGATACTCGGTGTGGCCAGGGTGAGGGAAACCCGCCTCGACCAGGGGCGCCTTTGCGATCGGGGCGGTCACCAGCGCGGCGCAACGGCCGGCGTGCACGAGCTCGACGCCGTGACGGATCGCTCCGATGACCGTCGCCGCGTCGCGCACGTCGGGGTGGCCGGGCTCCGCGACGCAGCGCTCGCCGATCGGCGCGACGGGGAAGCGGTCCGCGAACAGCGCTGGGGCGGCCTCGGGCTCCGCCTCGACCACGGGCGCGTCGAGTCCGATCAGCTTGGCGCGCGCCGCAAACAGCGCCGGATCGCCGATCGCGACGAAGGCGGGCACGTCGCGCCTCTTGCGCGCGGCCCACAGCATGAGCGCGATCTCGGGGCCGACGCCTGACGGCTCGCCCTGGCTGAGAGCGAGCGGGACGTCGACGAGACCGGTCATGCTACCCGCGGACTTCGATGATGGCGCGGCTCTTCAGCTGGTCGAGGTACTTCTTGGACTGCTCTTCGGCCTGCTTGCTGCCGAGCTCCTCGGCCGCCTGCCGCCGGATCATGCTGTCGTCGGCGATGTCCTTGCGCTCGCAGATCGCGATCATCTCGACGCCCTGCTCGCTGCGCTCCGGCGAGGTTAGTCCGCCGACCTTTACCTTGGCGAGGTTGTCCGAAATCGGCTTGCCGAGCTGCGCGGTGGAGCGCGTGATCGGCTCCTTCACGGCGACGTCGCGCAGGCTGGACGCGAACTGAACCGCCTGTTCGCAGCCGGGGAAGCGTCCGCGGGCGGCGTTGGCCTCGGCGCGGCGCTGGTTGACCTGCGCCTCGGAGGCGTTCTTCGGCAGCACGAACACGACCTGGCGCAGCGTATACTGCGTCGCGCGGTTGTCCGGCTTGCCCCCGGCGCCGACGCTCGAGACGATGTCCTTCTCACGGGCTGCGATCTGCGCCGCGAACTTGCGGCGCACGAGCTGCGCCCAGGAGATCTCGGCCTTCAGCCGGTCCTTCAGCGTCCGTGCGGGCACGCCGCGCTGGCCGATCGCCTGGGTGAACTGGGCGGGCGACAGCTTGGTGCGCTGGGCGATCGACGCGAAGGCGGCCTCGACCTGCTCGTCGCTCACGACCATGTTGTAGCGCTTAGCCTCGGTGAGCTTCAACTTCTCGTCGATCAGCTCCTGGCGGGCGGCCGCCACGGAGCCGCCCTTGCCGCCGCCGGCGAGGTTCATCAGCGCGACGCGTCCCGTCACTTCGCTCGACAGGATCGGCTGGCCGTTCACCACGACCGCGATCGACTGGGCGGAGGCGGGCAGGGCGGCGCCGGAGAGCGCCGCGCCCACGACTGCGGGAAGAACGAGCCGGCGAAGGCGGGAGCGCAGGGGACGAGGATGCGAAAGCATGGACGTCGGGTTCCGTTTCGTCGGGCGGACGCTTGGAGTCGCGGCCGCGGCTGTCATGCGGCGGTCTTTTTCCCCGCCGCCGGGCGGCCCGTCAACCGTCGTGAGGCGCCGGATCAGTTCTCGCCGTCGAACACGTCGTTCGAGCGGCTGGTCGAGATGCTCGCAGAGCCCAGCGTCCGGAAGTCGACCCTCAGCAGGAACTTGTGATCGATGCTGTCGAGACGCCTCGCGCTGGTGTCGATGTCGTACTCGCGGATGTAGTCGAACGCGAGATTGATGCAGTCTTCGATGTTGTTGACGCCGAAGCCGATCTGGCTCTTGTCGAACTCGTTCCGGTCGAAATTGTAGCGGGCGCCGCCGCCGACATAGAAATCCTTGGTGACGAAGACGCGCGCGCCGGCGAGCACCCCCTCACGGACGTCGTCGTAGCCGAGCTCCCGCTGCTTGTCGTAGCGGCCGTAGGACAAGTTGCCCTGGAAACGGCCCAGCGTCGCGCGGCCTTCGAGTTCGGCCGAGCGAACGGCGAAGCTCTTCTCGTCGAACCGGAAATGCGTCGCCAGCCCGAAGTTCTTCACGGGCACGAAGCTCGCGCCGGCGACGTAGTCGGAGCGCGTCGTGTCCAGACCGGACTGCAACCCGGTGCGTGCTGCGTCCTCGTCGCCGTTCGCGAACGAGTTCTTGCCGAACAGATGGTAGGACTGGCCGCCCATCACGTTGAACGACGCCCCGCCGGCCGTGGTCAGCGTGTAGGACAGGCCGACGTTCGCGCGGCTGCCGCCTTCGATGCGGTCGAAGCCGGAGAACTTGTTCCACGAGAACAGCGTGGTGTCGTCGAACATCAGGCTCTGGGCGTCTTCGTTGGCGAAGTCGCCGATGTGGGTCTCGTTCGGCCGCAGGATGATCTGCGCGATCGGCTCGATCTGATGCGTGCCGAGGCTATTCATCGCGATGAAGGGATAGCGATACTCGAGGCCAACGCCCCCCATGCCGCGGAGGAACGCCTCCTGGCCGTCGTCGAAGAACGGCCCGACCCGGGCGGAGGAGTCCGGGTTTGAATAGATGAGGTCGCCGCGCAGGAAGGCGAAGGGCGTCCAAACCTGGCCGATGGGGTCGACGTAGCGCTTGCGCCACTCGGTGTCGACGGAAAGGCGGCTGTAGGTCCCCGCGGCGCCGATCAGCGCCACGTCACTGAACGAGCCGACGCCGAGCCGCCCGCGGCGGAACTCGTTGTCCTCGCGGTAGAGGCTGGTGGCGTTGACGTTGAACGCCAACTCGCCGCCGTAGACCGGGTTCTCGAACACGTAGTTGTAGTCGAGAACCGGCGCGACGTTCGGCAGCCGGTCCTGCTGGTCGAAGCGGGTCATGCCGTAGAAGTGGTACCCGCGAAGATCGAAGTAGCTGCGATCGCCCTGGCCCGTGAGGTAGAGCGTCGAGGTGGCCTCCCGCTTCGATCCCCAGAGGTCGTAGTCGCCGCGCACCCATTTGTCGGAGTAGAGCGCGACGTCCCAGCCCCACTTCCACTTGTCGTTGATCGCGAACTCGCCGTCCGACTGGAAGGTCCAGCGGTTGTCCTTGTCGCCGGGCCCGATCGTCAGGCTGTTGGGGTCCGACGGGTCGAGCTTGTCGTCGAACTGGTCGCTGTCGAGCTGGTGGATGCCGGCGGCGCGGATCTTGTAGGCGCCGTCGATCAGGCGATGGCGGAATTCGCCCTTCATCATCACGCCCTGCTTGGACGTGATGATCGGAGCGATCGTGGCGTCCATGTTCGGCGCGATCGCCCAGAAGTAGGGCGTCTCGATCGAATAGCCGATGTCGCCCGAATGACCGTAGCTCGGCGCTAGGAAGCCGGACTTCCGCTTCACGGACGGATCGGGGTGCGAGAAGAACGGCAGCCAGGCGATCGGGTAGCCGTAGAGCTCGAACGTGGCGTCTTCGTAATAGACCATCTTCTCGTCTTCGCGGAAGATGATGCGCTTCGCCTTGATCTGCCAGAGCGGCGGCTTCTCGGGATTGTCCCGGCACGGCTCGCAGGCGGTGTAGACGGCGCGGTCGAACACGGACAGCTTGCCGCCTTCGCGACGGCCGCGGGCGGCTGCGAGCCGCGCGTTGTCCGTGGTCTGCACGCGGATCGACTCGATGAATCCATCGCGCAGATCGTCGCTGAGGTCGGCCGAGTTCGTGTAGACGATCGTGCCGTCGCGCTCGGTCAGCTTGACGTTGCCGGTGGCGCGGACGCGGTTCGCCTTCTGGTCATAGGCGACCCGGTCGGCCTGTACGGCCCGGCCCTGGTAGTAGATGTCGACTGAGCCGACCGCGGTCACGACCTCGTTGTTGAAGTCGTAGACCAGCTCCTTCGCCTCCATCAGCATCCGCGCGTTCGGATCGCGGCGGGCGGCCGTGGAGCGGTCGATGACGGCGCCGCCCGAAGACGCGCCGGACGACATGAAGTTCGGGATGCCGCCCTTGCTCGTTTTTTTCTCGTTGGGCGGAGCCGGAATGAACTCATTCGCGTTCTGAGCGAACGAGGGCGTCGCGACGGCGAGAGCGGTCGTGCTGAGAAGCGCGGCGACGAGGAAACGGCCGAGAAGCTGCATCGGTCGGAATGAACTGCCAGATGTGGGAAGGGCGGGGCGCGTCGCCGGCGTCATCCGTCCTCCTGATGCAACAACACGGTGGCGCCCACGAGACATCCAACAACGGCTGGAAGCCATGCCGCCGCGACTGGATTCACTAGGCCCGCCGCCCCCAAATCGTCGGCGAATTCGGTGACGACATAAAGCACGAAGCCCGCACCCACGCCACCGAGAATCGTTCGGGCCACCCCCCCGAACCGGAAGAACCGGAGCGCGACGGTCGCGGCGATAAGCACCATGGCGGTCAGGAGCGCCGGACGGGCAAGAAGTTCTTGGAGTTCAAGCCTGTGGCGCAGAGGCGACAGTCCCGCGCGTTCCGCGAGAGCGATGGCGCCGGGTAGGTTCCAGAACCCAACCATGGTCTTCGCGCCGAGCGTCTCGCGGACCTGCGCCGCGGACAGATTCGTCGGCAGCCGATAGCGCGCCAGGGATTGCGGCTCCCGGCCCACCGCGACCACCCGCACGTCGTCCAGATCCCAGGCGCCGTCGACCAGCTTGGCGTTGCGCGCCTCGATGCGCTCCCGGAACTGGCCCTCCGGCGTGAAGCTGAAGACGGTGACGCCGTTGAGCGACACGCCAGAGCTCGCCGCGCTGTTGGCGCGGATCACCGCCTGGCCGTCGATGCTGCGTTGCCGGATCCAGCGAGCTTGCCCCGAGGACCGACCGGTGGATGAAAACAGGCGCGCCTCGAGGCGCTCGGCCCGATCCTGCATGTGCGCGGCGAGCGGATTGAACGCGAGCGTCGAGACCACGCCGACGGCGACGGCCACGGCGACGGCCGGCGCCAGGAACTGCCAGGCCGAGACGCCGCTCGCCCGCGCCACCACCAACTCGAGCCGGCGGCTGAGCATCACGAAAGCCCCCATCGCGCCGAACAGGGTCGCGAACGGCAGCACGCGCTCGATGATCGCGGGCGTCCGGTGCAGCGAGAGGTTGGCGATCGCCGTGATTGAGGCCCCGCCGCCGCGGGCGTCGCCCGCCCGGCGCAGAAGCTCGACGAAATCGACGACGAAGACGAGCAGGATCGTGGCGAGGATGACGCCGACGATCGACAGCGCGACCTTGCGCGCGAAGTAGCGCGACAGCGTCCCGGTGAGCGGGCCGACGGGAAAGGCGAACGCGCTGGTCACGCGCCGGCCGGGGCGGCGAGGGGCGAAGAAACGGGCGGCGCCGGAGAGCGCGGCCTTCGCCCGAAGGCGAGCCATAGAGCCGCAGCGCCGGCGCCGATCGGAAGCCCGTAGACCGCAAACGCGGCGTAAGGCGTGGCGACGAGCAGGTTGGTCGCTCCGAGGCCCGCGATCCGCAGCGCCGCCATGGCCGCGATCGCGCCCAGCACGCCGTACGCCCGTGTCTGACGCGTTGTCCTAGGACGGCCGATGGCGGCGAAGGCGATCAACATGAACGCGACCGGGTACAAGGGATTGACGAACCGTTCGTGAAGTTCGGCGCGGAACCGGCCGGGCTGGGCCTTATAGGTCGCGTCGTTCACGTCCGGCGTCACGAGCTCCGAAGTGTAGCGCTCGCGTGGTTTATAGGATGTGACCTCGCTCAGGCCGGTAAAAGGCGAGAGGTCGAAGGCGTAGCGCTGGAACACGACGATCGCGGGGTCCTTGTCCGGCGCCTCGCGCCGCTGGACCGAACCGTTCTCCAGGACGAGGAAGGTCGAGCCCTGCTCCTCGACGATCTGGCCGCGCTCGGCGAGGTAGGTGACCTCCTGGGGCGCGTCGCGCGTATCCTGTACGAAGATCCCGAGCAGCGCGCCGCCGCGGCGCTCCCGGACGTGGACGACGAGCCCCTCTTCGATTGGCGTGAACTGGCCCTCGCGCAGGATGTTGGCGACCACGTCGGCCCTCACCTGCGTCAGCTGGAAGCGAAGCGCCCTGAGCGATTCCGGAATCGCCCAGACGCTCATCAGCCCGACGACGATCGAGACCATCAGCGTCAGCGTCATCAAGGGCCGCAGCAGCCGGCCTGGGCCGACGCCTGCGCCGGACATCACGACCAGCTCGGAATCGGCGTTCAGGCGGTTCAGCGACCAGACGGCCGCGCCGAACAGCGCGATCGGCGCGAGGATCACGGAGAGGGAGGGAATGGTGAGGCCGGTGATCAGCAGGAAGATCCAGATCGTCTGGCCCTGCGCGGTCACCACGTCCAACTCGCGCAGCGCCTGCGTCGTCCAGATCACCGCCGTCAGGATGATGAGGCTGGCGACGAAGGCCTTCGCCGTCAGGCCGAAAATGTAGCGTTCCAGAACAGGCATGCGCTCACGATCGACCGCGCGGCCGCACCTGCTGCGGTCACGAACGCGTCCCGCGCCACTTCAAAGCCGTAACGGAGCGAAACGCAAGCGCGCCTCCTGCGCGACGCGGTCGCGGACGCTTTCATGCGGAGGTCGCGTCGTATAGATGAGGACAACCCAGCGCAGGCGCGGTCTTCGAGCGCGCGCGAACGCAGTCAAGGAGTGCCGCTTCCGATGTCCAAGAGCTCCGATCAAGCCCGCGGGCCGATCAAGATCGGCTTCCAGAAGCTGAGCGCGGGAGCGAGCGGCGTGGTCGTGGCGCTCGCCGGGCCGGAGCTCGCCTTCGGCGCCGCGACGGCGGAGTTCCTGGCGCCGATTCTCGGCGCCCTAAGCGCGGCCGCCGCCGCGGAGCGCTTCAAGGGCCGACAGGGCGCCGCCTTCGAGCTGCTCTCGCCGGCGCTGCCCGGCCTGGAGCGCCTGATCGTGATCGGCCTCGGCGACGGCAAGGAGCCGACCGACTGGGTCAAGCTCGGCGGGCAGATCCGCGGCAAGCTCCCGGCCTTCGCGGAGACCGCCACCGTCCTGCTCGACGCCGTTTCCGGGATCGACGCCGAAGCCGTCTCCGACGTCGCTCTCGGCTTCCGCCTGCGCGGCTACGCCTTCGACCAGTACAAAACCAAGAAGAAGGACGACGAGGCCGCCGGCCTCTCCAAGGCCACCTTCGCGGTCGCCGACGAGTCGGCGGCGAAGAAGGCTTGGAAGCTGAAGGAGGGCCTCGCCGAAGGCGTGGAGACCGCGCGCACGCTCGTGAACGAGCCGCCGAACGTGCTGACCCCGAGCGAGTTCGCCCGGCGGGCGCAGGCGTTGGAGAAGCTCGGCGTCGAGGTGGAGATCCTCGGCGAGAAGGAGCTTAGGAAGGCGGGCTTCGGCGCGCTGCTCGCCGTGGGGCAGGGCTCTAGCCAGGAGAGCCGCGTCGCCATCATGCGCTGGAACGGGGCCAAGGACAAAGACGCCCAGCCGGTCGCCTTCGTCGGCAAGGGCGTGATCTTCGACACCGGCGGCATCTCCATCAAGCCTTCGGCCGGCATGGAGGACATGAAGGGCGACATGGCGGGCGCCGCCTGCGTCGTCGGCCTCATGCACGCGCTGGCTTCGCGTAAGGCGAAGGTCAACGTCGTCGGCGCGATCGGCTGCGTCGAGAACATGCCGGACGGCGGCGCCTACCGCCCCGGCGACATCATCACCGGCCTCTCCGGGCAGACCATCGAGATCATCAACACCGACGCTGAAGGACGGCTCGTGCTGGCCGACGTGCTCTGGCACGTGCAGGACCGCTTCAAGCCGAAGTTCATGGTCGACCTCGCGACGCTGACCGGCGCGATCCTGGTGGCTCTCGGCGTCGACAACGCCGGCCTGTTCTCGAACGACGACGAGCTGTCCGATCGTCTGTACAAGACGGGCCTCGCCACTGGCGAGAAGGTGTGGCGCATGCCGCTTGGGCCCGAGTTCGACAAGCTGATCGACTCGAAGTTCGCCGACATGAAACAGACCGGCGGCCGCCACGGCGGCTCGATCACGGCCGCCCAGTTCCTGAAGCGCCACGTCAACGACACGCCCTGGGCGCATCTCGACATCGCCGGCACCGGCATGGGCAGCCCCGCGAGCGACATCAACCGCAGCTGGGGCTCCGGCTGGGGGGTGCGCCTGCTCGACCGGCTGGTGCGGGACTATTACGAGGAGTGAGCCGAGCGTCATCCCCGCCGAGCGACGCGACGGCGGGATGGCCGGGGACGCTGAGGTGACCGAAATCTTCTTCTACCATCTCACGCGGCAGCCCTTGGACAAGGCGCTGCCGGCGCTGCTTGAGAAGTGCCTCGAGCGGAAGTGGAAGGTTGTCGTGCAAGCCTCCGCGCCAGAACGGGTTTCCGCGCTCGACGACGCCTTGTGGACCTATTCGGACGAGAGCTTCCTGCCCCACGGCGCCGACGCCGAGGGAGCGGATGAGCCGATCTGGCTGACGACCTCGGACGGCAATCCCAACGGCGCCGCCGTGCGCGTGCTCGTCGACGGGGCGGCGCCCCCGCCGGACCTCGCGCCTTACGAGCGCGCGCTCTTGCTGTTTGACGGGCACGACCCGGAGGCGCTCGACGCGGCGCGCGCGCAGTGGAAGACGCTGAAGGCGGCGGGCCATGTGCTGACCTACTGGCAGCAGGACGACGACGGGCGCTGGCGAAAGAAGGCCTGAGAGGGCCGAGACGGACCTAAGGTCGGCGGTCTAGGGGAGACACGGCGAGGCGAGCGCCGGCCGCTTCTCACCCGAGCGCGTCCATGCTGCGGCTCCTTCGGCGGCGGCGTGACCGGTCGCGAAGCACGCTTGCAGAAGATAGCCGCCGGTCGGCGCCTCCCAGTCCAGCATTTCGCCGGCCACGAACACGCCGGGCCGCCGCGACAGCATGAAGCGCTCGTCGATCTCGTCGAACCGGACGCCTCCGGCGGTCGAGATCGCCCGGGCAAGCCCCTGCGGGGCGATCAGCCGGAGAGGCGTCGCCTTGATCCGCCGCGCGAGCGCGGCCGGCTCATGGGGGAGGTCGCCGCCCTCCCGCAACAGCCCGACGCAGACTGGCGGCAGCCCGGCGGCCTTGCGCAGATGCGTGGACAGCGAGCGGTCGCCGCGGCCCGCCCCGAGCCGGGCGGCGAGGTCCGCTTCGGTGAGGTCCGGCCGCAGGTCAAGCGTCGCGGTCGTGGAGCCGTCGCGGGCGATCGCGTCCCGAAGGGCGGCGGAGAAGGCATAGATCAGCCCGCCTTCGATTCCGTCGGCAGTGACCAGGGCTTCGCCACGGCGGGTCTCGCCGCTGAACGTCAAGGCGATGCGCTTCAGCGGCTGACCCGCGAAGCGCTCGGGGAAGAAGCTCGACCAGCCGACGCGGAAGCCGCAGTTCGCGGGCGCCAGCGGAGCGACGCCGACCCCGGCCGCCTCAAGCACGCCGGTCCAGCTCCCGTCCGCGCCGAGCCGCGGCCAGCTCGCGCCGCCGAGCGCGAGCACGACGACGTCGGGCCGCGCGGTTTCGGCGCCCTCGGGCCCTTCGAAGGTCAGCGCGCCGTCGCTCGACCAGCCCGTCCACAGCCGCCGGGGCGCGAAGGTGACCCCTTGCGCTTCGAGCCTGCGCAGCCAGGCCCGCAACAGCGGCGACGCCTTCAGCGTCTTCGGGAAGACGCGGCCGCTCGACCCCACGAAGGTTTCAAGCCCGAGCTCCTCGCACCAGCGCACGAGCCGGTCCGGGGGGAAGTCGCGGAGGGCGCGCTCCAGACGTGGACGCGCAGGCCCATACCGGTCGAGCAGGCGCTCCAGCGGCTCGGAGTGCGTGAGATTCAGTCCGCCCCGCCCGGCAAGCAGGAACTTTCGCGCGAGCGACGGCATTCGATCGATGACTCGGACCTGCAGACCGGACGCCGCGAGGCTTTCCGCCGCCATCAGGCCGGAGGGACCCCCGCCGATGACGAGTGCTTGCGCTGTCATGGAACTTTAGCGGGCGCTAAAGAGGAATCGACTTCCGAACCGTCCGGAAGATAGAAATTCGACTTCGATCCACGTCTGCGGTCGCATCGTGATTCTCGTTTCCTTAAGCTGAGACCGACTACTTATCTCGATCACTCGGCCCGCGCGACCATCCCGGCGGGCGGCCCGGTGCGAAGGGAAGGCATGGGACGTCCTTCATGGCGCTCGTTGTCATCGTCGACGATCGGATTACGAACCGGAACATCTTCGCGAAGCTGGCCGCTTCGATCGAAAGTGGGGTGGTCGTTCGTTCGGCGCTCCCGTCGAAGCGCTGGCTTGGCTCGCGGGCAACACGCCCGACCTCGTCATCACCGACTACAAGATGCCGGAACTGGACGGCGCGGAGTTCACCCGCCGCTTCCGGACCTTGGACGGCTGCGCGGACGTGCCCGTCGTCGTCCTCACGGTCTACGAGGAGCGGAGTTTCCGACTGAACGCCCTGGAGGCCGGCGCGACCGACTTCCTGCAGAGCCCGGTCGACCACCACGAGTTCCTGACCCGCGCGCGCAACCTTCTGAAGATGCGCCGGCAGCAGGTGCTGATCGCCAGTCGCGCCCTGTCGCTCGAGCGCGAGCTGCGGTCCAGCGAGCGCGATCACGAGAAAGCCCTGCGCGACAGCTCCGAGAGGCTGGCCCAGGTCATCGACACGGTGCCCGCCCTGATCAGCGCGACCGATAGGTCAGGCCGCTGCATCTTCGTCAACGCCTATCAGGCCGCCATGAAGGGGGTCGAGCCGCCGGAACTGCTGGGGCGCACCGCGGTCGAGATGTTCGGCCCCGAGCAAGGCGGCCGCAGCGCGTCGCTCGACCGGCTGATCTGCGAGAGCGGCGCGGCTCTGCCGAGCTACGAGGAGGAATTCGTCACGCGCTCCGGCGAGCGGCGGTACTTTCTCACGACCAAGTCTCCGTTGCGGGACGGCGCCGGAGAGATCGTCGCGGTTCTGACGACTGCGCTCGACATCACCGACCGGAAACGCGCCGAGGGGCACCTCCGCCACCTCGCGCACCACGACGCTCTGACCGACCTGCCCAACCGCGCCCTTCTGCAGGACCGCGTGCGGCACGAGATCGCCCACGCGCGGCGGAACGACACCAAGTTCGCCCTGCATCTTTTCGATCTCGACCGGTTCAAGGCGATAAACGACGTCCTGGGCCATCACGTCGGCGACCGGCTGCTGAAGTCGGTATCCGACCGCCTGCGCGGAACGGTGCGGGAGACCGACGCCGTCGCGCGGCTCGGCGGAGACGAGTTCGCCATTCTGCAGACCAACGTCCTCCATGTGGACGACGCGAAGGAGCTGGCGCGCCGCGTCCGCGCCGCTCTGGCGGCCCCCTTCGTCTTCGACGGCGAAGAGGTGACGACCTCCGCCAGCATCGGCATCGCGCTGTTTCCCGACAGCGCCTTCGATTTCGAGGAGTTGCTGAAGCGCGCCGACATCGCGATGTACCGGGCCAAGGCCGACGGCCGCGACGGCTTCCGCGTGTTTGAAGCCGACATGGACACGTCGGCGCGGGCGATCACCGTGCTCGAGAGCGACCTGCGCCGAGCCTTGGCGCGCGGCGAGTTCGTGCTGCATTTCCAGCCGCAGGTCGATCTCGAGTCCGGCCGCATCCTCGGGGCCGAGGCGCTGATCCGCTGGCGGCGCGAGAACGGAGACCTGGTGCCGCCGGGCGACTTTCTGCCAAGCGCCGAGGAAACCGGCCTCATCACCCCCATCAACGAGTGGGTGCTGAACCACGCCTGCCAGCAGGCCGCGGCCTGGCGGAAGGCGGGGTTGCCGCCGCTCCGGGTCGCCGTGAATCTCTCGGCGGTCCAGTTCCGCAAGCAGGACGTCCAGAAGGTGGTGATGGACGCCATCGCGACGTCGGGGCTCGAGCCGTCCCTGCTCGAGCTCGAGCTCACCGAGACCATCCTGCTGCAGGACACCGACCTCGTGGTCGCGCAGATCAAGGCGCTGCAGGAGCACGGCGTGACGTTCTCGATCGACGATTTCGGAACCGGCTACTCCTCGCTCGCCTACGTCAAGAACTTCCCCGTGAACCGGCTGAAGATCGACAAGTCGTTCGTTCACAACCTCAAGGCCGACGTCAACGACGCCGCGATCGTCCGAGCCATCATCAACCTCGGCCACAGCCTCGGGCTGGACGTGGTCGCGGAAGGCGTCGAGACGGCGGCTCAGGTCGCGCATCTCCGCGCCGAGGGTTGCGACGAAGTGCAGGGCTACTACTTCGGCCGGCCCATGCCCGTGGACGACTTCGTCGCCCTTGTGCGGCGCGAGACCCTTCTCGCGCGGACGGCATGATCGCCCGGCCGGCGAAGCGCGCGGCAAGGGACGGCGCTCCCGCCGGGCCGCTCGCCGCCGTGATGCGCCGGCTTAGGGCGAGCGAAGCGGGCGAGCACGAGATCGCGCTGAACCGCGTCGCGCTCGCGACCTGCGTGCTGATCTACCTCCTGGCGGAGACTGCGCTCTACGGCGACCCGCTGGGCGAGGCCTTCCTGATCACCGCGGCCTTCTTCCTCGGCGGCCTCGGCTTCGTCGCCCATCTGGCGTGGCGTCCCGCGGCGTCGCTGCCGCGGCGCGTCCTCGCGATCACCTTCGACCTGACCGGCATCTCCTACTGCATGCACGTCGGCGGAGAGACGACCGCGATCCTCTACCCGATCTATCTCTGGGTGATCTTCGGCAACGGCTTCCGCTTCGGTCTGCGGATGCTCGCGATCGGCGCGGCAATCGCGATCGCCGGTTTCTCGGTGGTCATCGTGACGACGCCTTACTGGGGCGATCATCTCAGGCTGTCGTTCGGTCTGCTCGCCGGGCTGCTCATCCTGCCGGCCTACGCCGCGACGCTGATCCGCAAGCTCTCCAACGCGAAGTCGGCGGCCGAAGACGCAAGCCGCGCCAAGAGCCTGTTCCTCGCCAGCGTCAGCCACGAGCTGCGCACGCCGCTCAACGCCGTCATCGGCATGACGGACTTGCTCGACGGCACGACCCTGGACGACGAGCAACGCGACATGACGCGGACCGCGGGGGACGCCGGTCGCACGCTGCTGCGGCTGATCGACGACCTGCTCAACTTCAGCCGGATCGAAGCTGGCCGCATGCCGAGCCGGGCCGTGGACTTCGACCTGCACGGGGTGCTCGCCGAGGTGCGCGGCATGCTGACGGCGCAAGCGCGCGACAAGCGTCTGCGCCTTGCGCTGCACGTCACGCCGCGCACGCCCTACCGACTGAAGGGCGAGGAGCGCCAGCTCAAGGACGTCCTCGTCAACCTCGTCGGCAACGCCGTGAAGTTCACGGAGGTGGGCGGCGTCACAATCGCGGTCGACGCGATCTCACGCGACGAGCGCGGCGTCCGGCTCCGTTTCGAGGTCGCCGACACCGGCATCGGCATCGCTCCGGAGGCGAGGGCGCGAATCTTCGAGACCTTCACGCAGGCCGACGCCAGCATCATCAACTCCCACGGCGGCACGGGCCTCGGGCTCGCCATCTCCAAGCAGATGATCGAGCTGCAGGGCGGATCGATCGGCGTGGAAAGCGAGGTCGGGGCCGGCAGCGTCTTCTGGTTCGAGATCAATCTCGCCCTCGCCTCGGATAAGGGCGCGGAGCTCGCGCCGCGGGCCGGCCATGTCGTCGCCGTGGCGACCGATCAAGGCCGGGCCGCCAAGCTCGCGGCCGCGTTGGCGCAGGCAGGCGTTTCGGCCGACGCCTGCGGCGGCGTGCGCGACGCGGTCCGCGCCCTGCGGGAGCACGAGCGCGCCGGGCGACGTCGGGCCGCCGTGATCGACGGGCGCGGGGCCGACGCCGAGGCGATCGCGACCGCGCTGCGGGCCGGCCTCGACGGCGACGATCTCGAGACGGTCATCATCGACGGTCGGTTCGGCGAGGGATTGCCTCCGCTCGACCTTCGCTTCGTTTGCGCCTCCGCGGCGCGCGACCTGCCGGCCCCGACGGGGCTGGCGGCCATGGTGCGGATCGCGACCATCGGCGTCGCGGGCGATCCGCGGCCGCGCAGCGTCGCGCCCGACGTCGTCCCGACACGCCGTCTGTCCGTGCTCGTGGCCGAGGACAACAGAGTCAACCAGAAGGTCATTCGCAAGGTGCTGGAGCGCGCCGGCCATGAGGCGCGCATCGTCGACAACGGCGAACTGGCGCTCGACGCGCTCGCGGAGCGGACGTTCGACATCGTTCTGATGGACGTGAACATGCCGGTGCTCGACGGCGTCGAGTGCACCAAGCTCTTCCGTTTTGCGTCGATCGGAAAGCCGCGCACGCCCGTGATCGCCCTCACGGCGGACGCCACGCCCGAGGCGCGGCGGCGCTGCGAGGAAGCGGGAATGGACGCCTGCGTCACCAAGCCGATCGAGCCCGCCCAGTTGCTGGCGCTGATCGCCGAGATGGCGGGCGAGGGACCCGGCGAAGCCGTCGCCGAGGCCGAGGCGCTGGTGGAGCCGCCTCACGACGACGAGACCGTCGCCCGGCTCGCCCGGCACCCGGGCTTCCGTCCCGCGCGCCGGACCGTCGTGGACCGCAGGACGCTGACCGAACTCGAGCAGCTCGGAGGGCGAGCCTTCGTCGGCGACCTCGTGGACGAGTTCCTCGTGGACGCCGAGATCGTGCTGCAGGCGCTGCGTCAGGCGGTGGAAGACCGCGACACGGCGGCCTTCCGGGAACAGGCCCATGCGCTGCGCAGCGGCGCGGCGAACATCGGCGCGCGCGGCATGTACGAGCTGTGCCTGTCGTGGCGGAACATCGAAGCGCGTGACCTCGCGGTGCGCGGCCACACCCATATCCAGCGGCTGGAGGCGGAGTTCCGGCTCGTCGGAAAAGCGCTGCGCGAGCTGTTTCCCAAACGCGGCCGCGCCAACGGCGGCTGATCTCAGGGCGTCCAGCCGCAGGCGGCCGCGACCCGCGTCCGAACGTCGCCGAAGCCCTCGAGCGAAAACGCGTTGGCGTGAACGTCGCCCGCGCGGTCCCGCACCTCGATCGTCAGCCGGCCTTCAGCGGGCAGCCGGCGCAGGAAATCCTCGACCCCTTCAGAACGGAACACGGCCTTGCCGTTCGTGGAGACGTCCCAGCGCGAAGTCTCTCGAGCGCCGGAGTCCGACTGCGTCGCCACCTCGAGCGACGAGCGCGGCAGGCCCCAGTCTCCTGCGGTCCCGACGAGCGCTTCGGTGCGCCCGCCGAGGCAGCGCACGATGATGAAGGACGGATCGTTCTGCGAGGCTCCGCGCGCGGCGGCGAGCGCCGTCACAAGCGTGGCCGGTCCCTCGTCCGGCTCCGAGGTGGTGGTCCAGCCGCCCAGCGTCTCCGAGCCTGCGGCGGCTGCGGTCGCGAGAAGACACGACGCCGCGACGATCGCCTTGCGCATGGAAACGCCTCCTGGGGTCAGAAACTGGCGACCTGGATACGCTGGGCGTTTGGTCCTGGACCGTCCGCGCGAGATCTTCTTCACGGCGCCAAAGCACCTGCGATTGCTGCTTCGCAGCATAAGGAAACTATGAGACGCTTCCCGTCGTACGTTGCGTCTCGGCGACGTCCCACGACATCCTTGGGACCTATTCGCGGAGATTGACGAGAGGGATCGTGCGTATGGCCTCCAGGCCGCGTCTCCGATCGGCAGGTCTTCTGACCGTCGCGCTCGCGGCGATGCTCGGGCTCGCGGGGGGCGTGGTCGGCGGCGAGCGATTTGGGTCTTATCGCGATGCCCTGCCGGCGGAAGCCGGCCAGCCGCCGGCGTGGCGCGGCCCGAGCTTCGACCCGCGGCGCTACGCGGATGCGGCGGTGGAAGGCGTGGTCCGCAAGGCCTGCGCCTCGCCGGCGCCTTTCGTCGTGCTGGACAGCTTCAGCTTCGGGCGCCCCGCCAATCTGGACGACGATCTTGGCGAGCCGTCCGATAGCGCCGACGCGAACATCAGCCACGGCGATGTGGTGGCCGCCATCGCCGCTCTCGGCCATGGCGCGGTGACGACCTATCAGATCGATCCGGTCTTCAACGCCTTCACCCTGGCGAGGGATTTCGCTGCCCTCGCGCGCGACGTCGCGAGCGGCAAGGTCGCCCGTCCGGCGGCTGTCGTCACCTCCATCGTGCTGCCGGTCCATCTCGACGACGTCAACCGCGCGCTGCCGGCCGACAAGGCGGTGTCTGCGGCGGACCTACGCGCGCGGCGGGGAGAGGTGATGGCGGCGCTCATCGCCGACGGTGATCCGCGCAACCCCTATCGCATCGTGGGCGACGCGCTGGCTGCGCTGGCGCGGCTTGACGTGCCAGTGTTCGCGGCGTCCGGGAACACGGGCCCGGATGGGCTGGTCAACGTGCTCGCGCTCAACGACGGCGTCTACGCGGTGGGCGCGCTCGACGGCGCCGGCCGGCCGACGGTCTACACCAGCACGCCTGAGATGACCGCGATCTGGGCCCCCGGGCAGTTCGTCCTTAGGGAGACTACGGGCGGGCTGAGCCTCACCGGCGGGCGTGACGTCGCCTTCGCAGGAGCGACCGCGCCGGGCCGGAAGGGCCTCATCGCCTCGATCGTCGGGCGCGATCCGGCGACGCTCGTGCGCTCCGTGCCGGCCTCGCTCGCAGGCCCCGACCCTTCTGGCCCGGGGCGGCGCCAGCGGACTCTGCGGCGCTACCTCGAACCCGGGCTCTACCGGACGGCCGATCTGTTGGCGGCCTATGGCTACGACATGAGCTCCGGCAACGTTGCGCGCTCGCTGGAGCAGGGGCCCTACATGCACTACCCGTCCGACGCGATCTTCCGCCTGGATAAGACGGGCCGGCTCGCCTTCGATCCGCTGGGCGACGGCTCCCCGGGTCAGCTGGTGGCCTACGACGCCACGTCCTTCGCAACGCCCAACGTCTGTCCTTCGCCGCAGCGCGTGGCTCAAACCTCCAGCCCGCGCTGACGGCGCCAGCGGCAAAATGCGCCGCCGAGGGATCGATCGCCAAGTCCGGGACGTTCCAGCTCTGCAAACAGCGAAGCCGCCGAGCGGCTCAGCCGGAACGAGGACCTGAATGTCAGATCGGACCTACAAGATTATCGAGATCGTCGGATCGTCCGCCACTTCGATCGAGGACGCCATCAGCGGGGCCATCGCCGATGCGGCGAAGACCGTCCACCATATCCGCTGGTTCGAAGTCGTCGAGACCCGCGGCCATGTCGAGGATGGGAAGGTCGCGCACTACCAGGTGACGCTGAAAATCGGGTTCACCATCGAAGGAACCTAATCGCGTCGGCCGCGTTTAGGGCGACGGCGGAGTTCGCGCGCGACAGGCGGCGGCCGGTGAAGAGGCGGATATGGGCGACGCGTTTGTGGTTGAGGTGCGTGGCCGCCACGCGGGGCTTCTGATCCGCCTTCAGGAGGGCTTTCGCTTCCTGGCCTCGCTCCCCGAAGTCTATGACCTCGACGACAAGATGTTTTCCGACAAGGCGGCGGCCTGCGCCGCCGTCGAGGCACGGTTCGACGCGCTGCAAGCCGGACATTTGCCCGCCTACGCGCCCGTCAATTACGGGGCAGCCGCCGACGGGCTGCGGCTCGCAAGCTGACGGCCTAAGGCCCGTCTGACGTCTCCAGAACGGACCGTCGCATCCGCCTGTCAGCCTTAAGGACGCCGTCAGTTGTTGCGATCGGCCGACGCGGCGCTCTTGCGTGGCGTCATGGCGGTAGGTCGGGCCACGTCGTCGGACAGCCGATCCCTCCCTCACATGTCTCTGATGCAGGCCGTCGGGCATGCGCGACAGCTAAAATCGCGGCGAAGGGCGGCGCTGAAGCGTCGGCCGGCGCCTTGAGCTGAAGCCGAGGCCGGGCCACGATCGCGGCTCCCGGCTTCAGGAGACGCCATGACCGCCGAAGCGACTGCCGCCGACGCCATCGCCCGCCGCATTGCGCAGGGGCGGGGGCTTACACTCGCCGACATCGTCATCAAGGGCGCGCGGGTGCTCGACGTGGTCACCGCGACGCTGTTTGAGAGCGACGTCGCGATCGCCGGCGACATGATCGTCGGCACCTTCGGCGAGTACGAGGGGCGGGAAGTCATCGACGGCCGCGGGCTGACCGTGGTGCCCGGCTTCATCGACACTCACCTCCACATCGAATCCTCGCTGCTGACGCCCCTCGAGTTCGACCGCTGCGTGCTGCCGCACGGCGTGACGACGATCATCTGGGACCCGCACGAGATCGCCAACGTGCTGGGGGCGGAGGGGATCGACTACGCGCTGCGGGCGGCCGAGGCGACGGTGATGGACATTCGCGTCAACCTCTCGTCCTGCGTGCCGGCGTCGCCGCTCGAGACCTCGGGCGCGCAGCTCGGCGTCGACGATCTCATGCCGTTCCGCGCCCGGGCCAAAGCGCTCGGCCTCGCCGAGTTCATGAACTTCCCCGGCGTGCTGAACGCGGATCCCGGCTGCCTCGCCAAGCTCGCGGCCTTCCAGGACGGCCACATCGACGGCCACGCCCCGCTGGTGCGCGGCAAGGACCTCAACGGCTATCTCGCGGCCGGCATCCGCACCGACCACGAGGCGACGAGCTATGAGGAGGGGCTGGAGAAGCTACGCAAGGGCATGACGGTGCTGATCCGCGAGAGTTCGATCGCCAAGGATCTGCATGCGCTCTGGCCCCTGCTGACGCCCGAGACCTCGGCCTTCGTCGCCTTCTGCACCGACGACCGCAACCCGGTCGAGATCGCGGCGGAAGGCCACCTCGACCACATGATCCGCTGGACCATCGCGCAAGGGGTTCCCGCCGCCCACGTCTACCGCGCGGCGAGCTGGTCGGGCGCCAACGCCTTCGGGCTGCGCGACCGGGGGCTCGTCGCCCCGGGCAAGCGCGCGGACCTCGTGCTGCTGTCCGACTACGAAGACTGCCGGGTGCACACGGTGATCGCCGGCGGCCGCGTGGTGACGGACGCGCTGTTCGCCGCGCGCGCGGTTCCCGAGCCTGTCGGCCTCGACAGCATGAAGGCTGAGCCGGTGACGGCGGACGAACTGACGCTGAAGGGGGCGGGCGGGCCGCGCCCTGTGATCGGCGTCGTCCCGGGCAAGATCGTCACCGACCATCTGACGCTGGAGCTCACGGCCGAGGGCGGCGCCGTGCGGCCCGATCTCGCGCAGGACGCGCTCGCGGTCGCGGTGATCGCGCGGCACGGCGTCAACCGCAACATCGGCCGCGGCTTCGTGAAGGGCTTCGAGCTGAAGGCCGGCGCCATCGCCTCCTCGGTCGGCCACGACAGCCACAACATCTGCGTCGTGGGCGCGACGGCCGAAGACATGGCGCTCGCCGCCAATCGGGTCATCGCGCTTGGCGGCGGCTTCGTGGTCGCCGCCGAGGGTGATGTGAAGGCCGAGCTCGCGCTCCCGGTCGCGGGGCTGATGAGCCTCGAGCCGCACGAGGCGGTGCACGACCGGCTCGTCGCCCTGCGGGCGGCGGCTGTCGCCCTCGGCTGCACGCTGTCGGAGCCGTTCCTGCAGGTCGCCTTCCTGCCGCTGACCGTTATTCCGCACCTGAAGATCAGCGACTTCGGCATGGTCGACGTGAACCGCTTCGAGGTCATCGCGGCATGAGCGGCCGCTTTGAAGGCCGGCGCGTGCTGGCGCTCGGCGACACGGCCGCAGCGCTCGGTCTCGCGCAGGAGGCCGCGGCGGCGTTCGGAGCGGAGGGCGCGGAGCTGCGGGTCGCCTCGCTCGCTCTGGAGGGCGAACCCGAGCCGCCGGTCTTCCTGCCCTTCGCGCTTGCGGCCTCGCGGCTGTTCCGCGGCTCGCATCTGGTGGTCGCGGCGCTGTCGGACGCAGGCTTCCGGGCGCTGTTCGCCGCCTATGTCGAGGCGGACCTGGTTCGCGAGCCGTCGCGGCCGCTGGTGCTCGCCGTGGACGCGGCGCCGGCGGGCTCCGGCGCCGTCGACTGGATGGCGGCCCGCGCGCCGGCCGACGTGCTGCGGCTGCGCAGCCATCCCGATCTCGCGCTCTACGGCAGAGTGGCGGCGGCGCTCGGCGTCGACGCGACCAACGCCGCGCTGGCGCCCTCGGCCGACGGGCTGTTCGGGCTGAGCGAGGCCCTGCTGATGGGGCAGGACCTGCGCGAATCGGCTCTCCCGCTCCGCCACTCCCTCGCAGGCCGGATCGTGCCGGAGGCTCCAGAAGCGCCGAAACCGTCATCCGGCCTTGCCGCAGGCTTCATGAGACGCTTAGTTCGCAAAGGCCGTTCGGCGCCGCAGCATTAGGGGATGCGGCGGGTCGTCGGCCGGTCACGCTTTGAACGCTTTTTGACATGCCGCATTGGGGCGCAATTTTTAGGAGACTGACATGGCCAATCGCTACGAGGTCGGGGAGAAGGACACCCGGCCCTGGGGGACGTGGGAGGTCATCGCCGGGGGCGAGAACTACGCGGTGAAGCGGATCGTGGTGTCGCCCGGCGCGCGCCTGTCGCTGCAGAAGCACCAGCACCGCGAGGAGCACTGGATCGTCGTCGAGGGCGAGGGGGTCGTCACCCGCGACGACGAGCGCATCCCGGTGAAGACCGGCGTCGCCGTGCATCTTCCGCTGCACTGCGTGCACCGCGTCGAGAACCCGGGAAAGGTCGACCTGGTGTTCATCGAAGTGCAGCGCGGCGATCCGCTTGACGAGGACGACATCGAGCGCATCGAGGACGATTACGGTCGGGCGCCTGCGGGCGAGAGCTCGCCCGCCCCGTCCGGCGCGCCGAGCGGGTTCGCCGGCGTTGCGGCGCTGGTGATGGACTTCGACGGCGTCTTCACCGACGACCGGGTGCTGGTGGATCAGGACGGCCGCGAGGCCGTCTTCGCCAGCCGGTCCGACGGCATGGGCCTGGAGCGGCTGCGCAAGCTGACCTCGATCCGCACGCTGATCCTGTCGAAGGAGCCCAATCCGGTGGTCGCCGCGCGTGGCGCGAAGCTCAAGATCGAGGTGCTTCAGGGCATCGACGACAAGCTGCCGGAGCTTGACCGCTGGCTCGCCGCCAACGGCCTGACCCGCGAGCAGACCGTCTACATCGGCAACGACGTCAACGATCTCGAGTGCCTGAAGGCCGTGGGCTTTCCGGCGGCTCCCGCCGACGCCCGCGCAGAGGCCAAGGCCGCCGCGCGTTTCGTCACGACGGCCTTGGGCGGCCGTGGCGCGCTGCGAGAACTGTGCGAACGGCTCATCGCGGACCATGTGCCCGGGGTCTCGGTTCGCACGCCGGTCCAGTACGCGGCCGCGAGCTGACCGTCGCAAATTCCAACGCTGCAGTGCAACGAATGAGCGCACTGCGGCGTTTGCTCGCGCGACCTGCCGCACGTTAGCCGGTGAGCGCCTCGGATGAGAGGGACTGCGCGGTGAAAATCAACGTCGGCTTCGAAATCACGCATAACTTTCCTCAGCCCACCCCCATGATGGTGATGCTGAACGTGCATCCGAGCCGGGAGCTGGACTTGGTCAAGCCGGACCAGGTGACGTCCTATCCCTACACGCCGATCTCCGTCTATCTGGACGGCTTCGGCAACATCTGCGGCCGGCTGGTCGCGCCGGCCGGCGACTTCACTCTGACGACCGACGCCGTGGTGCTCGACAGCGGCGAGCCTGACGTCGCCGCATGGGACGCCTATCAGCACGCGGTGGAGGAGCTTCCGGACGACACGCTCGTCTTCCTGCTCGGCAGCCGCTACTGCGAAACCGATCGCCTCGTGAACGACGCCTGGGCGCTGTTTGGCAACACGCCTCTTGGCTGGGGCCGGGTGCAGGCGATCGTCGACTTCGTCCACAATCACATCACCTTCGGCTACCACCATGCGCGCGCGACCAAATCCGCGTTCGACGCCTGGAACGAACGTCAGGGCGTGTGCCGGGACTTCGCCCACCTCGCCATCACGCTTTGCCGCTGCATGAACATTCCCGCGCGCTACGCCACGGGCTATCTTGGCGACATCGGCGTCCCAAAAGACCCTGCGCCAATGGATTTCAGCGCCTGGTTCGAGGCCTATCTCGGCGGCCGCTGGCACACCTTCGACGCCCGGCACAACAAGCCGCGCGTGGGCCGCATCGTGATGGCGCGGGGCCGCGACGCGGCGGACGTTGCGCTGACAAACGCCTTCGGGCCCAATTCGCTCAAGAACTTTCGGGTCTGGACCGACGAGGTCTGGTAAGGGCGCCCAGAGCGCGCGTTCTGCGCTATAAGCGCCCATCTTTCCCGAACGATCGAGCCTGACGCCGTGACGACCGCCGCAGCGCGCCGCTTTTCAGTCGCGCCCATGATGGACTGGACCGACCGCAACTGTCGGCTGTTTCACCGCGCCCTGACGCGTGAGGCCTTGCTCTATACCGAGATGGTCACGACCGGCGCGGTGCGGTTTGGTCCCCGCGAGCGCCTGATCGGGTTCTCGCCGGCCGAGCAGCCGGTCGCGGTCCAGCTCGGCGGGTCGGAGCCTGCGGAACTCGCCGAAGCCGCGCGGATCTGCGAGGACTTCGGCTACGTCGAGGTCAATCTGAACGTTGGCTGCCCTTCCGACCGGGTCCAGGACGGCCGCTTCGGCGCCTGCCTGATGGCGGAGCCCGCGCGGGTCGCCGACTGCGTCGCGGCGATGAAGGCCGCGGTGTCTGTCCCGGTTACGGTGAAGTGCCGAATCGGGATCGACGATCAGGATCCGGAGCAGGCGCTCGACGCGCTTGCCGACGCCGTGCTCGCCGCCGGCTGCGACGCGCTGATCGTCCATGCGCGCAAGGCTTGGCTGAAGGGCCTCAGCCCCAAGGAGAACCGCGACGTGCCGCCGCTCGACTACGGCCGCGTGCTGCGGCTGAAGGCGCGGCGGCCGGAGGCCTTCATCGCCATCAATGGCGGCATCGCCGACCTCGAGGCGGCGCAGGCGCTGCTCGCTCCCCGCGACGGCGTCGCGCTTGATGGCGTGATGCTCGGCCGGGCAGCCTACCAAAACCCCGAGCTGCTGCTGGGCGTCGACCCGCTGCTGTTCGGCCGGGCGGCTCCCTTCGCCAGCGCGAAGGAGGCGGCGGAGAGCCTGACGCCGGCGATCGAGGCGCATCTCGCGAAGGGCGGCCGACTGTCGAACTTCACGCGCCACATGCTGGGGCTGTTCCCCGGCAAGCCGGGCGCGCGGGCGTTCCGCCGCCATCTCAGCGTGGAGGCG
Organism: Methylopila sp. Yamaguchi; assembly: GCF_002897035.1. Classification (GTDB taxonomy): domain Bacteria; phylum Pseudomonadota; class Alphaproteobacteria; order Rhizobiales; family Methylopilaceae; genus Methylopila. Next base: position 274,094 of record NZ_BAUX01000004.1, read on the forward strand.
CCAAAGGCTGGCGCTGGCGTCGAGGTCCTGCGCGCTGCGCTTGACCTCATTGACGAGAGCGGCTCCATGGCGCGGGCGAGCGAAGCCGCCTGAAATTTTTGCGGCGACGCTGCGATCCGCCTCCTGGAGCGCCGCCGTGGACCTTCTTGCTTCGCTGCCGATCGGCGACATCGTCGAGCTTGTCCTGGGCCTCGCGCTCGGCGGCGTCGTGACAGGTCTCCTGGCCGGGGTCTTCGGCGTCGGCGGCGGCGCGGTGATCGTGCCCGTTCTGGCGGTGCTGTTCGACCACTTGGGCGTTCCCGACGACATCCAGATGCAGCTCGCCGTCGGCACCTCGCTCGCCATCATAATCCCCACGTCGATCCGCTCCTTCCGCGCGCACGCCGCGCGTGGGTCGGTGGATCGCCCGGCGCTTCGCGCGTGGCTGCTACCGGTCACGCTCGGAGCGGTCAGCGGCGCCGCCGTCGCGGCCTTCGTCAGCTCCGACGCGCTCAAGCTGGTCTTCGCCCTGTTCGGGCTCGGCATGTCGGCCAATCTGCTGTTCGGCCGCGACGACTGGAGGCTCGCCGCCGATCTTCCCGGCTGGCGTGCGACGTCGATCTGGGGGTTCGGCATCGCGCTGCTTTCAGCCCTGATCGGCATCGGCGGCGGGGCGCTCGGTGCGCTGTTCCTGAAGCTGCACGGCCGGCCGATCCACGTGGCGATCGGCACGTCGGCGGGCCTTGGCGGGCTTATCGCGATCCCCGGCGCGCTCGGCTACGCCGTGGCCGGTCTGCCGCACCTCGCACAGCTGCCGCCGCTCTCGATCGGGTACGTGTCGCTGATCGGGTTCGCGCTGATGGCGCCGATTTCGGTGCTCGTCGCGCCGCTTGGCGTTCGCCTGGCGCATGGGCTGTCGAAGCGCAGGCTGACCGTCGCCTTCGGTCTTTTCCTCGCGTTCGTGGCGGTCCGCTTCATCTACGATCTGGCGACCTGAGCGGCGGGCGCCGCTACACCCGCACGCCCATATCGACCAGGAGACCATGGCCGTAGACATAGGCGAGGGCGATCACCACAGCGATGGCGAGCCAGAGCGCGATGGCCTGAACGGCCTTGCTGGCGTTGCCGCGCCAGCGCGCCAGCACGCCGGGGCCGATCCAGACGGCGACGCAGATCAGGGCCACCGCGGACGCCCAGCGCTCGTTCGGGAATTCGCCGAAGCCGCCGGCGAGGTCTGCGATGACGAACACCAAAATCGTCGCGAGAATGGCGACGACGAGGATTTCGCCGATGCTGCGCTCCCTCATCGACCGGCCTCCGTCGGAGCGCGCTTCTCGGCGAAGATCCTGCGGCGCGCGGGAAGGCCGCGCATCACCGTCTCCCGCGCGTCGGCCGAGAGCCGCGACCAGGCGCCGATTTCGGCCAGGGTGCGCAGGCAGCCCTCGCACCAGCCCGTCGCAGGATCCATGACGCAGACGGAGATGCAGGGACTTTTGATCGGACGGCTCTCGAGCATGCCCTAACCGATGGCCGACCGCTCGGCCGGGCGCAAGACTGCGGCGCGTTATTCCTTCGATGGGCGCGTCACATAAGGGTCAGGGCGAGCGCGGTGAGGGCGGCCGCCTCGCCGAGAGCGGCCGCCGCGCCGCAAACGTCGCCGGTGACGCCGCCGATCTGGCGCCGGGCGAGGACGGACAGCGCTGAGGCCGCAAGCGCGGCGCCCGCGGCCGCGGCGAGGCCGGGTCCTGTCCCTGCAAGGATCGCGGCCAGCGCCGCGCCGACCGCCCAGCCCAAGGCCACCGCGCTCGGCGCCGGGCGCGCGGCGTGGCCGGCGCCGTCGGCGCGGGCGGGCGGCAGCAACACGGTCGGCAGCACGGCTGCGGGCCGCGCGATCGTGGAGGCCGCGGCGACCGCAAGGCCCGCGGCGGGCCCCAGCCCTTCCGCGAGGGCCGCCGCGAGCGAGACGCGAGCGAGCAGCGTCAGGATCAGCGCGGTCGCGCCAAAACTTCCCAGCCGGCTGTCGCGCATGATCGCGAGCTTGCGCTCGCGGTCGCGCCCCCCGCCGAAGCCGTCGGCGACGTCGGCGAGCCCGTCCTCGTGCAGCGCGCCGCTCAGCGCGACGCTGGCCGCGACCGCAAGCGTGGCCGCGGGGAAGGGCGAGAGGCCAAGCCCCGTCAGCCCTGCAAGCACGGCTCCGCCGACAACGCCGACCACCAACCCGGCCAGAGGCGCGGCGCGCGCGACCCCGTCGAAGATCGCGGCGGAATCCGGCGACCCCCAGGAGTGCGGGACGGGCAGGCGGGTGAAGAAACGAAGCGCATCGGCGGCGGCGTCGCGCGCGGCGAGGATCACGGAGATCGAACGGTCGGCGGTCATCGGGCGACAATAGGGTTGCGGTCGCGCCTCACTAGCATGGCCGCGCGCGGAGCGCGCTTGGCGTGCACTGCGGGATCGGCTATCTGCGACGCTCCGGTGACGGCGATTTCCCCACGCCGGCGACGTGACGAGGACGCTTGCCATGACCCGCTCCCCGGACGCCGCGAGGCTCGCATCCGCGAGCGGTCTGCCGTTCGACGATATTCGAGCGCTGCTCGGTCGCCTGCCGGGACCGGCCGCGGAGGCGGTCGCGGCGGTTCGCGCGCGCGAGGCGGAACTGGTGAAGCCCACCGGCGCGCTCGGCCGGCTTGAGGACATCGCGGAGTGGCTCGCCGCTTGGCAGGGCAAGGCCCCGCCGCGCGTCGCCCGTCCGCTCGTCGCAATCTTCGCCGGTGCCCATGGCGTGACGGCGAAGGGCGTTTCGGCCTATCCCGCCGAGGTGACGAGCCAGATGCTCGGCGCCTTTTCCGGCGGCGGGGCCGCGATCAACCAGATCTGCGCGAGCTTCGACATCGGCCTCAAGGTGTTCGACCTCGCCTCCGACCGGCCAACCCCCGACATCACCGAGCGCGCCGCCATGAGCGAGCAGGAATGCGCGGCCACCATGGCTTATGGCATGGAGGCGATCGCCGGCGGGATCGATCTGCTGGTCGTGGGCGAGATGGGTATCGGCAACACCACGGTCGCCGCCGCCATCGCCTGCGCGCTTTACGGCGGGGAGCCGGAGGATTGGGTCGGCCGCGGCACCGGCGTGGACGAAGCGGGCCTTGGGCGCAAGGCCGAGGCCGTGCGCGCCGCTCTCGAGACGCACAAGGGCCATCTCGGCGATCCGCTGGAGGCGCTGCGGCGCGTCGGCGGCCGGGAGCTCGCCGCGATCGCCGGGGCCATCGTCGCGGCGCGGATGGAGCGCGTACCAGTCGTCATCGACGGCTATGTGGCGACCGCCGCCGCCAGCGTGCTGCATGCGCTCGACGCGAGCGCCCTCGACCACTGCGTCGCCGGCCATCGCTCGGCCGAGGCGGCCCATGGCCGCCTGCTGGAGCGCCTGGAGCTGAAGCCGTTGCTCGACCTTGGCATGCGGCTCGGCGAGGGCTCGGGCGGCGCGCTGGCGGTCGCCGTCATCAAGGCCGCGGCGGCCTGCCATTCGGGCATGGCGACGTTTTCGGAAGCCGCGGTGGCGAACCGCGCCTGAGCGAAGGGCCGGTCGAGACCTCCTGGGACGCTGGCCCAGCATGAGGAGCGCCCGTCATGCCCCGGTTTATCCGGGGCGTTCAGCCATCAGCTCTTTCCCAGTTCACGCTCAGTGATGCGGCCTGGATTCCCCGGATAAACTGGGGAATGACGAAGAGCGCTCGAGATCAGCCGGCCTGTCGGACCGCTCACGCCTCCCGCGGCCGAAGATGGCGTGTGGCGCGGCGTTCCAGCAGGTTCCAGACCCGGCGGACGGTTTCGACGAGCACGAGATAGATCAGGGCGGCCCAGAGGTAGACCTCGAAGTCGTAAGAGCGGCTGAACGCGTATTTCGTCGCGCCCAGCACGTCGTAGACCGTCACCACGCTCGCGATCGAACTCGCCTTGATCATCAGCACCAGTTCGTTGCCGAGCGGCCGAAGCCCCTGCGCCAGGGCCTGCGGCAGGGTCACGGTGAGGTAGGTCTGGCCGCGCCGGAGCCCGAGCGCCGCCGCGGCCTCGCTCTGGCCGCGGGCGACCGATCGCACGCCGCCGCGGATGATCTCGCCTTGATAGGCCGCCGTGTTGAGGGTGAAGGTGATGACGACGCACCACCACGCGTCGCGGAACACGCCCCACAGGCCCACAGCGTCGAGCGCGTCGCGAAACTGGCCGGCGCCGTAATAGACGAGGAACACCTGCGCCAGCAGCGGCGTGCCGCGGAAGAAGGTGGAGAATGCGAGGCACAGCGCCCGCGTAATGCGTCCCCCTTCGACCAGAGCGACGCCGAGCGGCAGGGCGAGGAGGAAGCCCACTGTGCAGGACACCGCGACGAGGCCGAGCGTCGTCCAGAGGCCGTCGACGACCCGCGGGCCGTAGCGCGCCATCAGCTCGGCGTCGAAGCCCAGCGCGCCCCAGATGGTCAGGAGGGCGTGGCCAAGGGCCGCCTCCATGGCCTCAGCGCCCTGCGGCGGCGAAGCCGCGGTCGGCGCGCGCCTCGAGCCAGCGGGCGATCGCCGTCGAGAGGCCCGAGAGCGCCAGATAGAGCAGGCAGGCGACGAGATAGAAGAAGAACGGCTGCTTGGTCGCGTTGACCGCGAGGTTGGTCTGCCGGGTGAGGTCGGCGAGGGCGATCACCGAGACCAGCGAGGTGTCTTTGAGCAGAACGAGCCAGGTGTTGGAGAGGCCGGGGAGGGCGACCCGCCACAGCTGGGGAAACACGACGAGGCGGAAGGCGAGGCGGCGCGGCAAGCCGAGCGCCGCGGCCGACTCGCTCTGCCCCTTCGGCACCGCGCGGATGGCGGCCAGCAGCACCTCGCTGGAGAAGGCCCCGAACACGAGGCCGAGCGCCACGACGCCCGCGACGAAGCTGTTGATCTCCACGGTCGCGCCCGTGAGGGCCGCGATCAGCCGCGGGGCGCCGAAGGCGACGATCAGGATCGTCAACAGCTCGGGCAGGCCGCGAAACACGGTCGTGTAGAGCTCGCCGAGCCCGCGCGCCACTCGGCCCTTGGCGTTCTTGAGCAGCGCCACGCCGAGGCCCAGCGCGAGGCCGAGCGGCAGCGTGGCGATCGCAAGCGCGACCGTGACGGCCACGCCGCGCGCAAGGTCGTCGCCCCAGCCTTCGGATCCGAACGACAGCAGCGCGAAGAGGTCGGTCACGCCGCGGCTGTCAGTAGAGGCTGAACGGGAAGTACTTGGCGTTGATCTTCTCGTAGGTGCCGTCGGCGAGGATCTCGGCGATGCCCTTGTCGATCAGCTCCTTCAGCTCGACGTCTTCCTTGCGGAGGCCGGCTCCGATGCCTTCGCCGAAGTACTTCTCGTCGCGGATGTCCTGCCCGATCACCTGGCAGCACTTGCCCGCTTCCGACTTTTCCAGCCAGGGCAGCATCACCGTCTTGTCCCCCAGCACCGCGTCGAGCCGGCCCGAGGCGAGATCGAGGTTGGCCTCGTCCTGGGTGGCGTAGAGCTTCACGGTCGCGCCGGCCGGCTCGTACACGTCCTGAAGGTAGGTGCCGCTGACGGTGGAGGACTGCGCCCCGATCGTCTTGCCCTTCATCGCGTCGGTGGAGGTGCCCATCGAGGCGTTGCGCTTGTCAGTCACGAACAGCGCCGGCGTCTGGTAGTAGCGCTTCGAGAACGCGATGGTCTTCTTGCGCTCGTCGGTGATCGACATGGAGGCGAAGATCGCGTCGTACTTATTGGCGAGCAGCGCGGGGATGATGCCGTCCCAATCTTGCGCCACGAAGGTGCATTCCGCCTTGATCTTCTCGCAGATCGCCTTCGCGATATCGATGTCGAAGCCCTGGACCTGCCCGTCCGCGCCCACGACGTTGAAGGGCGGGTAGGCGCCTTCAGTCCCGATCTTGAGCTTTGACCAGTCCTTCGCCGCCGCCGGGCCGGCGATCAGGGCGCAGGCGAGCGCAAGCGCCGCGGCGCCGGCGAATGCAAACCGGGATGACGACATGACGACGGTCTCCGACTCAGGCTGACGCTTCGGGCCGTCCGAGGGCCCCAACGCGGCGCAGCATTCCACCGTTGTCCGACACGCTCAAGTGGTGGGCGAGCCTATGTTTGCGGCATCCCAGCGGCGAGACGCGCCAGATCTTCCGGCGTGTCGACGTCACGAAACCCGCTCCCGTCGGCGAAGGGAACCTCGATCGCTCGGAGCGCCGCCAGCGCCCGGCGCGGGGCGGCGACGCCGTCTTGGACAAGCTGTTCCAGCGCCTCCGCGCAGCCGAGCGGCCACAAGGCGTGCAGCGGCTCCAACCCTGAGGGGGAGACCGCCGCCGCCGGGCGTTCGCCGCCCGCGGCCGCGAGGCGCGCCACGAGGTCCGCGGGCGGGTAGGGGGCATCGCCCGGAATGGTGGCGAGGTGGGTGACGCCCGCGAGAGTCCGCGCCCAGGCGAGGCCGGCGCGTACCCCGGCCAGTGGGCCACCGGGACCGTCGACCGGGTCAGCGAGCACTGGCCAACCGAAGGCCGCAAATCGGGCGGGGTCGCCATTGGCGGACAGCGCGAGCGTCGCCACCTGAGGACGGAAGCGATCGAGCGCGTGGGCCAAAATCGGGCGGCCGTGAAGCGCGATCAGCGCCTTGTCCGCGCGTCCCATGCGCCGGCCCTCGCCGCCCATCAGGACGACCCCCGCGACCCTCGCCAAGGGGGCTTCGACGTCTGGCATGCCATTCCTTTCCTCGACCCGCCGGACTTGATTGACCTTCGGCCGGCGAAAGGTCCATAGCCCAAGAAAACACGAATGGAGACGCGACATGGCGGTGACGGAAGACGACGTTCGGAGGGCTCTCGACGCGGCGCCGGCGCCGGACGGGGCGCCGAGCCTCGCGCAATCCCCCGCGCTGTCGCCGATCTCGATCTCCGGGGGCCGCGTGATCTTCTCGATCCAGACCACGCCCGACC
>NZ_BAUX01000005.1 GCF_002897035.1 Methylopila sp. Yamaguchi
CCGAAATCGCCAAGGACTGGCCGATCTTCATCGGCGGCATCGTGTCGACCACGATCGCAAGCAACGCGCTCGGCTACCTGCTCGCCCGGCGGCAGGTGCTGCCGGGCACGACCGCGATCTGGGGGTCGTCCCCCGGCGCGGCCTCCGCGATGACCTTTCTGGCGGAGGCCTACGGCGCGGACGTGCGTCTTGTCGCGGTGATGCAGTACCTACGGGTCGTGCTCGTCGCCGTCTCCGCCTCGATCGTGGCGCTGATCTGGGTTTCGCCGGACCGCGGCGCGGCGAGCGTCGACTGGTTTCCGCCCGTGGACTGGCCGAGCCTTGCCGCCACGCTTGCCCTCGCCGCGGCGGGCGCCTGGGCCGGTCGGCGTTCGCGGCTGCCCGCCGGGCAACTCCTGCTGCCGCTGGCGCTCGGCGTGCTGCTGCACGACTTCGGGCTGCTGAAGATCGAGCTTCCGCCGTGGCTGCTGGCCGCGAGCTATGCGCTGGTCGGCTGGAGCATCGGCCTGCGCTTCACCCGCCCGATCATCCTGCACGCCGCCCGGGCGCTGCCGATTCTCGCGGTCTCGGTGCTGACGCTGATCGCGCTCTGCGGCGGCTTCGCCGCGGCGCTGGTGCATTTCGCAGGCCTCGACCCGCTGACGGCCTTCCTCGCCACCAGCCCCGGCGGCGCCGACTCGGTCGCGATCATCGCCGCGTCGAGCGACGTCGACCTGCAGTTCGTCATGACCATGCAGACCGCGCGGCTGGTGATCGTGCTGCTGACCGGCCCAAGCGTGGCGCGGTTCATCGCCCGGCGGATCGAGCGCCGGCGAGCGGCCGAGACCCCGCCTAGCTCTTGAGGCGCGCGATCATCGCCTGCGCGGCCGCCGGATTGCGGACCTTTGCGCCCGAGATGAAGAACGCGAACACCTCGCGCGGCGTCTTCGGCGCCGGCGCGCGCCCAAGCGTCGGCAGGTCCTTCGGCGTCTCGCCCTTGGCGTAGGCCGCGAACCGCTTCGCCCAGACGTCGAGCTCGTCCTCGGCGTAACCGGTTTCGATCTCCTCCTGCGCGCGCTCCAGCCGCAGATAGACGAAGTCCGCGGTCGGATCGGCGATCATCGGGTGGTCGGGGTCGTCGAGGATCACCTGCGCGACGTTCGCCTCCCGCAGCATCTCCACGAACCGCGGGTCGGCGAAGCTCTCGTGCCGCGCTTCGATGACGTGGCGCAGAGCCAGGCCCTTGTGCTTCGCCGGCAACAGCTTGAGGAAACCCGCGAGATCGTCCGGCTCGAACCGCTTAGTCGCCGCGAGCTGCCACAGGATGGGACCGAGCTTGACCCCAAGCTCCGTCACGCCGCTGTCCAGGAAGCGCGTCACCGACTCCGCGCCCTCGATGAGCACCTTGCGGTTGGTGGCGAAGCGCGGGCCCTTGACAGAGAACAGGAAGCCGTCCGGCGTCTCCGAGGCCCATTTTCGGAAGCTCTCCGGCTTCTGGGAGCCGTAGAACGTCGCGTTGATCTCGATCGCGGTGAGACGCTCGGCGGCGTAGGCCAGCTCGCGCTTCTGCGTCAGATCCTCGGGATAAAACGTCCCGCGCCAGGGCTCGAAGGTCCAGCCGCCGACGCCGACCCGGATCGCCCCGGCCGCCATCACGCGGCTTTCGCAAGCCCCGCGAACAGCGCAAGGCCGTCCGTACCGCCGACCGCGCCGTCGATCAGGTTCTCGGGGTGCGGCATCATGCCGAGCACGTTGAGGTTTTCGGAGTAGATCCCGGCGATGTCGTTGATCGACCCGTTGGCGTTGGCGAGGCCGCCGACGACCCCCGCCGCATCGGCGTAGCGGAACGCGACGCGGCCGTCGCCTTCGAGCCGCTCGATGGTCTCGGCGTCGGCGAAGTAGTTGCCCTCGCCATGGGCGCAGGCGACCTCGATCAGCTGTCCGGGCTGGTAGCCGCTCGTGAACCGGGTGTCGACGCGCTCGATCTTCAGGTGCTGCGTCTTGCAGATGAAGCGCAGGTTCTTGTTGCGGGTGAGGATCCCGGGCAGCAGGCCGCTCTCGACCAGGATCTGGAAGCCGTTGCAGATGCCAAGCACCAGCCCGCCGCGTGCGGCGTGGGCGCGCACCGCGTCCATGATCGGCGCCCGCGCGGCGATCGCGCCGCAGCGGAGGTAGTCGCCGTAGGAGAAGCCGCCGGGCAGCACGACGAGGTCCGTGCCGGCCGGAAGTTCGGTGTCGGCGTGCCAGACCATGGCGGGCGCCGAGCCCGTCCCGGCCCGCAACGCCGCCGCGACGTCGCGCTCGCGGTTGGACCCGGGAAAGACGATGACGGCGGCGTTCATGGGTCTCGGTCCTCGGAGCGTTACTGCTCGATCTTCAGCGAGGCGAGCAAGGCCTCGATCTTCGGCTGGTGGGTCGCCCAGCTCTCGGACGGCGTCACGCAGTTGAAGGCCACGTCGTAGCCTTTCGCGGCGACGAGGAACAGTCCGAAGCGCAGCTTGCCGGGCTCGCCTTCCGCCTTCAACTCCGCCCAGTGCCCGAGGTTCGGCCCGAAACGCTTCGGCGCGAAGGGCGCCACGTAGGAGGTCGCGAAGTCCTTTGGGGCGTTGGCGATGACGCCGTCGCCGAACTTCGTGGCGGTCTGGTCGGCCAGGGCGACGCCGGGGCGCGCCTGTTCGTCCGCGCGGGTCTGGATGGTGCAGAACACGCGCTCCCCGCCGCAGGCCTTGTCGGTGCAGCGAACGCCGATCTGCCGCACGGTCTGGAACTTGGACCAGTTGGCCCCGTCCGGCAGCAGCGAGAACACGCCGTCGGGGCCGCGAATGTCCGGAATGACCGCGGGCTTGGGCGCGCCCTGCGCGACCGCGGCCCCCGCGGCGATCACGAAGACCGCGGTGCTGAGCGCAGCTGTGGGCAGACGGGTCGTCATAGTCGGGGTCACCCCGCGATGTCGTAGCGATAGCTCTCGATGACGGTGTTCGCGAGCAGCTTTTCGCACATGGCTTTGAGGGTCGCCTCCGCCTCGGCGCGATCTTCGGTGGCGAGCTCGACGTCGAACAGCTTGCCCTGGCGGACGCTTTCAACGCCGGGCACGCCGAGAGAGCCGAGCGCTCCCTCGATCGCCTTGCCCTGCGGATCGAGGACGCCGTTCTTGAGGGTGACGGTGACGCGCGCCTTCATGATCGGAATCCTCTCGAGCGACGGTGGCTACAGGGTGGCGTCGAGCGCCTTGTTGATCTTCGCGGCGCTGTCGTCCCGCAGCTTAAGAGCCGCGCTCTCGCCCTTCGTCAACACCTGAACCGCCATCAGCCGCTCGGACCTGGCGTCGAAGATGGTGGACATCACCGCCGAAGATCCGTCCGGGCAGCCGCCGGCGCTGTCGATCTGCACGCGGGCGTCGTTGATCTTCTTGATGTCGTAGCTCCTGAAGGCGCAGCCCGTCGCCTTCATCGATTCCTCGTTGCCGTATTTGAAGGCGGTCAGCGCGCCCTGCGGATCGGCGACGACTTTTTTCAGATACTCGCCGCTCGGCTTCGCTGCGCTGATCCCCAGCACGCCGCGGCCGCCGCAGCTGTCCTTGTCGCAGACGTAGGTGACGCTCTCGCCGGTTGCGTTCTGTTTCGTCCAGCCGGCGCCGACCTCGCCGAGCGTCTTCTCGATGTCGAGCTGGGGCGCGTCTTCGGCGGCGGTCGCAACAGCGGGCGGGGCCACGGTCTGGGCGGCGGCCGGGACAACCGCGAGGCACGTCGCGACGGCGATCAAAGCCCTGATGTTTATGGGCATTTTATTATCCTCCCTTCCGAAACGACGACGCCCCGCTCGGGTGGGAGCGGGGCGTCGGCAGTCTTATGAACCGTGAGGTTGAGGCGCGCTATGCGTCCTTCGACGTCACCAGCACCGGGCCGCGGCCGTTCGGGACCTCCGACTCGGGCAGGATGCCGAGCCGGCGCGCGACCTCGGAATAGGCCTCCACCAGGCCGCCCATGTCGCGGCGGAAGCGGTCCTTGTCGAGCTTGTCGTTCGACTTGATGTCCCACAGACGGCACGAATCCGGGGAGATCTCGTCGGCGACGACGATGCGGACCGTGTCGTTCTCCCAGAGGCGGCCGGTCTCCATCTTGAAGTCGACAAGGCGGATGCCGACGCCGAGGAACAGGCCGGACAGGAAGTCGTTGACGCGGATCGCCAGCGCCATGATGTCGTCGATCTCCTGCGGGCTCGCCCAGCCAAAGGCCGTGACGTGCTCCTCGGAGACCATCGGATCGTTCAGGGCGTCGTTCTTGTAATAGAACTCGATGATCGAACGGGGCAGCTGGGTGCCCTCCTCGATGCCGAGCTTGGTCGCGAGCGAGCCTGCGGCGACGTTGCGCACCACGACCTCGAGCGGGATGATCTCGACTTCGCGGATTAGCTGCTCGCGCATGTTCAGCCGACGGATGAAATGCGTCGGCACCCCGATGTCGTTGAGGTGCTGGAAGACGAACTCCGAGATCCGGTTGTTCAGGACGCCCTTGCCGTCAATCACCTCGTGCTTCTTGGCGTTGAAGGCGGTTGCGTCGTCCTTGAAATGCTGGATCAGCGTGCCGGGCTCAGGTCCTTCATAGAGGACTTTCGCCTTGCCTTCATAGATGCGGCGACGGCGGTTCATCGGCGTATACCGTGGCTTGAGGAAATCCATAACACCTGCCGGTTTGTCGTGTCTGACCGGATGGTCGTCGGTCCGGCGGCGCGCAAGAATCGGTCGCCTCCGGTGGAACGGAGACGCCATGCGCGCGGCCGGACCCTAGCCGATCAGGCCGTCCAGCACAACGAGGGCGACCGCGCGAGCCGCCGCCACATTCCAGCCATGCAACTCCCGAAATCGTAATCCGCCGCGTCGCCTCAGCGCGATGCCCGCGCTGCTCCCATGGTTCCAAGGACGCTCCCACATGAAGCGCACAGCCGCCGCCCTCGCCTTCGTTCTCGGCTTCCTCGCCGCCTCGGGTTCGGCCCGAGCCGCGGCCTCGTGCCCGGGCGTCACGCTTCAGGACGGCCCGCAGCCGCCCGCCGTCATGGCGGCGGTCGGACGGCAGATCAGCGATGGGGCGCTGCCGATCGACCGCACGCTGACCTCGGGCTCATGGCGCATCTACCATGTACGGCCAAAGACGGCGGACCCGCTGTACATGTTCTTCCATGGCGACCCTGCGCGGACGAGCCGGATCTACCTGTCGCCAGGCCTCGGCCGGCCCGACGAGTACGCCGACATCAAAATGGAGGTGGAGCAGAATGCGACTGGCATCCCGCCCGCTCTCTCCGCCTGCTTCGCCAGACTTGTGACCGGCGCTAAGTGAGGGGTGGTGTTCGAGCCTACACGAGCGGGCTCCAACGCGGCCGGCGTCGGAGCCCGCTCGACGATCAACGCATCAGCAGGATGAGCGAGCGCGGGGCGACCTCCAACGGTTCGCCGCCCCCCTGGAGAGCGCGCTCCTCGACCTCGTCGGGTGTCTCGGTATCGATCACGACCCGCCAAGCGGCTTCGCCCTCGGCGGCGGGCAGCATGAACGGCACGACGCCGTCATGGCTGTTGAAGATCAGGATCGCCTGTTCGTCCTCGGTCGTGAGCTGCAGGCCGATGCAGTCGGCGCCGGCGTCCGCCCACTGCTCCGGCGTCTGCTCGCCGCCGCCGGGGTTGAGCCAGGTGACGCCCATCCCGTCGCGGAAGCTCGCCCGGCGCAGGATCGGATGCTCCGCGCGGAGCTGCACCAGCCGCTTGGTAAAGGCGAGGAGCTTCTGGTTGTTCTCGTTGAGGTCCCAGTGGACCCACGAGATCTCGCTGTCCTGACAGTAGCCGTTGTTGTTGCCGCCCTGGGTGCGGCCGAACTCGTCGCCCGCGAGGATCATCGGCGTCCCATGGCTGAACAGCAGCGTCGCCAGGAAGTTGCGCTTCTGACGCTCGCGCACAGCGACGATGCCTTCGTCGTCAGTCTCGCCTTCGACGCCGTAGTTGTAGCTGCGGTTGTCGCCGTGGCCGTCGTTCCCGCCCTCGCCGTTCGCCTCGTTGTGCTTCTCGTTGTAGGTGACGACGTCGTGCAGGGTGAAGCCGTCATGGGCGGTGATGAAGTTGACGCCGGCCCACGGGCGCCGCCCCTGACGGTCGTAGATGTCGCCGGAGCCCGTGATACGTGCGGCGAAGTCGCCGAGATGGCCGGCGCCCTGCTTCCAGTAGTCTCGGACGTTGTCGCGGTACTTGTCGTTCCATTCGGCCCAGCCGGGAGGGAACCCACCGACCTGATAGCCGCCGGGACCGATGTCCCATGGCTCGCCGATCAGCTTCACCTGCCGCAGCACCGGATCCTGCCCGATCGCGTCAAAGAAGCCGGAGCGGGCGTCGAAGCCGTAGGTCTCTCGACCGAGGATGGTGCCAAGGTCGAAGCGGAAGCCGTCGACGTGCATCTCCTCCACCCAGTACCGGAGGCTGTCCATCACCATCTGCAGCACGCGCGGATGTCTAAGATTGACGGTGTTACCGGTGCCGGTGTCGTTGATGTAGTAGCGGTGATTGTCCGGCATCGTCCGGTAGTAGCTCAGATTGTCGATGCCCTTGAACGACAGGGTCGGCCCGAGCTCGTTGCCCTCCGCCGTGTGGTTGTAGACGACGTCGAGGATCACCTCGAGGCCGGCGTTGTGGAACGCCCGGACCATGTTCTTGAAGCTCGCGAGCCGCGCGCGGCCGGACTTGTTGGGTCCGCCGGCGTAGCGGCCCATCGGCGCGAAGAAGCCGATGGTGTTGTAGCCCCAGAAGTTGCGCAGCCCCTTGTCGATCAGGTGCTGGTCGTCGAGGAAGGCGTGCACGGGGAGCAGCTCGACCGAGGTGACGCCAAGCGCCTTGATGTGGTCGATCACGGCCTTCTGGCTCAGCCCGTCGAAGGTTCCGCGAAGATCCTCCGGCACGTCCGGATGGAGCATGGTGTAGCCGCGGACGTGGGTCTCGTAGAACACGGTCTTGTCCCACGGCACGTCCGGCTTGACGTCGCGCGTCCAGTCAAACGCGGTGTCAGCGACTTCGCACTTCGGCATGAACGGCGCGCTGTCCCGCTCGTCGAAGGTGAGGTCCTTGTCTTCGGCGTTCAGATCGTAGGCGAAATGGGCCTCGTTCCAGTCGATGGAGCCGACGAGGCTCTTGGCGTAGGGGTCGAGGAGGAGCTTGTTCGGGTTGAAGCGATGGCCTTCCTCGGGCCGGAAGGGGCCGTGGACGCGGTAGCCGTAGATCTGCCCTGGGGAGATCCCAGGAAGATAGCCGTGCCAGATCTCGTCCGTGTATTCCGGAAGGGTGACCCGCTCGATTTCGTTCTGATTGTCGTCAAAGAGGCAGAGTTCCACGCGCTCGGCGTAGGCCGAAAAAATCGCAAAGTTCGTCCCCTGACCGTCGAAGGTCGCGCCGAGCGGTTGCGGCCGCCCAGCCTCGGCCCGACGGTCGGTCTTGATATCGCCCATGGAAGATGTCGCCTCGCCTCGAGCGGGCCGAAGCGGCCCGCGATCCCGTCACCGCATCACAACGAACGCACCCACTCGACGTTCCGAGCGATCGGGCGCTAACTTCACCCAAATTCTCCGGGCCCTTCAGCCCTTCGTCTTTTTCGACGGCTTCGCCCCGGCGGCCTTCGCGGCCTGGGGCGCGTCGGCCGCGCGCTTGCCGTCCGAGGATTTGCCGCCGCCGGCTTTCGCCGCCTTCGATTCGGGCGCGGGAGGAGCGGGCTTTGCCGGCTTGCCCCCGGCCTTCGGAGGCGTGCCCGCAGCTGTAGCGGCGGCCTTCGCTTTCGGGGCCTTTACCCCTTTTCCGTTGGCGCCGGAGCCCTCGCCGCCGCCCGCCGTCGCCGAGGCGAGCTCTGCGGCATAGCGTCTTTCAGCCTCGCTCCAGTGGCGCGCTTCCGCGCCTTCCGGTCGGCCGTCTTCTTCCCAGATCTGGTAGGCGAGATCGCGCACCCGTCGCTCGCGATTGGTCATGTCCTGGCTCCTTTCACGTCGGGCAAGGGGTTGTCGGAGTGAACCGCTGACCGATCTGTGGAGTTCCGCACGACCTCCCGCTGGACGTCGCGTCCCACGCCGATTCGATCGCCGTAGCCTTCAATTTAAGGGAGACCGCCGCATGACCCTCGCCTCAATCGACGCCATCGAGGGCGCCAAACGCCCGCGCATCGCGATCGAGGCGGTCACGCCCACGGTGGACGGTGGTCGGTTCCCCATAAAGACCGTCGTCGGCCGCGACCTGACGGTCGAGGCCGACGTCTTTGCGGACGGCCACGAGGTGCTGAAGGCCGACGTTCTCTGGCGTCCGTTGGGGGGAGAGTGGCGGCGCAGCCCGATGGCCTACGTCATAAACGATCGCTGGCGCGGGACGTTCACGCCGGACGCGATCGGGCGCCACGAGTTCGTCGTCGAGGCGTGGTGGGACGATTTCGGGACCTTCCGGCGCGACCTGACCAAGAAGCGCGAGGCGGGGCTGGACGTTCGGCTGGAGACGGACGAGGGCCTGCTGCTGCTCGAGGACGTCGCGGCGCAGGCCCCCGCCGAGGCCGCCCGAACGCTCGCCGACTTCATCCTCGCGGCCCGCGCGGCCGACGTGCCGACGCGCGTCGCCGAGCTGCTTTCGCCGGAGGCGCACGCCGCAGCCGTGGCCGCCGACCCGCGCGCCTTCGCGTCACGCTCCGAGATCTTCGGCGTGGAGGTTGAGCGGGTCCAGGCCGAGTTCGCGAGTTGGTACGAGTTGTTCCCGCGCTCCGAGAGCGGCGACCCGACCCGGCACGGCACCTTCCGCGACGTCGTCAAGCGGCTGCCGATGATCCGGGACATGGGCTTCGACGTGCTTTACTTCCCGCCGATCCACCCGATCGGCACGAGCAACCGCAAGGGCCCGAACAACACGCTGACCCCCGGCCCGACTGACGTTGGCAGCCCTTACGCCATCGGCGCGCCGGAAGGGGGCCACGACGCCCTGCATCCCGAACTCGGCACGATCGAGGATTTCCGCGCTCTGGTGCAGGCGGCGAAGGAGCATGGGCTCGAGATCGCGCTCGACTTCGCGATCCAGTGCTCTCCGGACCACCCGTGGCTGAAGGAGCATCCCGGCTGGTTCAACTGGCGGCCGGACGGCTCCATGAAATACGCGGAGAACCCGCCGAAGAAGTATCAGGACATCGTCAACGTCGACTTCTACGGGCCGGACGCCGTGCCGGGCCTGTGGATCGCGCTGCGCGACGTGGTGCTGTTCTGGGCGTCCGAGGGCGTCAAGACTTTCCGCGTCGACAACCCGCACACAAAGCCGTTTCCGTTCTGGGAGTGGATGATCGCCGAGGTCAAGGCGAAGCATCCCGACGCGATCTTCCTTTCGGAAGCCTTCACACGCCCGAAGGTGATGTACCGCCTCGCGAAGGTCGGCTACTCGCAGTCGTACACCTACTTCACCTGGCGCAACACCAAGCACGAGATGGCGGAGTACCTGACGGAGCTGACGACGACGGCGCCGAAGAACTTCTTCCGCCCCCACTTCTTCGTCAACACTCCGGACATCAATCCCTATTTCCTGCAGACGTCAGGCCGCCCCGGCTTCCTGATCCGCGCGGCGCTCGCGACCACGCTGTCGGGACTTTGGGGCATGTACAACGGCTTCGAGATCTGCGAGAGCGCGCCGCTGCCCGGCAAGGAAGAGTATCTCGACAGCGAGAAGTACGAGATCCGGATCCGGAACTGGAACCAGCCCGGCAACATCATCTCCGAGATCACCCGGCTGAACCGTATCCGCAAGCAGAACCCCGCGCTGCAGACCCATCTCGGCGTCACGTTCTACAACTGCTTCGACGACCAGATTCTGCTTTACGGCAAGTCGCGGCCCAGGTCGGACGGCGCGGGCGTCGAGGACATGATCCTCACCTTCGTCAGCCTGGATCCGCACGCGGAGAAGCATGCGGCCTACGAGCTTCCGCTGTGGGAGTTCGGTTTGCCCGACGGCGGGACGGTCGCGGTAGAGGACCTCATGCGCGGCAACCGCTTCACCCTGACCGGCAAATCCCAGTGGGTCTACGTGAACCCGGCTGAAATGCCGTTTCACGTCTGGCGCCTCACGAACGTAGCTGGAGCATCGGCATGAACGCCCCTGTGGCACACGGCGACCTGACGCAGCCGAGCGGGACCGTGGTTTCGCGTGAGGGCGTCGACCCGCTGTGGTTCAAGGACGCGATCATCTACCAGGTGCACGTGAAGTCGTTCTTCGACTCGAACGACGACGGCATCGGTGATTTTCCCGGCCTGATCTCAAAGCTCGACTACATCGCGGGCCTCGGCGTCAGCGTCATCTGGCTGCTGCCGTTCTACCCCAGCCCGCGGCTCGACGACGGCTACGACATCTCCGAGTACAAGGGCGTGTCGCCTGACTACGGCACCCTCGCTGACGTGAAGCGCTTCATCGCCGAGGCGCACAAGCGCGGCCTCAAGGTCATCTCCGAGCTCGTGATCAACCACACCTCGGACCAGCACCCGTGGTTCCAGCGGGCGCGGACCGCAAAAAAGGGCTCGGCGCACCGCAACTTCTACGTCTGGTCGGACGACGACACGCTCTACTCCGGAACGCGCATCATCTTCCTCGACACCGAGCGCTCGAACTGGACCTGGGACCCGGTCGCCGGCCAGTACTTCTGGCACCGGTTCTACAGCCATCAGCCGGACCTGAACTTCGAAAACCCGGCGGTCCTGAAGGCCGTGTTCGGCGTGATGAAGTTCTGGCTCGACCTCGGCATCGACGGCCTCCGCCTCGACGCCGTGCCCTACCTGATCGAGCGCGACGGCACGTCGAACGAGAACCTGCCCGAGACCCACGACATCCTGAAGAAGATCAGGGCCGAGCTCGACCGCACCTATCCCGACCGGTTCCTGATCGCCGAGGCCAACATGTGGCCCGAGGACACCAAGGACTACTTCGGCGACGGCGACGAATGCCACATGGCGTTCCATTTCCCGCTGATGCCGCGGATGTACATGGCGATCGCGCGGGAGGACCGGTTCCCGATCACCGACATCATGCGGCAGACGCCGGCGATCCCCGACAACTGCCAGTGGGCGATCTTCCTGCGGAACCACGACGAGCTGACGCTTGAAATGGTGACCGACAAGGAGCGCGACTACCTCTGGAACACCTACGCCTCCGACAAGCGAGCCCGCATCAACCTCGGCATCCGCCGCCGCCTCGCTCCGCTGATGGAGCGCGACCGGCGCCGGATCGAGCTGATGAACGCGCTGCTGCTGTCGATGCCCGGCACGCCCGTGATCTATTACGGCGACGAGATCGGCATGGGCGACAACATCCACCTCGGCGACCGCGACGGCGTGCGCACGCCGATGCAGTGGTCGATCGACCGGAACGGAGGCTTCTCGCGCGGCGATCCGGCCTCGCTCGTGCTGCCTCCGGTGATGGATCCGCTCTACGGCTACTACGCGGTGAACGTCGAGGCGCAGGCGCGCGACCCGCACTCGCTGCTCAACTGGACGCGGCGCATGCTGGCCACGCGCCGGCAGCACCCGGCCTTCGGGCGCGGGACGATCCGCTTCCTGTTCCCGCAGAACCGCCGCATCCTGGCCTACCTCCGCGAATACGACGGCGAGGCCATCCTGTGCGTGGCCAACATGGGCCGCAGCCCCCAGGCGGTCGAGCTCGAGCTGTCGGAGTTCGAGGGCCGGGTGCCGGTCGAACTGACGGCGGGTTCGGTGTTCCCACCGATCGGCCAGCTCACCTACCTCCTCACGCTGCCGCCCTACGGCTTCTACTCGTTCGTGCTGGCCACCGCGCAGGCTGCGCCTGCCTGGCACAGCCCCGCGCCTGAACCTCTGCCGGACTACGAGACGCTGGTGCTGCGCGCCGGCGTCGACGACGCCATGCAGACCGAGGCGCGCAAGACGCTCGAGACGGCGGTGCTCCCGACCTACCTCGCCAAGCGGCGCTGGTTTTCGGGGAAGGACCAGAAGCAGATCCTGCCGCGCATCAAGTCGCTTACGCGGCTGTCGGCGCGCGGCCAGGACATCGGACTGGTCGAGGTGGAGGTCACCGGCGGTCCGGAGCCGACGCGCTGGCTGCTCCCGCTCGCGGTCGTCTCCGAAGACGAGACGCTGTCGGCGCTGCCCGGCCGCCTCGCCCTCGCCCGCGTCCGCAAGGGCCGCGACGTTCATCTCCTGACCGACGCCTTCGCGATCCCGAGCTTCGCCTTCGCAATCGCCAACGCTCTGCGCGACGAACGCGTGATAGACGGGGCGAGCGGTCAGATCCGGTTCGAGCCGACCCCCGGCGTCGAAATCCCCACCCTGCCGGATGACGCCGAGATCCTGTGGCTCTCCGCCGAGCAGTCGAACTCCTCGCTGATCGCCGGCGACCTGATGATGATCAAGCTGCTGCGAAAGATCGCGGCGGGGCGGCATCCGGAGGCGGAGATGGGCCGCTATCTCACCGAGCAGGGCTACGCGAACGCGGCGCCCTTCCTCGGCGAGATGGTCCGGGTCGACGCCGAGGGGAATCGCGCGACCCTCGCCATCATCCAGGGCTTCATCCGCAACCAGGGCGACGCCTGGACCTGGACGCTCGATCACCTCACCCGCGCCCTCGACGAATTCGGGGCGACGGGCGGCGGCGAGATGGCGGACCACCATCGCTTCGCGGAGTTCACCGCCTTCGCCGCGACGCTGGGCAAGCGCCTCGGCGAACTGCATGCGACGTTGGCGCGTCCGAGCGACGATCCCGACTTCGCGCCTCAGCCAGCCGCCACCAAGGACGTCGAAAGCTGGAAGGCTCGCGCCCTGTCTCTGCTCGACGGCGCGATGCACGCCCTGCAGGCGAAGTCGACCTGGGAGTCCGAAGCGCTCGCCGAGCGGGCGAAATCGGTCATCCGCCGGAAGGACGCGCTGGCCGCCGCGATCGGCCGGCTGGCCGACGCCGGCGTGGGGTCCACTGTCAGCCGCATCCACGGCGACCTGCACCTCGGCCAGATCCTGGTCGCGGGCGACGACGTCGTCTTCATCGACTTCGAAGGCGAGCCTGCCCGTCCCTTGGCCGAGCGGCGGGGCAAGGCCAGCCCGCTCCGCGACGTCGCCGGCGTGCTGCGGTCGTTCGACTACGCCGCGGCGATGGTCGGCCGCAACGAGCAGGCCTCGGCCCATGTCGCCGGACCGCGCCGTGAGGCCTTCATTGAACGCTTCCGCGCGGACGCCGGAGCGGGCTTTCTCGCCGCCTACCGCACGACCATCGAGGCGGCCGGCGGCGGCGTCTCCGAGCCGCTGCTCGACATGTTCCTGATCGAGAAAGCCGCCTACGAAATCGCCTACGAGGCGGCCAACCGGCCAGCCTGGATCGACGTGCCGCTGGGGGGCCTGCACGCTCTCGCCGCCCGGCTGGCGCCTGACGACGGAGCCTCCGCATGACGGCGACCACCACTTCCCTCGACCGGAGCGCGCTCGACGCCCTCGCCCAGGGCCGTCACGGCGATCCCTTCGCCGTGCTTGGCCGCCATGACGACGGCGACGGACCCTATGTCCGCGCCGTTCTGCCGGGGGCCCTCGAGGTCGAGATCGTCGACCGTGCGAGCGGGGCGACGGTCGGCGAACTTACGGACGTCGGCGGCGGGGTCTGGGAAGGCCGCGTCCGCGGCGTCGACCCCTATCTCTTCCAGATCAGCTGGCCCGGCGCGGGCCAGGAGATCGAAGACCCCTACAGCTTCGGCCTGCTCCTGGGCGACCTCGATCTGCACCTGATCGCGGAAGCGCGTCACTTCCAGCTGGCGTCGGCGCTCGGCGCCAACGCCATGACCGTGGACGGGGTCCCGGGGGTTCGTTTCGCAGTGTGGGCGCCGAACGCGCGCTCGGTCGCCGTCATCGGCGACTTCAACTCCTGGGATTCACGCCGCCACCCGATGCGGCTTCGCCAGCCGGCCGGCGTCTGGGAACTGTTCGTGCCCCGCGTCGGCCCGGGCGAGCGCTACAAGTTCGCCATTCACGGGCCGGACGGCGCGCGGCTGCCCGACAAGGCGGACCCGGTCGCCCGCGCTTACGAAGCCGCGCCCGCGACAGGCGCCGTGGTGGCCTCGCCCGAGCCCTACGTCTGGACCGACGCCGACTGGATCGAGCGCCGCACCAAAGCGCAGGAGCCCGATCAGCCGCTGTCGTTCTACGAAGTGCACCTCGGCTCCTGGATGAAGGCGGACGGGCGCGAGGTCGACTGGACCTTCGCGACCGAAAAGCTGATCCCCTACGCCGTCGACATGGGGTTCACCCACATTGAGCTGCTGCCGATCACCGAACACCCGTTCGGCGGCTCGTGGGGCTATCAGCCGCTCGGCCTGTTTGCGCCGACCGCGCGCTACGGCGCGCCGGAGGACTTCGCGCGCTTCGTCGACGCGGCCCACGCCGCGGGCGTCGGCGTGGTGCTGGACTGGGTTCCCGCCCATTTCCCGACCGACGCGCATGGCCTCGGCCGGTTCGACGGCACCGCGCTCTATGAGCACGCCGACCCGCGCGAGGGGTTCCACATCGATTGGAACACCGCGATCTACAACTTCGGACGGCGCGAGGTTCAGGGCTTCCTGATCGCAAGCGCGCTGCACTGGCTCGAGACCTTCCACGTCGACGGGCTGCGCGTCGACGCCGTCGCCTCGATGCTCTACCGCGACTACAGCCGCAAGGCCGGCGAATGGGTGCCGAACCAGTATGGCGGCCGCGAGAACCTGGAAGCGGTCGGGTTCATCCAGCACCTGAACGCGGTGGTGCGCGAACGCGCGCCCGGCGCGATCATGATCGCCGAGGAGTCGACCGCCTGGCCCGGCGTCACGCGACCGACGACGGAGGGCGGCCTCGGCTTCCACTACAAATGGAACATGGGCTGGATGCACGACACGCTCCATTACATGGAGCAGGACCCCGTCTACCGGCAGTACAACCACAACGGCATAACCTTCGGGCTCGTCTACGCCTTCTCGGAAAAGTTCGTCCTGCCGCTCAGCCACGACGAGGTCGTGCACGGCAAGGGCTCGCTGATCCAGAAGATGCCGGGCGACCTCTGGCAGAAGTTTGCGAACCTGCGCGCTCTCTACGGGATGATGTGGAGTCATCCCGGCAAGAAGCTGGTGTTCATGGGCGCCGACACCGCGCAATGGCGCGAGTGGAATCATGACGACCAGGTCGACTGGCCGGCGCTGGACGATCCGAACCACGCCGGGATCCAGCGGCTGATGCGGGACCTCAACCATCTGTACCGCGCCAATCCCGCGCTTCACCGCCGCGACGCGGATCCCGCCGGCTTCCGCTGGATCGTCGGCGACGACACCGCGAACTCCGTCTTCGCCTTCCTGCGGCTCGGCGACGACGGCGACGCACCTGTCCTCGTGGTGGCGAACATGACGCCGGTCCCGCGGCATGGATATCGCATCGGCGTTCCGAAAGCCGGACGGTGGAGCGAGATCATGAACACGGACGCGGGGATCTACGGTGGTTCGAACGTCGGCAACGGCGGCGGACTTCCGACGACCGACGTCGAAAGCCATGGGGAGCAGCAGGCGCTGGATCTGACGTTGCCGCCGCTCGGCGTCGTCTTCCTGCGCGCGGAATGACCATGGCGTGACGGCTGACGGGTCACGGCGCCGCCCTCGATGGCGCGCGCTCCCGGCCGCTTCGTCTCCTGCTTCCGACGGCGCGACCTTCTCCCGTGACGTCGGACGGCGCCCGCTTTGTCGCCGCGGAGGCCGAGGCGCGCGCCGTCCTTTGACCGCATCGTTTCCCCGGAGGAGCGATCTAGGTTCAGATCAGCGATCCTGCGCAAAGGCCGTTACACTCCGTCTCGCGGGCCTCTCCAAGCGCATAAGAGGAGTCTCCGCGCCGGGCGATAGACGCTCGCCGACCACGCCGTTTCGGGACGAACCATTGCACCACGCTCGACACCCTGCAGGCCCGCCCTCCATGCCCACCCGCGGGCGCCTTAGAGCGGCGGAGCGCCCGTGAGCCAGACCTTGGAACCTGGCTCGCCCTACCCGCTCGGCGCGACGTGGGACGGGCTCGGCGTGAACTTCGCGGTTTTCTCCGCCAACGCCGACCAGATCGACCTCTGTCTGTTCGACCCGTCCGGTCGCCGGGAGATCGGCCGCCTGCCGTTGCCCGAGAAGACGGACGAGGTGTTCCACGGGTATCTGCCGGAGGCGCGCGCCGGCTTGCTCTACGGCTTCCGCGCCCACGGCGTGTACGAGCCGCAGCACGGCCACCGCTTCAATCCCAACAAGCTGCTGCTCGACCCCTACGCCAAGCAGGTCGCCGGAGAGGTGCGTTGGTCCGACGCGCTCTATGGCTACCGCCTGCACAGTCCGCGCGGTGATCTCTCCTACGACCGGCGCGACAGCGCGCCGGGCATGCCGAAGGGGGTCGTGGTCGACGACGCGTTCAACTGGGGCGACGACCGCCCCCCCAACACGCCGTGGCAGGAGACGGTGATCTACGAGGCGCACGTGCGCGGCCTCACGATGCAGCGGGAGGACCTGCGGCCGCACGAGCGCGGCACCTTCGCGGCGCTCGCAAGCCCCCCGATGATCGAGCACTACAAGAGGCTCGGGATCACCGCGGTCGAGCTGCTGCCGATCCACGCCTTCGTGCAGGACCGCAGGCTCATCGAGCTCGGCCTCCGCAACTACTGGGGCTACAACACCCTCGCCTTCTTCGCGCCCGAGCAGCGCTACCTCTCGGACGGTTCGCTGAACGAGATCAAGGTCGCGGTGCGCCGGCTGCACGCCGCCGGCATCGAGGTCTTCCTCGACGTCGTCTACAACCACACCGCCGAAGGCAGCGAGGAAGGGCCGACGCTGTCTTTTCGGGGGCTCGACAACGCCAGCTACTACCGCCACGTCCGCGACAACTGGCGGCTCTGCGTCAACGACACCGGCACCGGGAACACCGTGAACCTCAGCCACCCGCGGGTGCTGCAGATGGTCATGGACAGTCTGCGCTACTGGGTCGAGGCCTACCACATCGACGGCTTCCGCTTCGACCTCGGCGTCACGCTGGGCCGCGAGGAGCATGGATTCGACCCTGGCTCGGGCTTCTTCGACGCGATCCGCCAGGACCCGGTCCTGCAGCGGGTGAAACTGATCGCAGAGCCCTGGGACATCGGGCCCGGCGGATATCAGCTCGGCCATTTCCCGCCAGGCTTCGCGGAGTGGAACGACAAGTACCGCGACAGCATGCGACGGCTGTGGCGCGGCGACCCCGGCCAACGCCCCGAAGTCGCAGCGCGGCTCGCGGGCTCGAGCGACCTGTTCGACCGGCGCTCACGCAAGCCCTGGGCCTCGGTGAACTTCGTCGCGAGCCACGACGGCTACACCCTCGCCGACGCCGTCGCTTACGTGGAGAAGCACAACCACGCCAACGGCGAGGACAATCGGGACGGCCATGGCGAGAACTACACCTCGAACTGGGGCGTCGAGGGACCGACCGACGATCCCGACATCCTCGAGACCCGGGCGCGGGTCGCGCGGGCGCTGCTCGCCAGCGTCTTCTTCGCCCATGGCACTCCCATGCTGTTGGCCGGCGAGGAGTTCGGCCGGACGCAGGGCGGCAACAACAACGCCTACGCGCAGGACAACGGCGTCTCCTGGGTCGACTGGCGGCTGGCGGAAGGCGACGAAGGCCGGGCGCTGACCGCCTTCGTCGGCCGCCTCGCGCGGCTGCGGGCGGAGCACCCGATCCTGCGATGCAAACACTTTCTCCACGGCCGGGAAGAACCCGCGCCCGGCGTGCTCGACATCGCCTGGTTCGACGAGGCCGGCGAGGCGATCAGTTCCGACGCCTGGAACAACCCCGATGAAAGGACGTTATCGCTGCGACGCGCCGCCCGGCGGGAGGACGGCGCCGTTCCCATCCTGACCTTGATGCTCAACCCGACGTCCGAAGACCGGTCGTTCAAGCTGCCGCCTCCGGCGCTGCCGACGACCCTGCTGGTCGACACCGCCGCCCCCGAGGCGCCGGAGCGGACGCTTGAGGGCGACGTCGTCATCGTCGCCGCCCGCAGCGCCGTCCTCGTGATGGCGGTGCGCCCAGCCCCAGCGCGTCCTTCCGGGCGCCACGCGAACGGAACCAAACGGTGAGCGACGCCTTCGGCATGGACCTGACCTTCGGCGCGGCCCGCGGCGAGGGGGCGACGACGTTTCGGTTCTGGGCGCCCGCCCATCAGGAGGTGCGGCTCGAGATCCGCGACGGCGAGACGATCGCGATGGAGCGCTCCGACGACGGCTGGTTCGCGGCGACGCTGCCCGCGCCCGCCGGCGCTCGCTACCGGTTCGCGCTTCCCGACGGGCTGACCGTGCCCGACCCCGCCTCCCGCTTCCAGGACGGCGACATCCATGGCTGGAGCGTCGTGGTCGACTCCAGGTCCTATCGCTGGCGCACGGCCGGATGGACGGGCCGGCCCTGGCACGAGGCCGTGGTCTACGAGCTCCACGTCGGCGCCTTCGGCGGCTTCAAGGGCGTGGCGGAGGCGCTGCCTCGCCTGGCTGAGCTTGGGATCACCGCCGTTCAGCTGATGCCGATCAACGACGTTCCCGGCGCCCGCAACTGGGGCTACGACGGCGTGCTGCCCTACGCTCCCGACGAGGCCTTCGGGACGCCCGAGGATCTCAAAGCGCTCATCGACCGGGCGCACGAGCTCGGCCTGATGATGATGCTGGACGTGGTCTACAACCACTTCGGGCCGGACGGGAACTACATCGGCTCCTACGCTCCGACCTTCTTCCGCGAGGACCTGCACACGCCGTGGGGCGGAGCGATCGACTTCCGGCTGCCGGAGGTGCGGGCGTTTTTCACCGAGAACGCACTGTACTGGCTGATGGAGTACCGCTTCGACGGCCTGCGCTTCGACGCGGTGCACGCGATCTCCGAAAGCGACTGGATCGACGAGATGGCGGCGACGGTTCACGCGACGGTCGAGCCGGGACGCCATGTCCATCTCGTGCTGGAGAATGAGCACAACGAGCAGAGCCACCTCGCCGGCGACGTCGATGCGCAGTGGAACGACGATTTCCACCACGTCATCCATGTGCTCCTCACGGGCGAGCGCGAGGGCTACTACGAGGACTACGCCGAGGACACCGCGGGCAAGCTCGCACGCACCCTATCCGAAGGCTTCGTCTACCAAGGTGAGCCGTCCCCCCATCTCGACGGCAAGCGCCGCGGGACCCCGAGCGGCCACTTGGCCCCGACCTCCTTCGTAAGCTTCCTCCAGAATCACGACCAGATCGGCAACCGCGCCTTCGGCGACCGGCTGTCGACGCTCGCGCCGGCCAAGGGCGTCGAAGCGGCCACCGCTGCGCTGCTGCTGATCCCGCACGTGCCGATGATTTTCATGGGCGAGGAGGTCGCAAGCGAGACGCCGTTCCTGTTCTTCACCGACCATCAGGGCGAACTGGCCGATGCGGTGCGCGAAGGCCGCCGGAAGGAGTTCTCGAAGTTCGCCGCCTTCGCCGGCGCCGAGGTGCCGGACCCGAACGCTGCGAAGACCTTCGAGGACTCGATCCCGCAGCCGCATCCGGAGCGCGCCGAGGCGCGCTCAGCGCTGTTCAAAACGCTTCTGACGCTGCGGGCCGCCGAGATCGCGCCGCGCATTCCCGGCGCGCGCTCCGAGGGCGCCGAGGCCGTCGGCCCAAAGGCCGCCGTCGCCCGCTGGACGCTCGGCGACGGCGCGAAGCTGACGCTCGCGCTCAATCTCGACGACAAGGCGACGAAGATCGCGGGCCTGGCCGGCCCGTTGCTGTTCGAGAGCGACGTCGGGGCGTCCGACTCCGTCCGCGCCGGCGAACTGCCAGCCTTCACGACCATAGCCCTGCTGGAGACCCCCGCGTGAGCGCTGACGACGACGTTCGCGACCTCGCCGAACGGGCGGGCTTCTCGGTCAAGTGGACCGATCAGTCCGGCAAGGCCCAGACGGTGCGGCCCGATACGCTGCGGCGGCTCTTGAACGCGATCGGCCTGCCGGCGGAGTCCGAGGGCGACGTCCGCGCCTCCCGCGAGACGCTCGACTCCCTCGCGCGCGCGCCTTCGGACTTCGTGACGGCGCGGATTGGCGAACCCTTCGCCGTCGACGCCCGGCCGATGAGCCCGGCCCTCTTCGTCCGCGAGGACGGCGAGCGCTTCGACGTGTCGCTCGGGGTGGGCGACGACGGCCGCGCGCAGATGCGCCCGATCCTCGAGCCCGGCTATCATCGGCTGGAGGTCGGAGACCGCGTGATCACCGTCGCCGTCGCGCCCCGGCGAGGCGTCAGCATCGTCGACGTCGCGGGCGCCCGGCGGATGTGGGGCCTTGCAGCTCAGGTCTACGGCCTGACGCGATCGGGCGACGGCGGCGTCGGCGACATGGGCGGCGTCGCGGCGCTCGCACTGGCCGCCGCGCACTCGGGCGCGGACGCGGTGGCGCTCTCGCCGCTGCACGCCGGCTTTTCCGCTGACCCGCACCATTTCGGGCCCTACTCGCCTTCGAGTCGCCTGTTCCTTAACCCGCTGCACGCCGACCCCGACTTCCTGTTCGGCGAAGAGCGCGTGCGCGAGGCGATCCGCGTCTCCGGCGCCGAGGACGCGCGCGCCGAGGCGGAGCGCGCCGCCCTCATCGACTGGCCCGCCGCCGCGCGCGCCAAGTTGTCCAGCCTGCGGATGCTGTACGACAGCTTCCGGGCTGTCGAGCTTCAAGAGCCCTCGCCGGGGCGCCTCGCCGCCGACTTTGCGGCTTTCCGCGCGGATGGCGGGGCGCTGCTCGAGGAGCACGCGCGGTTCGAGACGCTGCATGGCGCCCGCTTCCGCGCCGACCCCCGGCAATGGAGCTGGCGCAGCTGGCCGGAGCCGCTCAGGGATCCGAACAGCGCCGAGGTCGCCGCCTTCGCCGCGGAGCACGCCGACGAGGTCGGCTTCCACGTGTTCCTCCAGTGGCTCGCGGACCGCTCCTTTGGCGCGGCGCAGAAGCTCGCGCGCGACGCCGGCATGGCGATCGGCCTGATCTCGGACCTCGCGGTCGGCATGGACGCCGGCGGCAGCCACGCCTGGAGCCGGCAGGAGGACGTTCTGGTCGGCCTCTCGGTGGGCTCGCCGCCCGATCTGTTCAACCCGAGCGGCCAGGCCTGGGGTCTCGCGACCTTCTCGCCGATGGCGCTCAAGGCCCGCGCCTACGCGCCGTTCCTGGCGACGCTGCGCGCCTGCATGAAGAACGCGGGCGGCGTCCGCATCGACCATGCGATGGGCCTCGCCCGGCTTTGGATGGTGCCCGAGGGCGCGGGCGCCGGGGAAGGCGCCTACCTCTCCTACCCCGTCGACGACATGCTGCGGCTGATCGCGCTGGAGTCGCTGCGCAACAACGCCGTCGTCGTGGGCGAGGACCTCGGCACCGTGCCCGACGGGTTCCGTGAGCGGCTGGCCGACGCCGGCGTGGCCGGCATGCGCGTCCTCCAGTTCGAGAAGGACGAGGCCCACTTCTTCCCGCCCTACTATTATCCCTCCGACGCGCTCGCGATGACGACCACGCACGACCTGCCGACCATGGCGGGCTGGTGGTCGGGCGCCGATATCGCGCTGCGGGCGGAAATCGCCGGCGAGCAATCCGGGGAGACCGCGGAGAACGACCTCGCCACGCGGGCGCAGGACCGGATCGATCTCTGGCGCGCCTTCACCGAGGCCGGCGCGGCCGACGGCGAGCCGCCGGCGCCCGATCGCCCCGCCCTGGCGGTCGACGCCGCCGTGCGCTTCCTCAGCGAGACGCCGTCGAAGCTTGTGCTGCTGCCGCTTGAAGACGCGCTGGGCGTCACCGACCAGCCGAACCTGCCGGGCACGCTCGACGAACATCCCAATTGGCGTCGACGCCTGCCGGCGCCCGCCCCAGATCTGCTGAACGACGAGGCCGCCGTCGGGCGGCTCCGCAGCCTCAACCGGAGACGCCACACGTGACCGACCCGCAGACGCCCGCCGCTCCGCCCCGCGCGACGATGCGCCTGCAATTCCACAAGGATTTCCCGTTCGAGAAGGCGATTCCGCTCGCGCCCTATCTCCGCAAGCTCGGGATCAGCCATCTCTACTCCTCGCCCATCCTCACGGCGCGCGCGGGCTCGATGCACGGCTACGACGTGGTCGACCCGACGACGGTCAACCCTGAGCTCGGCGGAGAGGACGGACTGCGCGCGCTGGTCGCCGCGCTGCGCGCCGAAGGCCTTGGCCTGATCGTCGACATCGTTCCCAACCACATGGCGGTCGGCAAGGACGACAACGCCTGGTGGCTCGACGTGCTGACCTACGGGCGCGGCAGTCGCTTCGCGCATTTCTTCGACATCGACTGGGAGCCGACGGACCCGGCGCTCAACGGCAAGATCCTGCTGCCGACGCTCGGATCGACCTATGGCGAGACGCTCCGCAACGGCGACCTGCAGATCACCCGCGAAGGCAAGCGCGGCGGACTGGTGGTGCGCTACGCCGATCACATGTTCCCGCTCAGGCCCGAGGACCGCTACGAGATCGAGGCGGCCGGGCTCGAGGCCTACGATCCCTCGACGGAAGAGGGCCTAGCGCGCTTCCACGCCTTGCTCGAGAAGCAGAACTGGCGGCTCGCGCACTGGATGGTGGCGGGCGACGAGATCAACTGGCGCCGCTTCTTCGACGTCAACGAACTTGCGGGCCTGCGCATCGCCGATCCCGCGGTGTTCGACGCCACCCACGAGCTGCTTCTCAACCTTTACGCCGAAGGCCTGATCGACGGTTTCCGTGTCGACCACATTGACGGGCTGATGGATCCCGGCGGCTACGCCCGTCGGCTTCGGGCGCACCTCGACGCCGCCCAGAGCAGCCGTCCCGGCGCTCTCGCGGAGCAGAAGGCCTATCTGGTCGTGGAGAAGATCCTCGGACCGGGCGAGGAGTTGCCCAAAGACTGGGGCGTGGACGGGGCGAGCGGCTACGACTTCATGGACGAGGTCAGCCTGTTGCTCCACGACGCGAGCGGCGAGGAGAAGCTTTCCGCCTTCTGGGCCGAGATCAGCGGCCGTCCCGCGGACTTCCACGCAGAGGAGGAGACCGCGCGCCGCGAAATCCTGGACCGCTCGTTCTCGTCGCAGCTCGATCAGGCGACGGACGCTCTGCACCGGGTTGCGCGGCTCGACTTCGACACCCGCGACACCGCGCGAGCGGCCATCCGGCGCGCCCTCGTGGAGCTGCTGGCGCATTTCCCGGCGTACCGCACCTACGCCAACGCCGCGGAGGGGCGGACGGAGGCGGACAAGCCGATCTTCGAGCGCGCCATGGAGAAGGCGCGGCAATCGATTCTGCCGGCGGACCTGCCCGTGCTGGAGCTTCTCGACGGGTGGCTCGGCGGCAAGCCGGCGGCCGACGACCTTCTGCTGCGCGACAAGGCCATCCGGCGATTCCAGCAGCTTTCGGCGCCTGTGGCCGCGAAGGCGGTCGAAGACACCGCGTTCTACCGCCATGGCAAGCTGCTCTCGCGCACGGACGTCGGCTTCGACGTCGCGACCTTCGCGATCGACGTGCCGACCTTCCATGAAAAGGCCGCCGCCCGCGCCCGCACCTTCCCGAACGCGATGCTCACCGGCGCGACCCACGACCACAAGCGCGGCGAGGATGTGCGCGCGCGGCTCGCGGTGCTGAGCGAGATCCCCGACGAGTGGATCGCCGCCGTGAGGCGCTGGCGCGAAGCGGCCGCGCCGTTGCGTACGGAAACCGCGCCTTCGGCCGGAGACGAGCAGATTCTCTACCAGACGCTGGTCGGAGCCTGGCCGCACGATCTCGACCCCGGCGACGCCGAGGGCTGCCGCACCTTCGCGAACCGTATCGCCGGCTGGCAGGAGAAGGCGCTCCGCGAAGCGAAGCTTGCAACCGACTGGACGACGCCGAACGAAGCCTACGAGACGGCGGCTCGCGAGCTGCTGATGGGGATTCTGACGGGCCCCGACGCCGGGCTGCGCACCGACATCGCAAGCTTCGCGGACCGAATCGGCCCGGCGGGCGCGGCCAACGGTCTCGTCCAAACCCTTCTCAAGCTGACCACGCCGGGCGTGCCAGACACCTACCAGGGCACGGAGTTCTGGGACCTCACGCTCGTCGATCCGGACAACCGCCGCCCGGTGGATTACGACGCGCGGGCGGCCGCTCTCGCCAAGGCGGAAACGGCGGAAGCCGCGGCCGGCCATTGGAGGGACGGGGCGACGAAGCAGGCGTTGATCGCCGCGGTGCTCGGGGAGCGCGCGCGCCGCCCCAACCTCTTCTCAAAGGGCGCCTACGAGCCGCTGCAGGTCGAAGGCCCGCTCGCCGCCGACGTGGTCGCCTTCGCTCGACGGCTGGAGGACGAGTGGGCGATCGTGGTCGCCCTGCGTCACACGGCCAGGCTGCTTGGCGCTGGGGGCCAGTTGGGCCTCACGGCGCAAGATGTCGCAGGCACACGCGTGACCTTGCCGTCACACTTCTCCACGATCGACATGATCGATCGATTGTCAGGACGCCGCATCAACCCGGCCTCGACGTTCGAACTCTCTGATTTTCTACGGCTTCCCGTCGCTTTCCTGGCGCCGTCCTCAACCGGAAGCTAGTCTTAGGGATCGATTTCAATCTCTCAGCTTCGTGGTTCAA
This sequence comes from Methylopila sp. Yamaguchi, assembly GCF_002897035.1. Classification (GTDB taxonomy): domain Bacteria; phylum Pseudomonadota; class Alphaproteobacteria; order Rhizobiales; family Methylopilaceae; genus Methylopila. Next base: position 24,628 of record NZ_BAUX01000005.1, read on the forward strand.
TTGGCGACCGGCGCAACAAGACGCCGGCGGCCCGGGGGGGCCGCGCCTTGTTTCGCGCGCTTTCGGATGCGAGGGCCCTGCGGAACGTCGCTGATTGGGGTGAAGCGAAATGGACGCCGTCAAGTTCACCATGTCCCGCCAGGAGGCGGATCTGACGATTCAAGCGCTCGACGTCTATGCGACGACGCTGATGTGCGCGCCGCTTGGCCTCGGCATGGATCTGCTGGTCTCGGTCCGCGATCTCCGAGCGAGGCTCGAAGACATCCTTGCGCAGGACGACGCCGTCCGCGACGCCGCGGGCGCACAGGACGGCAACGTGCTGCGCTTCGCGCGCGGCTGAGCCCTAACGCGACGGTTACGCTCAGTTTTTTTGCTGTCTTCGCGATGCAGCAATCGCCATCGCGCGGCGTGCGTGTTTGACTGCGGCTCCCAGCGTCGTCACCGACGCGCCATCTGAGGGAGCCCGATCATGGACGACGTCGCCAGCCCGGCCACGAACGAGATCGCCCGACCGAAGCGCGAGGCTGCGGCCGGCGCGCCCGAAGGCGGCGTGGACGCCGCCAAGCTGCGCAAGGAGATCCTGGCGGAGCTGACCTATTCCGTCGGCCGCTCGCCCGAGACCGCGAGCCCGCGCGACTGGTTCGTGGCGACCGCTTACGCCGTGCGCGACCGAATCGTCGATCGCTGGGTCGTCGACCACGCGTCCAAGGACAAGAAACCCGAGAAGCGGGTGTACTACCTCTCGCTCGAGTTCCTGATCGGGCGGCTGCTGTTCGACGCGCTCAACAACCTCAACCTCACCGAGACCGCGCGCGAGGCGCTAGAAGGTCTGGGCGTCGACCTCGACGTGATCCGCACCGCCGAGCCGGACGCGGCGCTCGGCAACGGCGGCCTCGGCCGTCTCGCCGCCTGCTTCATGGATTCGATGGCCTCGATCGGCGTGCCGGCCTTCGGCTACGGCATCCGCTACGATCACGGCCTGTTCCGCCAGGGCATGCGCGACGGCTGGCAGCAGGAGTATCCGGAAGACTGGCTCTCCTTCGGCAACCCCTGGGAGTTCGCCCATCCGGAGATCGACTATCCCATCGGCTTCGGCGGCTATGTCGAGCAGGTCTACGAGCAGGGCGCGGTGCGCCACGTCTGGCGGCCGGGCGAAGTGGTCGAGGCGGTCGCCTTCGACATCCCCGTCGTGGGCTGGCGCGGCCGCCATGTGAACACGCTGCGGCTGTGGTCGGCGCGCGCGGCCGACCCGCTGAAGCTCGACGCCTTCAACCGCGGCGACTACATCGGCGCGCTCGCCGACCGGGTGCGCGTGGAGTCGATCTCGAAGGTGCTCTACCCCTCCGACGAGACCCCGAACGGCCAGGAGCTCAGGCTGCGGCAGGAGTTCTTCTTCGCCTCGGCCTCGCTGCAGGACCTCATCCGCCGCCATCTGGAGGAGCACGGCGACCTGCGCTCGCTGCCCGACCACGTCGCCATCCAGCTCAACGACACCCATCCCGCGATCGCGGTGCCGGAGCTGATGCGGATCCTGCTCGACCTGCACGGCTTCGAATGGGCGGACGCCTGGAAGGTCACCGTCGCGACCTTCTCCTACACCAACCACACGTTGCTGCCGGAAGCGCTCGAGAGCTGGCCTGTGCCGCTGATCGAGCGGCTGCTGCCGCGGCACATGCAGATCATCTACCTGATCAACGCGCTGGAGCTCGAGGCCGCCAAGAAGAAGCGCGCCGCGGACGACGCGGTTTTGGCCTCTATCTCCCTCATCGACGAGAACAACGGCCGGCGCGTGCGCATGGGCCAGCTGGCCTTCGTCGGCTCGCACAAGATCAACGGCGTCTCGGCGCTGCACACCGAGCTCATGAAGCAGACGGTGTTCCGCGACCTGCACGCGCTGCACCCCACGCGCATCGTCAACAAGACGAACGGCATAACCTTCCGCCGCTGGCTCAGCCAGGCCAACCCGGGACTGACCTCGATCCTGATCGAGGCCATCGGCCCGGAGCTGCTCGACGACCCGAACGAGCTGATGAAGCTCCTGCCGATGGCGGGCGACTCGGCGCTGCAGGAAAAGATCGCGGAGTCGAAGCGCGCCAACAAAGTCGCGCTCGCCAAGATCATCTCCGACCGGCTCGACGTCCACGTCGACCCCGACGCCCTGTTCGACGTCCAGATCAAGCGCATCCACGAGTACAAGCGCCAGCTGCTGAACATCCTGGAAACGGTCGCGATCTACAACGCGATGCGCGCCCAGCCGATGCGGGCTTGGATGCCGCGGGTGAAGATCTTCGCGGGCAAGGCGGCGGCGAGCTATCACCAAGCCAAGCTCACCATCAAGCTTGCGAACGACGTGGCGCGGGTGGTGAACCAGGACCCGACGGTGCGGGGCCTGCTGAAGGTCGCGTTCCTGCCGAACTACAACGTCAGCCTCGCCGAGGCGATCATCCCGGCCGCCGACCTCTCCGAGCAGATCTCGACCGCGGGCATGGAGGCCTCCGGCACCGGCAACATGAAGCTCGCGCTCAACGGCGCGCTCACCATCGGCACGCTCGACGGCGCCAACGTCGAGATCAAGGAGCGGGTCGGCGACGACAACATCTTCATCTTCGGCCTGACCGCCCAGGAGGTGGAGGCTCGCAAGCGGCGCGGCCACGACGCCCACGCGGCGGTGGAGAACTCCGCGGTGCTGCGCGAGGTGCTGGACGCAATCCGCAACGGCGTGTTCTCGCCCGGCGACCCCGCGCGCTACCGCGGCTTTATCGACGGCCTGCTGGAGCACGACACCTTCCTGGTCACCGCGGACTTCGACGCCTACTTCGCCGCGCAACGCAGGGTCTACAAACTCTGGCGCGACCGCGACGCCTGGATGCGTTCCAGCATCGCGAACACGGCCCAGGTGGGCTGGTTCTCGTCCGACCGGACGATAGGTGAATACGCCGAGGACATCTGGAACGTGCGCCCGTCGCTGGGCTGACGCGCGTTCCGGCCTTCCCCCTTTGAACGGCCGCCCGTCGCGCCGCCCCGGCGCGGCGAGGACGGCCGACGCAACGACATACCCGGAGACACGCCCGCCATGCCGCCCAAATCGCCGCTCGGCCCGCCCTACGCTCGCGGAGCCATGGCCTACGTCCTCGCCGGCGGGCGGGGATCGCGGCTGATGGAGCTCACGGACCGGAGGGCTAAGCCCGCGGTCTACTTCGGGGGCAAGACCCGCATCATCGACTTCGCGCTGTCGAACGCGCTGAACTCCGGCATCCGCCGCATCGGCGTCGCCACACAGTACAAAGCGCACAGCCTGATCCGCCACCTGCAGCGGGGGTGGAACTTCTTCCGCACCGAGCGCAACGAAAGCTTCGACGTTCTGCCGGCGAGCCAGCGCGTTTCCGAAGAGGCCTGGTATCTCGGCACGGCGGACGCCGTCTATCAGAACATCGACATCATCGAAGACTACGCCCCGCGGCACATGGTGATCCTTGCGGGCGACCACATCTACAAGATGGACTACGAGCTCATGCTCGCCCAGCACGTCGAGAGCGGCGCCGACGTCACCGTCGGTTGCCTCGAGGTGGCGCGCGCGGAGGCCTCCGGCTTCGGCGTGATGCACGTCGACGCGAGCGACCGCATCGTCGACTTCCTGGAGAAGCCCAGCGACCCGCCGGCGATGCCCGGCAAGCCGGACGTCTCGCTCGCCAGCATGGGCATCTACGTCTTCGACACGCCCTTCCTGTTCGACCTGCTGCGCAAGGACGCCGCCGATCCGAACTCTGCCCACGACTTCGGCAAGGACATCATCCCGCAGATCGTGAAGGGCGGCAAAGCCGTCGCCCACCACTTCGCGCGCTCCTGCGTGCGCTCCGCCACCGAACAGGAGCCCTACTGGCGCGACGTCGGCACGGTGGACGCCTATTTCGAAGCGAACATCGACCTCACCGACTTCGTGCCCGCGCTTGATCTCTACGACCACGACTGGCCGATCTGGACCTTCTCCGAGATCACGCCGCCCGCGAAGTTCATCCACGACAGCGACGAGCGCCGCGGCCGCGCGGTCTCGTCGCTCGTGTCCGGCGGCTGCATCGTCTCGGGCGCCGGGGTGCGGGAGTCGCTGCTGTTCACGGGCGTGCGCGCCAACTCCTTTTCGGAGATCGAGCGCGCGGTGGTGCTGCCCTACGTCGACATCGGACGGCACGCGCGCCTGAAGAACGTCGTCATCGACCGCGGCGTGAAGATCCCGGAGAGGCTCGTGGTGGGCGAGGACCCCGAACTCGACGCCGAGCGCTTCCGCCGCACGAGCAAGGGCGTGTGCCTGATCACGCAGTCGATGATCGACCGGCTGTAGACGTGGGCTTTCGGTATCGCACGTGGGCGGCGGTCCTGATCGGGAGCCTGGCTCTCGGCGGCGCCGCCCGCGCGTTGATCGACCGCGAGCCGCAGGACCGGATCAGCGCGGAGTGGCGCGATCTCGCGGAGCGCTGCATAGCGTCCGTAGAGCGCAGCGCACCGTTTGACGCCTCGGACCTCGAGGCGTTCACGCCTCCGCCCGCCCTGCGAGCGGATATCAAATTTAGGCGTGACCATCAGCGGGCCTGGATCCGAAACGGTAGCCGCTTCGCTGTCGTCGAGACCGACCTCGCCAAGCGCCCGGCGGCGGCGCGGAGCTGCTCGATCGTGCTTGCGACGACGTACGACTCTCTGAACGAGGTCGAGCAGGGCGCGCTGATCCGCACCTTCTTGCTGCTGCGGCGCGACCTGCTGAGTTCGTCGCGCTATGAGACCCCTGATCTGGCGCAGATCCATCCGCTCATCATGCTGTTCGCACGGTCTATCGGTCGGAACGCCAGAAGCTGCCAAACCGTCATCCTGCTGACGTTAGACCCCGAGAATCGCGCGGTCCGCCTTATAATCGGCGAGCGTCAAGACGCCCCCTGCAGGAGGCCCGGCACGGGCGCGCATCTGGATGAGCCAAACCCGGCCCTCCGAGACTCGCTTGCTCGCACTGCAGCCTTCGACTGGATAAAGCCTACGTCGTAGCCACACCTGTCTCGTCGAGTCGCCATGACCGCCGTTCTCGCCGTCGCGTCGGAAGCCTTTCCGCTGATCAAGACCGGCGGGCTCGCCGACGTCGTGGGCGCGCTGCCGGCGGCGCTCGCGCGGCAGGGCGTCGCCGTGCGCACGCTGTTGCCGGGCTATCCCGCCGTTATGGCGGCGCTTCAGGACGGCGAAGCGTTCTTCCGCTTCGATGATCTCTTCGGCGGTCCCGCCGCCTTGATCGCGGGCGAAGCGAAGGGGCTCGACGTCATCGCGATCGACGCGCCGCACCTCTACGCCCGGGCGGGCAACCCTTATGTCGGCCCGGACGGGCGGGACTGGCCCGACAACGCCTTCCGCTTCGCAGCGCTTGGAAAGGTCGCGGCGGAGATCGGACGCGGCGCGGCAGGACTGCCGGCGCCCGACGTCGTGCATCTGCACGACTGGCAGGCGGGACTCGCGCCGGCCTATCTCGCCTACGGCGCTGGGCCGCGGCCGCAGACGGTTGCGACCATCCACAACATCGCCTTCCAGGGCTGGTTCCCGCCCACGCTGCTCAGCGCCCTCGGCCTGCCGGATCACGCGCTGACGATCCACGGCGTGGAGTATTACGGCGGGATCGGCTTCCTGAAGGCCGCACTGAAGTTCGCGAACCGCATCACGACGGTGTCCCCGACCTACGCGGCCGAGATCCTCGAGCCGGACGGCGGCGTCGGGCTGGAGGGATTGCTGCGCGACCGCGCGGCGGACGTCGTCGGGATCCTCAACGGCATCGACGTGGAGGTCTGGAATCCCGAGACCGACGTCGACCTGCCCGCGCCCTTCTCCGCCCGCGACCGCGGCGGCCGCGCCGCGAGCCGCGCCGCGTTGCTGGCGCGCTTCGGCCTGGCGCCGGCCGCCGGGCCGATCTTCGGGGTCATCAGCCGGCTGTCGAGCCAGAAGGGCCTCGACCTGCTGGCCGACGCGATTCCCGCCCTGCTCGATCTCGGCGGGGCGCTTGCGCTGGTGGGTTCCGGCGAACCCGAGCTTGAAGCCCGGTTCCGCGATCTCGCCGACCGGCACGCCGGACGCATCGGCGTCTTCATCGGCTACGACGAGCGCCTCGCCCATCTCGTGCAGGCGGGCTCCGACGCGATCCTGGTGCCGTCGCGGTTCGAGCCTTGCGGCCTGACCCAGCTCTGCGCGCTGCGCTACGGCGCGCTGCCCGTCGTGTCACGCGTGGGCGGCCTCGCCGACACGGTGATCGACGCCAACCCGATGGCGCTGGCGGCGGGCGTCGCGACCGGCGTCCAGTTCAACCCGGTCAACCGGAGCGCGCTGGAGACGGCGCTGCGCCGCACCGCGCAGCTCTACGCAGACGGCCAAGCCTGGGCGCAGTGTCAGGCCAACGCCATGCGCGCCGACGTCTCGTGGGACGCCTCGGCCAAGGCCTATGCGGAGCTTTACGCCTCGCTCGCCCGCTAGGCGCGACTGTGGCGTCCGGGCGACATCGCACTGCGGAATCCACGCGGCGCTCCCAAGGTCGCTCTCCTGCTGACCGCGGGGCGCTCTATTCTTGCGTCTAGTCCGACGGCGCGACCCGCACGCCGCGGTGGCGTCGGGGAACATCATGACGTTGCGTTGGGTTCGCTCTCAGGCCTTTTCGACGCTCGCCGTCTGTCTGGCGGCCGGCGCGCTCGCAGGGTGCGGCGGCGCCGCTGGAACGGGAACGTCCTCCTCCGGCTATGTCGCGGCCGCCATGGCCACGAGCTACCCCGACACGCTGCCCGTGCAGTTTCGCCGGCAGCAGGTGACGGACCCGACAGGCGAGGCCCCCGGCACCATCGTCATCAACACCAGCGACAAGTTCCTCTACCTCGTCGAGCCCGACGGCAAGGCGATGCGCTACGGCGTCGGCGTCGGCCGCGAAGGATTTGGCTGGACGGGCGAGGCCAAGGTCGGCGCGAAGCAGGAGTGGCCGGACTGGGTGCCGCCGGCCGAGATGCTGCAGCGCCGCCCGGACCTGCCGCTGCGCATGGCCGGAGGGCCGGAGAATCCGCTGGGCGCCCGCGCGCTTTATCTCCACCGCGACGGCAAGGACACCCTGTTCCGCATCCACGGCACCAATGAGCCGAAGACCATCGGCCAGGCCATGTCGTCCGGCTGCATCCGCATGGTCAATTTCGACGTCGAGGACCTGTATCAGAGGGTGCCGCTCGGCGCGAAGGTCGTGGTGCGGTAGGTCTCGACGTTCAAGCAAGCCTGCCGGCGTCCCGGGCCTTGAGCCGGGACCCGCGCGCCGGACCTCCAGCGGAAACGGACTGGCTTTAGCGCGCCAGCGCCTGACGCACGACGGCGACCACGTCGAGGTGCGCCGGCAGGTCGGTGTTGGTGTGGTGCCAAGCGCCCGGCGCGACGATGCCGGCCGGACCGCCGGGCCGCGAGTTGAGCCGGCCGAACCAGTCCCATTCGCCCATGACGTCGACCACGTTCTGAAACGCCGGCGGCAGGGCGACGCGCGCGCTGATCGTGACGACCTTGGCGGAGGCGGCGAGCCGCCGAAGACGCGCTTCGTCCTTGCGGCGCAGCGCGTTCAGCGCCTCCGAGATCACCAGATTGCCCTTGGAATGCCCGACCAGCAGGTCGAAGGCGATGTCCTTCCGCTCGAGGAGGGCGAGCACGGTCTGGGTGTCGAGGCTTCGGCGGATGAGCACGTCCTCGCCCCCGGCGCCGCCGGGCTCACGCGCGGGCGCCGGGCGGCTCGCGGCGTCGAACGCTTCGAACATGCCCCGCAGGCCGCTGAGGCCGCCGAACCAGAAGAAGCCGCCAAAAGCCTCCGTCGCGAGATCCGCGAGCCCATAGCCCGAGACCACCGCCGCGACCGGCGCGCCGACCGCCGCCGCGACGTTGCGGGCGAAGGCGGCGGAGCCCAGCGCGCAGCTTCCGACGCCCGCCACCGTCAGCGTGGTGACGCCCTTGCCTCCTGACCGGATGAAATGCTCGGGCCCCGGACACAGCGTGATGTCGCCGGCGCCGGGCGGCGGCACGATCAGGATCGCGCCCTCGCCGGCGAGCCCGGGACTGATCGCCTGCGCCTCGGCTTCGCTCACGACCTTGATGTCGTAGAACAGCGCGTCGAGCACCGCGTTGCGCTGTTGGACCCCTTCCAGAATGGCGGTCCGCACCGGCGCGGCGCCCGCGCGCTCGGGGAGCGACGCGGCGCGCGCCAGTTGCGCCGCGTGCAGGATGTCGGTCGTGATCTTCACGGCGGCCCCGGGGGTGGCGTCTGTATCGCAGTGCAGCATGTCGCAGAAGCGCCCCCGGCGCAATTGCGCCATAATCGTTTACGCAACCGCGCCGTCCACGAGATCCGACGACTGCCGCTCGAACAGCCGGCGGTAGACGCCGTCCTGCCGCGCCAGGAGAGCCGCGTGGTCGCCCTGCTCCACCACTCGCCCACGCTCGAACACCAGGATGCGGTCCATGGCGCGGACCGTGGACAGGCGGTGCGCGACCACGATCGTGGTGCGGCCGATCATCAGCCGTTCGATCGCTTCCTGGATCGCAGCCTCCGACTCGGAGTCGAGGCTCGAGGTGGCCTCGTCGAGGATCAACACCGGCGCGTCCGCGAGGAAGGCGCGCGCGAGCGCGATGCGCTGGCGCTCGCCGCCGGAGAGCTTCACGCCGCGCTCGCCGACGAGAGTGGCGTAGCCCTTCGGCAGGCGGGCGATGAAGCCGTCGGCGTTGGCGAGCGCTGCGGCGCGCTCGATCTCGGCCAGACTCGCGCTTGGCCGGGCGTAGGCGATGTTTTCAGCAAGCGAGCGGTGGAACAGCACAGGCTCCTGGGGAACGATCGCAATCTGCGCGCGGAGCGAGGTCTGGGTGGCGTGCGTCACGTCCTGGCCGTCGATCGTCACCCGGCCGCCGGTCGCGTCGTAGAGGCGCTGCACCAACTTGACGAAGGTGGTCTTACCCGAACCCGAACGCCCCACGAGACCGACGCGCTCGCCGCCGCGGATCACCACCGAGAAGTCGCGGTAGAGCGGCGTGTCGTGGCCGGCGTAATGGAAGTCGACGTTCTCGAACGCGATGCGCCCTTCGCCGATGACGATCGGCCGGGCGTCCGGCAGGTCCTCGACGCCGATCGGGACGTCGTGCAGTTCGACGAGCTCCTGCAGGTCGTTGACCGACCGTTGAAGGTCGGCGACGTGCATGCCGACGTCCCGCAGATAGCCGTGGATGACCGCGAACATGGTGAGCACGAAGGCGGCGTCACCGGCGGTCGCCCGCCCGCTCCACCACAGCCACACCGCAACGCCGAGCGTGGCGGCGCGCAGGGCCATCAGGATGAGGTTCTGCAGCACGCCGTTCCAGGTGCCGCGCCGCCAGGTGCGGGTGGTGCGCCGGCTCCACTTCTCCATCACCTGGGCGAGCCGTCCCTCCTCCCGCGCCTCCGCGCCGAAGGCCTTGACGACGCCGTTGCAGGTGACGGCGTCAGCCAGCACGCCGCCGAGCCGGGTGTCCCAAGCGTTGGACAGGCGCGCGGCGGGCGCGACCCACAGCAGAGAGATCGCGACGGTCGTCGCCACATAGGCGACCGCGCCGATGAAGGTGACGAGGCCCATGAGCGGCCAGTGCGCGGCGAGGATCGCGGTCGCGCCCACCAGCACGAGCAGCGACGGCGTCAGGGCGATCAAGACGAGATCGTCGAACTGATCGACGGCCCAAATGCCGCGCGTGATCTTGCGCACGGTCGAGCCTGCGAAGCTGTTCGCGTGCCAGTCGGTCGACAGCCGCTGCACCCGCGCGAAGGCCTCGGCCGCGGCGTCCTTCATGATCATCTGGGTCATGGGGATCACGGTCATGAAGGCGACGCAGCGCGCGAGCGCGATCGCCCCCGACAGGCCGACGATAGCCGCGAAGGCCCACAGCGCGCCCGGCAGGGCGGCGTCACGATCCGCGGCTGCGAAGGCGTCCACCAGTTGGCCGGCGAACACTGGGATCGCGACGTCGGCGAGGGTCGCCGCCGCCATGGCGCCCGCGACCAGCCCGACCCGCGCGGGCTGACGCGCCCAATGGCTGAAGACGAAGCGGACGACCTTCGCGAAGGGCGCGTCGCGAAGCGAAGTGCGGGGATGAGACATGACGGCTTCCAGCCGCGCGCAGGCGACGGCCGGCTCCACATAGGCGACGCGAGGCGAGCCGCGGGGGTCGCAGGACGACCTCGCGAGCGCGCCGGCGCGCGGAACGAAGGATTAACGACGAGGGAGACTTGTCGGCGGACGCGGGCGGCGGACCGCGCGCGGGTCGGGCCTAGCGGCGGCGCGACCGGCCGGAGGACACGAATGCGATGATCTCTGTCATGCAGGCTCCTCCCGTCTGGCGGCCAAATTCAGAGCCTATCCGTGTACCCGCAGGCGATTCGCCCCGCAAGTGGGCCCGCCGCGACGCCCGCGCCTCTGTGGCCGGAATGCCTCACATATAAAAACGCCGCCGACCTTTTTTGATCGACGGCGCTTCAACGGAACTACAAAAGAGCTTCGACGGCCTCAGTGCAGCGTAAGCTGCGGACCAGTCAGCTTGATCATCTCGTCCTTAATCCGGAGTTTTTTGCGCTTCAGCGCGGAGACCTTGACCTCATCCATGTTCGGATGGGTCAGCTCGAGTTCGATTTCACGCTCGATAGCGCGATGCTTCTTCTCAAGCTGGACCAGATGCGACTCGATGGACATTAAGAACGTCTCCCTCGTCTGGTTTGACGTCATCAGCATGTCACGAGACTTTTCGTCTGTCGAACGGTCAGAAGGGCTGTCGGGCCATCACAGATGCGCGACCGGCTGCGCCTCCTGGTGGGCTCGCGCCCTTGCCGCCCGCAAGGGCCGCGGCGATACTCCGCCGCGCATGCGTGGCGTCGAGGCGGACAGGATGACATGGCGAGACGGGACGACGAGGAGCGGGCCGAGGAGCAGGCGGCCCGGGAGGAACTCGCCCGCCTCCGCGAAGAGCATCGCGACCTCGACTCCGCGATCGAGGCGCTGGAGCGCGTCGGGGCGGGCGATCGGCTGCAGATCCAGCGCCTGAAGAAGCGCAAGCTGGGCCTGAAGGACCGCATGTCCTTCCTGCACGATCAGTTGACCCCCGACATCATCGCCTGACGGCGCGCTTGCGCGCGTCACGGCCGGCGCCTATCGTCGCCGTTCCTCCCACTGTCCTGGAGCCTTTGAGATGGTCGCGGAACGCCGCGCCGAGCCCGCGCCTGTCGCGATCGTCATGGGCAGCCAGTCCGACTGGACGACGCTGGTCCATACCGCCAACACGTTGACCCAGCTCGGCGTCGCCCATGTCGCGCGGATCGTCTCGGCGCACCGCACGCCGGACCGGCTTGTCGCTTTCGCAAAGGCGGCGCGCGAGGATGGTTTCAAGGTGGTGATCGCAGGCGCCGGCGGCGCAGCCCACCTCCCCGGCATGGTGGCGTCCATGACGCCGCTGCCGGTGTTCGGCGTGCCGGTCCAATCGCACACCCTGTCCGGCCTCGACAGCCTTCTGTCGATCGTCCAGATGCCGGCCGGCATTCCCGTCGGCACGGTGGCGATCGGCCGCGCGGGCGCGATCAACGCGGCCCTGCTGGCCGTCTCCGTGCTCGCGCTGACCGATCCCGAACTGGCGCAGCGGCTGGACGCCTGGCGCGCCGCCCAGACGGACAACGTCGCAGAGATCCCCGTCGGAGACAGCTGACCATGACGAGCGCGCCCCTCAGCCCCGGCGGAACGATCGGCATCCTCGGCGGCGGCCAGCTCGGCCGCATGCTCGCGCTCGCCGCGGCCCCGCTCGGCCTCAAGGTCCACGTCTACGCGCCCGATCCGCAAAGCCCGGCGTTCGACGTCGCGGCCGAGCGCACGATCGCGGCCTATGACGACGAGACCGCGCTCGCGCTGTTCGCGGAGAGCGTCGACGTCGTCACCTACGAGTTCGAGAACGTGCCGGCCGAGACCGCGCGGCTCGTCTCCGCCCATCGCCCGCTGTTTCCCGACGCCCACGCGCTGGCGACCACCCAGGACCGGCTGAGCGAGAAGAGCTTCCTGCGTGACCTCGGCTTGCCGACGCCGGCCTTCGCGGCTGTCGACGACCGCGCGAGCCTCGCGGCGGCGGTCGGCGCGATCAGCCGCCCGGCGGTGCTGAAGACCCGCCGCTTCGGCTACGACGGCAAGGGCCAGGTGCTGGTGCGGGAGGGGCTCGGCCTCGACGCCGCGCTCGGCATGATGAACGGCCAGCCCGCCATCCTCGAGGCCTTCGTGCCGTTCCGCGCCGAGGTTTCCGTGGTCGCCGCCCGCGGGCGCGACGGCGCGTTCGCCGCCTACGACGTGGTCGAGAACCGGCACGAGAACCACATCCTGCGCACCTCGCACGTGCCGGCCGCGATCAAGCCGGAGACGGCCGCGGCGGCGGTCGCGATCGCCCGCAAGATCGCCGACGCCTTCGCCTATGTCGGCGTGTTCGCGGTTGAGATGTTCCTGGTCGACGGACCGACCGGCGAGAAGGTGGTCGTCAACGAGATCGCCCCGCGCGTGCACAACTCCGGCCACTGGACGATCGAGGGCGCCGAGACGAGCCAGTTCGAGCAGCACGTGCGCGCCATCGCGGGTTGGCCGCTGGGCTCGACCCGCACCCGCGGCGCGGTGGTCATGACGAACCTGCTCGGCGCGGAGGCGAACGGCTGGCGCGACCTGCTCGCCGAGCCAGGCGCCGCCGTGCACCTCTACGGCAAGGGCGAGCCCAAACCGGGCCGCAAGATGGGCCATGTCACCCGGGTCACCTGAGGCCGCCGAAACCCCGCGCGCGTAGGGACTTCGCCCGCATGGACAAGGGCCAAGCCCTCTGCTAAGCATCTTTCGGTGATGAGACGCGTGCGCTGAAGGCGTGCGACGTCTTTTTGTTTTTTAGTTCACGCTCTGTCGCTGGCAGGGCGATCCGCCCTGAGACAAACGCTACCCGAGGCACGACGTGCAGGTTCTCGTTCGCGACAACAATGTCGACCAGGCCCTCAAGGCCCTGAAGAAGAAGATGCAGCGCGAAGGCATCTTCCGTGAAATGAAGCTCCGCGGACATTATGAGAAGCCTTCCGAGAAGAAGGCGCGCGAAAAGGCCGAGGCGGTGCGCCGTGGTCGCAAGCTGGCTCGCAAGCGCGCTCAGCGCGAAGGCCTGCTGCCGATGAAGAAGAAGTGATTCGGTGATCCCGGGCGCCCGCTGAGGGCGCGCTGATCAACGAAACGAGCGTGAAACGCCCGCGGGATCCAAGACCGGCGGGCGTTTTTGCGCTTTGGCCGCAACACATCGGCGATAAGCGGCGGCACTGCGGCGTCGGATCCGCAATCTCGCCGCAATCCGCCTGTGATTGGCGAGCCTTGGGCGTCCAGCGGTAAGGTGGTGGGGACATGCGGCTTAGAGTCGACTCGAGCTTTCTTCTTCGCGCGGGGGCGGCGAGCCTGCTCGCTCTTTCGCTCGCCGCCTGCGACACGGTGGGCTCGGGCGCGTCGCTCGATCCGGACGCCTATGCGGCCCGCCAGTCCGACCTCGGCTCCCTCAGCCAGGTCGTTCAGCAGAACCCGAGCGACCCTGAAGCCTGGAACATGCGCGGCTCGGCCTACGCCCGGCTCGGCCAGTACGACAACGCCATCGCCGACTTCAGCCAGGCCGTCCGCATCAACGGCGGTTTCGCCAAGGCCTACGCCAACCGCGCGCTGGCCTACCGTTCGCTGAACAAGACCGGCGAGGCCTTGGCCGACTACGACCGCGCGATCCAGGCCGATCCGAGCTACAGCCCGGCCTATGTGGGCCGCGGCAATCTCTACCGCTCCTCCGGCCGCATGGAGCAGGCGCTCGGCGATTTTCAGCGCGCGATCGAGCTCGATCCGAACAACGCCCAAGCCTGGCACAACCGAGGCCTGATCCATCAGGCGCAGGGCAACCACGACGGCGCGATCGACGACTTCACCAAGGCGACGGCCATCGCGGTGACGGCGGCCGAGCCCTACGTCGGCCGCGGCATGAGCTATCTCGCGACCAACGACCCGGACGCGGGGCTCGACGATTTTGACACCGCCCGCACGCTGAACCCCAAGTACATCGACGCCTGGATCGGCCGCGCGCTGGCCTTCGAGCGCAAGAACGACCTGCCGCGCGCCCGCGCGTCGTTCGCTCAGGCGCTGCAGATCGACCGCAACGACAAGCGCGCCACCGAGGGCTTCCGCCGCGTCGGCGGCAAGGCCGGCGTAACCTACTCCGAAGGCTGAACGCGGCTCACTCCGCGGCGGCCGCGAGGCCGCCGCAGCGCTCCTTCCGTTCGAGCGCGGCTTCCGTCATCTCGATGTAACCGCGCGTCAGCGGAACCGCCTCCTGCCTGCGCGCGAGCTGCAGCTGGAACACCACCGCGCCTTGGTGGCGGAACGCCGCCTCGCAGGCCGCGAGATAGAATTCCCACATCCGGCAGAAGCGCTCGTCGTAGAGCCGCGCCGCCTCCTCGCGCCGGGCCAGGAACCGCGCGCGCCAGTCGCGCAGCGTGAAGGCGTAGTGCAGGCGCAGCACCTCGACGTCGGTGACCACCAGCCCGGCCTTTTCGATCAACGGCAGCATCTCCGACAGCGCCGGCAAGGCGCCGCCGGGGAAGATGTACTTGTCGATCCAGGGGTTGGTGAACCAGGGGCCGTCCGAGAGCCCGATGGTGTGAAGCAGCATCACGCCGTCAGGCGCGAGCAGGTCGCGCGCCTTCTCAAAGAAGGTCCGGTACTGCGTCACGCCGACATGCTCGAACATGCCGACCGAGACGATGCGGTCGAAGGCGCCTTCCAGGGTGCGGTAATCGCGCAGCTCGAAACGCACCCGGTCGGACAGCCCGCCCTCCTCCGCGCGCCGACGGGCGCCCGCGAGCTGCTCCTCCGACAGTGTGACGCCCAGCACCTCGCGGGCCCCGGCGACGCCGGCGAGATAGAGCCCGAGCCCGCCCCAGCCCGAGCCGATGTCCAGCACGCGCTCCCCGCCGCGGATCACGAGCTTCGCCGCGATGTGGCGGCGCTTGGCCGCCTGCGCCTCGTCCAGCGTCAGGCCGTCCCGGTCGTAGTAGGCGCAGGAGTACTGGCGGTCGTCGTCGAGGAAGAGGTCGTAGAGCCGACCGTCGAGGTCGTAGTGGTGCGCCACGTTCTGACGGGAGCGGGTCAGGCCGTTGCGTTGCGCGAAGCGCCGAAGCGCGAACCGCACCTTGTGCAACAGCCGTACCGGGAGCGGCTCGGGCTTGCCCTTGAGTTCGCCCAGCAGCAGATCCAGCGCCTGATAGATGTCGCCCTCTTCGACGAGCAGCCGGCCGTCCATGAACAGCTCGCCCACCTTCAGATGGGGGTCGAGCGCGAAGGCCCACTGCGCGCCGCGATCGGCGAAGCGGAGGGCGACCGGCGGCCCTGAGCCGTCGCCGAAGACGTGACGCGCGCCGGAGGCCATGACGACCGACAGTCGGCCGCGGCTCACGATGCGTCTCAAGATGCCTGCAAGCAACGACTCCATAAGCATGCTCCCGCACACGCAAGACGACGGCCTTCGGAGAGCAAACACCGGGCCAGACGTCCGGAAACGCTCGGGAAAACCATGGTCTCATCGTGCAGGACGGCGGCGTCCGCGCGCCAGAGGGCGAGCCCCTCGATGCGCGGGCGCCGGCTATGCGTCAGGCGAAAAGCTTTCCTGCCAAGAAACTCAAGGGATCGCGGGCGCGGCGACGTAAAGCGCGCCGCCTTGCGCCAGGAACTCCGCGGACTTCGCCTTCATCCCGGCCTCGGCGTCGAACGTCACGTTCTGGGCTCTCACCTCCGCGCGCAGGTCCTGCGTGATCTTCATCGAGCAGAACTTCGGCCCGCACATTGAGCAGAAGTGCGCCACCTTGTGCGCGTCCTTGGGCAAGGTCTCGTCGTGGAAGGCCCGCGCGGTGTCGGGGTCCAACGAGAGGTTGAACTGGTCCTCCCAGCGGAAGTCGAAGCGCGCCCGACTGACCGCGTCGTCCCGGATCTTGGCCGCGGGGTGGCCCTTGGCGAGGTCGGCCGCATGGGCCGCGATCCGGTAGGTGATGACGCCGGTCTTGACGTCGTCGCGGTTCGGCAGCCCCAGATGCTCCTTCGGGGTGACGTAGCAGAGCATCGCCGTGCCGAACCAGCCGATCATCGCGGCGCCGATTCCGGAGGTGATGTGGTCGTAGCCCGGCGCGATGTCGGTGGTGAGCGGCCCGAGCGTGTAGAACGGCGCCTCGCCGCAGACCTTGAGCTGCTTGTCCATGTTGGCCTTGATCTTGTGCATCGGCACATGGCCGGGGCCCTCGATCATGACCTGGCAGCCCTTGCCCCAGGCGACCTGCGTAAGTTCGCCGAGCGTCTCCAGCTCCGCGAACTGCGCGGCGTCGTTGGCGTCGGCGATCGAGCCTGGCCGCAGGCCGTCGCCGAGCGAGAACGACACGTCGTACTTCCGCATGATGTCGCAGATGTCGCCAAAGCGCTCGTAGAGGAAGCTCTCGCGGTGCCCGGCGAGGCACCAGCGCGCCATGATCGAGCCGCCGCGGGAGACGATGCCGGTGACGCGATCCGCCGTCAGCGGCACATGCGCCAGCCGCACGCCGGCGTGGATGGTGAAGTAGTCGACGCCCTGCTCGGCCTGCTCGATCAGCGTGTCCTTGAACACCTCCCAGTCGAGCTTCAGCGGATCGCCGTCGACCTTCTCGAGCGCCTGGTAGATCGGCACCGTGCCGATCGGCGCGGGCGCGTTGCGAAGGATCCAGGAGCGGATGTTGTGGATGTTGCGGCCGGTGGAGAGGTCCATCACCGTGTCCGCGCCCCAGCGGAGCGCCCAGACCAGCTTCTCGACCTCCTCCGCCGCGCCGGAGGTCACCGCCGAGTTGCCGATGTTGGCGTTGACCTTGACCAGGAAGTTCCGGCCGATCGCCATCGGCTCCAGCTCGACGTGGTTAATGTTCGCCGGGATGATCGCCCTCCCCCGCGCGACCTCGGACCGCACGAACTCGGGCGTCACGAAGGCGGGGATCTCCGCGCCGAAGTCCTCGCCATCGCCCCGCCGCAGGGCGGCGCCCTCCGGCGCCTGCTCGCGGGCGAGGTTCTCGCGGAAGGCGACGTAGACCATCTCCTCGGTGACGATGCCGGCCCTCGCGAACTCGTACTGGGTGACGAGCTGGCCGGCCGAGGCCTCCCGGATCGCGCGCGTCGCGGGACAGGGCGCCACCAGCCGATCGGCGGGGACGTGGCCGTTGTCTTCCGGCTTCACGGCGCGGCCGGGCACAACCGGATAGCCGCGGGCGGCGATCCAGCTCTCGCGCACCGGCGGCAGGCCGGCCGCGAGATCGACCGCGACGTCGTCCTCGGTGTAGGGGCCGGACGGATCGTAGACACGCACCGGCGGCTCGTTCGGATCGCTGAGCGCAATCTCGCGGAACGGGACCCTCAGTTGGGGGTGCGACTTCGGCGAGGCGTAGACCTTGCGCGAGCCGAAGATCGGCCCGGTGGTGACGCTGGTCGGCGCGGCTTTCGCGTCTTTCGGGGGGATGTGGACGTTCATTGGGGAATCTCCTCGAGCGTTTCTCGTTGGGAGATCCGGATTCTGACGATTGTCAGGGAGAGCCCGGGCGCGGCGGCCCTTAGGCTTATCGGTTCCCGTCCCTTCGCCGGCATGACCCGGATCAGGTTCAAAGGGATCGGCCTCTGGCCATCTCAGCCCCGCATCGCAGCGGGACGCCCCTCGGAATGGAGAGAGGTTAGAAGCGGCCGACGGGGATGTCGAGAGGTCGCCGTCGCTGCTAGCGTGACCGTGACGAGAGGCCGGCGATCGCGGGCCCCCAATCTGGCGTACCCGGAATGATCGAGCACCTTGTCGCCTTGGCGACCTTTCTCGGCCTCGTCCTCGCGTCGTTCGGCTGCCTGGCCTTCCATCCGCGCCTGCCTGAGCGCCACCGGAACGAGGAGACGCACAACGTGGTGCGGCTCACCGCGAACATCTTCGTGGTGATGACGTCGCTGGTGCTCGGCCTGCTCATCAACTCGTCGAAGACGGCGTTCGACGCCATCGACCACAACGTCCACTCGTTCGCGACCGAGCTGATCCTGCTCGACCGCACCTTGCGGGCCTACGGTCTGGCGTGGCTGACGCTGATCTTCGCAAGCTTCAGCTACCGCGCCCCGGCGAACGCCGTCGTGATCTCGGCGCTGATGGTTGGGGCGGCGCTGGTATCCAGCGCTTTGTTCCTCATCCTCGACATGGACTCCCCGTTCAGCGGCTCCATCCGCGTGTCGTCGAGCGCGATGGAGACGGCGCTCGCGCATATCCGCCGGTGAGGTCGACGAACGCGGTGAGACGCGCGACGTCGCTCGTCCCCCGAGGCGCTCAGCGGGCCCCGGAAAGCTCCGTCGCCTTCACCAGCCGCTCGCCGTCCTCGGCCAGCGTGTAGACGAGGATCTGCGCCGTCCCGATGTTCACGTCCTCGATCGCCTCCGGATCGATGCCGTCGAGCCGCATGAGCATCGAGCGCAGCGCGTTGCCGTGTCCCACCAGCAGCACGCAGCCTCCAGCGCGCACGGCCGGGGCGATGGCGCGCGCGTAGAATGGCCAGACGCGCGCGGCCGTCATGGCCAGGCTCTCCCCGCCTTGCGGAACCGCGTCGTAGGACTTGCGCCAGATCCTGACCCGCTCAGGCCCGAAACGCTCGCGCGCCTGCGTCTTGTTGAGGCCCGCGAGCGCTCCGTAGTCGCGCTCGTTGAGCGCGGAATTCCGAACCACCGGCAGGTCGGACTGGCCGAGCTCCGCCAGGATCAGCTCCATCGTCCGGCCGGCCCGCGTCAGCACGCTGGTGAAGGCGTGCGTGAAGCGGAACCCCAGCCGCGCGAGTTCGCGCCCTGCGGCCCGCGCCTCCTCCTCGCCGCGAACGGTAAGCGCGGGGTCGCGGAGACCCGAAAACAGGTCCTGTTCGTTGTCCTCGCTCTGTCCGTGCCGGATGAGGACGAGACTGCGGGAGAGGTCAGTGATCATCGGAAGCGTCATGCCGTTTCGGAGGTGTCGGCGCAGCATCGCACGAACGAAAAGGCCGGGCGCATGGCCCGGCCTTCACGCATGGTCGCATCGTCGTTGCGGCTCAAAGGCTCTTGACGATGCTCTCGGTCATCTTCTTCGCGTCGCCGAACAGCATCATGGTGTTGTCGCGGAAGAACAGCTCGTTCTCCACGCCGGCGTAGCCCGCCGCCATGCCGCGCTTGATGAAGAGCACGGTGCCGGCCTTTTCGACGTCGAGGATCGGCATGCCGTAGATCGCCGAGGTCTTGTCGGTCTTGGCCGCCGGATTGGTGACGTCGTTGGCGCCGATGACGAAGGCGACGTCCGCCCCCGAGAACTCCGAGTTGATCTCGTCGAGCTCGAACACCTCGTCGTAGGGCACCTGCGCTTCCGCGAGCAGCACGTTCATGTGGCCCGGCATGCGGCCCGCGACCGGATGGATGGCGTATTTGACCTCGACGCCCTCCTCCTTGAGCTTGTCGCACATCTCGCGCAGCGCGTGCTGGGCCTGCGCCACCGCCATGCCGTAGCCCGGCACGATGATGACCTTGGACGCGTTCTTCATGATGTAGGCCGCGTCCTCGGCAGCGCCCTGCTTCACCGGGCGCTGCTCAGCCGCGCCCGCCGCTCCGCCGGCCGCCGCGGCGTCGCCGCCGAAGCCGCCGAGGATGACGGAGATAAAGCTCCGGTTCATGCCCTTGCACATGATGTAGGACAGGATCGCGCCCGACGAGCCGACCAGCGCGCCGGTGATGATCAGCGCGAGGTTGCCGAGCGTGAAGCCGATGCCGGCCGCGGCCCAGCCAGAGTAGCTGTTGAGCATCGAGACGACGACCGGCATGTCCGCGCCGCCGATCGGGATGATGATCAGGAAGCCGAAGGCGAGCGAGGCCAGCACGATGAGCCAGAACACGAAATGGCTCTCGGTCAGGACGAAGATGATCGCCAACACGATGATCAGGGCCGCGAGGCCGGCGTTGATCAGGTGCCGCATGGGCAGCATGATCGGCGCGCCGGACATGCGTCCGTCGAGCTTGGCGAAGGCGATCAGCGAGCCGGTGAAGGTGATCGCGCCGATCGCCACGCCAAGCGCCATCTCCACGAGCGACTGGCCGTGGATCGCGCCCGGGATCCCGATGCCGAAGGCGTCGGGCGCATAGAGCGCCGCGGCGGCCACCAGAACGGCGGCGAGGCCGACGAGCGAGTGGAACGCGGCGACGAGCTGCGGCATCGCGGTCATGGCGATGCGCTTCGCGGTCACCGCGCCGACCGCGCCGCCGACGCCGAGGCCGGCGATCACGAGGACCCAGCCGCCGACGCCGTGAGGCGGAGAGACGAACAGGGTGGTCAGGATCGCGAGCGTCATGCCCGCGATGCCCATGGCGTTGCCGCGGCGCGAGGTCGCCGGGCTCGAAAGCCCCTGCAGCGACAGGATGAAGAGGACGCCGGCGATGAGGTAGAGGATCTGGACGAGGTCGGTCATCGGTCCCGTCAGCCCTTCTTCTTGTACATGCCGAGCATGCGCTGGGTGACGAGGAACCCGCCGAAGATGTTGATCGAGGCGAGCACGAGGGCGACGAAGCCGAAGCCGCGAGCCCACCACGGGCCGGAGCCGCCGGCGAGATCGACGCCGACCGCGAGCAGCGCGCCGACGACGATCACGGACGAAATGGCGTTGGTGACCGCCATCAGCGGCGTGTGCAGCGCGGGCGTCACGCTCCACACCACGTAGTAGCCGACGAACACCGCGAGCACGAAGATCGCGAGCCGGAAGACGAAGGGGTCGATCACCCCGCCGGAGGCGCCGTGGAGCGCCGCGCCGGCGGCGTCGGCGATCTGGTCGGCGTAGCCCTGGGCGGCGGCCGCCGCGTCACGGGCGGCGTCGGCCGCGGCCTGCGCGCGGTCCGCGGCCTCTTCAGGAGACAGGACGGCCATCAGTTCGCCTCCGCCGGTTTTGCAATCGGATGGATGACGGCGCCGTCGCGGGTCAGAGCGGTCGCCTTGACGAGTTCGTCGTCCCAGTTGACGGCGAGCTCCTTGGTCTCCTTGGAGATCAGGGTCTCCAGGAAGGACGACAGGTTCTTGGCGTAGAGCGCCGAGGACGAGGCGGCGAGACGGCCGGGAACGTTGAGATGCCCGACGATCTTGACGCCGTCGATCTCGACGACCTGCCCGGGGACCGCGCCTTCGACGTTGCCGCCGCGCTCGACCGCGAGGTCCACGATCACCGAGCCGGGCTTCATCGACTTGACCATCGCCGCCGTCACCAGCCGCGGGGCCGAACGACCCGGGATGAGCGCGGTGGTGATGACGATGTCCTGCTTGGCGATGTGCGCGGCCACGAGCTCGGCCTGCTTGGCCTGGTACTCGGCCGACATCGGCTTGGCGTAGCCGGCCGCGGTCTCGGCCTGCTTGAACTCGTCGTCCTCGACCGCGATGAACTTGGCGCCGAGCGAGGCGACCTGCTCCTTGGCCGCCGGACGGACGTCGGTCGCCGAGACCACGGCGCCGAGGCGGCGGGCGGTGGCGATGGCCTGCAGGCCCGCGACGCCCGCGCCCATGACGAAGGCCCGGGCCGGCGGAACCGTGCCGGCGGCGGTCATCATCTGCGGCATGGCGCGGCCGAACTCCGCCGCGGCGTCGATCACCGCGCGGTAGCCCGCGAGGTTCGCCTGGCTGGACAGCACGTCCATCACCTGCGCGCGGGTGATGCGGGGCATCAGCTCCATGGCGAAGGCGGAGACGTTGGCGGTGGCGAGCGCCGCGATGGCGTCGGCCTGGCCGTAGGGGTCCATCGTGCCGATGACGAGCGCGCCGGGCTTCAGCCCCGCGAGACTCTCAGGGGACGGCCGGCGGACGGTGAGCAACACGTCGGCGCCGCTCAGGGCGTCGGCGCGCGAGGCGGCGATCTGCGCGCCCGCCTCTTCATAGGCGGCGTCGGTGACGCCGGACGCCACGCCCGCGCCCGTCTCGATGCTGATGTCGGCCCCGAGGCCCTTCAGCTTCTTGACGACGTCAGGCGTCAGCGCGACCCGCGGCTCCGCCGCGTCGGTTTCTTTCGCGACTGCGATTTTCATGGGGTCAGACGACGTACCAGAGCGCCACGACCACAAGCGCCGCGACGGCGATCGGGATGATGGTGCCCTTCTGGGACACGGCGCCGATCACGCCGCCGACGATCGAGAGCACGATGCCGAGGCCGCACAGCCACCACGGGCCGGTGACGCCGCCGATCGCCAGCGAGATCACGACCAGCACGACCATCGCCGTGCCGACCTTGGACATCTTCATGACCGCGGCGTAGGTCCGCTCGTGCTCCGCGTAGTCGTTGCCTGTCGCGGTCGCGTATTCCGTGGTTCCGGCCATGATAAAGTCCCTTTGTGCGTTCTAATCGGCGCTTGAAGCTTCGGCTTAGCGGAAACGCGGGGGGGAGGCAATTCCCTTTCAGCGCCTGGCATGCCAAATACCAACAGCTTTTAGCCCTGCTGAACCCTTGATAACCCAGGCGGTCTAGCGCGCGCCCGCCTCCCGGCTCGGCTCGCGTGAGCCGAAACGCAGGCCTCGCGCGGCGGCTGCGTCCGAGCGGCGAAAGTAAGGCTGTCGGAGCTCTGGGTCGTCGCCGCGTCAGCGCCCTGCGGCGGCGGGCTGGACGAGGCGGACGATTTCGGCGGTGAGCCCCGCGCGCCGTGCGACATACGGCGCCGAGGTCGCCTTCGACTCCAGAAACACGGCCGCCCAGGCGCGCACCTCGTCGAGCGACCGGCCGGTCTCCGCGCAATAGGCCGCCATGTACTCGGTCGCGAGCAGCCGGCGGTAGGCGCGCCCCAGCGGCGCCGGCGCCGGCGTGCCGATCCGCCGCGACGAGAAGATGATCGCGGCGGTGCGGCCGGCGTCCGCGGTCAGGGCCCCGAAGCCGGACCGGGCCCAGTCGAGCACGAGCAGCCGCTGGCCGTCCCACAGCACGTTCGAGGGCGAAAGATCGCCGTGGCAGAAACCGCGCTCGGACGCCCCGATCAGCTGCGGCACGCGGTCGAAGTCGGCCTCCGGCGCGAGCCGGCGCAGCCTCCTCAGGGCCCCCTCGGCCGACACGCTCTTCTTGTCGAACCTGGCGTCCGGTGGCGTGGCATGGATCTGCGCGTGCAGACGCGCCATGCGGCGGATGAGCGGCAAGGCGCGGTGGGGCCGCCACCGCAGGGTGCTGGAAAGCGGCCGCCCAGCTTCGAACGACCCGACAACCGAGCGCCCGGCTGACGGGCCGGCCGGCTCGTCGACGCGCCAGGTCGGGACGCCTGCCTCATACGCCAGCCGCGCGTTGCGGCGCTCGCGCTCGATCAGGTCGTCGGGCACGTCGTCGTGAAACGCCTTCTCGATCCGCCCGTCCGGCAGCCGATAAATGACGGCCTGGGTGCCGCGCCCGATCTCCAGACGGGTCTGGCCTCCGCGCCGCCCGAACCACTCAGACAGATCCAAATCTCCCGGTTGTCGCCGAGCCTCCCGCCGGCGCGCCTCCTGAGACGCGCCGGGGCCGTGTGGCAGAGGCGCGGACGATAGCCTCTCGGGCCGAAGCGCGACAGCGCGGAGTAGAGACCCCTCAGCCCAAAAGGCCAGCGGCCGCTTTGGCTTCGGCCTGCCGGGCCTCGACCCGCTCGACCGTGAAGTCCGCGATCGTCTCCTCGAACAGGCGGCGGAAGTTGAGTTCGGCCTGGAGGTGCAGGAACACGCCGCCGAGCCCGATTGCCGCACGATCCATGAAGACGAACTCGCGCGGGATGCGGATCGGGCCCTTGCGCTTCAGCTCCTGGTGCACGCGGGAGGCTTCGGCGCGGCCATAGGCGCCAGGCGACACGCCGTCGGCGATGGTCCGCACGCGGTCGTCGAGCAGGGGGCCGTAGATGAAGCGCGCCCAGATGTTGAGAACCTCGATCAGCTCCTGCTTCAGGCCGCGGAACCCCCAGGTCTCGTAGGCGTGAACCACCCGCGCGTCGTCGCCGTCGCGCAGGCCCTCGTAAAGGTCCACGACGCCGCCGACGAAGGCGGGCGGGAAGATGCGGATGCAGCCATAGTCCAGCAGGTTCACGCCCTGCGGCTCGCCACCCTCGTCGAAGGCCGCGTAATTGCCGAGGTGCGGGTCGCCGTGGATCACGCCATAGCGCGAGAACGGACGCCACCACGCCCTGAACATGGCGACGGCGAGCCGGTTGCGGATCTCGAGCGGGGCCTCCTTGTGGACCAGCAGGCGCCGTCCCTCCAGCCAGTCGAGCGTCAGGAGACGGCCGGTCGAGAGCTCGTTCCAGACGCCCGGCACGCGCACCTCCGGCGTGTCCTGCAGCATGACGCCGTAGAGCGCGGCGTGCTTGGCCTCGCGGCGGTAGTCCAGCTCCTCGCGAATCCGGGCGCCGATCTCCTCGACGATCTCGGAGGTGTCGATCGCGCTGTCGAAGCGCCGGCGCAGGTCGAACAGCAGCGACAGCTGACCGAGGTCCGCCTCGACCGCCGACGCCATGTCCGGGTACTGCAGCTTCACCGCCAGCCGTTCTCCGCCCTGAGAGGTCGCGCGGTGAACCTGCCCGAGCGACGCCGCAGCCGCGGGCTCCTTCTCGAACGATCCGAACTTCGCCTGCCAGTCCGGCCCGAGCTCCGCCGCCATCCGGCGCTTCACGAAGGCGTAGCCCATCGGCGGGGCGTCGGACTGGAGCTGCGACAGCTCCTCGGCGTACTCCGGCGGGAGGGCGTCGGGAATGGTGGCGAGCAGCTGCGCCACCTTCATGATCGGCCCCTTCAGGCCGCCGAGCGCCGCGCGCAGGTCCGCCGCCCGGTCGGCCCGCCCCGTCGCGCGGCCGAGAAGCTGCGAGCCCGCGATCCGCGCCGCCACCCCGCCGACGTTGACGCCGACCCGCGCATAGCGCGAGGCGCGGGCGGCGAAGCGGTTGCGTTCGAGATCGCGATCGGATGGCGGCATAAGGGGACTTTCGGTTCGGCGGGGTGTCGAAGCTTACGTGGGCCCGCCACCCGGGGTTCCCAAGCCGAACGACGAAAATGCCGCGCGGCTTTCGCGCTCTTCCGCCGAAATTACCCCGCCCGCTTGATCCGGATCATCTTGAAGAACGGCGCGGGGAAGATCGACGTCACCTCGACGACGCTCATGTCGGGCGTGGTCGCGGCCCAAGCGTCGAGGCGCGAGACCTTGAAGTCGGTGGACCAGCCGACCGTCTTGACAATCGGGGCGAGCGCCGCCTCGATCTTCATGAGCGGGCCGTCCTCGGCGCCCATCTTGGAGGCGACGATGATCTCGCCTCCGGGCTTCAGCACGCGCCGCATCTCCGAGAGCGCGGCCTCGGGGTTCGGCACCAGCGTGATGACGAAAGGCACGGTGACGGCGTCGAAGACGGCGTCGGGCAGGCCGAGGTTGCAGGCGTCCATGACGGAGAGCCCGCGGACCTGGGTGAGGCCCTGCGCCACGACCTTCTCGCGCGCCTTGGCGAGCATGTGCTCGGAGAGGTCCACGCCGACCACGCGCGAGCTCGCGGGGTAATAGCGCAGCACGAGGCCGGTGCCGACGCCGACCTCGAGGATGTCGGGACCGCAGGCCGCGGCGGCGGCGGCGGCCTTCTTCTGGCCGTCGGCCAGAAACCGCACATAAACCTTGTCGTAGAACTTGGCCCAGATCTCGTAGGCCTTCTTCTGTCCTTCCAGATCGTACTGGACGCTCACCGCATCGCCTCGCTCGCCGCTTCGTTCGGCGCGGGAACGCGCGGCTGGGGCCGAACGATCCCGCCGCCGAGCACCCGCTCGCCGGTCGCCTCGTCGTAGAACACGCAGGCCTGCCCCGGCGCGACGCCGCTCTCGCCGTCGAGCAGCTCCACCTCGGCCTCGCCCGGCCCAAGCGCCGTGAGCCGCGCGGGGACCGCGGGCCGCGTCGAGCGCACGCGGGCGCGGACGGCAAGGCCCGCGACGTCCTCGAAGGCGCCGTCGCCGAGCCAGTTCAGGCTGCGCAGGCGGATCGTCCGCGTCTCCAGCGCCTCGCGCGGGCCGACGACCAAGGTCTTCGCCGCGGCGTCGATGCGCACCACGTAGAGCGGCTCGCCGACCGAAAGATTCAGGCCGCGCCGCTGGCCGACCGTGTAGCGGAGCACGCCCTCGTGGGTCCCCAGCCGGCGGCCGTCGATGTGCACCACCGGACCGGGCTCGGCGGCGCCGGGCTTCAGCTTCTCGATCATGTCGGCATAGCGGCCGCTCGGCACGAAGCAGATGTCCTGGCTGTCGGGCTTGTCGGCCACGATCAGCCCGAGTTCACGCGCGACCTCGCGCACCGCGGGCTTTGGCAGGCCGCCGAGCGGGAAGCGCAGCAGCGACAGCTGTTCCGGCGTCGTGCCGTAAAGGAAGTAGGTCTGGTCGCGGTCGGCGTCGGCGGGGCGATAGAGCCCGCGGCCGCCGCCCGGCAGAGCGCGCGAGGCGACGTAGTGTCCGGTGGCGAGGGCTGCGGCGCCGAGATCCTTCGCGGTCTGCAGCAGGTCGACGAACTTGACGGTCTGGTTGCAGGCGACGCAGGGGATAGGCGTCTCGCCGGCAAGGTAGCTCGCGGCGAAGGGGTCGATCACCGCCTCGCGAAACCGCTGCTCGTAGTCGAGCACGTAATGGGGGATGCCGAGCGTCTCCGCGACGCGGCGAGCGTCGTGGATGTCCTGGCCCGCGCAGCAGGCGCCCTTGCGGGCGGTCGCGGCGCCGTGGTCGTAGAGCTGCAGCGTGACGCCTACGACGTCGTAGCCGCTGCGCGCCAGCAGCCCCGCCACGACGGAGGAGTCGACGCCGCCGGACATGGCGACCACGACGCGCGTGTCGGCGGGCGCGCCGGGCAGATCGAGATCGATGGTCGGGGTCAAGGCGTGTCCAGCCATGATGCGTTGCGGCAGGTCTTTACTCCGCGCGGCGCTGTCGCGAAAGCGCAGCGTCGGCTCAACTGTCCGGCGCCGGCGCGAGGATGAGGCGGATCGGCTCGAAGCCAGCCCGTTTCTTCCATGTAAGGAGCCCTTCCCCGCCATGCTCGGCCGCGCCGTAAAGCACGACGCGCACGCCCTCCACGAGCGGCTCCTCGCTCTCGATCAGCCAGCGGATAATGGCGTCGTGCAGCAGGTTCATGACGCCGTGGCCGAGGTGCTCGCCGTGGCCCATCAGGTCGGTGTAGTGCAGCACGTCGCCGATGCGCATCAGCTTCATGTAGGCGACGAGCCTGCGGTCGACCTGCACCCTGCCCTGAACGTGCCCCGGCTCGGGCAGGAACACGCCCCACCACAACGTCCAGTGCCGTGAGCATTTCGGCATGCGCCAGGTCGCGGGCCGGGCGGCCGGCTTCGCGACGTCCTCGGGCTTCAGGAACCAGTAGTCGAGCACAGGACCGGCGGCGCGGGTGCGCAGCGAGGTGCGCACGGCGTGAATGTCGTAGACGTGGGCGTGGACGGAGAAGCGCTCGGCCGCGTAGCCCATCTTGCCGGCCTTGCGGATCTTCGGCAGCGTCCGCGACGAGCGGCGCTTCACCACGGCCTCATAGTCCGCGACGCTGGCGAACCGCGCGAGATCGATCGCCATCGGCGTCAGCGACAGGCGGCGGGCGGCGCGCCCGAGCGTCCGGTCCAGGGGGCCCTCCCCCCGCGGCTTGAGCGCGTAGCGCGCGACCACGCGCCGGCGCTCGCCGGAATCGAAGCCGCAGGCCGGGCCGCAGCCGGCGACGCGATGGGGATGGATCATGATTTCGGGCGGCCCGCCCGCTGCGGCGCACTCAAAGCCGACGATGCGCCGCCGACCGAGCGCGAGCGCAAGCGCCGGCTCGTAGGTCGAGTGGTAGACGGCGAGCGCCGCAGCCTTGAGCCTGTTCGCCATCATCCGGCTTCTATCAGACGTTCCCCATCCTGATCGAGCCTGTTGAGCGCGCAAGCTCATCGTCTTGCCGAGGTCGTCCGAGGCGAGACGCGAGCCTTGATCGCAAACTGACCTCATGGCGCGGAGCCGGGCGCAGGTCAGCGGAGCGCGCGCTTCGCTCCTACAGCCGCTTTGCCTGCTCTCGAACGGCCGCTCAGGAGTTCGTGGCGGTCGTCGCCTTTACCTTGGTGACCGAGCTCAGCGGAACCGAAAGGCTGCCGATCAGCAGGACCGGGATGTCGCCGCTGAAGTCGACGCCGTCGACGACGCCCGTCACCTCGGTGCTGACGCTCGCGCCGTTGCCGGAGCTGTCCACGCTGCTGACGGTGACGGTGTAGTCGCCGGCCGGGGCGGCGGAGCCGTCGGTCTGCTTGCCGTCCCAGGTGAAGGTCGCCGTGCCCTTGTCGAGCGCCACCGTCTTCGTGGCGACGAGGTCGCCGTCGGCATTGCGGATCTTCACCGTCGCCGTGACGTCGTCCTCGGCCGAGGTCAGGCTCCAGCTCGCCTTGTTGTTCGTCAGCTTGGCGGTGTCGCCCGCGGCCGTCACGGTCTTGCCGACGAGGCCCACGGCGGTGTCGGAGCCGGCCGTCTGCGTCGCGTTGAGGATCGCGCTCAGGGTCGTATTGGACTGCAGCTGCTGCTCGACGCCGGCGAATTGGACGAGTTGCTGGGTGAACTGGTTGGTGTCCAGCGGGTCCAGCGGGTTCTGGTTCTGCAGCTGCGTGGTCAACAGCGTCAGGAAGGTGTCGAAGTTGCTCGCGAGCGTGGAACTCGCGACGGACGTGTTCGCGGAGCCGGAGGTCGAGGTGGAGGTCGCGGTGATCGACATCAGAAGATCCTTCGGCTCAGACGCGGACGTCCAGCGCCGACGCCGCGGCGCGGAGCGGGCGATAGGCGATGGGGGCGGCGTCGCGCCCGATGGGAAGGTCGGTCTCGTTCGCGTCGAGGGAGCCGCCGGCCGGCTCGCGCCGCGCCTGCGGGTCGCCGGCGTTCGCGCCGCCCGAGCGCACTTCGACGGTGAAGCCTCCCTCGGGCAGCCTGAAGCCGGCCTGCTCGAGCGTGCGCTGGAGCGCGCGGGCGTCGTTCTGCAGAAGGTCGCGCGCTTCGGCGCTGTCGACGGTCAGCTTCGCGCCGACCCGGCCGCCGCGGCCGATGTCGAGCCGGACGTCGATGCGGCCGAGGTCGGAGCCGTCGAGCTGCGCCTCGAAGCGGGTGCGTTTCAGGCCGGCGGTCGCGGCCGCGATCGCGTTCGACACGACGGCCGAGGCCAAGGCGGCCGTCGCCTGCGGCGTGGTCGGGGCGGCCGTCGCGGCGCTGGGCGCGGGCCGCGCCGCCGCGGCGTCGATCAATAGGACGGCGGAGGAGGAGGAGGACGAGGACGCTGCCGCGCCGCTGTTCTGGAGCGTCGCAGGGGTGTCAGCCTCGGCCGCCTCGGAGCCGTGGGTCTGGCCGCCCGCGCCCTTTTGCTCCTCGCCTCCCCCTGCATCCGCCGACGCGCCGTCGCTGGCGGTCGCCGCGGCCGGATCAGCGGTCGCGACGGGGGTTTCGGGGGCCGTCGGGGCGAGCGGGTCCGGGACGACCCCCTGCGTCGCCGGGGCCGCGGCGGCGACGGCCACGGCCGCAGCCTGATGCGCGCTCGTCCCCGACGGGCTGGCGGACGGCTTGGCCGCCGCGGCGCCGGCGTCGGGCGCGGTCTTGGACGGATTGGAGACGCCAGGCTCGGTCTCGAAGTCCGGATCGGCCGTCCCGACCAGCGACGCAACGCCCTCGATCGTCGCGTTGGGTTCGCTTGAAGTATTCGCGGCGGGATTGGTCGCCGGGCTCGCGACGATCGGCTGTTGCACGCGAGCGAGCGCTTGCGGGTCCGCAACGATCGTCGCCGGAGCGCCGGCGGTCGAGGCGGCCACGCCCTCAGCCTTCGCCTCGCCCTCCGCCGGCGTCACGGGGACCGCGAGAGGCGCGAGCGCCAGGGCGAGCACGACGTCCGGCAATGTCTGGCCGCGGCGGGCCGCGGGCCGTTCGGTCTCGTCCTGCTTCGCCGTCTCTTCGTCGGCGGCTTGCGAGCGCGGTTCGACCGGCGCTCGCGTCGGAGAAGAATCGGTGGCGGCGACATCGTCCGCGGCGGCGAAATTCGCCGCGTCGAGCGCTTGGGCGAAGTCGCCGTCGGCCTGCGCGGCGCGCGCCGACGCGGCCGGCGGGACCGGCGCCTGGAGGCTTGAGCTGGACGAGACGGGATGCGGCATGAGCGGGACCAGGACGCGGACGCTCCACGGGTCGCAATCGGCATGCCATCCAAAGCGCTTGGAAAATGAGGGGTTTGGCCGCCCTAAAGCCCGGCGATTTCTGCCGGGGTGGGAAGATTTTGCCCTCGCTGCACGGCGACTAGCAGAACGCAAAGATCATAATTCGTTAAAGTTTGAATTACTAGTTTTTAACCTTTGTAGATCGCTCGAAGTCGGCTTTTCCGCTTAGGTAAATGTTAAATCCACCGACGTAACGTCATCGAAGACGGGAAAGTCGCGTGTGAGAGTACCGATGACGGAATTGCATCGCGGGCGGACCAAATATGTGATCGGACCGGACGGTAGTCCGCTGACGATCGCCGATTTGCCCCCTTCCGACACGAAACGCTGGGTCATCCGCCGGAAGGCCGAAGTCGTCGCCGCAGTGCGTGGCGGGCTTCTCAGCCTGGAGGAGGCCTGCCAGCGCTACACCCTCACGGTCGAGGAGTTCCTGTCGTGGCAGGCCTCGATCGACCGGCATGGCCTCGCCGGTCTGCGCACCACGCGGATCCAGCAGTATCGGGCCTGATCTGCCCAAGATCAGAACGTAGCAAACGCCGGCGCCTCGCGCCGGCGTTTTCGTTTGCGCTTCCCCCCGCGGGCGCCCGTTAACGACCCGTTTACCATACGGCAGGCAAATCTTGCCGGGTGGCGCGCGACCGACCAGCGGCGGCGCCGGGAGACGGCAGTGAACGGGTTCGTCGGATTCTTGCGTTCCTTTGGGGCCGGCCGCATCGCCGCGATGCTCGCCGTCGTCCTCGCGCTCGTCGGCTTCTTCGCCTTCACGATCGTGCGCTTCTCCCAGCCGCAGATGGTGGCGCTGTTCACCGATCTGTCGATGACCGACTCCGCGGCCATCATCAAAGAGCTCGAGCAGCAGAACGTGCCCTACGAGCTCCGCAACGAGGGCGCGGGCATCCTGGTGCCCAAAGAGAACGCGGCGAAGCTCCGGATGGGCCTCGCCGAAAAGCGCCTGCCCTCCGGCGGCGGCGTCGGATGGGAGATCTTCGACAAGGGCGACGGCTTCTCCGCGACGAGCTTCGTCCAGAACGTCAATCACCTGCGCGCGCTCGAAGGCGAGCTCGCCCGCTCCATCAGCTCGCTCAACCGAGTGGAGGCCGCGCGCGTCCATCTGGTGATCCCCGAAAAGCCGCTGTTCACGCGCGACGCGCCGCAGCCCTCCGCCTCCATCGTGGTGCGGGTCCGCGGCGACCTCGACGGCGGCGAGATCCGCGCCATCCGCCACCTGGTCGCCTCGGCCGTGCAGGGCCTGAAGCCGGACAAGGTCTCGCTGGTCGACGAAGGCGGGCGTCTGCTCGCCGACGGCGCCGAGGGCGAGGACGGCGGGACCGCCGCGGCGGAGGAGCGCACCGTGACGCTGGAGCGGCGGCTCCGGGAGAGGGCGGAGGCCATCCTCGGCCGCATCGTCGGCCCGGACCGCGCCCGCGTCGAGGTGCGGGCGGAGATGGACAACACCAAGTCCACCGTCACCGCCGACACCTTCGATCCGGAAGGCCGCGTGGTGCGCTCGACGCAGACGCGCGAGGAGAGCTCGCAGTCGAGCCAGCCCGTCGACCAGACCGTGTCGGTCGGAAACCAGATCCCGAACGGCGCGGCAGCCCAGGCTCAGGCTCAGGCCGCGACCGGGCCGAAGGACGCCTCCAACAAGACCGAAGAGGTCGTGAACTACGAGATCTCGCGCACCACGCGGACCGAAGTGAAGGACGGCGGCCGGCTGAAGCGGATCTCGGTCGCGGTCCTCGTCGATGGGGTCTACACGCAAGGGCCGAACGGCGACGCCGCCTACGCCCCCCGCAGCCAGGAGGAGCTCGACCGCATCGGCGCGCTGGTGCGCTCCGCGGTCGGCTTCGACCAGGCCCGCGGCGACGCGATCGAGGTGGTCAATCTCCGCTTCGCCACCATGCCCGCCTCGCAGAGCGCGGGCGACGCGCCGGGACTGTTCGACTTCACCCGGGACGACATGATGCGCTGGGCCGAGCTCGGGGTGCTCGCGCTGCTCACCATTCTGGTCCTGCTCGTCGTGGTCCGCCCGCTGGTGCGCAAGGCGCTGTCGCCCGACCGGGTCATGCTCGTCGCCAACGGCGCCGGCGGCGTCAGCATCGTCGGGGCGGGCGAGGCAGGCGGCGCGGGGGGCGTGGTCCAGCTGACGGGCGGCGGGACCCCCGCCCTGGCCTCGCCCGACGGTTCGGTCGCGGGGCTTCCCGTTGGGACGGACGCGGAGGCCGCCCAGCGGATCGCGATCGCCGAGCTGTCCGGCCGCGTCCAGTCGCAGTCGGTCCAGCGCATCGGCGAGCTGGTGCAGAACAACCCGAACGAGACGGTCGCCATCATCCGCCAGTGGCTGCAGGAGCCCGCCTGAGATGGCCCGCGCTCCCGTCCGCTCCACCGCCGTCGCCACCACCGACCGCTCGCTGACGGGCGTCGAGCGCGCGGCGGTGCTGATGCTCGCGCTCGGCGACGAGCACGGCGCGCCGATCTGGAAGCTGCTCGAGGACGATGAGATCCGCGAGGTCTCCTCGGCCATGGCGAGCCTCGGGTCGATCGAGATGTCGAAGGTCGAGACCCTGCTGGTGGACTTCGTCGGCCAGCTCTCGGCCGCGGGCGCGCTGATGGGCAACTTCGACTCGACCGAGCGTCTGCTCGCGCGCTTCCTGCCGAAGGACCGCGTCGGCACCATCATGGAGGAGATCCGGGGTCCCGCCGGCCGCACCATGTGGGAGAAGCTCTCCAACATGCAGGAGGCGGTGCTCGCGAACTACCTCAAGAACGAGTATCCGCAGACCGTCGCCGTGGTGCTGTCGAAGATCCGCGCCGAACAGGCCGGCCGCGTGCTGTCGATCCTGCCGGAAGACTTTGCGCTCGACGTGGTCAAGCGCATGCTCGCCATGGAGAACGTGCAGAAGGACATCCTCGAGCGCGTCGAGCAGACGCTCCGCGCCGAGCTGATGTCGAACCTGTCCCAGACCTCGCGGCGCGACCCGCACGAGCAGGTCGCCGAGATCTTCAACTCCTTCGACCGGCAGACCGAGACGCGCTTCCTGACGAAGCTCGACGAGGAGGCGAAGGAGAGCGCCGACCGCATCAAGCAGCTGATGTTCACCTTCGACGACCTCGCAAAGCTGAACGCCGCCGGCGTCCAGACCCTGCTGCGCGACGCCCCCCGGGACAAGCTCGCCGTCGCGCTCAAGGGCGCGAGCCAGACCATGCGCGACTTTTTCATGGGGAACATGTCGAGCCGGGCCGCGAAGATGATGTCGGACGACATGGAGGCGCTCGGCCCCGTGCGCCTGAAGGACGTCGACGAGGCCCAGGCGATCCTGGTCGGCGTCGCCAAGGATCTGGCGGCCTCGGGCGAGATCGTGATCTCGAAGAACAAGGAGGAGGACGACTTTGTCTACTGACCTCCCCTCCCCGCGCGAGGACGGGCGCCCGCGACCCGCGCGCTTCCTGTTCGACCAGGACTTCGGCGCGCCGGCGGTCCCGAAAGCGCCGGCCGCCCCCCAAGGACCTGCGATGGTCTCCCTGGAGGACCACGAAGCCGCGCTCAAGAAGGCCGAGACGTCGGCGTTCCGCCGCGGCGAGGCCGAGGGCCGCAAGGCCGCCCGCGACGCCGACTCCGCCCGCCTGACGGCCGCCGTGGAGAGTCTCGGCGCGCGGCTTGCGGAAGCCCTGGCTCAAGCGGACTCGCGCGCCGCCGCCGCCGAGCGCGACGGCGTCGCGCTCGCGCTCGCCCTCGCCCGGAAGATCGCGGGCGCCGCCGTGGCCCGCGCGCCGATGGCCGAGATCGAAGCCGCCGCCGAGGCATGCTTCCTCGAGTTGCGCCAGGCGCCCCACGTCGCCGTGCGCGTCACGCCCGACGTCGTCGAGCCGGTGCGCGAGCAGCTTGCGTCCATGGCCCATGAGCGCGGCTTCGCCGGCCGCTTGATCGTTCTCGGCGACCCCGACGTCGCCAAGGGCGACGTGCGTCTGGAGTGGGCGGACGGCGGCGTCGTGCGCGACTCCGAGGCGGTCGCCCGAGCGATCGACGACGCGATCGCGCAGCACTTCGCCGCCGAAGGCGGCGCCGACGACATCGAAGGAGCGACGCCATGAGCGCCGGCAAGGACATCCCGCTGCCCGAGCTCGACAACGACGTCGACTTCTCGACGCCGGCCAAGCGCAAGGACGACGAGTCGCACGAGACCCGGGGCGCCGCAGATCTCGAGGCGGTGTTCGACGTCCCGGTGTCGGTCTCGGCGGTGCTCGGGCGTGCGCGGATCGACGTCGGCTCGATGCTGCGGCTGAAGCCCGGCGCCGTGCTGGAGCTCGACCGCAAGGTCGGCGAGGCGATCGACATCTTCGTCAACGACCGCCTGGTCGCCCGCGGCGAGGTCGTGCTCGTCGACGAGCGGCTCGGCGTGACCATGACCGAAATCATCAAGCCCGACCGGACCTGAGCGGAGGACACGCCATGCGCCTCACCATCGTCGGCCACCTGAAGGGCCAGCTCACCGCCGCCACGCGGATCGCCATGAACCGCGGCGCCGCCGTCACCCACGCCGAGAGCGTGGACCAGGCGATGCGGACGCTGCGCGCCGGCCGCGGCGCCGACCTGATCATGGTCGACGTCGCGCTCGACGTGCGCGACCTGATGACCCAGCTCGAGGCCGAGCGCTTCCACGTGCCGGTGGTGGCCTGCGGCGTCGACAACGACGCCGGCGCCGCCGTCGCCGCGATCCGGGCAGGCGCGAAGGAGTACATCCCCCTCCCCCCCGATCCGGAACTGATCGCGGCGGTGCTCGCGGCGGTCTCGGACGACAGCCGCGACTTCGTGTTCCGCGACCCTGCGATGATCGCGGTCGTCCAGCTCGCGACCCAGATCGCCGCCTCCTCGGCGAGCGTGCTGATCGCCGGCGAAAGCGGATCGGGCAAGGAGATGCTCGCCCGCCACCTTCACCAGAAGTCGCCCCGCGCCGGCAAGGCCTTCGTCTCGGTCAACTGCGCCGCGATCCCGGAGCAGCTGCTCGAGAGCGAGCTGTTCGGCCACGAGAAGGGGGCCTTCACCGGCGCCACCGCGCGCCGCATCGGCAAGTTCGAGGAGGCTTCGGGCGGGACGCTGCTGCTGGACGAGATCTCCGAGATGGACATCCGGCTCCAGGCCAAGCTCCTTCGCGCGCTGCAGGAGCGGGTGATCGATCGCGTCGGCGGCTCGAAGCCGGTGCCGGTCGACATCCGCGTCATCGCGACCTCGAACCGCAACCTCGCCGACGAGGTGCGCCGGGGAACGTTCCGCGAGGACCTGCTTTACCGCCTGAACGTCGTCACGCTCAAAATTCCGCCGCTGCGGGAGCGTCCGGCGGACGTCGCGGCGCTCGCGACGCACTTCGCCAAGAAATACGCCGCGGCGAACGGCTTGCCGCTGCGGCCGATCTCGACGGACGCGCGGGCGAGCCTGATGCGCTCGCGCTTCCCCGGCAACGTGCGCGAGCTCGAGAACACCATCCACCGCGCGGTGCTGCTCGCGACCGGGCCGGAGATCGGCGCCGAAGCGATCTTGAGCCCCGACGGCGCGCCGGCGCCCGGCCGCGAGACCGGCCTCGCCGCGCGCGCGCTGGAGACGGCGGAGAGCGTGACCCGCGGCTTCGTCGGCCGCACCGTGGCGGACGTGGAGCGCGAGCTCATCATCGACACGCTCGGCCACACCCAGGGCAACCGCACCCACGCCGCCAACATCCTCGGCATCTCGATCCGGACCCTGCGCAACAAGCTGAACCAGTACGACGACGAGGGCTTCGCCATCCCGCCGCCCCAGGGCGGCGTCGCGGCGGCGTAAGAGGCTCGGACAAGGCGCCGGCGACCCGCGCCACATCCCGGCCTGGGGTCCAGCGGCGACTAGCGACATCCGGCCCGCCCGCGCCATCTTGGCCCTTGAGCGACGCGGGCGGAGACGGCGGACATGACAGGCTGGCGCGGACACGGACTGCGGATAGGGACGGCCACCGCGGTCGGGCTCGTCGTCGGCCTGCCCGCGGCGCTGTTCGCGCCGCCGACGATCGCGACCGCGCTTGGCTGGGACGCGGGCGCGCTCGCCTACGCCGTCGGCGCCTGGCTGCGGCTTCGGGCGGTTCCCGCGGAGACCTTCAAGGCCTGGTCCGCCGAGGAGGACGAGGGCCGGGCCACGATCACGCTGATCCTGACCGCGGCGTCAGCCGTCAGCGTACTCTCGATCTTCGCCATGGTGACCGACAAGAGCTCGGCCGCGGTGCTGGCCCTCGCCGCCGTCACCATCCTCTGCTCGTGGGGACTGGTGCACACCGTCTTCGCCGTTCACTACGCCCACGCCTGCTACGCCGCCGGACCCGACGCGCCGGCGATCGACTTCCCCGGCGACGAGCCTCCTGTGTTCGACGACTTCGCCTATTACGCCTTCGTCGTCGGCATGACCTTTCAGGTCTCGGACTGCGCGACCCGCTCGACCGCGATGCGACGGCTGACTCTGGTCCACGGGGTCGTGTCCTTCGTCTTCAACACCGTCATCATCGCGATCAGCGTCGGGGTCGCGTCAGGGATGCTCTGAGCCTCAGGCGGCGCGCACCTGCGCGAAGAACCGCTTCACGGTGCCGTCGATCTCCTCGACCTTCAGCTTCAGGTCGCCAGACAGCCCGTAGACGTCGGTCGAGGCGGCGGCGGTCTCCCCGTTCGCCTGCTTCACCACGGCGATGGCGCCCACCACCTCGTCGGAGTTGCCGGCCGCGCGCTGGGCGCTCATGGCGATCTCCTGGGTCGCCGCTTCCTGCTGCTGCACGGCCGCGGAGATCGAGCCCGCGATCGTCGCGACCTCGGCGATCGTCGCGAGGATCGAGGCGATGTCGTCGACCGAGGTGCGGGTCGAGGCCTGCACGGCCGCGATCTGCGTGGTGATCTCGTCGGTCGCTTCGGCGGTCTGGCGGGCGAGCTCCTTGACCTCCGATGCGACCACCGCGAAGCCGCGCCCCGCCTCGCCCGCGCGCGCCGCCTCGATGGTGGCGTTCAACGCGAGCAGATTGGTCTGGGCTGCGATGCTGGAAATCATCCCGACGACCGAGCCGATGCGCTCCGTGGTGTCGGCCAGGCTCGAGATCGTGCGGTTCGTGCGCTCAACCTCGGTCGACGCCTGCTGCGCGGTGAGGAAGGAGCGCTTGGCCTGCTCGCCGATGTCGCGGATCGAGGTCGCAAGCTCCTCGGTGGCGGCGGCGGAGGCGCGCACCACCTCGGAGGTGCCGGT
The DNA here is from genome assembly GCF_002897035.1 of Methylopila sp. Yamaguchi. Lineage (GTDB taxonomy): Bacteria > Pseudomonadota > Alphaproteobacteria > Rhizobiales > Methylopilaceae > Methylopila. The sequence goes on from NZ_BAUX01000005.1 coordinate 62,173, forward strand.
CGCGGCCGCCGCCATCGCGTCGGCGCGGTCGTCTGTCGCGGCCGCCGCGGCCTCGAGCGTGGAGGCGGTCTCGCTCATCCGGGTCGAGGCCTGCCCCATGCTGTCGAGCGACGCCGCCATGACCGCGTCGAAGCCGTTGATCGCGGTCTCGATGGCGGCGTTCTTCGCCGCGAGATCGCCCATGATTTTGTCCTGGTAGACCGAGATCGCGAGCTCCATGTCGAGCATCACCGCCTTCGAGACGGCGCGCGCGAGCCGCATCGCCTTCGGCCCCGAAAACCGGTGGGTTTCGCCGAGGATCTGGAACAGACGGTCCTGCACGAAGGCGTAGCCGCCGATGTACCAGCGCGGCTCCAGCCCGATGCGGACGTGCGCCATGCCGATCCGGCGGACGCTGTCGAAGTAGCCGGCGTCGAAGGCGCCCGAGAACAGGCGCTCCCAGTGCCCGCCCTGCGCCGACTTCAGCCGGGGCTCGTTGCCCCGGACCCGCGCCGCGAGCTCCGGCTGGCTGGAGAGATGGGCGTAAAACCCGTCCAGGATCGATCCGAGGTGCGGCTGGACCACCGTCCAGGCGGCGCGCAGCCGCTGCTTCGCCTCCTCGTCGATCTGGAGAAATAAAAGATGCGAGGACGCGTCGCCCGACGCGCCGGCGTGATTGGTCATGATCTTCCCCCGAAGTCTGAAGGCGATGCTCCGGGAACTGCGTTAACCACGGGTTACCCCGGGGCATGCTCGCCGGGGCATGCGCACCCCCGCGTTAACCTCTCGTCAACCATACGGCCGGCATTTTCTGCCGAGCGGAATGCGAGAGTTGCGGGGCGAGGCATGTCGGACGTGACGGTGTCGGCGGATCGGGGAACACCCCCGGCCGCCGTCGGAAACGGCTTCGCCCTGCCCCCAAGCCTTTCGAAAGCTTGGGGATTCCTGCGCACTGGAGACATGGGGCTCGCCCTCGGCGTCCTGGTCATCCTGTGCGTGCTGATCGTCCCGCTGCCGCCGCTGATCCTCGACCTGCTCCTCGCGGTCTCGATCATCCTGTCCGTATTGATCCTGATGACAGCGCTGTTCATCGAGAAACCGCTCGAATTCTCGGCGTTTCCAACGATTCTCCTGGTCGCCACCATGCTTCGGCTGGCGCTCAACCTCGCCTCGACGCGGCTGATCCTCGGACACGGCCACGAGGGCACGGACGCCGCCGGCCACGTCATCGAAGCCTTCGGCAACTTCGTGATGGGCGGCAACTTCGTCATCGGGATCATCGTGTTCGCGATCCTGATCATCGTGAATTTCGTCGTCATCACAAAGGGTTCGGGCCGTATCGCCGAGGTCGCCGCGCGCTTCACCCTCGACGCCATGCCCGGCAAGCAGATGGCGATCGACGCGGATCTGTCCGCCGGCCTGATCGACGAGGCGACCGCGAAGGTCCGCCGCAAGGAGCTCGAAGACGAATCGACCTTCTTCGGCGCCATGGACGGCGCATCGAAGTTCGTGCGCGGCGACGCGATCGCGGCCCTGCTGATCACCTTCATCAACGTCATCGGCGGCATCATCATCGGCGTCGGCCAGAACGGCCTTGGGTTCGCGGACGCCGCGCACTCCTACACGCTGCTGTCGGTCGGCGACGGCCTCGTCAGCCAGATCCCCGCGCTCATCGTCTCGACCGCGGCCGGCATGCTCGTCTCCAAGGCCGGCGTCTCGGGCTCCGCCGACCGCGCGCTAGTGAAGCAGCTCTCCGGCTATCCGAAGGCGCTCGGCATCGCCGCAGCGGTCATGGCGGTCATGGCGCTGCTGCCGGGCATTCCGCTGATCCCCTTCATGGCCCTCGCCGGAGGCGCCGGATGGCTGGCCCATCGCGCCTCGAAGAGCAACGCCCTCGAGGAGCTGAAGCGCATCGCGACGATCGCGAACGAGGGCAAGCCGGGCTCGGCGGCGGGCTCCGCGGCCGGCGCCGAGGAGGAGCCGGTCTCGGCCGCGCTCAAGATGGACGAAGTGAAGATCGAGCTCGGCTTCGCCCTGCTGCCGATGGTCGAGTCCAAGGACGGCGCGCCCGACAAGCTTACCGAGCAGATCAAGGCGTTGCGGCGCTCGATCGCCGGTGAGATGGGCTTCCTGATGCCGCAGGTGCGCCTGCTCGACAACATGCAGCTCCAGCCCAACGCCTATTCCGTGAAGGTGAAGGAGGTCGAGGCCGGGACCGGCTCCGTTTATCCCAGCCAGTTCATGGTGATGGACCCGAACGGCCGCCAGGTGAGCCTGCCGGGCGTACATACGGTGGAGCCCACCTTCGGGCTGCCCGCGACCTGGGTGGACGCCTCGCTCCGTGAGGAGGCGACCATCCTCGGCTACACCGTGGTCGACGCCACCACGGTGCTCTCTACCCACCTCAACGAGATCATCAAGGGCAACATGCCGGACCTGCTGTCCTATGGCGAGGTCAGTAAGCTCCTGAAGGATCTTCCAAAGGAGCAGGGCAAGCTGGTCGACGACATCGTGCCGAGCCTGATCTCGACAACGGGCATCCAGCGCGTGCTGCAGTTGCTGCTGAACGAGCGGGTCTCGATCCGAGATCTCGGAACCATTCTCGAGGGCATCGCCGAAGCCGTGTCCTTCACCCGTGCCCCGGCGCAGATCGTGGAGCACGTGCGCATGCGGCTCGGGCGCCAGCTCTGCGCGCAGCACCAATCGTATGGAGGCTACGTGCCCCTCGTCACGCTGTCGCCCGCCTGGGAGCAGGCCTTCGCGGAATCGATCGTCGGCACGGGCGAAGAGAAGACGCTCGCGATGGCGCCCTCGAAGCTGCAAGAGTTCATCGGCCTGGTGCGCGATCGGTTCGAGGAGGCCGCCAAGCTTGGCGAGTCGCCCGTCCTCCTGACCTCGGCCGCGGTGCGGCCGTTCGTGCGCTCGATCGTCGAGCGCTTCCGCAACCAGACCTCGGTGATGTCGCAGAACGAGATCCACCCGCGGGCGCGGCTGAAGACTATCGCCAGCATCTGAGCGTCAGGGGCGGCGGAAAAATAAAACGGCGGCGCGTCCAGAGACGCGCCGCCGCTTTCAGTTCGACCTTAAGCGCTGAGGCTTACGAGCCCGGCTTCGTCGCAAGAGCGTCGACGGTCACGACCGGAACGGCGCGCCAGGAGGCGTTGGCCGCCGTCAGCAGGCCGCGGCTGTCGCGCCGGACGTCCGCGCCGCTGGTGGCGACGCCGTCGGCGGCGAGGTGCATGGCGCCCACGGTGCCGGGGCTCTGGACCGCCGCGGCGTTGGCCGCGCTCGCGCGGACCGGCGCCTTGGGAGCGTCAACCGTCGAGGACAGCTCGCCGGCGAAGGCGGAGGTGGAGATGAGGGTCGCCAGAACAGCGGCGACGGAGGCGATGCGGGTCATGGCTTGCGTCCTGATCACTGTGTCGGCGGGACCAACCCCGCCGTCTCTGGAGCGCAATATGCGGTGCACCGCAGCATGAAACAAACCGTTTGCATTCATATCGATTATCGATGGCAATAATTATCCATTCGACCAAAGGCTAAACGCTGTCGCTCTACGCCTTTGCTGGCGCGGACTGGGCCGCCGTCGCGCTTTCACCCGCAAATCCGATGGTCAGGAGCGCCACGAGGGGCGGCGGCACGAAGCACCAGATGGGCGCCGCGACATAGACCAGCGCGCCGGCCCCGCAGCCGAGCGCGAACGCAAGGAGGCTGAGGCTCATGGGGCCGAGCCGCTTCTTTGCGGCGGCGCGGGCCTCGGGGCGGATCGGACGCATCAGGTCGCCGATGTCGACCATGACCTGCGTCGTGGTGCCGGTCATGATGGTGGACGGCGGCAAGCTCGCGAGCCGCACGCGGTGCACCGCGTTCTGGATCGCCATCGCGGCAACCAGCGCGCCCCCAGTCGCAAGCGCGGGCCAGGCGTCGCCGTCCGGGAAGGGACCAAGCCGCGCGGCGAGCGCCGCCGCGCCGGCAAGCAGAAGCGCCTGCAGCGCGAGCATGACCCGCGTCACCGGCCATCCGCGCCGCTCCAACCCGATCCCGGCGAGCCGGGCGACCAGCACCACCACGCAGAACAAGGGCAGCGCGAGCAGCTTCGCGAGCACCCCGGTCGCGCCCATCGCGACGGCCGCGCCAAGGGTGACGAAGTTGCCGGTCACATGCGTCGTGAACAGGCCGTGCAGCGCGAGGAACCCCGCGGCGTCCACGTAGCCGGCGTTGAAGCTAAGGAGAACCAAGAGGACGTAGCGCATGGCGCGATCAGGCGACGTCCTCGCCGTCCCGTCAACCGCTCGGCGTTATCACTCGGCGAACTGGTAGGTGACGGGAAGCCAGCGGTACGCCGTCCCCGCCCGTTCGACGAAGCCGAGCGACGGGAACGAGGTGTGGTAGCCGAGCACGGGCAGTTTCTCCGTCGCCGCCATGTCGTAGACCCGCGCCCGGGTCGTCTTGCCTTGCTCCTTGTCCATGTCGAACAGGGCGCTCCACTCCGGATGAACAAGCGAAGCGACCTCGTGGTGGGCGCAGTCGCCCCAGACGAGAATGCGTTTGCCGCCGCTTTCGAGATGGTAGGCGAGGTGGCCGGGGGTGTGGCCGTGGGTCGGGATCGCGGTGACCCCGCGGACCACGTCCTCGCCGGGCTTGAGGAAAGTAGTGCGCGCGGCGAGCGGCGGCAGCGTCTTGCGGAACAGCTGCGCCGACTTCCGCTCGTTGCCGCCTTCCGGCGCCTTCAGGCGGTCGTCCTTGGTCCAGAAATCATATTCGAGCGCGCCGACGACATAGCGCGCCTTCGGAAACGTCGCCTCGCCGCCCTCCATGAGCCCGCCGATGTGGTCCACGTGGCAGTGCGTCAGCGCGACCACGTCAATGTCGTCCGGTGCGAAACCGGCCGCCTTCAGATTCTCCACCAGACGCCCTCCGGCGGGACGGGGAATGAAGCCTTCGGAGCCGTTGCCCGCGTCGATCAGGACCAGTTCGCGGCCGGTGTTGACGACGGTCGGGCTGAAGCCCGGCTGGAACCGGCTTGCCGGCAGGAGGTTGGCGCGCATCAGCGCCTCGACTTCCTCCCGCGGGCGATCCTCGCCCACGATCGGCCAGGGGCCGTCCACCATAGCGGCGCCGTCGGAGACGACCGTGATCTCGAACTCGCCAAGTCGGAAGCGACGGAACGAGGGCTCGCTCGATCCGAGACGCGGCGAGGCCGCCTCCGCCGGCGCGGCGCGCAGCAGGGCGGGCATGGCGAGGAGGCCGCCGGTCGCCCTAAGGGCGCGGCGGCGCGTGATGCCTTCGACTGGCTTGAACATGGCGCGGCTCGGTTGGATGGTGATTGCGGACAAGGCCGAGTGATACGGCTGTCGGGAGGACGCGCGCTTGTACGAACCTGCTGCGGGTCCGCCTTCAGGCGGCGGGCTCGGGCCGCTGTGGCGGCTCGACGCCGGGCGGACGCTGTTCGTCGGGCCTCTGGTCTACAACGCTCCCCACCAGCACGGCGCGCCGGTGTTCCTGTCGAGCCTCGGCGGGACTTTCGGCCTGCGCCTGAAGGGCGGCGACTGGCTGGCCTGCGGCTCCGCCATGGTGCCCGCCGGGCTCAGCCACGAACTGCGGCTCGACGGGGAGCCGGTGATGGTGCTCTACGCCGAGCCGGACGCCGGCGGCCCGACCGCCCTCGCCCGCCTCGTGACGAACGCCGAGGAGCGGGACGGCGCCATCGTCGGGCGCTCGACGGCAACGTCGCTCGCGCGCGCGCTTTACGAGCGCCCCGACAGCGCCGCTTGGGCGGCGGAGGCGCTCGACGATCTGCTGGGCTTTGGCCGCAGCCACGCCCGCCGCGAAGTCGATCCGCGCGTCACCGCGGCCGTCGTCGCGCTCGCCGCGGAAGAGCCGCCCACGCTGAGCGCGGTCGCCCGCTCGGCCCGGCTGTCGCCGTCGCGGCTTCAACATCTCTTCAAGGCGGAGATCGGCGTCCCGCTTCGCCGCTATCGGAGCTGGACGCGCATGCGGCGGGCGATCGCCGAGATCGTGACGGGCGCGAACTTCACGACCGCGGCCCATGCGGCCGGCTTCGCCGACCAAGCCCACTTCGCCCACGACTTCCGCGCGACGTTCGGGGCTCCGGCCTCCGTCAGCCTGACGAGGCCGCGTGGCTCTTGACGCCCAGGGCGCCGGCGTCCAAGGCGAGCGTCATGAACGCGCTCACGAACGGCCTCTACGACATCCCTTTCGGTCGGCTTCCCGCGATCGTCACCTACCTCGAACGGACCGCCCCCGTCGCCGAGCCGCCGGCGCCGCTGCCGGCGGGAGTGGCGATCTCGGCGGTCGAACGGCCCCGCGCGGACTGGTATCGCGCCATCTACCGCCGGGTGGGCGACGACTGGCTGTGGTCGGACCGCCTTCGGCTCACGGACGCGGCGCTGCAGGACCTTCTCGACCAGCCGGAGCGCCGGCTGCTGCTTGTCACGCGCGGGGAAGAGGAGATCGGCTTCGCCGAGCTCGAGCCGCCGTCGGAGGCTTCGGTCGAGATCGTCTATTTCGGCCTGGTCAAAGAGGCCGCAGGCGCTGGGCTTGGTCGGGCGTTGATGCGAGCGGCGCTCGTCGCGGCGTTCCGGCCCGGCGTCGACCGCGTCTGGCTCCACACCTGCAACCACGACGACCCGGGCGCCCTCGCCTTCTACGATCGCATGGGGTTTCGCGCCTACGCGCAGAAGATCGAAATCGGCGACGACCCGCGGCTGACGGGCTTGATCCCCCGCCATGCCGCGCCGCACGTGCCGCTTCACGGCTGAGCCTCATCATTCGCCGACTGCCGCGGTGAACCGCTCCCGGCGCCCTTGCGTATGTCTGCGGTCTCGCGTTTTCGCGCGGGGCGGGTCGACGGCCGACAAGGCCGTCTTGACGGCGGGCGTCCCGTCTGCCCCCGGCGGGGCGTCCGTTTCTTCCCATCCGGCGTCATGGCGAACCGGCCGCCGCTGCCCTATGGTCGCGGCGTCGTGACGCCAGCCGATCGGGACCGCCGTTGAGCCTCGACCACGTCAATCTGTCCAAGCTGGACCTGAACCTCCTCGTGGCGTTCGATGCGCTCATGACGGAGCGCAGCGTCACGCGGGCCGCGGCGCGCGTCGGCTTGGGCCAGTCCGCGATGAGCCACGCGCTCGCGCGGCTGCGCGCCATGTTCGGCGACGAGCTCCTGACGCGCGGCCCCGACGGCATGCGGCCGACGCCGCGCGCGACCGCGCTGATCCTGCCGGTCCGAGGCGCCCTCGCGCAGATCGCCGAACTGACGCTGCGGGACGACGCCTTCGATCCCGCGACGTCGGACCGCACCTTCGTCATCGGGATGCCGGACAGCACCGAGGTGTTGCTCGTTCCGGCCCTCATGGCGCATCTGCAGAAGACCGCGCCCGGGGTGAAGCTGCTGTTGCGGTCGATCGACCGGCTTCGCATCCTCCAGGACGTCGACGACGGTCGGATCGAGCTCGGGATCGGGCTGTTCGACGAAGGGCAGACCCACCATAAGCGGCGGCTGCTCCACAAGGAGAGCTATCTCTGCATCTTCAACGCCGCGCTCGTCGGCGTGGAGCCGCCGATCACGATCGAGGATTACGTCCGCCTGCCCCACGTGCTCACCAGTCTCGTCGAGAGCGCCCACGGCGTGGTGGACGACGCTCTTGCGAAGATCGGTCGCGCGCGCACGATCGCGTTGACCTCGCCGCGGTTCACGGCGGTGCCCTTCGTGGTGAAGCAGGCGCCCGTCATCGCGACCATGCATGCCAAGGTCGCGCGCTTCTTCGCCGAGGCGCTCGAGCTCGCCGTCAGCCCTGCGCCGGTGATCCTGCCGGATGTGCAGATATCGATGCTGTGGCACTCGTCGTTCGACCGGGATCCAGGCCATCTGTGGCTTCGGAGCACGGTCCGGAAGCTTATGGACGTCCATCCCCCCAGCCTCAATTTGTGGCTCAACCGCGAGGACGATTTCCTAAGTGTCTGAGCTGCCTTTGAATATGGCGTAAATTTGGACGAGTCACGGTTCGGCCGCATTTCGACGTCACCAAAGACGCTTCTGCGACGGCGTGGGGACAGGAATGTGAAATCGGCTTTTGCGGGACTGGCGCTCGTCGCCCTGTGCGCGCCAAGCGCGATCGCCGCCGAGCGCGCCGCGCCTGTCGCCTTCGATGCGATGATCGCGCGCCACGCCGCGGCGAACGGCGTTCCCGAGGAGCTCGTACGCCGGGTCGTGGTCCGCGAAAGCAGGTACAATCCCGCCGCCTACAACCGCGGCCATTACGGCTTGATGCAGATCAAGCACCAGACGGCCAAGGCGATGGGCTATCACGGCTCGCCCCAAGGGCTGCTGGACGCCGAGACGAACCTGACCTACGGCGTCCGCTATCTCGCCGGCGCGTACAAGGTGGCCCGCGGCGACCACAACCGCGCGGTCCGCTTCTACGCCAGCGGCTACTACTACGACGCCAAGCGCCAGGGACTGCTCGCCCAGATCGGCCTCGGCCGAAACGCGAAGCCGTTCCCGACCGTCGCTTCGGCCGCGCCGAGCGCGCCTGCCGCCCCGACGCGCGTGATCGCGACCAACGCCCAGCCCGTCCTCGCCGCCATGACGCCGGTCTCCGCCCCGCCCGCTGCGACGCAGTCGACCGCGCCCGCTCGGCCGCAGACGGACGGCGCGGCCGTCAACGCCCGCATCGCCGCAGCGGGAGACGCAGTCGGCGGCTTCGGCCGGGTGGCGTCGGCCGCTCCCGTGGCTCCTGTGCGGGACGCTCAGGCCTTCGCCGAAGCCCGCGCCTTGGGCGCTCCCGCCGCGTTGGTGGAGATGCGCGGCCCTTCGCGGCCCATGCCGGCCGCCATACCGCTTCCGCCCGTCGGCCGACCCGGCGCCGCGGCGGCCACGGCCGCCGACGCGCCCGCGAAGGCCGGCGCAGCTCCTGTTCTGCAGACGGCCGCTCTGGCGCAGCCGGGGGTGCCTCTCCCGCCGATGCGGGAGCCCTCGATCGCCACCGGTTCGGTTGACCCCGCCCCAGCGGCCGCAGCGCGGCCGGAGCCGCGCCGCTACCGCGGGCCGAAGTAAGCCGCCGCTCGCCTCAGACCTTCACCGTCAGCTTCACGTCGAGATTGCCGCGGGTCGCCTCAGAATAGGGGCAGACCACGTGCGCCTTCTGGACGAGATCTTCCGCGACGGCGTGATCGAGACCCGGCAGTGCGATCTCCAGCGCGACCTCGATGCCAAACCCCTTGCCATCGTCGCGCGGGCCGAAGCCTACGGTCGACGTCACGGTCGCGTCCGCAGGGACAGCCACTTTCTCACGTCCGCCGACAAAGCGCACCGCGCCGAGGAAGCAAGCGGCGTAGCCGACCGCGAAAAGCTGCTCGGGATTGGTGCCCTCCCCGCCCGCGCCGCCCATCTGCTTGGGCGTGATGAGCGTGACGGCCAGATTGCCGTCGAGCGTCGCGGACTTGCCTTCGCGGCCGCCGCCGGTGGCCTGGGCCTGCGTAGAATAGATCGTCTTCATGTCTCGCTCCTCTGGCTGACGCCGGCTCGCCTCGAATTGCCGACCATTTTTATATCGCACACGATCTAATCGTTGGCGATATGTCTTTCGGTCGTAGCTGGCCTGCAGAATTAGCGCAATTAAATCGTGCGCGATTGATCGACGCGCGCCATGTTGGAGCGATGACCACGGTCCCGCTCGACCTCGACGCTTTCGTCTGTTTCGCGATCTACTCCGCGAACGGCGCGTTCAACCGCGCCTACAAGCCGGCGCTCGACGCTATCGGCCTGACCTATCCGCAGTATGTGACGATGGTCGCGCTGTGGGCGAAGGACGACGTCACCGTCGGCGAGCTTGGCGATCGGCTGTTCCTGGAGTCGAACACGCTGACGCCGCTGTTGAAACGTCTGGAGGGCGCGGGCTTCGTCACGCGCCGACGCGACCCGGCGGACGAGCGGCAGGTGCGCATTCAGCTGACGGAGGCGGGGCGCGCGCTGAAGGAGCGCGCCAAAGAGGTCCCGCAGACCATCGCAGGCGCGTTCGGGGCGACGAACCCGGAGGACGTCGCGCGGCTCCGCGCGGAAATCGCGCGGCTCAGGGACGCGTTGAACGAGCTCTGAAGCGCCTGAGGTCAGCCGGCGCGGAGTTCGCTGCGGCCCAGGCCGATGCGGTCCATCTCGGCCTGATCGCGGGCGGCCTCGGCGAGGCGCTCCCGCACGCCGTCGCGCTCTTCGAGGATCTCGATCTTCTTGAGCTCCTCGAAGGCCTCCGCCAGCGCGGCCTTCGCGTCGGCGAGCTGCCCCCGGAGTTCGTCGGCGGAACGCGCGAGATTGTCGCGGCGCACCTTCGCGGCCTTGGCGTAGGTCGGATAGGCGTAGTGGGCGACGTCGTGGATGCCCGCCTTGTCCTGCTCCGCAAGGATTTCGCGATCGAGATCGGCGGCCATGCGCTCGAATTCGGCGATCATGGTCTCGATCTGAGCCACCTGCCGACGTTTGTCGTCGACCTGGAAGCGCTTGAGTTTCAGCAGGGTGTCTCTGGACTTCATGTCAGCCATGAACGCACACGCGGGTTAGCGTCAGGTTTCCGAAACGCCTAAGATCGAAGCGAGTTGAGCGTAGCCTTCTCCGAGACGCGTTGCTTCTTCCTTACCCTGACCCAAAAAGCGTTCGATCGGCCCGTTTAGAGCGATGGCTTCGTCCACCTCGGGGCTCGAACCGGGACGATAGGCCCCAAGACGGATCAGTTCCTCCATGTCGGCGTAGGTCGCCATCGTCCGGCGCGCTTTCGAGATCAGCGGCCGGCGCTCTTCGGGGGTGGATTTCGGCATGGTCCGCGACACGGACTTCAGGATGTTGATCGCAGGGTACCGTCCCCGTTCCGCGATCGATCGCTCCATCACGATGTGCCCGTCGAGAATGCCGCGCACGGCGTCGGCGACCGGCTCGTTGTGATCGTCGCCGTCGACCAGCACCGTGAAGATGCCGGTGACCGTTCCGGCGCCCACGCCCGGCCCCGCCCGCTCCAGCAGGCGCGGCAGTTCGGCGAACACGGTGGGCGTGTAGCCCTTAGCCGTCGGAGGCTCGCCTGTGGAGAGGCCGATCTCACGCTGCGCCATGGCGAAGCGCGTGACCGAATCCATCATGCAGAGCACCGAGGCGCCCTCGTCCCTGAAGGCCTCGGCCAGCGCGAGCGTGAGGTAGGCGGCCTGCCGGCGCTTGAGAGCGGGCTCGTCGGAGGTCGCGACCACGACCACGGAGCGAGCGAGGCCCGCCTCCCCGAGATCGTCCTGAAGGAACTCCTGCACCTCGCGGCCGCGTTCGCCGACGAGGCCGATCACGGCCACGTCGCAAGCGGTGTTTCGGGCGAGCATGGCGAGCAGCACCGACTTGCCGACGCCCGAGCCGGCGAAGATGCCGATGCGCTGGCCTGCGCAGCAGGTCACGAAGGTGTTGAGCGCGCGGACGCCGAGATCGAGCGGCGCGCCGAGACGCTTTCGGGCGTGGGCCGGCGGCGGCGATCGGCGGAAGGGATAGAGCAGCGGTCCCTCTTTCGGCGGCCCCTTGCCGTCGATCGGGTCGCCCATGGCGTCGACCACCCGGCCAAGCCAGGCGCGGCTCGGCCGCACGCCGGGCTCCGCCGCGCCGACGATCGCCCGGCATCCGCGACGCACCCCCTCAAGCGGCGCGAAGGGCATCAGCAAGGCGCGATCGCCCTGGAAGCCCACGACCTCGCACGGCGTCTCGCGCCCGCCCGCGGTTTCGATCGAAACACGGCCTCCGATCGCCATGGCGCCAAGCGGCCCGGCGACCTCGACCAACAGGCCCCGAACGCCGACGACGCGGCCGTAGACCTCGCGGTCCGGCACCGCCTCGACCGCCTCCACGAGCCCCCGCATTCGCCCGTCTCCAAACATTCCTAGCGAATCATGACCGCCGACGCCCAACCGTAACGCTTCGTTTACCGCCACGCCCAATCATGGCCCCAACGCTTAAGACGCGAGAAACCGTAACGGCCGCTCGAATGTTCGAGTCGGAAGAGTCGGTTAGCCTCGTTTCTTAAGTCTGAAACTGAACTCTCTTCGCCAATTTTTTCTCAGGAATCTGAGCAATTTAAGGCGATCCACGAGAGTTTTGAGAACGAGCTTGCGGCGCAGAATCACCATCTGTTAACTATTAGTCGTTAAGCTTGAATCGGACTGGGAAACGATCGGTTCACCGTGCCGGGCGCCGGGTACTCCGGGGCAGGCCATGCGGGCATCGGTGGAGGAGTCGCATGCGCGTTCTTCTGATTGAAGACGATAGCGCCACGGCGCAGAGCATCGAATTGATGCTCAAGTCAGAGAACTTTAACGTCTACACGACGGAGCTTGGCGAAGAAGGTATCGACCTCGGCAAGCTCTACGATTACGACATCATTCTTCTCGACCTGAACCTGCCCGACATGTCGGGATATGAGGTTCTCCGGGCGCTCCGGGTCGCGAAGATCAAGACGCCGATCCTGATCCTTTCCGGCCTCGCCGGGATCGAGGACAAGGTCCGCGGCCTTGGCGTCGGCGCCGACGACTACATGACCAAGCCCTTCCACAAGGACGAAATGGTCGCGCGCATCCACGCGATCGTCCGTCGCTCGAAGGGGCACGCCCAGTCCGTCATCACGACCGGGGATCTCATCGTCAACCTCGACACCAAAACGGTCGAAGTCGGCGGCGCCCGGGTCCATCTGACGGGCAAGGAGTACCAGATGCTGGAGCTCTTGAGCCTGCGTAAGGGCTCGACGCTCACCAAGGAGATGTTCCTCAACCATCTCTACGGCGGCATGGACGAGCCGGAGCTGAAGATCATCGACGTCTTCATCTGCAAGCTCCGGAAGAAGCTCGCGAACGCCACCAACGGCAAGAACTACATCGAGACGGTTTGGGGCCGCGGCTACGTGCTGCGCGAGCCCAACGAAGACGAAGCCCGCGCGATCGCATGACGCCCCTGACTTGATCTTAGATCCGTCGAAAGCCCCGCGCCGAAAGCGCGGGGCTTTCCGCGTTTCGGGACAAGCAAGCGGCCTGGGCTCAGGTTGTTCGCCCGACGCCGACGATGCGCCCAAGGTCCCACGAAACGACAGCGCATGAAAAAGCCCGCGCGAAGCGGGCTTTGACGTGCGCGCGGAGCGTTCAGCCGGGCCTCATCGCCGGAACGCGGCGATCTTGGACTGCAGCGAGGCGGCTGGCGGCGTCGCCGGCGTCGCGCCCTGCGCGGGCGCTCCAAAGGCCGGCCGCGCTTCGCCGGCGGCGGGAGCGTCCGTCCGCATGAACAGGCCGCGATGGTTCGGATGGCTTCGCACGGGCGCGGTGACGCCCATGACCGTTTCGGCCGCGCCCAGCACAAGATAGCCGTCCTTGGGCATCTGCTTCGCGATTCGGCGGACCACGTCGCCTTTGGTCGCTTCGTCGAAATAGATCAGCACGTTGCGGCAGAACACGACGTCGAACACGCCCAGAGGCGAGAAATCGCGCAGCAGGTTCAGGGTGCGGAACTGGATCCGGTTCCGCAGCTTCGGCGAGATGCGCCACTGGTCGCCTTCCTGCGTGAAGTGCTCGACCAGCATCCGCACGGGAAGCCCGCGCTGCACCTCGAACTGCGTGAAAAGGCCGTTGCGGGCGCGCTCGAGGATGTCGGAGGCGAGGTCGGTTGCGACGATCTCGACCGTCCAGCCCGCAAGCTGGGCCGCCTTCTGCTCGAGCAGCATGGCGAGCGAGTACGGCTCCTGGCCGGTCGAGCACGCCGCGCACCAGATCCGGATCTTCCGCTGCGCCGCGCGGGCGGCGATCAGCTGCGGCAGCACCACGTCGGTGAACTGGGTGAAGGGAGTGCCGTCGCGGAAGAAAAACGATTCGTTGGTCGTCATCGCCTCGACGACGGACTGGGCGAGAGCGGTGTCTCCGCCGCGCATCAGCTTGCCGATGAGCTCGCCGATCGACGCTATGCCTGCCTTCCGAGCGACCGGCCCAAGGCGGCTGTCGACGAGGTAGCGCTTGTCCTCCCCGATGATGAGACCGGAGCGCTCTTTCAGGAAGCGGGCGAGGAAGGCGAGATCGGCCGGCGTCACGCGCGGTCTCCTGATAGCAGGCGAACGATCTTGGGACCGATCTGGGGCAGAGGAAGCACCGCCGAGCAGCACCCGGTGGCGGCGGCGGCGCCGGGCATTCCCCAGACGACGCTGGTGGCTTCGTCCTGGGCCATCACGGACCCGCCGGCGGCCGAGATCGTCCGCACGCCGGCCGCGCCGTCGGCGCCCATGCCGGTGAGCACGACCGCGAGAAGCGACGAGCCGTAGGCCTTGCTGGCGCTGCGGAACATCGGCTCGACCGACGGCTTGCAGAAGTTTTCCGGCGGGCCGTTGTCGATGGAGGCATGCAGCGCCGCGCCTGACGGGACGACGGAGAAGTGCTTTCCGCCGGGCGCCACGTAGATCACGCCGCGCTCGATCGGCTCGCCATGGGCGGCTTCGCGGGCCGGGCGACCGGAGACCGCGCCGAGATGCTCCGCGAGCGCCGCCGTGAACGTCGCCGGCATATGTTGGGTGATGAGGACCGGCACCCGCGAGAGCGCCTCGACGCCGATCGCCTTCAGCACCGCGGCGAGCGCCGTCGGACCGCCGGTGGAGGAGCCGATCGCGAGCGCGCGCACTGGCGCGGAAGAGAACGGCTTCAGAGCGATGCCGGGCGCGGCGGCGCCGGGCGGCGTCGGTCCTGGCCGCAGGAATCGGCCGCTTGCGGCCTGGGCGATGGTGTGGAGCGCGGCCGCGCGGGGGTCGGCCGCGCGCGGCGTCGACCGCCGGCGGGCGATCTCGCCCAGCACCTTGATCTTCGCTACGAGGTCGCGGCGGTAGTCGTCCTGCGCGATCGCGGCGCCCGGCTTCGCCAGGAAGTCCGCCGCGCCGAGCGCGAGGCAGCGCAGCGAGACGTCGGCGTTGCGGCGCGTCAGCGTCGACGCCATCACGATGGCAAGGTCCGGCTTCGCCTTCAGCATCAGCGGCAGCGCCGTGAGCCCGTCCATGTCTGGCATCTCGATGTCGAGCACCACGACGTGCGGCGCCGCGGTGGCCAGTTCGGCAAGCGCCGAACGCCCGGTCCGGCAGGACGCCACGACCTCGAAGCCCGGCTGTTCGCCGAGCCAGCGCGTCACGAGTCCGCGGACCACCGCGCTGTCGTCGACGATCATGACGCGCACCTTCTCGGCGGGCGCGACGGCGGCGGCGGTCATCATGCTGGGCCTGCTATGCTGGGCGCTGGTTCAGAGCAGGCCGACTTCGGCGAACTTTGAGCCGATGATGTCCTTGTCGAACGGCTTCATGACGTACTCGTCAGCCCCCGCGCGGAGCGCCCGGGTTATGTAGGAAACGTCGTTCTCGGTGGTGCAGAACACGACCTTCGGAGCGTCCCCGCCCGGCAGCGAGCGCAGCTCGACCAGAAACTCGTAGCCGTCCATGACGGGCATGTTCCAATCGAGCAGGATGCCGTCCGGCATCGCCTGTTTGCAGAGCGCGAGCGCGCTCTGGCCGTTCTCGGCCTCGGAGATTTTGAGGTCGAAGCCTTCGAGGATCCGCCGGGCGACCTTACGGATCACGCTCGAGTCGTCGACGACGAGGCAGTGTTTCATGGGATCGTGTCCTGCAGTTGGCTCAGGCGGCCAGCGCCGAGATGGACGGTTCGAGCGCGTGGTCGACGTCGAGGATCAGGAGCAGGCCGCCGTCGAGGCGGTGGACGCCTTCGGCGACGCTCGCCCAGCGCGGGTCGAGGGTCACCGGCTTGGTCTCGCGCTTGGCTTCGGCGAGCGGCATCACGTCGCCGACGCGGTCGACGATCAGCGCCAGCGCCTCGCCCTTGTGCTCGATGCCGACCGCCATCGCCTTCGACAGATCCGCGCACGGCGGCAGGCCGAGGCGGGTGCGCATGTCGATCGCGGTCACGATGCGTCCGCGCAGGTTGAGTACGCCGGCGACCTCGGGCGGCGACAGCGGCACCGTCGTCAGCTTCTCCAGCGTGAACACCTCGCGGACGCGACCGATCTCGATGCCGAAGATCTGGTCGGCGATCGACACCGTGACGTAGGTGGTGGCGTCATCCATGGCGGCGCTCACGCGGCGATCCTCCAGCGGGGAGCAAGGGTTTCGAGAACGGCGAGCAGCGTCGGCCGGTCGAATTTGGACACGCACTCGCTGAAGCCGGCGGCGGCCGCCTTCTCGTATTCGGCGGCGGAGCCGGTCGAGGTCAGCGCCAGCATCGGCGCGTGGGCGGCGTGGGGCTCGGCTCGGAGGGCCGCAGCCAAGGCGAAGCCGTCCATCTCCGGCATGTCGAGATCCGCAATCACGGCGTCGAAGCTACGGCCTCGCTGCACGAGCGCGAGAGCGTCCGCGCCGCTTCCCGCCGCGGCGACGCGGTAGCCGGCCGCCGAGAGCACCGGCGTCAGCATGTTCAGGAAGAACGCGCTGTCGTCGACCAGCAGAACGCTCGGCTGGGCGTTGCGCTCATGCGGACGCTCCTTGCGGGTCATCCAATCGTCGAAGGCGAGAGTGAGGTAGTGCGCGATGTCGATGATCTCGGTCGCCTTGCCCGCCAGCACCGAGGTGCCGAGGATGCCGGGCACGATCGACGCCGCGCTGATTTCGACCGCCTGCTCGACGATGTCGAGGATCTCGTCGACCATGAGGCCGACCGAACGGTCCTCGTCGGTGAAGACCAGCAGCGCCTGCTGGCCCTCCCCCGACATCATTCCGTCGCCGACCGGGATGAGCGGCATCAGGCCGCCGCGGTACTGCACGATCGGCCGTCCGTCGGTGACTTCGATGGTGGAGGCGTCGATCATCTCGAGGCGCGTCACGAGGGCGAGCGGCACCGCCTTGGGCGCCATCCCGCCGGCCCGGAACAGCAGCAGCGACATGACGAGGTCCTGGTCGACCACGGCCGCGGGCTCCTTCGCCTGCATGCTCTCGTGGGCGTCCGCTGGGCCGACCGCCGAGGCGAGGCCGTTCGGGTCGAGGATCAGGATCACCGACCCGTCCCCGAGGATGGTGGTGCCCGAGAACAGGCCGATGTGGTTCAGCCGCGAAGCCATCGGCTTGACCACGATCTCCTCGGTGTGAAGCACGTCGTCGACCACGATGCCGAAGACGTTCTCGCCCACCTGCGAGATCACGACGAAGGCGTCGTCGGCGGTCTCCTCGGAAGCCGCCGCGAGGCCGAGCAGGCCGCGCAGGCGCACGAGCGGCAGCAGGCGGTCGCGCAGGCGCAGCAGCGAGGCGTCGCCGATCCGCTCGATGCGATGTTCGCTGCCGGGGCGGGCGCGCACCAGCTCGGTGACCGCGACCTGCGGGATCGCGAAGGTCTCGCCGGCGGAGGTCACCATCAGCGCGGAGACGATGGCGAGGGTAAGCGGGATGCGGATGATGACCGCGGAGCCCTTGCCCTGGGTCGAGCGCAGGTCGACCGCGCCGCCGATCAGCTCGATGTTGGAGCGCACCACGTCCATGCCGACGCCGCGGCCGGAGACGCTGGTGATCGCCGCAGCGGTCGAAAAGCCCGGCGCGAAGATGAAGCGGTGGATCTGCGCGTCCGACATCTTCTCGACGTCGGCCTCGGTCGCGAGGCCGTTCGCGACGGCCTTCTTGCGGATGCGATCGGTGTCGAGGCCGCGGCCGTCGTCGCCGATCTCCACGATGATGTGGCCGCCCTGATGGTAGGCCGCGAGCTTGATCGTGCCCGTCTCGGGCTTGCCTGCGGCCAGACGCTCCGCGGGCGTCTCGAGCCCATGGTCCGCGCAGTTGCGCACCATGTGGGTGAGCGGGTCCTTGATGAGGTCCAGCACCTGCCGGTCGAGTTCGGTCTCCGCGCCTTCGGTCACGAGCTCGATCTTCTTGCCGAGATCGGCGGAGAGGTCGCGCACGATGCGCGGCATGGCGCGCCAGGCCGCGCCGATCGGCTGCATCCGGGTCTTCATCACCCCTTCCTGCAGCTGGGCGGTGACGTGGCTCAGGCGCTGCAGCGACGCGCCGAAGTCCTTCTCGCCGTGCCGGCGGACGATGTCGGTGAGCTGGTTGCGGGTGAGCACCAGCTCCGAGACCATGGTCATCAGGCGGTCGAGGGTGTCGACGCCGACGCGGATCGTCTGGCCGGCGAGCGCGCTCTCGGCGCGGGCGTCGTCGCCGCCGCCGTCGATTGCCTTCAGGACCGGCGCAGTCTTGGCCGGCGCTTCGGCGACCGGCGCAGGCGCAGGCGCCGGAGCGGGCTTGGCGGCCAACTCGGGGCCAGGGGTTTCGCGGAAGGCGCGCTCCAGCTCGTCAAGCGACACCTCGCCGACGCGCAGCTCGCGGCCGAGCGTGGGATCGATCTTGGGCGCGGGAGGGTTCGCGGCCTCGACCGCCTTCCGCTCCAGCTCGAGTATGATGTCGTGGTCGT
This sequence comes from Methylopila sp. Yamaguchi, assembly GCF_002897035.1. GTDB lineage: Bacteria > Pseudomonadota > Alphaproteobacteria > Rhizobiales > Methylopilaceae > Methylopila. The sequence continues at coordinate 80,599 of NZ_BAUX01000005.1, forward strand.
CGCCGCTCGGCTCGGCGCCGGTGCGCTCGAGATCGGCCAGGATCTCCTTGATCCGATCGATCGCGGCGAGGATCAGCGTGACGGCGTCCGGGGTCGGCATGGCGCCGTTCCGGAACTCGCCCATCAGCGTCTCGGCGGCGTGGGCGAGCGCTTCAAGGCGGGACAGTCCGAGGAAACCGCAGGTGCCCTTAACCGTGTGCACCAGCCGGAAGATGTTTCCGAGAATGCTGGCGTTGGTCGGCTCCTGTTCGAAACGAACAAGCTCGACGTCGACGAAATCAAGGTTTTCTGCAGTTTCGGTCAGAAAGTCGCGCAGCAGCTCGTCCATTCACCCCTCCCCCGGAGACGCAACGAACAGGCGCTTCTCGGTACATAGAAGAGTGTCCTGCAAAAAGCATAACGGATGGTTGCGGGTTGCGCTCCCGTTAGAGTAATCGCCCGATTAAGTTCGGCGACGCGCGAGCCCAAGCACGACCACGTTTCCAACCGCCACGAGCGCGACGCCGACGAGGGCGGACGCGGTCCAGGCGTAGCTCTCGAACACGCTGGAGATCGCGAGCGCGACCACCGGGAACAGCACCGTCGCGAACCCGGCGCGGGCGGGGCCGATTCGCTTGAGCAACGCCAGATAGGCCAGGAAGGCCGCGACCGACGAGCCGGCGGCGAGCCATAGCAGCGACAGCCCGTAGGACCAGGTCGGCTCGAAATCGAACGCAGCGCCGGACGCCAGCGCCGCCGTCAGCAGCCAGAGCGTCCCGTAGATCATGCCCCAGGCCGTCGCCGCGAGATCCGGGACCTCGCGCTGGATCACGCTCGAGATCATGTTGCCGAGGCAGAAGCAGAGCGTGCCGGCGACGCACAACGCGAGTCCGCCGAGGGCGGCGGCCCCGAATCCGGCCGACGCGATCTGCGGCAGATAGAGCAAGCCGACGCCCGCCACGCCCAGCGCCGCCCCCACGAGCACCCGGATCTCGATGGCCCGTCGGAAGAACAGCGCGCCGAGCGCGAGGTTGATCGGCGAGGCGAGCGCGAACACCACCGCGAGCAGGCCCGAGGGGACGTGAGCGCCGGCGTGGTAGAACAGCAGGAAGTTGGTGGAGTACATCAGCAGGCCCGCGAGCGCGAACCTGGCGTGCGTCCGCAGCGGAAGTCGCAACGGCTCCCGTCGCGCCACCGCGATTGCGAGGCAGAGCAGCGCGGACAGCCCGAAGCGCCAGACCAGCGAGACGACGGGCGCCACGACGCCGAGCTGGTGATGGAGCGCGATCCAGCTCGTCCCCCAAACGGTGACGAGCACCACATAGAGACCAAGGTCCGTACGTCCGAGCGCGCTCGGGGCGGTCGGCGTAGCCGTCTGGGCGGTGACTCTCGACATGCGCGTCCGTTCGGCGGAGGTCGCTGAGCGTTCCGGTTAGACCGGAACGCGGCGCCGCGACAGCGCGGATCCGTGATGTTCGCCATCGCAATGCGTGATGGCCCGCTTGACGGAGCGGAGCGTCAGGCCGACCTCCCACGAACGCCGCACGCGGAAGGAGAGCCGTCATGCACGTCGCCGAGAACGGCCGTATCGCTGCGGTCCATGTTCACGAGCATCGCTTCCTCGGTCAGGACCATGCGCGCAACGAGCGCCGAACCCTCACGGTGGTCGCGGTCACCGCGACCATGATGGTGGTCGAGATCGTCGCCGGCTGGGCCTACGGATCGATGGCCCTGACCGCCGACGGCTGGCACATGGCGACCCACGCAGGCGCGATCGGTGTGGCGGCCCTCGCCTACCGCTTTGCGTCGACGCACGCGACCGACCCACGGTTCGCCTTCGGAGCGGGAAAGGTCGGCGATCTCGCGGGCTTCGCGAGCGCTATCATCCTCGGCGTCGTCGCCCTCGGGATCGGCTACGAGTCGCTGCTCCGCCTGGCCTCGCCCCAGCCCGTCGCCTATCTCGAGGCGAGCGTGGTGGCGGCAGTCGGGCTCGCCGTGAACGTGATCTGCGCGCTGCTGCTCGGCCATGGCCACGATCACGGCCACAGCCATCACCATGACCATGGCCATCACCATGACCATGGCCACCGCCATGACCACCGCGATCGGGAGCACGGGCACGGGCACTCGCACAGCGGGCACGCCGACCACAACATGCGCGGCGCCTATCTGCATGTGCTGGCGGACGCGCTCACCTCGGTGCTCGCGATCGCGGGTCTGATCGCCGGCTGGAGTTTCGGCTGGAGCTGGGTCGATCCCGCGATCGGCGTCGTCGGCGCCGTGGTGATCGCCGTCTGGTCGATCGGGCTTGCGCGCGATAGCGGGCGGGTGCTGCTGGACGCGACCTCGAACGACGATCTGGCGGAAGCGATCCGCAAACGGCTCGAAACCGGAGACGTCCGGGTGTCGGACCTCCACATCTGGCGGGTGGGACCAGGCCACATGGCGGCGATCGTCGCGGTGGTGACGCACCGCTCTGAAGAGCCGGCGGCCTACAAGGCCCGCCTCGCGGACCTCGCGGCGCTGAGCCACGTGACCGTCGAGGTGAACCTGTGCCGCGACCATCCGAGGGTCGCGGCGTGAGGCGTCAGTAGGCGAACTCGGCGAACACCGGATCGACGCGACCGCCCCACGACCCGTGGAACTTCGCGAGCAGCGCCTCGGCGAGGGTGGCCTCGTCCTCCACGACCCGCAGTAGCGGCGCGAGGTGGATGCGCTCGTCGTCGCCGAACAGGTTCACCTTCGCCCGTCGGGCAAGCCCGGCGTCGGCCAGCGCCAGCACGTCGCGGGCGACCTCCAGCACGGACCGGTTGCGGATCCGCGCCTTCAGCCCCTCGCGGGGCACGTCGTCGCGCAGGCTCTGCCGCTCCTCGGCGGTCCAATGCTTCACGAGCTCCCAGGCCGCGTCGAGGCTCTGCTCGTCGTAAAGCAGGCCGACCCAGAACGACGGCAGCGCGCAGATGCGGCCGGTCGGTCCGGAGTCCGCGCCGCGCATCTCGAGGTAGCGCTTCAGCCGCACCTCGGGGAAAATCGTGCTCAGGTGGTTCGCCCAGTCCGCCACGGTCGCGCGCTCGCCCGGGAGCTGCGGGAGCTGTCCCGCCAGCAGGTCGCGGAAGGAGGCGCCGGCCACGTCGTGGTAGTGGTCGCCGCGTTTCACGAAATACATCGGCACGTCGAGCGCGTAGTCGACGTAGCGCTCGAAGCCCATGCCAGGGTCGAAGGCCCAGGGGAGCATGCCGGCGCGGCTGTTGTCGGTGTCGCGCCAGATCTCGGAGCGGGCCGAGACGAAGCCGTTGGGCCTGCCCTCGGTGAAGGGCGAGTTCGCGAACAGCGCGGTCGCGATCGGCTGCAGCGCAAGGCTCACCCGGAGCTTGTGGACCATGTCGGCTTCGCTGGAGAAGTCGAGGTTCACCTGCACCGTCGAGGTCCGGTACATCATGTCGAGGCCGCGTGAGCCGACCTTCGGCATGTAGCGGGTCATGATGTCGTAGCGGCCCTTGGGCATGACCGGCGTCTCGGCCAGCGTCCACTTCGGACTCATGCCGAGGCCAAGGAAGCCGAGGCCCAGCGGCTCCGCCACCTGCCTGACCTGCGCGAGATGCGCGTGAAGCTCCGAACAGGTCTGGTGGATGGTTTCGAGCGGCGCGCCGGACAGCTCGAACTGCCCGCCCGGCTCCAGGCTGATGGCGCCGCCGCCGGTGACATCGAACAGGCCGATGATGCGGCCGTCCTCCATGATCGGCTCCCAGCCGAGCAGGAGCTGCATGCCTTCGAGCAGCGCGCGGATCCCGTCGGGACCTTCATAGGGAACAGGCGAAAGATCCGCGCGGCGGAACGGGAACTTCTCGTGCTCGGTGCCGATCCGGAAGCTTTCGACGGGCTTGGAGCCCGCCTCGAACCACGCGACGAGTTCGTCCCGCGACGTGATGAAGGTCGGATCGATCTGGTCGCGTGCCATGGGCGGCTTTCAGCGGAGGAAGGCCGCAGACAGGTAAGGGGTCACGGTTCGGGCGTAAAGGCCGGCGTCAGGAGACGCCGAGCGTGCGGCTCGCCGGAAGCACGACGACCTGCGTGCCGGTCGGGACCCGCTCGTAGAGGTCGATGATGTCCTGGTTCAGCATGCGCACGCAGCCCGACGACATGGCCCGGCCGATCGAGCGCGGCGCGTTGGTCCCGTGGATCCGGTACATGGTGTCACGGCCGCCCTGGTAGAGGTAGAGCGCGCGCGCGCCGAGCGGGTTGTCGAGGCCGCCTGGCATGCCGCCGGCCCAGCGCGAATTGAGTTCGGGGTCGCGCGAGATCATGTCGGACGTCGGCGTCCAGGTCGGCCACACGCCCTTACGCTTGATGGTGGCGCGACCGTTCCACTCCATACCCTGCTTTCCGACGCCGACGCCGTAACGCATGGCGCGGCCGTTCGGGAGCACGAGATAGAGCAGGCGCGCTTCGGGGTCGACGACGATCGTGCCCGGCGCTTCGCCGGTGGGATCGGAGATGTTTCGCCGCAGAACGGCCGGATGCAGCATGCGCCAGTTGATCGCCGGCAGCGGGAACTTCTCGTCGGGCTTCGCGCCGTAGACCTCGTCGTAGTTCGCGCCCTCAGGATCGATGAACGCGCGCACGTCGCTGAGCGGGTTGCTGGCGCAGGCCGCGAGCCCCAGCGGCAGCAGAGCGACGAAGCCGCGGCGAGTCAGCTGTCCGGGCGCGGCGAGAACGTCGTTACGCGACATGGCATGCGGTCCGATCGTGAGGCAGGTCGACGCCTTCCGCCGAAAGCGACGCCCTGAGCGGGGGAGAATTCAGACGACGCGACGCGCGGAGCCGGGATCCGCGCGCCGGGAGATCAGGAGCGGACCACGACCTTGGTGCCGAGCGGCACGCGGGAGTAGAGGTCGATCACGTCCTGGTTGAGCATGCGGATGCAGCCCGAGGAGACGGCCTTGCCGATCGAATAGGGTTCGATCGTGCCGTGGATGCGGAACAGCGTGTCCTTGTCGCCCTGCCAGAGCGCCATGGACCGGGCGCCGAGCGGGTTGCCGGGGCCGCCCGGCATGCCGTCCTTGTAGGGACGGGCGTGCGGATCACGCGCCACCATCTCTGCCGGCGGATGCCAGTCGGGCCACTCGAGCTTGCGGCGGATGTAGGCCTGGCCGTTCCAGGCGAAGCCCTCGCGGCCGACGCCGACGCCGTAGCGGATCGCCGTGCCGTCGTCCTGGACGAGGTAGAGGAACCGGGCGTGCGGATCGATCACGATCGTGCCCGGGCCTTCGCCCGTGTCGTTCGGAACGGTCTGCTTCAGGAACTTCTGGTCGATCCGGTTGAGGCTCACCGGCTTCACCGGGAACGGCTCGTCGGTGACGCCGTTCGCGCCGTAGCGCGTCTCGTTCGACGGACCGGAGCCGAAGTTGGGCAGCGGCGACATCGTCACCGGCGCGACGGGCGCCGGGGTCGCCGCGAACGGCATCGGCTCGACGGCCGGAAGCGGACGCGACTGGGCGCAGGCGGCGAGCGCAAGCGGCAAGAAGGCGAGCGCTCCGCGCCGTGTCCAGCGCGCGGCCGCAGCCGGGGTCGATTTAGAAGCAGTGGACATGGGCGGGGTTCTTCGCGCGACTCAAAGCTGACCATGCCGTCGCAAGCCGACGGCTCCATGACGCCTATACGCCCGTCTACGCACGGACGGCATGCCGAGTTCGCGACCCAGCCGCGATGGCGCCGCACTGCGGCTTTTCGGCAACGCGGTCCGCGCCGCCGATAGCCGCCCGCTGGGACGCGAAGTGAACTCTCGACGACTATGGTTAACGCGAGGTCAACAGCGGGTAGCGCTGGGGCGACAGGCCGCAGCCCTCGTCGCAGCCATAGTAGAGGCGACTATCCCCGCCCGTCCCCCGCCGCGGCCTGCACCAGCGCAAGCGCGGCGACCGCCGCGGTGTCGGCGCGCAAAATCCGCGGCCCGAGCGAGATCCGGATGGTCGCCGCATGCCGGACGAGCCGCTCCCGCTCCACGGGATCGAAGCCGCCCTCGGGGCCGATCAAAACGGCGAGCGGTCGTCCCGCGTGAGGGACCAGCGCCGCGACCGGATCGGCGATCTCCGCCGCCTCGTCGCAGAACACCAGCGTCCGGCCGGCGTCCCAGCCGTCGAGCAGCGGATCGAAGCCGACGGGGTCGTCGATCGCGGGGACGGAGAGCACGCCGCACTGCTCCGCAGCCTCGATCACGTTGGCGCGCATGCGCTCCAGATTGACCCGGCGGGCCTCGGTGCGGCGGGTGATCACCGGGGTGAGCCGCCCCGCCCCCATCTCCACCGCTTTCTGCACCATGTAGTCGAGCCGGGCGTGCTTCAGCGGGGCGAACAGGTAGACGAGGTCGTTCGCGGGCGTCTGGGGGCGCAGCAGCCGTTCGCAGGCGACCGTGACGCGCTTCTTCTCGGCCGCCGCGACCCGCCCGCCCCATTCGCCGTCGCGGCCGTTGAACAGCAGCAGCCCGTCGCCCGCCGCCATCCGCAGGACGTTGCGGAGGTAGTTCGCCTGGGCGGACTCGAGCGCGACCTCGGCGCCCTCGGCGAGATCCGCCTCGACATGGAGCCGCGTGGTGGAGAAATCATAGTCGGCCATGGGCGTCGCTGCGTTCCGCGGACTGGCGCGCTCGGCCGGCGCGCGGGGGAAGCGCCGTTCTGGCGCGACAGCTCTTCACCTTCAAGCCGCTTCGGCTTCAAGCGGCTTGACCGAACCGCGCCGATGTCGTGACGCTTCTCGCCATGATCGATCGGACCTCATCCGGCGCCGTCGCCGACGCCGCCGCCGCGAACTGGGTGGACACGACCGCGCCCGCGAGCTGGCGCCCATTCCTGCGGCTCGCGCGGGCCGATCGGCCGATCGGGGCCTGGCTGCTGTTCTGGCCCTGCGCCTGGTCGGTCGGGCTCGCGGCCTCCGCCGCCGGCTGGAGCGCGTCGAACCTCCTGCACCTCGCGCTGTTCGCCGTCGGCTCCGTGGCCATGCGCGGCGCCGGCTGCACCTACAACGACCTCGTCGACCGCGACATCGACGCCAAGGTCGCCCGCACCCGCTCCCGCCCGCTGCCGTCGGGCCAGGTGACGGCCAAGGGCGCCGCGCTGTTCCTCGCGGCCCAGCTCCTCGTCGGCCTGCTGGTCCTGATCGCGCTGCCGCCGTTCGCGATCTTCGTCGGCGTGTGCTCGGTGCTGCCGGTCGCGCTCTATCCCTTCATGAAGCGCGTCACCTGGTGGCCGCAGGCGATGCTGGGCGTCTGCTTCGGCTGGGGCGCGCTGATGGGCTGGGCCGCCGCCTTTGAAAGCCTCGGCGCGGCGCCGCTGCTGCTGCACGGGGCGGCCTTCCTCTGGATCATCGGCTACGACACGATCTACGCCCACCAGGACAAGGAGGACGACGCTCTCGTCGGCGTCGGCTCGACAGCCCTGCTGTTCGGCGACCGCACCCGGCCCATCCTCGCCGCCCTCTACGCCGGCGCGGCCGCGCTTCTGGCCTTCGCCGTCCACGCCGCGGGCGGCGGGCCGGTCGCCTACCTCGGCGTCGCGGCCTTCGCCGCGCACTGCGGCTGGCAGGTGAAGGCGCTCGACATCTCCGACCCGACGCTGTGCCTGAAAATCTTCAAGTCGAACCGCGAAGCCGGCGCCCTAATCTTCCTGGGGCTTCTGGTCGACGCCCTGCTCCGGACGTAAGGACCCGCGCATGACCGATCCCGCCGTGAAGGACCCCCTCCCCCCGGAGCACAAGCGCTTCGTGCTGCGGCAGGCCGGCCTGCGCCTGTGGATCGCGGTCGCGGTCGTCGTCGCGCTTGGCGTCTGGCTGTTCACCCGTCTCTGAAAGGCCGCGGCGTTCTAGCGTAACGTCGGCTCCCTTCGGTACGGTCGCGGCATGAGCTGCTGCAGCCATTGCCCCTCGCCCGACGCCGGTTCCGGCGGACCCGCGCAGCGCCGCGTCCTCTGGGCGGCGCTCGCGATCAACGCCGCCATGTTCGTGGTCGAAGTCGCGGCCGGGCTCGCGGCGGGATCCGCCTCACTGCAGGCCGACGCGCTCGACTTCCTGGGGGACGCGGCGAACTACGGCGTGAGCCTCGCCGTCGTCGGCCTCGCGATCGGCCTCCGCGCCCGCGCCGCTCAGCTCAAGGGCGTCACAATGGCCGCCTTCGGGCTGTGGGTCATGGGCGCCGCGGCGTGGCACGGGCTTCACGGCACGCTGCCCGCCGCCGGGACGATGGGCGTCGTCGGCGCGCTCGCGCTCGCCGCGAACGCCGCCTCCTTCGCCCTGCTCTGGGCCTATCGCGACGGCGACGCCAACATGCGGTCCGCCTGGATCTGCACCCGCAACGACGTGGTCGGCAACGTCGCGGTGATGCTCGCGGCTCTCGGCGTGTTCGGCACGGGAACGGGATGGCCCGACGTCATCGTCGCCGGGGTCATGGCTTCGCTTGCGCTGCAGGGGGCTCTGGTCGTCCTGCGCCAAGCGAACGCCGAACTCCGCGCCGCGAAGCGCGATCTGTCGACCAGGCCCCGCCGGTCCGGTCGCCTGGAGTACCGGCCGAAAGCCTGACGCGTCGCGCTCGCTGTCCCGCAGCGCGCGCCCAGCCGTACGCCTCGAGCCGTCGAAGCGCTGGATCAGCCTCACCGTTTCTTGATCTTGCCGAACGTCCGTCTGGCACGACCGCTGCGTCTGGAGCCTCGGCCGCCATCCGGCGGCGCGCGACCTGTCCAATTGGGGGCCAGACATGGAAAACGCCGCACTGCTTGCGAAAATTGAGGCGCTGGAGGCCTCCGTGGCCTTGACCAAGACGGTCAACGCCGAGGTGTTCTACTGGTGGTGCACCGCGCTTATGATCGCCATCCACGCAGGCTTTCTCGCCTACGAGATGGGCGCCTCGCGGGCGAAGAACGCGCTGGCCTCGGGCCTGAAGAACCTTCTGGCCTTCGCCTTCCTGGTTCCGACCTTCTACTTCTTCGGCTGGTGGATCTATCTGGCGTTCCCCACGGGCTTCACCGTGTCCGACGCAGCCTCGGGCGGCGTCGTCTGGGGCGAGTCCATGGGCCCGAACCTCGGCGACAACGCGTCCGGCATCTTCTGGGCCGCCTTCACGCTGTTCGCCGCGACCACCGCCTCCATCATGTCGGGCGCCGTGATCGAGCGGATCCGCATGTCGGCCTTCACCATCCTCGCCATCCTGCTGGGCGGCTTCGTCTGGATTCTGGGCGCCTCGTGGGGCTGGCACCCGCAGGGCTGGCTCACGACGAGCTGGGGCCTGCACGACATCGGCGCCGCCGGCTGCGTCCACATGATCGCGGGCTTCTTCACCCTCGGCGTGCTGATCAACCTCGGGCCGCGGCTCGGCCGCTTCAACGCCGACGGCACGGTCAACCACATCGCCGGCCACAACATGCCGATGTCGCTCATCGGCCTGATGATCATCGTGATGGGCTTCTTCGGCTTCCTCGGCGGCTGCATCATCTACAACGGCGGCACGTGGATGACGATCTACAACACGCCGACCACGCTCTCCGCCTTCGCCTTCAACACCCTCATGGGCGTCGCCGGCGGCATGATCGGCTCGTACCTCGTGACCCGTGATCCGTTCTGGATGATGTCCGGCGCGCTGATCGGGGTGATCTCCACCGCCCCCGGCCTCGACGTCTACTACCCCGCCCTCGCCTTCCTGATCAGCTTCGTCGGCGGCTGCGTCATCCCGAAGCTCGCGGACATGCTGCTCGTGCGCTTCAAGATCGACGACGCCGTGGGCGCGGTCGCCGTCCACGGCTTCGGCGGCGTCTGGGGCCTGCTCGCCGCGGGCCTCTTCGCGTCCGGCTACCCCAACGTCGAAGGCCCGGCGGTCTCATTCGGCGGTCAGCTCGGCAGCGTGGCGGTGTTCGCGATCCTCGGTTTCGTGCCCGGCTTCGCGGCGTCCTATGTGCTGAAGATGGTCGGCCTGCTCCGCACCGACCCCAAGGTCGAGCTCGCCGGCCTCGACATCTCGGAAGTGCCGGTCAAGGCCTATCCGGAAGCCTCCACCATCCCGGCCTTCGCCGGCGAGGCGCTGAGCCCCGCCGAGTGACGTCCCGATCCCGCACGCGGGCGGTCCGCCCGCGCGCCCGTCCCATTCATCGTTCGAGGAGATTAAGCGATGAACTCCGCTCCGATCACCACCTGGGAAGGGGCCAAGGCCTACTTCACCTTCGCTGACCAGCCAGGCGTGCTGATGTTCATCAGCGCGCTGGCGCTCGCCGTCTGCGTCGGCGCCATCGCCGCAATGATCCGTCACGAGAACGCCTGCGTGCGGAAGGCCAACGGCGCCTGAAAGGGGCGACCGCGTCTCGAACGAAAAGCGGCGGAACGCATCGCGTGCCGCCGCTTTTCCCAGAATCGAACGCGACGGCGGCGGCTCCCCTCCCGCAGGCGGAGGGAGACCTTGCTGTCATCCAAGGACGCAGTCCCTCAGTTCCGCGCGATGATCTCGCGTTCGCCGCGGAGCACCGGCGTTGAGGCCGTGAGCTTGCCCGTCCGGCGCTTCACCAGAAAGCGCGGGCGGCGGCCGGCGAGAAGGCTGTGGCGTCGACGCGGGCGCGGGCGGCCGACTTCGACCAGCCCGAGCAGTTTCGCCGGCGTCGAGCGGCGGCCGTCGAGTTCCTCGACCAGCAGCGGCAGCTTGAGCGCCCGCCCCCAGCTCTTCCATTCGGCCAATCCGTCGCCGCCGGGCGCGCTCTCGTGGAGCGGCACGTCCAGCGCGCGGTCGCGATGGGCGAGGACCACCTCGACCCGGTCGCACTCCGGCTTCTCGCCCGGCGCGACGCGCACGGCGACGCCGGAGAAACAATTGAGGGGCACCGCGATCCGCATCGATACGCTCCGAACCATCCTGTCCACCACGACGCGCCCGGCTTCGAGCGTCACGCGCCGTTCGCCCCCATCCGCCGCGGCGTCAGGCGCCGCGAAACGGACAGGAAGCGCGAAGGGATCGAGCCGGTCGGCCGACCCCGTTCCGACGCGCGTCTGCGCGCCGGCCTCGGTTTGACGTCCCACTGTTCAGTCTCCCTGAAGGCTCATTTGTTCGAGCTCTTCGTCTGTTACTGACGATGACTTGGGAGCGACCCACAGCGGCTTAACGGAGCTGGTGAATCCTTTCTCACCCTGTCGCCATGCTGAAGAGGAGCTTTCGGGAAAGGGTAAGCGCGGGCTAAACGGAAAGGCGCGAATGCGACCGGGGCCTGCGACCGCCCGCGGACTTGCGCGCGGGCCATCATCCCGACACTTTGCGGGGGCGCTTAAGGCCCCTCCCCGATCCGCCCCCGTTCATAAGGCGTCCCCCGACCGTGCAGTCCTCCGCCGCGCCGATCGATCTCGAACGCCTCGCCGGCCGTCTCGCCGAGGTGGTCACGGCCGCCGGAGCGATCGCGGCGGCGTTGTTCGCCAAGGGCGGCGCGCAGAAATGGACCAAGGCCGACGACAGCCCGGTCACCGAGGCCGATCTCGCCGTCGACCGATACCTGGCCGAATGGCTGCCGCCGCTCGCGCCCGGCTCCGGGTGGCTCTCCGAGGAGACCGCCGACACCCCTGATCGCCTTGGCCGCCGCCATGTCTGGGTCGTCGACCCCATCGACGGCACCCGCGCCTTCGTGGACGGCGTGCCGGAATGGGTGGTCTCGGTCGCTCTCGTCGAAGACGGCAAGCCGATCGCCGGGATCGTCCACAACCCCGTCAAGAACGTCACCCACGCGGCGATCCGCGGCGGCGGCGCGACGCTGAACGGGCGTCCGCTCGGCGTGGCCGACGCGGCCTCTCTCGACGGCGCGCGCGTCGGCGGGACGAAGTCGCTGATCGCCCCGCTGCGCCCGCGCGGCGTCAAGGAGGGAGCCTGGATCTACGCGCTCGCGAACCGGTTGGTGAAGGTCGCCGACGGCGCGCTGGACGCGGCCCTCGCCCGCCCCGCCGCCCACGACTGGGACATCGCGGCCGCCCACCTGATCCTCGAGGAGGCCGGCGCGAAGCTCACCGACTTCGACGGCGCGCTGCCCTCCTACAACCGCGAAACCACCCGGCACGGGGCGCTCGTCGCCGCCGCGCCGGAGCGACACGGCGTGCTGCTCGCCGCGATCGCGAACGACCCGACCCTCACCGCCGCCAAGGAATGGAAACGATGACCGAAGCCGTGCAGCCCAAGCAGCTCCTTCACCTCGTGTTCGGCGGCGAGCTTGAGGACGTGTCCGGCGTCAAGTTCCACGACCTGTCGAAGCTCGACATCGTCGGCGTGTTCCCGGACTACGAGAGCGCCCGGGCCGCCTGGAAGGCGAAGGCGCAGGCCACCGTCGACGACGCGCACATGCGCTACTTCGTCGTGCATCTCCACAGGCTGCTGGAGCCGGACGCGCCGAAGTAGGCGAAGACGGCCGGCGCCCTCCCCCGATGCCGACGTCGCCGCCATGCTGAAGTCGCTGGGACGCTCCGCCGCGGCGCAAGGAGCGGCGGGCCGTCTGCTCGCGAGCTACATCCGGCTGGTGCGCGCCACCAACCGCTGGACCTTCGAACCCGCCGACTTCCAGGACCGGCTCGTCCCTCACCTTCCCGCAATCGTCGCGCTCTGGCACGGGCAGCACCTCATGGTGCCCGCCATGAAGCGCGACGACATGCCGGCCCGCACGCTCGCCTCCCGCCATGTCGACGGCGGGATCAACGCCATCGCCTGCGCGGCCTTCGGCATTGGCGCTGTGCGCGGCTCCGGCGGCGAAGGCCGCAAGGCGCTCAAGCGCGGCGGCGCGCGGGCGCTGCGCGAGATGCTTGAGGCGCTGAAGGCCGGCGACAGCATGGTGTTCACCGCCGACGTGCCGAAGGTCGCAGGCGTCGCGGGCGAAGGCGTGGCGCTGCTCGGCAAGCTCTCGGGGCGGCCGATCTTCCCCTTCGCGGTCGCGACCAGCCGGTCGAAGATGCTCGCAACCTGGGACCGGGCCGAGATCAATCTTCCGTTCGGCCGCGGCGCCGTTGTGCTGGGCGAGCCGATCCATGTGGCGCCCGACGCGGACGCCGAGGCGCTGGAGACCGCGCGGCGGGCCGTCGGCGCGGGCCTCGACCGGGCCCACGCGCGGGCCTACGCTCTCGTGGGACGCCGCTGGGGACGGTCGCAGGCCGGCCCTGAGGCGGACACAAACGGCGCCCCAGTCTGTCCGCCGAGATGACCGACGTCCTTCCGTCCCGGCAGCGTTCCATGGCTCACCGCATCCGCGTCACCGCTCCGCTCGCGCTGTACCGCGAGGGCCTCAAGGTCGCGCGGCCGTTCGCAGGCGCGCTGCTCCGCCGCCGGGCCGGCGCGGGCAAGGAAAGCGTCGAGCGGCTCGGCGAGCGGCGCGGGCTCGCCGGCGTCGCGCGGCCGGACGGTCCGCTCGTGTGGTTGCACGGGGCGAGCGTCGGCGAGTTGATCTCGCTGCTGCCGCTGGTCGAAAGCCTGACGCGGCGCGGCTTCTGGGCGCTGGTCACGACCGGCACGGTGACCTCGGCGGCGGTGGCGGCGGAGCGGCTGCCGGAAGGCGCCATCCACCAGTTTCTGCCGCTCGACGTGCCCGCCTACGCCGACCGCTTCCTCGACCACTGGAAGCCCGATCTCGTGCTGATCGCGGAGAGCGAGCTCTGGCCGAACCTGCTCCGCCGCGCTCGCCGGCTCGGCGCGCCGATCGGCCTCGTCAACGCACGGATGTCAGAGCGCTCGTTCGCGCGCTGGCGGCGGGCCCCCCGGACCATCGGCGCGCTGCTCGGGCATTTCGATCTCTGCCTCGCCCAGTCCGCCGGCGACGCCGCCCGCTTCGCCGAGCTCGGCGCGCGCCACGTGGTCGACGTCGGCAACCTGAAGTTCGATTCGCCCCCGCCGCCGGCCGATCCGGCGACGCTGACCGCGCTCGTCCGCCTCGTCCGCGGGCGCCCGGTGTTCGTGGCGGCGAGCACCCATCCCGGTGAGGACGCAGCCGTCGCGCGCGCCCACGCCGTGGCCCGGGTGCGCGCGCCGGATCTGCTGACGATCCTCGCCCCGCGCCATCCCGCGGCGGGCGCCCCGGCGGTCGACGCCGCCAGCCTGCAGGGGATCGTGGCGCAGACCCGATCCTCCGGCGCCGAACCCGACCGCGAGACCGAGTTCTACGTCGCCGACACCATCGGCGAGCTCGGCCTGTTCTACCGGGTCGCCGACGTGGTCTTCATGGGCGGGTCGCTCGCGCCCCACGGCGGGCAGAACCCGATCGAGCCCGCCAAGCTCGGCGACCCTGTCCTGCACGGACCCCACGTGCGCAACTTCGCGGACATCTACGCCGCGCTCGGCGCGGCCCGCGGCGCGGCGGAAATCGACGGCCCCGACGCCCTGGGGGCCGCGGCGGGCGACCTGCTCTCCGATCCGCTCGCGCGCGCGGCCATGGGCGCGGCGGCCGAGTCGGCCTGCGCCCGGCTCGGCGGCGCGCTGAACCGCACGCTCCAGGCGATCGAGCCCTATCTCATCCAGCTGCGCCTCGGCGTGGGCTGATGCGCGCGCCCGGTTTCTGGTGGCGGGAGCCGGGCCTCGCCGCGGCGGTTCTCGCCCCGCTGGACGCGGTCTACGGCGCTGTCGCGGCGCGGCGCATGGGGCGGACGGGCGCGACCGTTCCCGCGCCCGTCGTCTGCGTCGGAAACTTCGTCGCCGGCGGCGCCGGTAAGACCCCGACCGCGATCTTCCTCGCGGAGCGCCTCGCAGCCGCCGGGGAGCGCCCCTTCCTGCTCTCACGCGGCTATGGCGGGAGCCTCCACGGCCCCGTGTTGGTCGACGGACGGACGCACCACGCCTCGGAGGTCGGCGACGAGCCTCTGCTGCTCGCCGCGGCGGCCCCGACAGTCGTCGCGCGGGACCGGCCCGCCGGGGCCCGCTTCGCCGCCGATCGCGGCGCCGGGGTGATCATCCTGGACGACGGCCTGCAGAATTCTGCGCTCGCGAAGACCGTCACGCTCGCCGTCGTCGACGGCGCCCGCGGCGTGGGCAACAGCCGCTGCCTGCCGGCCGGCCCGCTGCGCGCGCCGCTGGCGGCGCAGTTCGCCCGCACGGACAGGGTCCTCGTCATAGGCCCCGGCGCGCCAGGGGCGGCGCTGGCTGTCGAGGCTCGCCGCTACGGCCTCTCCGTCCACCACGGCGCTTTGGTCCCCGACCCGCAGGACGCCGAACGTCTCCGCGGACGGCGGGTGATCGCGGTCGCGGGGCTCGGCCGGCCGGAGAAGTTGCGCGATACGCTCGAGGCGATCGGCGCGCGCGTGGAACGCCTCGTGTCGCTCGGCGACCACGCCCTTCCCACCGCGACGCAGGCGCGCGCCATAGCGGACGCGGCCCGCGCCGCCGACGCGCTGGTCCTCACCACGGAGAAGGACTTCGTGAAATGGCGTGAGCGTCGGCCGGAGCTGGCGGAGATCGCGGTCGCCCTGCCGGTCCGGCTGGTCGTCGAGGACGAGGAACGCCTGCTTGCAGGTCTTCGCGCCGCGATCGCAGGGGGGCGCGGAAGCGGCGCAGCGGTTTCTACGGAACGTTCGGGGTCGTAAGAGACGGAAGGAAACCCGCGCTCATGTCCCGGACCTGATCCGAGACACGACCGCGATACTGTCGATCGCAGCGCCTGCGAAGGCGCGCGCCGTCCGACGTCCACACTTCAAACGATCAGGGGGGTCAGCCCTTGCCCAGCTCCCGCGCGAGCGCCTCGCCGGCGCCGGCGTAGGCCTCCTGGCGGGCGACGCTCCAGTAGCGCAGCTCGTCCAGGGCGATCTTCGCGCCCGTGACCGCGCACAGCACATAGGCGCCGGGCTTCAGCACGCGAAAATCGGCGTCGAGGTAGCGGACCTCGGCTTCGCCGGACGACGGCGGGCGTTCGTAGCGGTTCATCGGAATCCCCGGCTCAGGGTGCAGCCGGGGATATAGGCGAGGCGGAGCCGCCGGGCAATTGGCGGCGAAGCCTCAGCCGCGCATCAAGGCGTCGATGTCGTCCTGGGCGATCGCGACATTGGCGTCCTGCGGCCCATGGAGCAGCAGTTCGCGGGCGCGCCTTTCGCGGTCGGTCTCGGGCCCGGCCTGATCGTCGCCCTCGGTCTTCACCGCGGCGGCGAAGCGGCCGACGCGCTGCTCGATGTTCTCCAGCGTCTCGATCACGCGGGCGATGCGCTGGCCGGTGAGGTCCTGGAACGAGCAGGCCTCGAAGATCTCCATGACCTTCTCGTTCACGATCGCCTTGAAGGTCGCCTCGTCCTCGCCTTCGGCGCTCATCATCGCCTCGGCGCATTCCATGATCGTGTTGGTCGCCTGCTCGGTCGCGGTCACGATCGCGCCGAGATGCTCCCCCGCGGTCGCGATCCTGCCCGACTTGAGCTCGCCGGCCCGCAGGGCCGCGATCTCGTCGCGCATGCGGGTGATGTAGTCCGCGATGTCGCGTAATTCGCGGTAGATCGAACGATCGATCGAGGCGAAGAACGCCTGCATCGAATCGGCGGTGATCTCGGCGAGAGACACCACGTCGCTGAAAGAGGCCTCGCTGGCGCTCTTGGCGTCGACGTAGGCTCTCACACGGTCGAAAGGTTCGGTCAGAGCGCGATCAACGCGTCTTGCGGGCATGCTTATTCTCCAAACACCGCGTCAATCTTCGCCTTCAAGGTCTGGGCGTTGAACGGCTTCACGATGTAGTTGTTAACGCCGGCCTTCTTGGCCGCGATCACGTTTTCGGTCTTCGATTCCGCGGTGACCATGATGAACGGCGTCCGGTTGAGCTTATCGTCCGCGCGAACCTCGCGCAGAAGCTCGATGCCGGTCATGGGCTCCATGTTCCAGTCGGAGATCACCAGGCCGTAGCGCTTGTCGCGCATCTTGCCGAGCGCTTCCGACCCGTCGGCCGCCTCGTCCACGTCTTCGAAGCCGATCTGCTTCAGAAGATTGCGAATGATGCGGAGCATCGTCTTGTAGTCGTCGACGATGAGCACCGGCATCGTGTGGTCGATGGCCATCCGAAAAATCCTTTTTCCAGAGGGGCGTCGTCCTGAGCCCCTTAAGCGACGTCCGCGGTCGGCGCGGCCAATCGCGCCTGAGAGACCGATGGTGGGGCACGCTGGTTGATTTTCGGTTTAGCTGCGCCGCGATGATTGCAGCCGTTCCGTCATCCGAAAGGCGCGTTGCACCGCAGCGAGGCGAGCCGCACAGTGCCGGCCGCTCGGGGTCCCGGGCCTTATTTCAACGAGCGACCGTGACGCCATGACCGCCGTGCTGCAGCCCAGGGACGCTTCGCCCGCCGAGCCGGTCGCCCAGATCGCGTTCGAGGATCTCGTGATCGGCCAGACCGCCGAGATCCGCCACGAGGTCTCGGAGGACGGCGTCAAGACCTTCGCGGCGCTGACCGGCGACACCAACCCGATCCATCTGTCGGAAGCCTACGCCGCCAACACCCGCTTCGGGGGCCGCATCGCCCACGGGCTTTACACCGCGAGCCTGATTTCGGCGGTGCTCGGCACCCGCCTTCCCGGGCCCGGCGCGGTCTATCTCTCGCAGACCATCAAGTTCCGCGCGCCCGTGCGCATCGGCGACGAGGTGGTCGCGCAGGTCGAGATCACCGCGCTCGATCCCGGCCGCCAGCGGGCGACCTTCTTCTGCACCTGCTCGGTGGGCGACAAGGTGGTTCTGGACGGCGAAGCCCAGGTGATGGTGCCGAGCCGCGACGAGATCGACGCCGAACTGGCGTAAAGCTTCCCACCTGCCCTCCTCCCGCCGGAGAGGGAACTGCGGCCTCGCGGCCTGTCCCGAGCCAAGGACTCTCGTGCAGCCGAGGCGGCCGTTCATCGCCGCTTCGTCGTGGGCAAAATCCGTCGCAATTGAGCTTTCCGCGCCCTTTCTCCGGGCGAGGAAGCGTGATGTAACGGTCGGGCCCGAACGCACGCGAACCTGCGGTTTGTCGATGTCCCTGACCGAACTCGACCCTTACAAGCTGTCCTCGCCGCGGGTGTTCCTGCTGCGCATGGTGATCTTTCTCGCGCTGGTCGGCTTCGTCGGCCTGATCCTGCACGAACAGATCGCCCGCGCCTTCCTCGCCAACGCGGGCCTCAACGCGCTGATCTTCGCGGTGCTGGTGATCGGCATCCTGCTCGCCTTCCGGCAGGTGGTGCGGCTGTTCCCCGAGGTGCGCTGGGTTAACGCCTTCCGCATGTCGGATCCGGGCCTCGCGCTGCGCGAGCAGCCGAAGCTGCTGGCCCCGATGGCCTCGCTGCTGGGCGACCGCTTCGGCCATGCCCCGATCGGGACGACGCTGATGCGCTCGATCCTCGATTCGATCGGCACGCGGCTCGACGAGGCGCGCGAAATCGGCCGCTACCTCACCGGCCTGCTGGTGTTCCTCGGCCTGCTCGGCACCTTCTGGGGCCTGCTCGAAACCGTCGGCTCGATCTCCGGCGTAATCTCCTCGCTCGGGGGCGGCGGCACGCAGGACACCACGGTGCTGTTCGAGGAGCTGAAGAACGGACTTGCCGGGCCGCTCGCCGGCATGGGCACCTCCTTCTCCGCCTCGCTGTTCGGCCTCGCCGGCTCGCTGGTGCTCGGCTTCCTCGACCTGCAGGCCGGCCAGGCGCAGAACCGCTTTCACAACGAGCTCGAGGATTGGTTGGCGGCCGCGGTCGCCGCGAACGACGCCGGCGCCTCCGACGCGCCAGTCGTGACCAACGCCGGCGTCGCCCCTCAGGCGCTCGCCTCCCCGGACGTGGCCGCGGCGCTGGAGCGGCTGGGCAAGACGATCTCCGAACAGAGCTCCGGCAAGGCTGCGGCCCAGGCGACCGCCCATCTCGCGGAGGGCATCCAGGGTCTCGTCAAGCACATGCGCTCGGAGCAGCAGTTGATCCGCGACTGGGTGGAGGCGCAGGCGCGCCAGCAGGAGGCCATCCGCGGCCTGCTGGAGAAGCTCGCGAACGAGAACGAGCGGGCGTCGTGAGATGGCGCTGAGCTCGCGCCGGCGCTACCAGCCGGTCGACTACTGGCCGGGCTTCGTCGACGCGCTGTCGACCCTGCTGCTCGTCATCATCTTCCTGCTGACCGTGTTCATGGTCGCGCAGTTCCTGCTCGGTCGCGAGGTTTCGGGCAAGGACACGGCGCTGCAGCGCCTCAACGCGCAGATCGCGGAGCTGACGGATCTGCTGGCGCTCGAGCGGTCGAGCGTCCGCTCCGCCAAGGACGACATCTCCTCGCTGACCGCGAGCCTGCAGGCGGTCCAGAGCGAGCGCGACCGGCTGAAGGCGGCGGCCGAGGCGGGCGCGAGCCGGGCCGACGCCGCCGGCGGCCAGGCCGCCGCGCTGCAGGGCCAGCTCGATCGCGAGCGCGACCTCTCGGCCCGCGCACAGAGCCAGATCGAGCTGCTGAACCAGCAGATCGCGGCGCTGCGCCGCCAGATGGCCGCGCTCGAGGACGCGCTGAACGCCTCCGAGACCCGCGACCGCGAGAGCCAGGCCAAGCTCGCCGATCTCGGCTCCCGGCTGAACGTGGCCCTCGCCCAGCGCGTGCAGGAGCTCAACCGCTACCGCTCCGACTTCTTCGGGCGGCTGCGCCAGATCCTCGCCGACCGGCCGGACGTGCGGGTGGTGGGCGACCGGTTCGTGTTCCAGTCCGAGGTGCTGTTCGACGTCGGCCAGGGCTTGCTCAGCGAAGCCGCGAAGCCGGAGCTCGACAAGATCGCCCAGGCGCTGGTGCAGCTGAACGGCGAAATCCCGTCCGACATCAACTGGGTCATGCGCGTCGACGGCCACACCGACATCCGCCCGACCCGCGGCGCCTTCCCCTCGAACTGGGCGCTCTCCGCGGCCCGCGCCATCGCCGTCGTGGAGTACCTCGTTTCGAAGGGCGTCCCGCCCCAGCGCCTGCTCGCCGCCGGCTTCGGCGAGTTCCAGCCGCTGGACACGGCCCAGACCGAAGACGCCTACCGCCGCAACCGCCGGATCGAACTCAAGCTGACGGAGCGGTGAGGGCCTGAGGGCGTAGCCTTCGCCGGGCGCGGAATCTCTGGAAACACTGCGTCGTCCTCCGGCTTGACCGGAGGACCTACCGCCGACCGTGAGATCGACGCCTGACCTGGATGGTCTGGTCAAGCTGGACCATGACGTCACCAGCGGCCGCTTAGAACGTCTTCCTGAGGAAGAACCGCTCGCGGCCGCGCGGGTGGCCGGGGATCGAGCCGAAGACCTCGAAGCCGAGCTTTTCGTAGAAGCCGCGGGCCTGGAAGTCGAAGGTGTCGAGCCAGATCCCGGCGCAGCCGCGCGCGCGGGCCTCGGTCTCGGCCTGCGCCAGAACCGCCGCGCCCAGCCCCTGGCCGCGCAGGGCCTCGGGGATCACCAGCAATTCAACGTAGAGCCAGTCGAAGCTGGTGCGGCCCCAGAGGCCGCCGAGGGTCTCGGCCGTAGCCGGATCGCGCAGCAGAACCGCGAGCGGTCGGGCGCCGGAGGGGCCGACGGCCGCCTCGTTGTAGGCGATCAGCTCGCGCAGGATCACCTCGCGGTCGAACGGCGCGCCTGCGTCGGTGACGACGACGTCCGGCGTCATCCCGCGACGGCGCGACGGGCGTTGGCGTCCGCGTCCATCTGGCCGAACTGCAGGTCGGCGAGGCGGGCGTAGAGCCCGCGGCGGGCGACCAGCTCGGCGTGAGTCCCATCCTCCACCACGCGACCGCCGTCGAGCACGAGGATGCGGTCGGCGGCGAGCACAGTGGCGAGGCGATGGGCGATGACCAGCGTGGTGCGGTCCTTGCGGCTCGCGGCGAGCGCCTCCTGCACCAGCGTCTCGCTTTCGCTGTCGAGCGCCGAGGTCGCCTCGTCCAGCAGCAGCAGCGCGGCGTCCTTGAGGAAGGCGCGGGCGAGCGCGACCCGCTGGCGCTGGCCGCCGGAAAGCGTCACGCCACGCTCGCCGAGCGGCGTGTCGTAGCCCTGCGGCAGCGCGGCGAGAAAGCGATCCGCCCCCGCGAGCCGCGCCGCCTGCTCGACCTCGGCGTCGGTCGCGCCGGCCCGGCCGAGCCGGATGTTCTCGCGCGCCGACAGCGCGAACACGACCGGATCCTGCGGCACGAGCGCGATGCGGGCGCGGAGGTCCGCGAGGTCGGCGTCGCGCAGGTCGACGCCGTCGAGCGTGACGCGGCCGGCGAGCGGGTCGTAGAAGCGCAGCGCCAGATGGAACAGGGTGCTCTTGCCGGCGCCCGAGGGGCCGACGATCGCCAGCGTTTCGCCCGGGCGGGCGGCGAAGGAGACGCCGTCGAGCACGCCGCCGCCCTCGGCCCCGGCGCCGTAGGCGAAGCGCACGGACTCGAAGGCGAGCGCCCCGCGCGCCGGCTGCGGCAGCGCCTTGGGCGCCGCCGGGTTGGCGATGCCGGGCGGCGTCGCGAGGATCTCGCCGAGCCGCTCCGCGGATCCGGCCGCCTGAGAAATTTCGCCCCAGACGTTGGAGAGCTCTCCGATCGCGCCCGCCGCGAACACGGCGTAGAGGACGAACTGCCCGAGCGTGCCCGGCGACATCGCGCCGGAGAGCACGTCGGTCGCGCCGTACCACAGCACGCCGACCACGCTCGCGAAGATCAGAAAGATCGCGATGGCGGTCAGGATGGCCCGCGCCGTGATGGAGGACTGGGCGGCGGCGTAGGCCTCCTCCACCGCGAAGGAGAAGCGGCCGGCGACGCGGGCCTCGGCGTTGAAGGCCTGGACGGTGCGCATGGCGCCGACCGCCTCGCCGGCGACCGCCGACGCGTCGGCCAGCGTGTCCTGCGCCGCGCGGGAACGGCGGCGGACGGAGCGGCCGAAGGCCACCAGCGGCAGCACGATCAGGGGAATGGCGCCGAGCACCAGGGCGGAGAGCTTCGGGCTCGTCACCACCATCATCGCGGCCGCGCCGAGGAACAGGAACAGGTTGCGCAGCGCGACGGACGCCGAGGCCCCGAAGGCCGCCTTGATCTGCGTGGTGTCGGCCGTCAGCCGCGACACGATCTCGCCCGAGCGGGCGCTGTCGTAGAACGACGGCGACAGCTTCGTCAGATGGGCGAAGACCGCCGAGCGCAGATCCGCCACCACGCGCTCGCCGAGCGTCGTCACGAACCAGTAGCGGGAGGCGCTCGCGAGCGCGAGCACGCCGACCACGATCAGCATGGTGCCGAAGTACTGGTCGACCATGCCGGGATGGTCGTTCGAGAAACCGAAATCGATCAGCCGCCGCACCGCGACGGGAATGGCAAGCGTCGCCGCCGAGGCCGCGACCAGCGCGACGAAGGCGCCGGCGATGCGGCCCTTGTGACGGAGCGCGAAGGGGCTGAGCGCCGCGAGAGGCCTGAGGGAGCGGGACCGCGCTGCGGGCGCCGACGCCTCCCCGACGTCAGCTGAGCGAGATCGACGCGCCATGACGGACCTTCTTTGGGATCGTTCCAGACGACATGGCCGAGGGTTATGCCGTTTCTTGGGGTTCGGCGCCAACCCCACCTTGGCGCGGCGCAATCGCACGGCCGCGGTTGTTCCCGGCCGCGTCTTGGGTTATAGGCTGCCGCCTTACGAGATCACCCGCTTCCGACGAGGCGCCTTTCGAGCGCGCCCGAGCAGCTGAACAGAGAC
Source organism: Methylopila sp. Yamaguchi (assembly GCF_002897035.1). GTDB lineage: Bacteria > Pseudomonadota > Alphaproteobacteria > Rhizobiales > Methylopilaceae > Methylopila. The sequence continues at coordinate 103,180 of NZ_BAUX01000005.1, forward strand.
GCGTCATGAAGGCCGACATCCACCCCGACTACCACGCGATCAAGGTCCTGATGACCGACGGGACCGAGTACGAGACCCGTTCGACCTACGGCAAGTCCGGCGACACGCTGCAGCTCGACATCGACCCCCGGACCCATCCGGCGTGGACCGGCGGCTCGGCGCAGCTGACCGACCGCGGCGGCCGCCTGTCGCGCTTCAACAAGCGCTTCGCCAACTTCGGCATCTCGAAGACCAACTGATTCGCCCGTTCAGGGCCCTAAAAAACCCCGGCCGCGCCCCGCGCGGCCGGGGTTTTTGTTTGCGCCGCCCCTGACGCTTGATCGGCCGCCTCCGCGCCCCTAGTTTAGAAGAAATCTAAACAAGGAATGCCGCATGTTGTCCCTGTTGGGCGGTCGGAGGCGCTTCGACGACCTTTCCGAGCGCGAGATGCTCGCGCTGGCGATCTCCTCGGAAGAGGACGACGCGCGCATCTATGCCGACTACGCCGCGCGGCTCGACGCCGACTATCCCGCCTCGGCGACCGTCTTCCGGGGCATGGCGGAGGAGGAGGACCGCCACCGCCGCCGCCTCCTCGACCTGTTCGCCCGGCGGTTTGGCCCGCATGTGCCCCTGATCCGCCGCGAGCACGTCGCGGGCTATTACGCCCGCCGCCCGACGTGGCTCGTCGACCAGCTCGGCATCGAGCGCATCCGCGCCGAGGCGGAGCGCATGGAGGAGGACGCGGCGCGGTTCTACGAACTGGCCGCCAAGCGCACCAGCGACGCCGACACGCGGAAGCTGCTCGGCGACCTCGCCCAACAGGAGCGCGGCCATCAGGCGACCGCCGATCATCTGGCGGACGCCAATCTCGGCTCGGACGCCCAGGCCACGGAGGCCGACACCGCGCGCCGGAAGCTGATCCTGACCTGGGTTCAGCCCGGCCTCGCCGGCCTGATGGACGGTTCGGTCTCGACGCTCGCGCCGATCTTCGCCACCGCCTTCGCCACCCAGAACTCCCACACGACGCTGCTTGTGGGCCTCGCCGCCGCCATCGGCGCCGGCATCTCGATGGGCTTCACGGAAGCCGCGCACGACGACGGGGTGATTTCGGGCCGGGGGTCGCCGCTGAAGCGTGGCCTCGCCTCCGGCGTTATGACAGCCGTCGGCGGGCTGGGCCACGCCCTGCCCTACCTGATCGGAGATTTCTGGACGGCGACCGCGATCGCGGCGCTGGTGGTCGTCGTGGAGCTGTGGGCGATCGCCTGGATCCAGAACCGCTTCATGGAGACGCCGATGATGCGGGCGATCGTGCAGGTGGTGGTCGGCGGCGCGCTGGTGTTCGCGGCCGGGGTGTTGATCGGGGGCGCCTGAGGCGCCGCCGCGCTCAGCCTCAGCCTCTAACCGCCGAACGCCTGGCGCAGCCGCTCCATCTGCCCGTGCAGCGGGTGCGGGGCCTGCTCGGCGGCCTCCCCCGGCGAGGCGAGCTGACGGTCGAGCAGCTGAACCCGCTCCTGCAGACGGGAGGTGCGGTCCACGAGATCGCGCAGGCGTTCCGGCAGGCGCGCCAGCACGTCGTCCGGCAGCGTGGAGCCGATCGGCGACAACCGCACCTTCTGCTTTTCCTCGCGCGCCTGATCGTAGGACATCTCGCCCTCGTTGACCGCGCGCTGCACGAGCAGCCAGGAGGCGATCTGCATCAGGCGGGTGGTGAGGCGCATGCTCTCGGTGGCGTAGGCGATCGACTCGGTCCGCCCGAGCTCCCGCGACTCGCCCCGGCCCTCGCCGTCGAGATAGGCGGCCGTCTCCTCGACGAGGCCCATGCCTTCCCGGAACAGGGACATGAAGGAGGCGGAGCCGACCAGACGCATGCCGAAGGACACGGCGCCGGCCTCGGCATCGGAACGCTCACGGTCGATCATTTCGCACCCTCTCTCAAACGCCCGCCGACAGGCTAAGGGCATACCGCCCATAGCTCGCAGCATCAACGCGGAGCGGTCCGCAAATCGTGGACCAGACGGCCTGTTGTCCCTCGCCATCTTGCCGGAGAGGTTAACGGAACATGGCGCGAAAAAAAGGCCGCCAATACGGCGGCCTGAAAGTGTGATGACAGGGAGGCGTCAAACAGAGTGGACAGGAACCACTCGCAATCCAGAAAACTGGACGCAGCCATCAATGAACGAGGAAGGTTAACCGACGGTTAAGCGAGGCAGGGCCTTGGAAATTCAACCGTACGGCGAGGCCGTTCAGCGCCGGAACAGCTGGTCCGCGGCGCTCCGCTGCGCGGTCTTGGCGGCGATCTCGGCTTCGATCCGCGCGATCTCGGCCTGAAGCGCGGCGATCCGCAGCCGTAGCTCGTCGATCGACACCGGCCCGAGGTCCTGCCCGATCACGTGGGGCGACCGCGGCCGCGCCGCGGCGCCGTCGTCGTCGAAAAGAGACATCCAGACCTCCCTCGGTTCGTCTCAGATCGGCACGGCGTGCCGCGGAGGGACACAGGTAAGCAGTTGCACGAAGGTGCAAACGCTCGTTAAACGGGCTATCCGCTCGAGTTAAGCGGCCGAACATCACTTAGCAGCCGCCCGCGAGGCGGTCCACGCGAGGGAGCCGGGCATGACGCCGCTGGAGCAGTGCTTTTCGATCTGCTGCGCGCTGGCGCGTTCGGGCCACGCCGCGGCCATCGGTATTGGCCAGACCGAAATTCGACGCATGCTCAACAGCATAGACGACTGCGCCTACACGCGCGCCCGCGCGCTCGAGAGCCTGGCCTTCGATCTCGCGGTGGCGGTGGAGGCGAACGACGTGGCGACCGCGCTGGACCGCGAGATCGCCGCGCAGCTCCGCGGCCTCGGCGCCGCCGCAATCTGAACTCCCGACGATCCGCAAGACGCGTTGCTTGCGTCCTCGCGACGGCTTATACACGGCGAAACCCCCGTCATCGAGAACTCGATCAGGGCTCCGCCGCGCCCCGGCGGCCGGAGCGAGAGGAGCATTGCACCCATGTCAAACGCGCCGCTGATGCCGAAGGCCACGGCTGTCTGGCTTGTCGAGAACACCTCGCTGTCGTTTTCCCAGATCGCCGACTTCTGCAAGCTGCATGAGCTCGAGGTAAAGGCGGTCGCCGACGGCGAGGCCGCGCAGGGCATCAAGGGCCAGGACCCGATCACCTCCGGCCAGTTGACCCGCGAAGAGATCGAGCGCGCCCAGAAGAACCCGAACCACCAGCTGCAGCTCGCGGTCTCCAAGGTCCGCCTGCCGCCGGTGAAGCCGCGCAAGGGCCCGCGCTACACGCCGGTCTCCCGCCGCCAGGACCGCCCGAACGCCATTCTCTGGCTCGTGCGCAACCATCCCGAGCTGAAGGACAGCCAGATCATGCGTCTCGTCGGCACGACGAAGACCACGATCGCGGCGATCCGCGACCGGACGCACTGGAACGCGCAGAACCTGACGCCGGCCGATCCCGTGACGCTCGGCCTCTGTTCGCAGATCGACCTCGACTTTGAGGTGGCGAAGGCCGCCAAGGCGAACCCGGACGCGGTGCTGCGCAAGGAGGAAGAGCCGGAGACCCTGCTCTCCGCCGAGATCACCACCGCCGAAGACGCGCCCGAGCGGGAGCTCGACGTCGAGAGCGTTTTCGCCAAGCTCAAGCAGCTCAAGCGCGACGACGCCGACGAGGACGACGACGACCGTCGCTGAAAAAACGGATCCCGGCGGCGCTCCGCCGCCCACTCTCGCGTTCCGATGAAGGCCGCGCATCCCATGAAGGGGTGCGCGGCCTTCGGCTTTTCAGGCCCAGCCGGAAGGCGCGGCGACGACGCCGGGCGCAACCTGAAAAACAACTACTATCGATTATACAACCTATGGTACAGTTGATCCGTCGCTCACGCGCGCGGGGGTGCAGGCGTCAGTCGACTTTGGGGGACGAAATCGTGGGCGCAACTTCGGAAAAGCTTAGAGGATCGGTGGTCGGCGTGGTCGGCGTCTGCATATTCGTCGGCTTCGCCGCTTTGCTTGGGCTGGCGGCCTTTTGGAGCCTGGAGTCGAATACGCCGCTGATCTTCCCGATCTGCGCGAGCCTGTTCCTGGCTGTCATTACTCCGATGACCGTGATCGCAGTCCGGCATCAGGTCCGGCTGTCACGTATCAAGCTGATCGACGTCTTCGCAAAGACCTTCGGGCTGAGCACCAAGCCGCCGCTCCCTCTGCACGGCGGGGCAGCTCCGGACCTGAACGATCCGAAGACCGTCGTCTCCTTCGAGTTCGTAAAGGGGAAATACTACGTCGACCTCGACTTGAAGAGCGAAGACCCGAGGCTGGAGGACCTGCCGCGGTTTCCGATGATGCTGCACGCGGATTGGATGCTGCTGCTCTGCGCGCTGCCGTTCATGGGCCTTTCAGCGTTCGGGGTGTTCGTCCTGTTCGCTCCAGCAGCGGACATTCTAAACTCTGGAGGCTCCGTAAGCGCATGGCTTTGGCCAAGCATGCTGGCGCTCGGCGGCCTCCCGAGCGCGGCCGTCGCGGACGCCGCGGCCGCTGCTGCGCAGCACGTTAACGTGCTCACGGTGGCGGCCGTAGCTTTCGCGGGCGCCTATTTCTACTGCCTTCGCCTGCTATTGCGCGCGGTGGCGTCGTTCGACCTGTCGCCGGTCACCTTTCTTCGCGCTTTCGCGCACATGGTGATGGCGACGACGCTCGCGGTGGTGATCTATCGCGTGTTTCCATCCGCAGAAGGCGTAACCGCGACGGCCAAGGAATATTACCAGGCGCTCTCCGGCGTGACGGTCGTCCCTGCGACGACCGTCACGGACTCCGGCGGCGGCGTAAAGTCGTTCTGGCTCATCCTCTCCTTCGCGCTCGGCTTCGTTCCCGAGGCCGCGATCCAATACGTGCTGCAGAAGGCGGGATTTCGCTTCAAGGCGCGCTACGACGAGGTCGAGACCCACGCCGGGACGATCCCGGTCACGATCCTCGACGGCGTCGACTCGCCGACCGCCTTTCGGCTCGAGGAATCCAATGTCTTCGAGGTGCAGAACCTCGCCACGCTCAATCCGATTATGCTGCACGTCGAGTCCCCGTTCGGCATCTACCAGACGATCGACTGGGTCGCTCAGGCGCAGCTTTGCACGGTGGTCGGGCCGGAGCGCTTCTTCGCCCTGAAGATGCTCAACATCCGGACGATCTTCGATCTCGAGCGCGCGGTGCTGTCTGACGAAAGCACGAGCGAGGTGCAGATCGCCGTGGGCGCGATTCTGACCTCCCCCTGCGACCGCGACCGCGCCTGCCTCGCCGCCTTCGGCCTGCCGCCAGGGCCAACTCAGCCTCATGGACGATCCCGTCAGTGGAGCATTTCGTGGAGCTGATCGTCGACGACCTGCACGTGCACCGGCTGCGGCAGATCTGGATCCTTATCGCCAAGCAGCTCGGCGAAGACCACGAGCACTTCAAGTACACGCGGCGAAAGCGGGCGACCGGGGCTCCGGCCGCAGCGGACCAGATCGCTGCGTAATCGCCTGCCTCACGTCCGGCCCGCCAGCGCCGCGCCGATCTCGTCGAGCGTCGTCGGGTCCTCGATCGTCGCCGGCATGGTCCAGTCCTCGCCGTCGGCGATCTTCTGGATCGTTCCGCGCAGGATCTTCCCCGAGCGCGTCTTGGGGAGGCGCTGGACGGTGAGCGCGGTCTTGAAGGCCGCCACCGGGCCGATGCGGTCGCGCACCAGCGCCACGATCTCGCGCTCAATGTCCGCGAAGGGCCGCGAGACTCCGGCCTTCAGCACCACGAAGCCGGTGGGCGACTGGCCCTTGAGCGCGTCCGCCACGCCGACGACGGCGCATTCCGCGACGTCGGGGTGGCCCGCGATCACCTCTTCCATGCCGCCGGTCGAGAGCCGGTGGCCGGCGACGTTGATGATGTCGTCGGTGCGGGCCATGAAGAAGACGTAGCCGTCCTCGTCGATGAAGCCGGCGTCCGAGGTCTGGTAATAGCCGGGGAAGCCCTCGAGATAGGCCGAGCGGAAGCGGTCGTCGGCGTTCCACAGCGTCGGCAGGCAGCCGGGCGGCAGCGGCAGCTTGATCACGATGTTGCCGAGCGCCCCCGGCGCCGCCTCATGGCCGGCGTCGTCCAGCACCTTCACGTCATAGCCGGGCATCGGCACGGTCGGCGAGCCGTGCTTCACGGGCAAGGGCTCGATCCCGAGCGGGTTGCCGACGATCGCCCAGCCGGTCTCGGTCTGCCAGCAATGGTCGATCACGGGAACCTTCAGCAGGTCCTCCGCCCACTGCACCGTCGGCGGGTCCGCCCGCTCGCCCGCGAGGAACAGCGCGCGGAAGCCGCCGAGGTCGTGCCGGCGGAACAGCTCGCCTCCGGAGTCCTCCTTCTTGATGGCGCGCAGCGCGGTGGGCGCGGTGAACAGCGCGACCGCCTTGTGCTCGGCGATCACTCGCCAGAAGGCGCCGGCGTCGGGCGTGCCGACCGGCTTGCCCTCGTAGAGGATCGTGGTGGCGCCGTGGAGCAGCGGACCGTAGATGATGTACGAGTGCCCGACGACCCAGCCGATGTCGGACGCGCACCAGAACACCTCGCCGGGCGCGATCCCGTAAAGCCCCTTCATGGTCCAAGCGAGGGCTACGAGGTAGCCGCCGGTGTCGCGCACCACGCCCTTCGGCGTACCCGTCGTGCCGGACGTGTAGAGGATGTAGAGCGGATCCGTGGCCTTCATGCGGGCGCATGGGGTCGTGCGGCCCTCGGCCGCGGCGACGAGGCTCGCCCAGTCGTGGTCGCGGCCGTCGGTCATCTCAGCGTCGAATTGCAGGCGCTGCAGCAGGATGACCGCCTCGGGGGCATGCGCCGCTCCCGCCAGCGCCGCGTCGAGCAGGGGCTTGTAAGGCACGATCCGCGTCGGCTCGACCCCGCAGGAGGCCGTCAGCACCACCTTGGGGGTGGCGTCGTCGATCCGCTTGGCGAGTTCGTTCGCTGCGAAGCCGCCGAACACCACGGAGTGGATCGCGCCGAGCCGCGCGCAAGCGTAGGTCGCGATCACGGCCTCCGGGATCATCGGCATGTAGACGACGACCCGGTCGCCCGGTCCGACCCCGAAATCCTGCAGCACGGCGGCGAAGCGTGAGACCTCGGCCAGAAGCTCGGCGTAGGAATAGGCGCGTTTGGCGCCGGTGACGGGGCTGTCGTAGATCAGCGCCGCCTGCTCGCCTCGACCCGCGGCCACATGCCGGTCAAGCGCGTTGTGGCAGGCGTTGACGACCCCGTCCGGGAACCAGCGGCCGTAAACGCCGAGAGCAGGATCGAAGGCGCGGGTCGGACGCTCGAACCAGTCGATCGCCTCCGCCGCGGCGAGCCAGAAAGCTTCGCGGTCGTCGAGCGAGGCGGCGTAGAGCTCGCGGTACGATGCCGACATTGGTGTTCCCTCCCATCGACGCGGCGCTTGGCGGCCGCTTGCGCTGTCCTCAAGAGTTATCCGTTTCCCAGCGCTCCCGCCACGCGTCCGCACGCCAGGCCGGAGCGGACGCAAGCACTCTCCAACCCGCGGATCGTGGACCCCAGCGTTCCGGACGCCGATCGCCGGGGATGCGCGGTCCACCGGGAATTTTTCCTAACCAAAACGTAACATTCTACCTTCAGACTTGGGGTGCGTACCCGTCGAAGTCTGGAGATCGTATGCGCGCCGGCCACGAGTCCCATGATCTGTTGCTGTCAGCCGGCTGTCTGGGATGCAGCACGCCGTTTCCCCGCGCCATCACCATGGCGTTCCAGCCCATCGTGGACGTGACCAACGGTTCGATCTTCGCGTTCGAGGCGCTCGTCCGCGGCGTCGACGGCGCGGGCGCCGGCGCGGTGCTGGCGGACGTGACGCCGGACAACAGGTTCGCCTTCGACCAGCTCTGCCGCCGGACCGCGGTGGAGCTCGCGGCCAGGCTTCGGATCGAGGCGCGGCTGTCGATCAATTTCATGCCGAACGCCGTCTATCAGCCCGAGATCTGCCTCGGCACGACGCTCGCCGCCGCCAAGCGGCACGATTTCCCGGTCGAGCGCATCATGTTTGAGGTGACCGAAGGCGAGCGCGTCGACGACCGCGCTCACTTGACCCGCATCATGGCGGAGTACCGCCGTCAGGGCATGGTGACGGCGATCGACGATTTCGGCGCCGGCCATTCCGGTCTGAACCTGCTCGCCGAGTTCCAGCCTGACGTGATCAAGCTGGACATGGACCTGATCCGCGGCATCGATCTCAGCCGCGCCCGACAGGCGATCGTCGCGAGCGTCGCCCGGCTGGCGGAGACGCTCGGAATCGCCGTCGTCGCCGAAGGCGTCGAGACGGAGGCGGAGCTCGCCGTGGTCAGGACCATCGGCATCCGGCTGGTGCAGGGCTATCTGCTGGCGAAGCCCGGGTTCGAACGCCTTCCCGAGGTCCGGTTGCCGGCGCCCGCGCCGAGCGCGAAAAACGCCGCCTAAACGAGCGGAGGGGCCGTCCCCTCGCAGGACGACCCCTCCCATCTCCAATCGCGGTCGAGAGACCCGCGACCACCCGAACGTCAGGCGCGATACCCAGCCGAAGCCAGAATCGAGGTCGCGGCGCTCTCCGAGCGCTGATCAAGACGATGAGACACCGGATCACCTCCTTTCGGTTGTTAACGACAGGGCAAAGGATGGGGACGGATCTGAGTCGCCGCAAGGCTTAAGATCCTTTTCTGAGAGATCCTTGAAGACGGCCCGCCGCGCCCGATGATCGGGTGATGACGCAGACGCCCACTCGCCGCCTGGAACTCCTCGCCCGCATCGGCTTCGCCGCACGGGGCGTCGTGTACTGTCTCGTGGGGGGGCTTGCGGCCCTCGCCGCCTTCGGCGCCGGCGGCGGCGTGGGCGGCGGCAAAAGCGCCCTGCGCAGCGTGCTGGAGCAGCCCTTCGGCGCCGTCCTGCTGCTGGCGATCGGCGCCGGCCTCGTCTGCTTCGCGGCCTGGCGCGTGATCGGCGCGGCGTTCGACGCCGACGGTCGCGGCCGTTCCGCCAAGGCGCGCGCCACCCGCGCGCTGCAGGCGATCAGCGGCGTGGTCTATCTCGGGCTTGCGGCGACCGCCGCCAACCTCGCGCTCGGCCGCGGCGGCGGCGGGGCGGAGGATCAGATGGCGCAGGACTGGACGGAATGGCTGATGGCGCAGCCGGCCGGGGCCTGGCTTGTTGGCGCGATCGGCTTCGGACTCGTCGGCGGCGGGTTCGGCTACGGCTGGAAGGCCTGGAAGGGCGACGTGATGCGGCGGCTCGCCCCGCCGCCGGGCGCGACCGACTGGGTGCGCCACGTCGGCCGCGCCGGCTACGCCGCCCGCGCGCTGACCTTCGTGATCATCGGCGGCTTCGTGGTGACGGCGGCGCTGCACGCCGACAGCGACGAGGTGCGCGGCCTCGGCGGAGCGCTGCAGGCGCTGCGGGCCCAGCCCTACGGTTGGGCGCTGCTGTTCGTGACCGCAGCCGGCTTGTTCGCGTTCGGCTTCTTCGGCCTGGTGCAGGCCCGCTACCGCCGGATCGACGCGCCGGACCTCGCCGACGCCAAGGAGCTGCTCGCCCGGCGAGCCTGATCACGGCGCGCGATAGAGACCGTTGAGAGTAGGCGGGCCGTCGGTCACGGCCTCGGCGCGCGCGACGAGATCTTCGAGATGGGCGAAGACCGACAGACCCGCGGCGAAGACGAGCTTCGGATCGAGCCCGCGGTACAGCTCCTCGACCAGCTGTGGGATGGTGCGCGGCCCTTCCGCCAGCCGCAGGCGGATCGCGGCCTCCCGCATCAGCCGGTGGCCGAGCAACTGGCGCGAGAACCGCCGCGCGTCTTGTAGCGCGGGACCATGTCCGGGCAGGTAGAGCTCCTCCGGCCGCTCGATCAGTTTGCGGAGCGAAGCGACGTAAGCGCCCATGGCGCCGTCGGGAGGCGCCACGATGGAGGTCGACCAGGCCATCACATGGTCGCCGGAGAACAGCAGCGCGCTCTCGGGGAAGGCGAAGGCGAGGTGGTTCGCGGTGTGGCCGGGCGTCTCGACCGCGACCAGGGACCAGCCGGGCCCCGTGACGCCCTCCCCCTCAGCGAGCTCGTGATCCGGCGCGTAGGATCCGTCGACGCCCGCCTCCAGTCCCCGCGCCTCGCCGGCGTGGAGCGCGCGGAACGCGCGGTGCGGCCCGGCCCCCACGACGGGCGCGCCGGTCGCGGCCTTCAGCGCCGGGACGCCGGCGGAGTGGTCGCGATGGCTGTGGGTCACGACGATCGCCTCGACGGTCTCGCCGTCGAGCGCCGCGAGCAGCGCCGCCGTGTGAGCCGGGTCGTCCGGCCCTGGATCGATCACGGCGACGCGGCCGCGGCCGACGAGGTAGGTGGCGGTGCCCGTGAAGGTGAAGGCGGAGGGATTCGGCGCGATCACCCGGCGCACGAGCGGCGCGGCTTCGCGCACCGCGCCGGCGGGCGCATCGGTCGAGCGGTCGAACGTCAGATCGTCGCTCATGCAGCTCCTCCGCGATGCCCGGCGGCGCTGACGCCGGTTGCAGACCGCGCGCGCCCCGGCTATCCATCGCCCACTCCGGCGCTTAACGCGGCCGGTGGGGCGTCGCCAAGCGGTAAGGCAGGGGATTTTGATTCCCCCATGCGGAGGTTCGAATCCTCCCGCCCCAGCCAGTTCCTTCAAGTGATTGATTTTAGACCTCTTTCGTCTTCGCGCCTTTACATCCGCGGCAGCGCCCCCGGATGTGCGGCGGGGACGTCGTGCCTTCGCGGTCCGCGGCGCTTTGCGCAGATGGCCTGCGCGGGGACGCGGAGATGGCTCGTTGACTCCCGCCACATTTCCGCCATAGCGTCCGCCGCGACGGTTCCCCTCGGGGATCAAAAGGGAACGCGGTGCGGGTCGCACGACCTCATGCCGCGGCAGCCCCCGCTACTGTAAGCGGCGAGCGACTTTGTCATCGGCCACTGGACTTACGGTCTGGGAAGGCGACGGAGCAAGCTACGACCCGCGAGCCAGGAGACCTGCCGTCAGCCGTGTGGTCACACGCGAACGCGTCGGGCGGGGTGCACCGATGGTGGGCGAACCGACGACGCGCGTGATGGGCGTCGGCGGGGAGGCTTCGAGTTCGCGGTGACGTGCCACTCGTCCCGCTTGGGGTCTCGATGTCCAACCTCTCCTTCCGCTCACAGGGCGCGTGCGCGCGCCTTGCCGCCTCCGCGGCCATCTCCGCCTGCCTGATCTCCAACGCCTTGGCCCAGACTGAGCCGGCCGACGACGACACGGAGCTCGATCCAATCTCGGTCCTCGGCAACCGGGTCGAGGGTCCCAGCGCGGCGATCGGCAGCGCCGTCTCCTCGATCTCCGGCGAGGAGCTGGAGCAGCGCCAGATCCGCGTCGTGTCCGACGTGCTGCGCGAACTGCCCGGCGTCGCCGTCAACCGCACAGGGCCGGTCGGCGCCCTCACCCAGCTCCGCATCCGCGGCTCGGAGGGCAACCAGACGCTCGTCATCGTCGACGGCATCCGCATGAACGACCCTGGCACGAGCGCGGAGTTCGACTTCGCGAACCTGCTCAACCTCGAGGTCGAGCGCGTCGACGTGCTGCGCGGTCCGCAGAGCGCGCTCTACGGCTCCGACGCCATCGGCGGCGTCATCAACATCGTGACGCGCAAGGGCGAGCCAGGGCCGACCCGCTTCCGCGCCACCCTCGAGGGCGGCTCGTTCGGCGCCGCGACGGGCACGGCCTCCGTCTCGGGCGGGACGGAAGCGTTCGATGTCCTTGTCGCCGGCCAGGCGTTTCGCATCAGCGGCGTTTCAACCGCGAAGCGGTTCGCCCTCGCGCCGACCTCATCGCTCGACCGCGACGGCTATACGAGCGGGACCGGGCTCGCGAAGGTCTCGGTGCGGCCGACCGAGAACCTCGAATTCACGGGAGTGGCCCGCTACGCCGAGTTCGACGCCGATCGAGATGGTTTCGGCGCCGCGTCGGACGGCTACCCCTTCGCCGCCTCGATCGACAGTCGGGACACCGAGAGGGGCAAGCAGTTCTTCGGCCGCGCGCAGGTCAAGGCCACCCTGCTCGACGGCGCGTGGGATCACGTGGTCGGCATGTCCTACACCAACCAGGACCGCCGCAGCTTCGACGGGACGGACCTCAAGACCTACGCCTCGCTCGGCGAGATGACGCGGTTCGACTACCAGACCAACTTCCGCTTCCAGACCGAAGGCTTGGTTCCGGCGAGCCACGTGCTGACCTTCGGCGCCGACCACACCCGCGACGCGGTCAAAAGCTTCACCGCGTCCCCCTTCCCGGCCGACGCCCCGAACCCTCTCCGCAAGCACATCGACAACGCCGGCCTCGTCGGCCAGTACCAGATCGGCGTCTTCGAGACGCTGTTCGTCACCGCCAGCGTCCGCCAGGACTTCAACGACCGCTTCGACGAGGCGACGACCTACCGGCTGGCGAGCGCCTACACCTTCGATCGGACGAAGACCAAGATCCGGACCTCGTGGGGCACGGGCGTCAAGAACCCGACGACCTTCGAGCTCTTCGGCTTCTCCGGCAACTTCATCCCGAACGGCGATCTCAAGCCCGAACGCGGCGACGGCTGGGACGTGGGCTTCGACCAGCCGTTCTGGAACGGTCGGATCCTCCTCGACGCAACCTACTTCCAGCAGCGCGTGAGGGATCTGATCTCGAGCGAGACGGTCGCGGACCCGGCCGACCCCACCGGCTTCGTCAACCGGCCGATCAACCTCGCCGGAACGTCGAAGATCCAAGGCGTGGAGCTTGGCCTGACCGTCAAGCCGATCGACGGCCTGACGCTCCGCGGCGCCTACACCTTCACCGACGGCGAGGATGCCACGGGCGCGACGCTGGTGCGCCGACCGCGGCACATCGCGAGCTTCAACGCGAACTACGCCTTCCTCGAGGGCCGCGCGAACGTCAATCTCGGGATCGTCCGCAACGGGCGCCAACGCGACTTCGCTTACGACGCCGCGACCTACGCGCGGACCAGCGTGCCGCTGAAGGCCTACACGCTGGTCAACCTCGCGGCGTCCTACAAGATTCACCCGAACGCGGAAGTCTACGGCCGGGTGGAGAACCTCTTCGACAAGAAGTACGAGGAGGTCCTCACCTACAACACGCCCGGCCGCGCCGCCTACGGCGGCCTCAAGGTCTCGTTCTGACGACGCCGGCCGCCGGCTCGTGGTCGGCGGCCGCCCTTCTCCAAGATCGAAGGTGACGCAATGACTGTTGAGACTGTTTCCCGGCGCGAGCCGACCGAGGTCATCCGCGACGCAGACGGCGCGGTCCGGCGCGAGATCTGGGCGCTCGAGGCTGAGCAGCCGACGCTCGAGGCGTTCCTGCGCGACGTGTTCGAGAACCATTGGGCCGGCGTGCGCTTCGGCCCGCTGATCGAGGGCGCGGCCTACGAATGGCGCTGCCCGAGCGCGCCGGACAAGATCGGTCTTATGGACGGCTACCTCACCGTCATGTTCGGCCATGGCGGCCATTTCCACCTGTGCATCGGCGAGAACCGCGGCTCAGAGCGCTTTCCCGTGGCGCCGGAGCTGACGCGTCGACGAAAACCCTCGAAGGCGCAGCTGTTCCGCGGGCGCGGACCTGACGGCAAGCCGGTGACCTGGGGCTTCGAAATGTGGAATGGGTCGGGTGAGCCCATGATCTCGATCTTCTTCGCCAACCCCTTCATCGAGGACGACGACAGCCTCTCAAAGACGCCCGACTTTTCGCGGCTGGCCACATGGCGGGCGATCTCGAAGCGCTGGCTCGGCCGCGATCCGGAGGCGCTCGACGAGGAGGGACGCGGCTTCGCCCATGGCTGACCGACGGCATTTGGCCCTCCTCGCCGCGTTTCTCACGGGCGTCTGGCCGGGATCGCCTTCGGCGGCCGCGCCTGCGCGCGTGGTCTCGATCAACCTCTGCACCGACGAACTGCTGGTCCGCCTCGCCGATCCCGCGCAGGTCGCCTCGGTGACCTGGCTGTCGACAGTGTCGGCGGGCTCGAACGTCGCAGACCTCGTCCGGGGCGCGCCGCAGAACCGCGGCCTCGCGGAGGAGGTCGTGGCGGCGAGGCCCGATCTCGTGCTCGCGGGCCGCTACACCGCGCGCGCCGCGGTCTCGGTGCTGAAGCGCATCGGCGTGCCGGTGGTCGAGGCGGACGCGCCGCGGACGCTCGACCAGGTGAAGACCGAGATCCGCCGCGTCGCCGACGCGGTCGGCCATTCCGACCGCGGCGAGGCGATGATCGCGGAGCTCGAGCGTCGGCTGGCGCGCCCGGCGCCGGTCCGCGAGCGGAGTTTGCGCGCCGCGGTGCTCCGCCCGAACGGCTTCACCGCCGGTCCCGGATCTCTCAGCGACGAGCTGATGCGGCGCGCCGGTCTCGTCAACGTCGCGGCCGAGCTGAAGCTCGACAACTACGGCCAGCTTCCGCTCGAGACGATCCTCCTGGCGGGCGTCGACCTGCTGATCGTCGACGGCGACCGGCCCGGCCCGCCGGCCCTCGCGACGGAGGTCCTGAGCCACCCGATCCTCGCGAAGCTCGGCGATCGGGTTCGCGTCGTGAAGATCCCGCCGAAACTCTGGACCTGCTACGGGCCCAGCATCGCCGACGCCTACGACATTCTGGTCGACGCGGCCGGGAGCGCGCCGTGAGCGAAGCTCCGCCCTACGGGGCGCTCGTCGGCGCTCTCATGGCGCTGGTGGTCGCGGCCTTCGTCGCTTCGGTGACGGTCGGCTACGCCGCTGTCGATGTGGGCGGCGCGGTGGCCGACATCTTTGCGGGACGCTCCTCGCTGGGGGCGCTGGTGCTGACCGAGCTGCGGCTGCCGCGGGCGATCATGGGGACGCTAGTCGGCTTCAGCCTCGGTTTGGCGGGCGCAGCGATGCAGGGCCTGCTCCGCAATCCTCTGGCGGACGCGGGCGTGATCGGCGTCTCGGGCGCGGCCGCCTTCGGCGCGGTGATGGCGTTCTACTCCGGCGTCTCGGCCACATTCGCCCTAGCGTTGCCGATCGGCGGCATTCTGGGCGCGGGCCTCGCGGTCGCGCTGCTCTACGCGCTTGCCGGCCGCGGCTCCGCGACCATGACGCTGATCCTCGCGGGCGTGGCCATCAACAGCCTCGCCGGCGCCCTGACGGCGCTCGCCCTCAACCTCTCGCTGAACCCCTACGCCGCCATGGAGGTGATGTTCTGGCTGATGGGATCGCTCGCGGACCGCAGCCTGAGCCATGTGCAGCTGGCCGCGCCGCTGCTTGTCGTCGGATGGCTGATGATCCTCGCCTCCGGTCCCGCCCTCGATGCGCTGACGCTCGGCGAGGACACCGCCGCAAGCCTCGGCTTCGACCTGGGCCGGGTGCGTCTGCTGCTCATCTGCGGCACGGCGCTCGCCGTCGGCGCGTCGGTCGCCGTCACCGGCGCGATCGGCTTCGTCGGGCTTGTCATCCCGCATCTGCTGCGTCCCCTCGTCGGCGGCAGGCCCGGTCGACTGCTGCTCGTCTCCGGTCTCGGCGGCGCGGCTCTCGTGCTTGGCGCGGACATCGGCGTCCGGCTGGTCGGCGTGCGTCCGGAGCTCAAGCTCGGCGTCGTGACGGCGCTGATCGGCGCGCCCTTCTTCCTGGTCCTGCTCTGGCGGCTGCGGCGGGAGGCGTGATGGAGATCAGGGTCGAAAACCTCACGGTCCGCCTCGGCGGCGTTCCGCGCGTCGATCGGGTTTCTCTGGCGCTGCGGCCGGGCCAACTGGTTGGCCTGATCGGCCCGAACGGGGCGGGCAAGACCACCCTGTTCCGCGCGCTCGCGGGCCTCCGGGAGCCGGACGAGGGCGCAGTCGTCTACGACGGCCGACCTCTCTCCGAGATTGGCAGGAGGGCGGTGGCGAAGCGCCTTGCCTACCTCGAGCAGTCTTCGGAGGCGCACTGGCCGCTGCGCGCCGACCACGTCGTCGCGCTCGGCCGCCTGCCGCACCGCCGCTTCGGGCGCGCGGCCCTGCCCGGCGACGCCGAGGCGGTGGACCGCGCGCTCCGCGCCGCCGACGCCGAAGCGTTTCGTGACCGGCCGATGCGCGCGCTCTCCGGCGGCGAACGCGCGCGCGTTCTCCTCGCCCGAGCTTTCGCGGTCGAGGCCGAATGGCTCCTCGCCGACGAACCCGTCGCGGCGCTCGACCCTTCGCATCAACTCGGCGTGATGGAGCGCCTCGCCGAGACGGCGCGCGGCGGCATGGGCGTCATTGTCGTCCTCCACGACCTCACGCTCGCGAGCCGCTTCTGCGACCGCCTCGTGCTGATGGCGCAGGGCCGGGTGATCGGCGACGGCTCCCCGGAGGAGGTGCTGACCGACGCCGCGGCGGCGACGGCCTACGGCGTGACGCTCGCGCGCGCCGCGGTTGGCGAGGAGGCGCTGGTCGCGCCTTGGCGCCGGATCGGACGGCATCCGTAGGATCGCCGATGACCGACGGTGCCCGGCGCTCGGGGTCCGGCCCGGTGACGTCTCGGAACGTTCGGCGCCTATCCGCCAGACCCGGAGTCCGCGCCCCGGCGCGCGCGCGTCGCGAGGCCGCGCGCCAGCGCTCGCCATGAAGCCTTGCGGCGGCCACTTGCGTCGAGGGGCAAGCCGCGGGGGGCGCGGCGGTTTTCCCTGTCGTTGAGCCAGGACTTGGCGTCCGAGACGCCCCACGTGACCACGCCGATCAGGTCGCCCTCAGCGGCGACCGTTTCGACGACGTCGGCGTAAACGTCCGCCACGGCCCGATCGACCACGGCCCTGTCGCCCCTGACGACCGCTCCGTCGACGTCGAGCTCCGTTATCATGACCTTCAGCGCCATGGCCCGAACCTCCCCCAGGAATTCGCGGAACTCCGCGTTCGCCGACGGTCGATCGGACGCGGAGAGATGGCACTGCAGGCCGAGGCACCCTACGGGAGCGCCGCTCCCCACCAGACTTTCAAGCAGACGGAGGACGGAGCGTCGCTTCGCCTGCGCCGCCGGCCCTTCGTACTCGAGCCCCATCTCGTTAAGCACAAGCAGCGCAGTTTGATCGATCTCCGCAATCGTTCCGAAAGCCTCGGCCACGTAGCCTGGACCCAGCGCCGCCAGGAACGCTGATCGGCGCAACCCGTCGGATCGGCCGTCCGCCGGCTCGACCGCTTCGTTGACGACGTCCCAGGAGTGAATTCGACCGGCGTAGCGTTCCGCCATCGCGATCAGGTGCGAACGAGCGGCCTTGGCGAAATCCTTGGCCTCGGCGCCGTCCAACCAGCGAGGGGTGGACAAATGCCACCAAGGCGTGTGGCCGCGGAATGCCATTCCATGGGACCAGGCGAAATCCAGCAGCCGATCGGTCGCTCCGAAACGGCGCTCGCCCTGAGCAGGCTCGATCGCGTCCCACTTCATCTCGAACTCCGGCGTGATGGCGCCGCACTCGCGCACGAGCGCCGCGCGCAGAACCTCGTCTTGGAGGTCGGCGTTGGATGCGGCCGCGCCGTAGATCAGGCCAGCCTGAGCGGCGGCCGAGGCGAGAGATGTGGAAGGCGCCAGCGGAGGTCGCTTTCGCAGTCGATCGGAACGGGCGAGATTATCAGCCGATGACAATCCGGACGACCCTCCTGTTGCTCACCGGCGTGCTCGCTCTCGCGCTCATTGTGGCGGTCGGGGGCCAGCTCGTCGCGCAGGCCAACGCGCGCTTCGAGGCGCAGCGGCTTTACGCCCATGATGCGCTGAGAGGAAAGCTGACGCTCCTCGCCAGCCGTCTCGGGGAGGAACGCGGTCGCGCCTTCGTCATGCTGCGGAGCGCCTCCACGTCCGAGGAGTTCGTCGGACGCTGGCGCGCGGCGCGCGCGGAGGTCGACCGGGCGTTCGAGGCGGCCCTCGCCGAATCCGGCCAGCGGCAGGGTTTGCTGTCCCGCCCGGAAGCGATCCGCGCGACGCTCGCCGCGGCGGCCGACGTTCTGCACGCTCTCCGGGAGGACGTCGACGAAGCGCGGGGCGCTGGCGACGAGCCGCGCCGCCGGCGCCTCTCCAACCGATGGTTCGACACGGTCACGGACGTGATCGCCTCGATCGGGTCTCTGCGCCTCTCTCTTCTTCAGGACGCGCCGCTGCAGGACACCGCCCTCGCGACCGAATCGCGGCTGCGGCGGGCGCTGGGGCTTATGGGCGAGCACATGGGGCGCATCCGCGCTCGGCTCGCCGCCGCGGACGGGGCCGCCTCCGCCGCGGAGAGCAGAGCTCTCGACGAGGTCGTTCGCGATCTGGGCGCGGCGACGCTCGCCTTGGATCTGACCGACGAACGCCAGATCTCCGGACTTCGTCCCGGGGTGGCGGACGCCACGATCGCCGTACGGAAGGAGTTCGACGGCGTTTTCAAGCCGGCGGCGCTGGCCCTCCTCAACGCGCTTCGCGCGGGGGACAGGCGTCCAGTGACCGGCGAGAGCTGGTTCGAAGCGGCGACCCGCTCCATCGCCGTCGTCGACGACGCGCAGCGGACGCTGTTGCGCAGCTCCGAGGGACGGCTTCGGGATCTCGAGGCGGCGGGGCAGCGGCTGATGACGATGTGGGCGGGGCTGCTGATCGCGGGCCTGCTCGCAAGCGCCGGAGTCATGCTGATCGTGCGCCGTCGCGTCATCGAGCCTATCGAGGAGCTTTCGGCGGCCATGCTGCGGCTCGCCGAGAACGATCTCGACGTGAAGCTGCCGAGGCCCAAGCGACGCGACGAAATCGGGGCGATGCAGACGGCCTTTCGCACCTTCAAGGCGAACGCGATGCAGCGGCAGCGCCTCCAGCGCGAGCGCGACACGCTGAACGAGAGCCTGGCCCGCGCCTACGCCCAGCTGAGGCGCGACCTCGAGGCCGCGGCGGCGATCCAGGTGGCGCTGCTGCCTCCGAACGGCCGGCTCGGGCCTCTGCGGCACGTCGGCCTGTTCCGGCCATCAAGCGTAGTGGCCGGCGATTCCTACAACGTCATCCGGCGACCGAACGGCGCTGTGGCCTTTTTCCAGATCGACGTGGCGGGCCATGGCGCGCCGGCGGCGCTCGTCTCCGTCGCGTCGCAGAACGCCCTGGCTCAGGCCGCGCTGGGTCGCCACGGGGACGCGTCGCTTGCGGTCCTGGCTAAGGGCATCAACAGCGATTGGCCGGACGAACTGCCCTATTTCACCATGGTCTTTGGCGAGGTCGACCCGGTGAACGGCGAGGGTCGGCTCGTGCAGGCCGGTCATCCCGCGCCGCTGATCGTATCGCGCGACGGCAGTCGGCGCACGGTCGGAGAGGGCGGACTTCCCGTCGGGATGATCTCCGAGGCCGACTACGACGAGGCCACCTTCCGGCTCGAGGAGGGCGAGCGGCTCATCCTTTACTCCGACGGACTGACCGAGGCTGAGGACGCCCAGGGCCGGCCCTTCGACGAGCAGTTGCCGGCCTTGATCAGGAGGCACGCCAACGCGGACGCCGAGCAACTGCTCGAAGCGATCGACGAGGAGGTGCGCCGCTGGCGCGGCTCCGACGATCTCGACGACGATTTGACCGTGCTCGTGATCGAGCGCACGACCGACCGGGAGGTGGCATGACTCTGAACGACACCGCGCACGGGGACGTTCTCGTGGTTCACGTGGAGGATTCTCGCATCGACGCCGCAAGGGCGCCGGAATTCAAGACGGCGATGACCGAGCGCATCGACCGGGGGCACGTTCGCCTGGTGCTCGACCTGAGCAAGGTGGACTTCGTGGACAGCTCCGGGCTCGGCGCCATCGTCTCCTGCCTCAAGCGCATCGGGCCGCGAGGCAACCTCGCCGTGGCGGGCGCCAAGGGCGCCGTGGCGAAGCTCTTCGCTCTGACCCGCATGGATCGCGTGTTTCCGCTGCACGCAAGCGTCGACGACGCCCTGAAGAGCGTGGCGGGCTGACGCCATGCCGGGCGTGGTCCGCCTCTCCATCGACAGCGACCTCAATCAGGTCGAATTCATAGCGCGAGCGGTGCGGTCTCTCTGCGACAACCTGTTGGGGCGCGAAGATGCGGAAGCGGTCGAACTCGCGGTCGTCGAGGCCATGAACAACATCATCAAGCATGGCTATCAGGGACGGCGGGGCGAGGCTGTCGACGTAAACGTCACCCTCACCCGCTCAGAGGTCGAGGTCGAGGTCGTCGACCACGCCACCCCGATCCCGGAGCACATCGTGAAGGGCGGCGAGCCGCTGGCGTTCGACTTCGACGCGACCGACGTCGCCGGCCTTCCCGAGGGCGGCATGGGCCTTACCCTCATCCGCATGAGCATGGACGAGGTCGACTACGTCTCGCGCCCCGGCGAGAACCGGCTGCGGATGGTGAAACGCATCGCGGCGCGCTGAGGCGGGCGCGCAGGCTCGCCGTCAGCGCTCAGCGCTCGGCGCGAAGGTTCGCCGCTCCGATCAGCTTGCTCGCATGTTCGGGGAACGCCACCGCCGCCATGGCGCTGGCGGCCGCCGCTTGCGGGGTCTCCGCATTCTCCTTCCGCAGGGCCGCGACGGCCGCCTCGACCCGCGGCGCCGCGTCCTCGCGCCGGACGAAACCGGCCTCTACGGACGCCGACAGCGCCATCAGCAGGGCGGCCGCCGATCCCGGTTCCGACCGGGCGAAGGCGGCCTCGGCGCGCGCAGCGGCGGCGCGCAGCGGCTCTTCCAGCTCGGGCTGCGGCGGGCGGCCGGCGATCGCCTCCGCGCGCATCTCGGCCGCGGCGCGGGCGCGGGAGCGGGCGTCGAGATCGAGCGTCTCGAGCTGAACGATGGCGAGCATCGACACGACGAGCGCCACAAGAAAGACGATCTGCGAGCGCGCGCGCAGCAGGCCTTCGGGAATTCTCATCGCGCAACCTCCGCAGGCGCTTCAGGCGCCTGTTCTTCGTCCGGCCTCCAGTAGGCGGCGCGGATGATCGGCGTCATGGCGTAGACGTTGTTCAGGCCCCAGAGCGTATTGGCGATCATCGCCCCGAGGCTGTAGGCCTCGCGGCCGAGCGCATAGGCGAGCCAGCCCCAGGCGAGCCCCGCCAGGGTCACCACGGCGATCGCGATCTGCACCCGCACCAGCTGTGGATAGACGCCCTCTTGGCGGTCCTTCGGCGTTACGGGAAACGAGATCTTCTTGCCCCGCGCCACGGTCAGGAGCGCCTTCAGGTTGAGCGGGAACATGGCGAGGTACCAGGAGCGCCCCTTGTAGCTCGACACGCCCCACATCCCCAGCATCTGCGCCAGCTCGTTCAGGAACAGGAACGGCGCGATGTGGAGGAAGAAGTCGAGCGTGTAGCCGGAGACCGGCGCGACGCCGGTGAACAGGAAGATCACCGGCGCGGCGAGGAACACCACGTTCCAGAGCGGCGAAAGATAGGAATAGAACGTCGCGGCGTACATCGCCCGCTGCGCGAGCGTCAGGCCGCCGCGGCGGAACAGCGGGTTGTCGTGGAACAGGATGTCGAGGGTGCCGCCGGCGTATTTGAAGCGCTGGATCGTCCAGCTCAGCAGATCGTTGGGCGACAGCATGTGGGACTGGACCACCGGGTGCAGCACCGACTTCCAGCCCCGCTCGCGGTCGGAATGGAGGACCAGCGAGGTGTAGATGTCCTCCGAGACGTGGAACTTGTACGGCGTGAACTCCTCGGCGAGCGCGCCCTGCCAGCGCAGGCTCGACATCACGCTCTCGTCGAGCGCCGCCTCGCCGGTGAGCCGCAGGGCCGCGCGCTCTTCGCTCGCCGCGGCGGCGGAGATCGTGTCGGACCACTGACGCAACGCCGCCTCCATGATCGCCTCCCGGCGATGGATCGACCCGGCCCCACAGCAGAAGCTGGCGTTGGCCCAATTCCGGCGCCGCTGGATGTAGTCGAAGAACAGCTGCGGATCGTTTGCGAACGGATCCTCGCCGATGCGGACGGGGCCAAAAATGTCTTCGAAGGCTCGCCCGACGCCGGCGCCGGGCCGGCCGAACCAGCGCCCGAGCGCGCGCTCGAGCGACCTGCCCGGCGGGATGTCCGAGAACCATTGCGGCGTCTGGACCCACGCCATCTTCGGGTCGCGGAAATAGCCCATCGTCTGCTCGAGCATCGTCGGAAACGGCCGGGTGTCGGCGTCGCAGATGACCACGAAATCGCCCCAGGTCGCCGACAGCGCGTTTCGGAGGTTGCCCGCCTTGAAGCCGACGTTGTCGGAGCGGGTGAGGTAGTTCACGCCCTCCTCGCGCGCCACCTGCTCCATCGCAGGCCGCTTGCCGTCGTCCAGCACATGGATCCGGATGACGATCGGGTGCGGATAGTCGAGCTGTTTGGCGTCCTGCAATCCGAGGCGGACCAGTTCCGGGTCCTCGCTGTAGGTGGCGAAGAAGACGTCGACCTCGATCGGCCGGTCCTCCACGGGTTCGTCGGGCGCCGAGACGTCCTGAAGCCGCGCGGGGGGCGCGCCGGGCTCGACGCTGCGATCCGTCCAGAGGTTCACGGTGAACAGGATCAGGCCGACGAAAGCCGCCGTTTCCGCGACCACCAGGGGCAGCGAGAGCCAAAGCGCGTCAAAGTTGATCGAATAAAGCCACCGCCACCCAATGTACCAGACGCCAAACGTGAGGCTCGCGACCGCACAGAATTGCCATAGGAGCTGGTGAAGCGGCGATAGTTCGCTCGGTCTCCAAGGAGTCCTCGTCTCAAATCGGGACATGTAGCGCATGTATCGTGAGCATCCCCCGCACCGCGGCCCGAAGCCGCCATGAGACTGGCGATTCCCAACTTCTCTACTTTGCCTCATGATGCAAATCAGAATATCAGCGAATGATCAGCAATCAGTTGCGGCGCATCCGTGAATCGGGCTCGATGGGCCAGGCGGCGCTCAGGGGGACAGAGCCGGTCCATGACGCTTGGGGTTGCGGGACTGCGGAAAGCGCTCGTCGCGTCGACGACGGCGCTCGCCGTCACCCTCGCCGGGGCCGGCGGCGTGCTAGTCGCGCGCGCGCAGACGGAGGCGCCGGCTGACAGCGTGGACGCCCTCGTCGCGCGCGCCCGCGCGGCCGCGAACGGGGCTCGTCATGCGGAGGCGGCCGACCTGTTCCGCCAGGCGATGGCGCGCGACCCAGGCCGGCGCGGCGCATTGCTCAGAGAGTTCGCCGACCAGATCGCCTATGGCGGAGATCCCAAACAGGCGGTGGCGCTCTACCGCGAGGCGCAAGGCGCGGGGCTGCAGCCGACCGAGCTCGCGGTGGTCGAGCGGCATCTCGCGGCCGCGCTGACCTGGGCGGGGTCCTTCGCCGAATCCGCCGACGTCTGGGAAAAGATCCTTGCGACCACGCCCGGCGACGTGGAGGCGAAACGCGGCCTCGGCGACGCCCTCATCGCCGGCGGCCGCGCGGCGGCGAACGCCGGCGCAAACAAGGAGGCCGCCGCGCTGTTCGCCCGCGCCATCGAGCGCAGCCCGGACCGCAGGCCCGAGATCGCCCGCGAATTCGCGGACCAGACCGCTTACGCCGGGCAGCCGGACGTGGCGGTCGGGCTGTACCGCGACGCGCTCGCCCGCTCTGATCTGTCGCCCGCGGACCGGGCGCGAGCGGAACGCGGCCTCGCCTTCGCCCGGCTCTGGAGCGGCCGTTTTACCGAAGCGATCGCGGACTGGGAGCGGCTCGCGAGGGCGACGCCGCAGGATCGGGAGGCGAGCGGCGCGCTGGCCGACGCGCTCGTCGGCGCCGCCCGGAAAGCCGCCGGCGACGGCCGGAACGCCGAAGCGGCGATCTTCTTCCGGCGCGCGCAGAGCGCGGCGCCCGAACGCCGCCTCGCGCTGCTGCGCGAATACGCCGACCAGATCGCCTATGCCGGCCGGCCGGCGGAGGCCATTCCGTTCTACCGCGAGGCGATGGCGTCGCGATCGCTGCCGGCCGACGACCGCAAGCGCGCCGCCCGGGGCCTCGCCTTCGCCCTGCTCTGGGCGAACCGCTTCGACGAGGCGACCGGAGCGCTCGAGCGGCTGATCGCGTCCGGAGAGCGCGACGCGGCGACGCGCACGGCGCTTGTCGACGCGGTGGTCGGGGCGGCGCGGGCGGCGGCGGGGCGCGCCGACAACGCCGGCGCGGCCCGACGCTTCGCCAAGGCTATCCGCCTCGCGCCCGGCCGGCGCCGCGCGCTCATCCGCGAATACGCCGACCAGCTGCTCTACGCCGGCCGCCAGCGGGAGGCCGAGGTCGAGTATCGCGTCATGCTGCGCTACGCCGACCTCGACGGCGAGGAGCGGCGTGCGGCGCGGCTGGGCCTCGCCCGCTCGTTGGCGTGGCGCGGCGAGCACGAGGCCGCCGTGCCCGCTTATGGCGACCTTCTGGCCGAGCGCCCCGACGACGTCGACGGAAGGGTCGGCCGCGGCGAGTCCCTGAACACGCTCCGCCGCCACCGAGAAGCCCTGGTCGACTTCGACCGGGCGCTTCGCGTCTCCCCCGGCCTCGAAAGGGCGCTGCGCGGCGCCGGCCAGGCCGAGACGTCCCTCGGCCGGCATCGGGCGGCGCTCGCACGGGTGGAGCCGCTGCTGGACCGACCAGACGTCGAGCGCGACACGCTCGTGCTCGCGGCTTATGCGCGCCGCGCCATGGGGCGCCCGGACATCGCCGTTCCGCTCGCGCAGCGGACGCTCGCGCGGCATCCCGAGGCGGCCGCGGCGCAGAAGCTGCTCGATGAGATCCAGGCCGCCGCCCGTCCGATGACGCTGCCCGAGGTGCGCTACATCAAGCAGGAAGACGGTCTTCGCATCCGGTCCGCCAGCGTGGCGCACACCCACTTCTTCGATTACGGCCTCGCCGAGCTTACGCCGCAGGCGTCGGTCACCCGCTACTGGGGCCACCCGTTTCCCAAGGTGGACATCTATTCGACGGGCGTCTCCGGCCGGCGGCGCGTCAACGACAAGTTCGAGGTCGACGGACTGCTTCGGCTCAACGTGCGGGACGAGCGCCCGGGGCAGCACGTCTCGCTGAACTATGTCGCAACCGCGAGCCTCCTGCCGGACGACGCCTGGCGGCTCTCGCTGCGCGCGTCCCGGATGGATCTCGACGACCCTCGCTCGATCGTCGCCGGCATCCAGACCAACGAGTTCGGCGCGCTCGTGGACTACACGCCGAGCTACGACGTCCGTGTCTGGGCGAGGA
The DNA here is from genome assembly GCF_002897035.1 of Methylopila sp. Yamaguchi. Lineage (GTDB taxonomy): Bacteria > Pseudomonadota > Alphaproteobacteria > Rhizobiales > Methylopilaceae > Methylopila. The sequence continues at coordinate 128,280 of NZ_BAUX01000005.1, forward strand.
GCTTCTACACGCATTATGACGACGGCAACGAGCGGGTCTGGGGCCAGGTGACCGCGCAGACGCGCCTGATCGAGTCCACCTCCGACGTCTGGTTCGGCGTACGCGGCACCGCCTTCGATTTCGCCGAAGAGCTGGACCACGGCTACTGGAATCCGAACCGATACGCCTCGGCCGAGGCGACGGCGCAGCTCTACGGGCCGCTGTTCGGCAAGCTGCGGTACGATCTCCAGGGCGCCGCCGGCTACGAGGCGAGCGACCCGGACGGATCGCGCCCCATCTGGTCGGCGTCGCTTCGGCTGAGCTACGAGGTCGATCCCGCGGTCACGCTGTCGGCCTATGCGGCCCATCAGGTGAGCTCCGCGAACTCCACCGGCGACGGCTTCACGCGCTCGACCTTCGGGGGCGAGGCCAAGATCCGATGGTGAGGGCAGGCTTCGCTTAGGTGCGTGCGTCGGTCAGCTTGGGAGGTAGGAGAGCGCCACTCCCGCGGCCGCGCAGGCAAGGAGCGTCGGGATCATGCCGATCTTGAAGCGCAGCATCGCGACCATCGCGGCGGCCGCGAGCAGCGCCGCCCGCCAGTCGATCGATGCGAGGACGGGCAGATCCGGGCCGAAGCCGGTCGGCCGCACCTCCCGGAAGACGACGTGGAGCGCGAACCAGAGCGCGAGGTTCATGATGACGCCGACGACCGCCGCGGTGATCGCGGTCATGGCCGCCGACAGCCGGACGTTGGACCGCAGCGCCTCGACGTAGGGCGCGCCGAGGAAGATCCAGAAGAAGCACGGCGCGAAGGTCACCCAGGTCGTCACCAGGGCGCCGAGGCAGCCCGCGAGCATCGGGTCGAGGGCCCCGGGGGCGCGGTAGGCGGCGAGGAAGCCGACGAACTGCACCACCATGATCAGCGGGCCGGGCGTGGTCTCGGCGAGTCCGAGCCCGTCGACCATCTCGCCGGGGCGCAGCCAGCCGAAGGTGTCGACCGCGGCCTGCGCCACATAGGCGAGCACCGCATAGGCGCCGCCGAAGGTCACCACCGCCATCGAGCTGAAGAAGGCGCCGACGTGGGTCCAGACGCTGTCCGGTCCCGTCACAGCCCAGAGCAGCGCCACCGGCCCGAGCCAGATCGGCAGCCACACGGCGATCACCCGAAGCGCCTGCCCCGAGCTGGGCTCGGCGTGGCGAAGTTCGCCGCGGGCGAACATCTCGTCGATGATCCCAATCGTGGGCGGCGCCGACTGCGATCCGTGGCCGCCGCCCTTGAATAGCTCGGGCGCCCGCCTCGCCCCGATCCAGCCGAACAGGCCGGCGGCCAGGATGATGATCGGGAACGGGATTCTCAGCAGGAAGATGCCGATGAAAGCCGCCGCCGCGACGCCGACCATGACGCGGTTCTTGAGCGCCCGGCGGCCGATCCGGATCACGGCCTCGACCACCACCGCGAGCACCGCCGCCTTCACGCCGAAGAACACGGCGTCGACCAGCGGCGCCTCCCGCCATACGGCGTAGACGACGCTGAGCGCCAGCATCACCAGCGCGCCGGGCAGCACGAACAGCATCCCGGCGATCACGCCGCCAAGCGTGCGGTGCATCAGCCAGCCGATGTAGGTCGCGAGCTGCTGGGCCTCGGGGCCGGGCAGCAGCATGCAGTAGTTGAGCGCGTGCAGGAACCGCTCCTCGCCGATCCAGCGGCGGTCCTCCACCAGCTCCTTGTGCATCAGCGCGATCTGCCCGGCGGGTCCGCCGAAGCTGAGCAGCCCGATCTTCGCCCAGACGCGGAACGCCTCGCCGCGCGTTGGGACAAGCGGGGGCGCCGCCGACGTCCCGGAGGGGGAGACGGCGGTTTCCGGGATGGTCGACACGGTCATCGTCCCGTCCTCACGCGGTTTTCGGGCCGGACGGCCAGTTGTGTGTCTCCTCGACGGCGTCCCGACACCAGCGGAAGAAGGCGTCGTAGAGCGGCATCCCGGCCTCGAGCTGCTCCAGGTCGTCGCGGTACATCCGCGACAGGCCGAGGGAGGCTGCGAGGAAGCCCGCGGCCTGGGGCGCGAGATCGAGCCGGGCGGTGTCGGCCGCGCGCACGATCGTGGCGAGCCGGTCCAGCGCCGGAGAGCCCAGTCCGAACTCCTCGATCATCGCGTCGAAGGTGCAGCGCTCGCCGCGGTGGCTCCAGAACACGCCATCGACGTCGAACGGCGTCGCGCCGAAGCGCTCGGCCACGCCGCCGACTTCCGAGGCGGCGACGAACAGGAACACGGCGCGCGAATCGACGAAGCGTCGGATGAGCCACGGACAGGCGATGCGGTCGACCTTCGGCCGCGCGCGGGTGACCCAGACGGTCCGGCCCTGCGCGTCCGCAACTGGGAGGCTGGTCGTTCGCAGCATCAGGCCGCCGGCCTCGCGCCAGGCTTCGAAGCCGCCCTCGAGGGTCTCGGCCGCGACGCCGGCGTGCCGCAGCCAGGCGGCCGCGCCCTCGCTGAGCTTGGCGCCGCGCTGGCAGGCGACGACGACCCGCCGGCCGCCGAGAGTGCCGCCCCACTCGACGACCTCGAGCGCGTCGCGTCTGATTGCGCCTGGGATGAGCCGCGGGTCGAGAGCGAAGTCGTCGTCGGTCCGCACGTCGACGATGATCGGCGCGGACGGCGTTCCGACCAGTCGGGACAACTGGGGCGGCGTGATTTGCGTGTTGGAAGGCATGAGCGTCCGTTCCCGTGTCGGGATCGTGGACGCGAACCTTGGGCCGAGGCCTCACGGGGTCGTCGCGGATAAACCCCTTGGCGCGAGGGTAAACATCACGCGGCGGGGTCCGTCAACTTGTCGAGCATGCTGCGCAGGGTCCGCCGCTCCATGTCGGCCCGGAGCACCGCGGCGAGACTCGCTCGGTTCCAGTTACGGTCTGACCGACGGCGCCTTTTCTTTCGGGTCGTTCTTCACGTCGCTGGACCGGTTCGAGACGAACAGCATGACGCTGACGGCCGCGACTACCAAAATGATGAACACGGCGAGCGACTTGCCGCGGCTCGGCCGCAGTCCCTCGCTAGGAACGCGATTTTGATCGCGGTGGGACGGCCTCAGGTCATCGGACATGGCTGATCTCCGACTGGCCAACGGCGCGCAACCCCTGAGGTTCCGCCGCAATCGCCGCGAAGCCGCTCCCGCGGCGGCCGGCCGCCGCACCTCAGACGCGCGTTCCTGGATCTGCGGACGGACGGCCCTCGCGCCACAGCCACAGCGCGGTAATCGCAAGCAGCAGCGCGGCGATCGCGCCGCTCACGCTCAGAGCGTCCCAGCCCGCGAAGCGACCGGCGCCGATAGCGCGCACCAGCAATGGACCCCCGATCTGTCCAACGGCGAAAGCCGATGTCATCCGAGCGAGCAGCGGCGTCGGATTGTCGGGCCGCGCCGCGCGCGCGAGCTGCAAGCCGGCCATGGTCGCGACCATGAAGGAGCTGCCGACGAGAACGGCCGAAGCCGCGACCGCCCACAGCGCCGGGACCATCACCGGCAGGGCGGCGCCGAGCGCCATGGCGGCCTGCGCCAGCGCCCAAAGGCGCCGCCGCGAGACGCTCGGCAGGCTGCGCGAAACGACGGCGACCGACAAAGCGGCGGTCAAGCCGAAGAGAGGCCACGTCAGCCCGAACACCAAAGGGTCGGGGGCGAGTTCGCGCGCCATGGCCGGGAGAAAGGTGGCAGGCAGGATGTAGCCGAATCCGAAGGTCCCGTAGCAGATCACCAGGGCCCATTGTCCGCCCCTCCTCCCTGGGGCGCCCGCCGCGGCAGCCTCGGGACTCGACCTCTCCGCGCGGGGAGAGCTCTGTCCGCGCGAGAGCGCCCAGACCAGAAGCGCTCCGGCGCTGGCGACCAGCCCGAGCTCGGCCCAGAGCCAGTGCGCCGGCTGGCGCCCGCCGAGCCACGCCAGCACGCCGGCGAAGGCGACGCCGAGGCCGACGCCGGTGTAGATCCAGGAGCCCAACCGCCCGGCCCGAAGCCGGGCGAGTTCCGCCAGGCACCAGCTGCTCGCGCAGACCAGCGACCAGGCGCTGAAGACGCCCGCCGCCCCCCGCAGCAGGGCGCCGTAGAGGGCGCTCGGCATCGCCCCGACCTCCGCCATCGCCAGGGTCGTAAGCGCCACGCCGCCCAAGCTGAGGATCAGCCCGCGCCTTGGGTCGCGGCTGAACCAAGAGGCCGTCAGAGCGCCGATGAGATAGCCGGCGTAATTCGCCGCCGCCCATTCGACGCCCTCCACGGCGTCGAGGGCGCCGTCGCGTATCATCAGGGGCATCAGAGGGGTGAAGGCGAAACGGCCGATCCCCATGGCGACGGCGAGCGCGACGAGTCCGCTGCCGACGATCGACCAGGTCGAAGGGCTGGGCGCGGCCGGGCGGGGATGCGTCATGCTCATTCGAGCCTCAGCGAGGCTGCTGTCTGACATCGGCGCCTCTGAGCCTTCGGGGCGTACATGGGAGCGTGCGCGAACCCCTGACACGCTTTCGCGCGCAGCTGAACCGATCTTGAAGGCGGGGAGAAATGACGCCAGCGCGTGGCCGGACGCGTCTCAGCGAGACAGCGGATCGGGCGCGCCGCTTTCCGAGGATCATCCCGACAGCCGATAGCCGACGCCCGGCTCCGTCAGCACCAGCGACGGGCGGGCGGGATCGGCTTCGAGCTTCACGCGCAGCTGGCGGATGAACACCCGCAGGGAGGTCTGGTCGCCGTCGTCCTGGCCCCAGACGGCGCGGAACAGATGCCGGTGGGTCAAGACCTTGCCGGCGTGGACGATCAGCTCCCGCAGGATGGCGAACTCCTTGGGGCTGAGCTTCACCTCCGCGCCATCGCGGGTCACCAGATGGCGCGACAGGTCGACCGTCAGCGGCCCCGCGCTGAACACCGGCTCCGCGCCACGGCCGGCGAGCCGGTGGCGAAGGGCCGCTCGCATGCGGGCCATCAGCTCGTCGGTCCCGAAGGGCTTCGTCACGTAGTCGTCGGCGCCGAGATCGAGCGCCGCGACCTTGGCGGCCTCGTCGCCGCGGCTCGACAGCACGACGATCGGGACCGGACTTTTGGCGCGGATCTCACGGATGACGTCGAGCCCGTCCATGTCCGGGAGACCGAGATCGAGCAGCACCAGCTCAGGCGAGACGTGGCGCATCAGGCGCAGCGCTTCGGCCGCGGTCTCGGCTTCGAAGGTCTTGTAGTCGTTGACCGACAGCGTCGCCTTCAGGAAGCGCCTGATCGGCGCCTCGTCGTCGACGATCAGGACGGTGATCGCGCTGGACGCCATCAGGACGGTCTCCGGGTTCCGGCGGGCGCGTCCGCCTTCAGGCGCAGGACGAAGCGCGCCCCGCGGCCGGACGGGGCGGCGCTTGCTTCCGCCGAGCCGCCCTGCGCTTCGAGAAAGCCCTTGGCGATCGCGAGGCCGAGGCCCGCGCCCGGCGTTTTGCGGTCGCCGGCGGCCGAGCGGTAGAAGCGGTCGAAGACATGCGGCAGATCCTGGGGCGCGATTCCCGGCCCGTCGTCGGTGACGCTCATCACGACGTCGCTTCCGTCTTTCGCGCCGCGAATGTCGATCCGGGCGCGGGGCGGCGTGTGCTTGCCCGCGTTCTCCAGAATGTTCATCAGCGCATGCTCGAACAGCACGGGGTCGCCCAAGGCCACCAGCGGCTCGTCGGGAAAGTCGAGGGTCACGAGGCGGCCCCCGAGCGCCGCGCCGGCGCGGCGGAGCGCTACGCCCGCCATGTCCTCGACGTCGAGCGGCTCCAGCTTCACGGCCATGCCGCCGGCGTCAAGCCGGACCACGTCCAGCAGGTTCGCCACGAAGCGGTTGAGCCGCTCAGTCTCGGTCTGGGCGCTCGCCAGCATGTCGTCCCGCGTGGCGTCGTCGTAGCGGCTTCCGAAGCTCCGGAGGCTGGTGATCACCCCCATGATGGTGGCGAGCGGCGTCTTCAGGTCATGGCTGACGGAGGTCAGCAGCGCCCCGCGCAGCCGTTCGGTCTCGGCCTCGAGCCGCGCCCGGTCGACGTCGACGCCGAGGCGCACCCGCTCGAGCGCCACCGCGGTCTGATCGGCCAGGGCGTCGAGCAGGCGGCGCTCGACCGGCGTCAGCACCGGACCTTCGGCGCGGCGCGCCACGCCGACCACGCCGAGGCGTCCGCGGCTGGTCCTGAGCGGCAGGAACAGCCGGGTCGCGCCGGGAAGCGTGGGAGCGCCGCGACCCGTGGGCTCATCGTGCTCGTAGGCCCAGGTGGCGGCGGCGAGCTCGGCCCTGTCGAGCGCGTCCTCGGGCGGATAGGCCCCGCCGATCGCGAGCCCTCCGGGCTGCGCAGTGAGCAGCACGACGTCGGCCTTCAGCATGAGCGCGACCTGGTGGGCGGCCGCCCACAGCAGGTCGTCCTCGGTTCCGACCGCGGCGAGCTTGCGCGAGAAGGCGTAGAGCTCGGCGGTGACCCGCGCCTGGGTCCGCGCCGCGATGGTCTGCGCCCGCGCGCGCGCCGCGACCGAACTCGCGAGCAGCGCGGTCAGCGAGAAGAACACAAGCGCGACGACGTTCTCGGGATCTTCGACGGTCAGCGAATAGCGCGGATCGAGGAAGAGGAAATTGTAGGCGACGGCCGACATGACGGAGGCGGCAAGCGACGGCGCCAAGCCATAGCGGACCGCGACCAGAAGCACGGGCGGCACAAAGATCAAGGATATGTTGGGCAGGTCGATCGCGAGATCGATCGCCAGGCCGACGCCGCCAGCAAGCGCCACGGCCGCCGCAGCGAGCCCATAGGCCGCGCCGCCCGCCCCGCGCTTTGCCGCCCGCGTCGCGACCGTCTTCGGCGGCGCCGTCTCCTTGTCGCCCGAGATCACCTGCACCGCGATCGGGCCCGCGCGGTCGATCAGGCCCGCGACCACGGACCCGCGCGTCAGAGCGAACCAGGCGGAGCGCTTGGCTTTGCCGACGACGATCGTCGTGACGTTCCGGCTTCGCGCGAAATCCAGGAGCTCGTCCGCGACGTCGGCGCCGCCCGGCAGCATCAGCGCTTCCGCCCCGAGCGCCTCGGCCAGGCGCAGCGTGTCCGCCACCCGGTCGCGCTCGACCTCGGACATGCGCGCATGCCGAGCGGTCTCGATCGCCACGCAGTGCCAAGGGGCGCGGGCGCGGTCCGCAAGACGCTTTCCGGCGCGCACCAGCGCCGCCGCGCCCGGCCGCTCGTCGATCGCGACGAGCACGCGCTCGCTCGCGGGCCAAGGCCCGTCGATCGCGTTCGCCGCCATGTACTCGCGCATGTCGCTGTCGACGCGCTCGGCGGTGCGGCGGAGCGCGAGCTCACGAAGCGCCGTCAGGTTGCCCGGCTGGAAGAAATGCCGGACGGCGCGCTCCGCCTGCTCGCGGACATAGACCTTGCCGGCCGCCAGCCGCTTTCGCAGCGCGTCGGGCGTGACGTCGATGACCTCGACCTCGTCCGCAAGATCGAACAGCCGGTCGGGAACGGTTTCACGCACCCGCACACGGGTGATGCGCGCCACGACGTCGTTCAGGCTTTCGAGGTGCTGGACGTTCAGCGTCGTCAGCACGTCGATCCCCGCCGCGAGCAGCTCTTCGACGTCCTGATGGCGCTTCGGATGCCGCGAGCCGGGGGCGTTGGCGTGCGCCAGTTCGTCGACGAGGACCAGCGCCGGCGCGCGCTTCAGCACCGCGTCCACGTCCATGTCCTGAAGCGTCCGGCCGCGATACGCGACCTCGCGCGGCGGCAGCGCTTCGAGACCTTCGACCAGCGCCAGCGTCTCGGCGCGCCCGTGGGTCTCGATCACGCCGATCACGACGTCGACGCCCTCGCGCTTGGCCGCGTGGGCGGCGGTCAGCATCTCGTAGGTCTTGCCGACCCCGGGGGCCGCGCCGAAGAAGATCTTCAGCCGCCCACGCTCGCCGCGGCGCGCTGCGGCGAGGAAGCGTTCCGGGGCGGGGCGGGCGTCTGCGGCCATTCCGGCAGGTTATACGCCGCGATCGCGTTGAAGCGTCATGGCTTCGGGAGCGCGTCCAGCGCCATGTTGAGCGCCAGCACGTTCACCCGCGGCTCGCCGATCCATCCAAGCAGCCGCGGCTCGATGGCTCTCTCCACCAGCGCCCGGACGTCGGCTTCCGGCAGGCCGCGCTCGCGCGCGACGCGGGCCGTCTGCGCGAACGCCGAGGCGGGCGTGATGTCGGGGTCGAGGCCGGAGCCCGACGCGGTGACGAGATCCGCCGGGATCGCGCCTGCAATCCCGTTCTCCGCCCGCGCCTTCTGGACGTCGCCCGCGATCCGTTCGGCGAGCGCCTTCGAGGTCGGACCGAGGTTGGAGCCCGAGGATGAGGCCGCGTCGTAGCCGGCCGTTCCGGCCGCGGAAGGGCGGCCGTGGAAATAGCGAGGGCTTGCGAACGCCTGGCCGATGAGACGGGAGCCGACGATCGCCCCGTCCTTTTCGATCATCGAACCGTTGGCGGCGGAGGGGGCGACGGTCTGGGCGATCCCGGTGATCGCGAGGGGGTACGCGATCCCGGTGACAAGCGTGAACAGCGCCAGAAGGACGACGGCGGGGCGGAGATGGGCGAGCATGGCGGTGGATCCGGATGCAGGTTGAAGCTCGTCATTCCCCGGCTTGTCCGGGGAATCCACCGTCGGCGTGGAGCGCCTGCGTCAGACGACGGCGTGAGCGGATGACTGGATCCCCCGGACAAGCCGGGGGATGACGAAACGCCTCCAGGGCGTCAGGCGAGGCCGAGCGCCGAGACGCCCATGTCGATCAGCTTGATGCCGAGGAAGGGCGCGATCAGGCCGCCTAGGCCATAGACGAGCAGGTTTCGCCGCAGCAGCGCCGCGGCGCTCGACGGCGTGTAGCGGACGCCCCGCAGCGCGAGCGGCACCAGCGCCACGATGATCAGCGCGTTGAAGATGATCGCCGAGAGGATCGCGCTTTCAGGCGAGGCGAGCCCCATGACGTTGAGCGCGGCCAGCGACGGATAGAGCGCCACGAACATCGCGGGCAGGATCGCGAAGTACTTCGCGACGTCGTTCGCGATCGAGAAGGTTGTGAGCGCGCCGCGGGTCATCAGCAGCTGCTTCCCGATGCCGACGATCTCGATGAGCTTGGTGGGGTCCGAGTCGAGATCGACCATGTTGCCGGCCTCGCGGGCCGCGACTGTGCCGGTCTGCATCGCCACCCCGACGTCGGCCTGGGCGAGCGCTGGCGCGTCGTTCGTGCCGTCGCCGCACATGGCGACGAGCTTTCCGCCGGCCTGCTCCTTCCGGATCAGCGCGAGCTTCATCTCGGGCGTCGCCTCGGCGAGGAAGTCGTCGACGCCGGCTTCCGCCGCGATCGCCGCCGCGGTCATCGGGTTGTCGCCCGTGATCATGACAGTGCGGATGCCCATCGCCCGAAGCTCCGCGAAGCGTTCGCGGATGCCGCCTTTGACGATGTCCTTGAGATGGACGACGCCGAGCGCCTGCGCGTCGCGCGCCACGACCAGCGGCGTGCCGCCGGCCTTGGCGACGCGCTCGACGATCTCGCCGAGCTCCGCGGGGATCGTTCCGCCGAGCCGCGTTACGTGGGCGATGACCGCGTCGGCCGCGCCTTTGCGGATCTTCGAGGAGCCCATGTCCACGCCGCTCATACGGGTCTGAGCGGTGAAGGGGATGAAGGTCGCCTCCAGCGGGCCCATCTCGCGCCCCCTCAGGCCGTGCGCCTCCTTGGCCAGAACCACGATCGAACGCCCCTCGGGCGTCTCGTCCGAGAGGCTGGCGAGCTGCGCGGCGTCCGCGAGTTCGCTTGGGCGGACTCCCGGCAGGGGCAAAAACTCCGCCGCCTGGCGGTTGCCGAGCGTGATGGTGCCGGTCTTGTCGAGCAGCAGAACGTCGACGTCGCCGGACGCCTCGACGGCGCGGCCGGACATCGCCAGCACGTTGAAGCGCACGAGCCGGTTCATGCCCGCGATGCCGATCGCCGAGAGCAGGCCGCCGATCGTGGTGGGGATGAGGGTCACGAACAGCGCGACCAGAACGATCACCGGAACCACGCCCCCGGCGTAGGAGGCGAAGGCTGGGATGGTCGCGACCGCCAGAACGAAGATCAGGCTGAGGCCCGCGAGCAGGATGGTGAGGGCGATCTCGTTCGGAGTCTTGGCCCTTTCGGCGCCCTCGACCAGCGCGATCATGCGGTCGAGGAAGCTCGAGCCGCTCGCCGCGGTGATGCGCACCTTGATGCGGTCGGACAGCACCTTGGTGCCGCCCGTCACGGCCGATCGGTCGCCGCCGGATTCGCGGATCACCGGCGCGCTTTCGCCGGTGATCGCGCTTTCGTCCACGGTCGCCACGCCCTCGATCACCTCGCCGTCGCCGGGAATGAGATCGCCGGGCTCGACCAGCACCACGTCGCCGACCTTCAGCGCGGCCGCGGCGATCTCCTCGTGCCGGGCGCCATCGCCGAGAAGGCGTTTCGCCATGGTGTCCGACCGCGTCCGCCGCAGCGCGTCGGCCTGCGCCTTGCCCCGGCCTTCGGCGATCGCTTCCGAGAAGGTCGCGAAGTAGACGGTCAGCCAAAGCCAGAAAGCGAGCTGTCCGGAGAAGGCGGCGCTTACGCCCGAGGCCAGGTCTCGCAGGAAAAGCACGGCGGCGACCGTCGCCGCGATCTCGACCGCGAACATCACGGGATTGCGGATCATCTGGCGCGGGTCGAGCTTGCGCGCCGCGGAGGCGAGCGCGGGCGCGATCAACGCGGCGTCGAACAGGGAGCGGGGGCGTGCGTGCATGGTTTGGGCTCGGGATGGCGCCGCCGCCTTCACGCCTCTGACGCGGTCCGCGATTGGGACGCGCTGGGCTCGAGAACGGAACGGCGAAAGTCAGGATGTTCCGCAACGCTGCGGAGCGCCGCGTCAGAAGCTGTTGGGCGACGGTGGCGCGGCGACGAAGGAGGCGTCGGCGTCTCGAAGGGAGGGCGCAGTCGAGGTCATGGCGTCCAAGGTCATGGCGTCACAGCCGCTCGCACGCGATCGCATAGGCTGCGAGCGCCCAGAAGGCGCCTACGCCGCCCACGAGCATCAAGAGATCCATCATGTCCCTGCTCCGCAACGGCCGGTCGCCGCGTCAGGAACCTGGCGCCGAGGAGCGTTGGGATGGGAGACGGGGCGTGTCCGTCGAGCGTTAAAGCTGCGTTGGGAGGCGACGTCCGCCGTCAGGGCGCGCCGGTCAGGACCGCCCCGGCGCCAGCCGGCTCGCGCGGAGCTGGCCGTCGCTCTCGAGCAGGCCGTGGACGGTGGCGGCGATGTGCGCCTCGATGCGCTTCAGGTCGCGGGTGATGTCGAGCTGCAGCGCGCTGGTCTCGATCTGGTCGGAGCGGCCGGACCGCATCTCTGCGAAATGGCGCTCCGTGGCCTCGCGCTCCAGCTCGCGGAACTGCTCCTTCTCCGCGACGAGCCGCCGGGCGGCCTGGTGATCGCCCGACATGAACACCGCGACCGCGAGGCGGAGGTGCTCGCACAGCCGGGCGTGCATGGCGTCGATGCGCTGGATCGCGGCCGGCGGCAGCAGGCGTCTGTCGCGGATGCGCTGCGCGGCCATCTCCATCAGGTTCTTGTCGACGATGTCGCCGATGTGCTCGAGGTTGATCGCGAGCGCGAGCGTGGCGAAGACCCTTTGGGTCTCCTTGTCGCTCAGCCGGTCGTGGTCGATCGCGCCGATGTAGAGCTGGATCTTGTCGTAGAGCGTGTCGAGCACGTCGTCGGTGCGGCTGACGTTAAGCACGCGGCCGATGTCGTCATGGGCGAAGGCGCCCTGCGATCCCTTCAGCATGCGCTCCACCACGTCCGCCATATGCAGCACCTCGCGCGCGGCGTTGGCGAGCGCGACCGAGGGCGTCGAAAGCGCGGCTTCGTCGAGGTAGAGCGGCGCCGCCGGGTCGCCTTCCGTCGGCCGGTCGGGCAGAACGCGCTTGAGAAGCGCCGCGAGCTGCGGCAGCAGGCCGATGAACAGCGCGGCGGTGGCGAGGTTGAAGGCGAGATGGCCGAGCGCCGCGAGCCGCGCGGGATCGGCGTCGACGAGCGACAGCGCTTGCGCGATCGGGCCCAGGAACGGCAGCGCGAGCGCGCAGCCGACAAGGCGGTTTGCGAGGTTGCCGAGCGGCGCCCGAAGCTTCGCCGGCGCGCCGCCCATGGCGTCGATCAGCGGGTTCAGCGCGCTGCCGAGGTTGCAGCCGAGCACCATTGCGAGCGCCGCCTCGGTCGAGATCACGCCCGCGCCCGCGAGCGACATCACGAACAGCATGGCCGCGACCGAGGAGTGAGCCGCCCAGCTCAAGGCGGCGGCCAGCAGCACCGTGATCAGCGGCTCCTCGGTCAGCGCGCCGAGCAGCATGCGGAGCGTGCCCGAGGCCTCGATCGGCCGCATGGTCTCCACCAGCAGATGCAGCGCGAGCAGCATCAGGCCGAGGCCGATCGCGGTCTGCGCCAGGTCGCGGACGAGGCTGGACCGTCCCCGGCGATAGACCGCGACGCCGATGAAGAGCAGCAGCGGGAAGACATAGGAGACGTCGAAGGACGCGACCTGCACGATCAGCGTGGTGCCGACGTTCGCGCCCAGCATCATGGCGAGCGCGGGAGCGAGCTCCACGGCCCCCGCCCCGCTGAACGAGGCGATCATCAGCGCGGTCGCGGTCGACGACTGCAGCAGGGCCGTGACGCCGACCCCCGCCAGGAAGGCGCGGCCGCGGTTGCGCAGGGCCTCGCCCAGCATGTGACGGAGGTCGCTGCCGAAGGCGCGCTGCACGCCGCTGCTGACCACGTGCACGCCCCACAGCAGGAGCGCGACCTCGCCCAGCAGTTCGATCAGAACGTGGGTGGCGGACATCAGACGAAGCCCGTCGATGAAACCGCGTCATGCCCGGCGAAGCCGGGTATCCACGACTTGGGCGTGGGGCGCGTGGCGGCCAAGTCGTGGATACCCGTGCGAAGGCGCGCGGCTCCCCTCTGCGACGGCCGGGCCACGCTCGCGCGCGTCACCGCCCCCGCGCCCCCAGCGCGCCGTCGATCGCCGTCTCCAGGCGGTCGAGCGCGAGCGCCATCTCGTCGCGCGTCAGCGTCAGCGGCGGCGTCAGGGTGATGACGTTGCCCATCGTCGTCTTGAACGACAGGCCGAGGTCCAGCGCGCGGTACATGATGTCCTCCGCAAGCACCCCGTCAGGGTCGGACCCGCCAGTCTTCACCATCTCGACGCCCAGCAGAAGCCCCCTTCCCCGCACGTCGCCCATGACCTCGCGGCGGCTGCTCATGTCTTTCAGGCGCTCCAGCGCGTAGGCGCCGACGGACGCGGCGTTCTCGACCAGCCCTTCGTCCTCGATGATCTCGATCGTCGTCAGCGCGGCGCGCGCGGTGACCGGATTCTTCTCGTGGGTGTAATGGCCGAAGGCCCAATCCTGCGCGACGTCGAGCTCGGGCCGGGCGATCAGCGCCGCGATCGGCAGGATGCCGCCCCCGAGCGCCTTGCCGGTCACCAGGATGTCGGGCGCGACGCCGTCGTGCTCGCAGGAGAACATCCGGCCGGTCTTGCCGAGTCCGGTCGGGATCTCGTCGAAGATCAGCAGCACGCCGTGGCGGTCGCAGATCCCACGCACCTCGGCCCAAAAGCCGGGCGGCGCGACGTAGGGCACCGCGCGGGTGGGCTCGGCCACGAGCGCCGCAACGTCGCTGTCGCGCGAGAGCACGTAGTCGATCATCCGGGCGCAGGCCGCCCCGCTCGCCTCCGGCGTCGTGGTCCCATAGGGGCAGCGATAGCCGCCGAAGGGCGCGACCTGCAGCGCGCCGGCGACCAGCGGCGCGGCGGGGCCGGAGCGGAACAGCATCTCGCCGGACATGGCGCCGGCCCCGACGCCCGCGCCGTGGAAGGCGTCCCAGAACGACAGCGTCTTGAACCGGCCGGTCGCGATCCGCGCCATCTTCACCGCCAGCTCGATCGCGTCGGAGCCGCCGGTGGTAAACAGCACCTTCGAAAGCGTCCCCGGCGTGATCGACGCGAGCTTCTCCGCGAGCAGCGCCGCCGGCTCGCAGGCGTAGCGGCGTGGAGCGAAGGGCAGCGCGTCCATCTGGTCGGCGATCGCCTTCTTCAGGCGCGGGTGGCCGTAGCCGATGTGGTGGACGTTGTTGCCGTGGAAATCCATGTAGCGCCGGCCGGCGACGTCCTCGATCCAGATCCCCTCCGCCTTGGCGATGGCGTTGAGGCAGGGCGTCGACACCGACTGCCGGAGAAACGCGCGTTCGTCGCGGGCGAGCAGAGCCCGGGTCGGCCCATCGAGCGCGCCGGCCTGCCAGGCGGCGCGCCGGTCGGTCAGGTTGGTGTCGCTTTCGGACTGGGCGACGAGGCGGGGCTTCATGCTCATTCCCTGGCGTTTAGCGGACGCGCCAGCGCTGCAGCCGGCCGAAGACCAGCGCGTTGAGCGCCACGTGCAGCAGCTTCACGCCGATCGCGGTCGCCATGATCACCGTGCCCATGGCGGCGGCGGAGGCGACGGCGCCGGCCTCGTCCATGTGAACGATCGCGATCGAGGCGAGCTTGGTGCTGGAGCCGTAGAGGAAGATCACGGCGGAGACCGTCGTCATGGCGTTGACGAAGAGGTAGACGGCGATGTCGAGGATCGCCGGCATGCAGATCGGCGCGGTGACGCGGGAGAAGGTCCGCCAGAACGGAACCTTGAGCGAGGCGGAGACCGCCTCGAACTCGCGGTCGATCTGCTTGAGGCTCGTCAGCGCCGTGATGTGCGCGACGGTGTAGTAGTGCGCGACCGTGTTGATCACCATCACGATCAGCGTGCCGTAGAGCACGTTCAGCGGGTTCCAGCTGGCGTTGAAGAAGAACACGTAGCCGAGGCCAAGCACCAGGCCCGGCACCGCCATCGGCAGCATGGCGAGGAAGTGCGCGAATCCCCGAAGGCGCGGGAACACGATCAGCTTCTCGATGAGATAGGCCCCGACGAAGACGAAGGCCGTGCCGATGACCGCGGTGAGACCGGCGAGCTTCAGAGAGTTGACGTAGCCCTCCCAGCCGGTGGGCTCGACGTTGGCGAAGTCGTAGTTGTTGAGCGTCAGCGAGAGGTTGTACGGCCAGTAGCGCACGAACGAGCCCCAGACCGCGACGCCGTAGGTGGCGACGATGGCGCTCCCGACCAGCGCCGTGAAAACGAACAGCGACCAGTCGCGCTGCCGGTCGCGTTTCGGGAAGTACGGCGTCGCGCGCGCCGAGAGCAGCGCGGTCTGCCGCTTCTGGGCGCGGCGGTCCACGAAGAAGGCCGCCACCGCCGGGATCAGCAACACGAGGCCGACCACCGCGCCCATGGGGAAGTTCTGCTGGCCGACGACCTGGCGGTAGGCGTCGGTCGCGAGCACGTCGAACTGGCCGCCGATCACCTTCGGGACGCCGAAATCCGTGATGACGAGGGTGAAGACCACGAAGGCCGCGCTGACGAGGCCGTAGCGGGCGCCCGGCAGGGTGATGGTCCAGAAGATGCGGCGCCGGGTCGTGCCGAGCGCGTCCGCGGCCTCACGAAGACGCCCGTCGGCCAGCGACAGCGCGGTGGTGAGGATCAGCAGCGCGTGGGGGAAGCTGTAGAGCGCCTCCGCCGCCACGATGCCGACCGGCCCGTAGAGCGAGGCGCCCATCATCCAGGACTTGAGAATGCCCTGGTTGCCGAACACGTAGATCAGCGCGAGAGCGGCCATCAGCGACGGCGCGAAGATCGGGAGCAGCGCCGCGGCCGCGAACAGGCCCTTCAGCGGCATGCGGCTGCGCGTCAGCGCATAGGCGTAGACGAAGGCGAGCGGGATCACGATCGCGGTCGCGAGCCCCGCCACCATGACGCTGTTCGCCAGCGAGGCGACCAGCGTCGGCGAACGGACGTAGGCCGCGAAGTTCGCGAGGCCGACGAACTGGCCGTCGACGTTCTGCACGCTCTTCGACAGCAGCGTCCACAGCGGCAGCGCGATGATGAGGACGAGGACGAGGCAGACGACCGTGATCAGCGCGCCCGCGACCTGGGCCTCGCCGAGGCCTGCGCGGCGGAACCCCATGGCCGGCGCCGCCGCGGGCGCAGAGGTTGCGAGTTCGCTCACGAGGCCGCCGCGGCGAACACGCGCAGCGCCTCCGGCGGAAAGGCGACCGGGCGGACGTCGCCCGTCGCGACCCCGAGGTCGCGCATGGCGTTGGCGGAGATGTCGGCCGCGATGACCGGCGCGCCGGGCTCGACCGGCGCGAGCTGCGCGCGGCAGAAGGCGCCGAGGAACGCGAGGTCGCCGACCCGGGCGTCGAACCGGTTCGCGGCGTCGGCCGCGACGGCGCGGGTCTGGACCGCCTCTGGCCGCAGCGCGAGCTTCACCTTCGAGCCGACCGGCGCCCCGGCGTCCTCCGCCACGATGAAGTCGAGCGCGCCGACCTTCACGCTGCGGGGGCCGGTGACGATCGCGTCGAGGAACGTCATGTGGCCCACGAAGTCGGCGACGAAGGCGGTCGCGGGACGGCGGTAGATCTCCTCAGGCGTCCCCACCTGCTCGATCACGCCGTGGTTCATCACCACGATGCGGTCCGCCATGGCGAGCGCCTCCTCCTGGTCGTGGGTCACCATGATCGTGGTGACGCCCAGCCGCTGCTGCAGCGCCCGCATCTCGTCCCGCAGCCGCACGCGCACCTTGGCGTCGAGCGCCGACAGCGGCTCGTCGAGCAGCAGCAGGCCGGGCGAGGTCGCGAGTGCGCGGGCGAGCGCCACCCGCTGCTGCTGGCCGCCGGAGAGCTGGCCGGGGAACTTCGCCCCCTGCTCGGCCAGGCCGACCAGCGCGAGCAGCTCCGCGACGCGCGCGTCGATCTCCCGCCGCGGCCGGGAGCGGTTGACGAGGCCGTAGCCGACGTTCTTCGCGACCGTCAGGTTAGGAAACAGCGCGTAGGACTGGAACACGATGCCGAAGTCGCGCTCGGACGGCGGCGCCTTCGAGACGTCGCGCCCGCCGATGTGGATCGTCCCCTCATCCTGCGGGTCGAGGCCGGCGATCGCCCGCAGCAGCGTGGTCTTTCCGCAGCCCGACGGTCCAAGGAAGCAGACGAACTCGCCGCGCGAGACGTCGAGATCGACGTCCTTCAGCGCCCGGAACCCGCCGAAGCTCTTACCTAGCCCTCGCACGCGGAGGAAAGAGCTGGCGATCGTATCGGCTACGGTCATGGCGTCGGGCTCCTGCTCAGCGCTGACGGAGACGAACTGCGTGCTTCGAGACGCCTCGCGGCGCGAGGCTCCTCAGTATGAGGAGGTTTCGACGAACGCCGAAGCGCCTCATGGCTCGAGGAGGCCCGAAGGGCCGTCTCGAAGCACGCACCGCGCGCGGAGACAGCCCTTCGGCAATTGGCTCATTTCTTCGGCGCGGCCTTGGACTCGTAGCGCTTCGACCATTCGGCCAGCACGCGTTCGCGGTTGTCCGCCATCCACGACAGATCGTTCTTGATCATCGCCTGCTCGGCGCCGGCGGGGTAGTTCGCCGGGATGTTCTCGACGCCGGGATAGGCGACGATCGCGTAGGTCTTGGAGAACAGCGCGTTGGCTTCCTTGGTCGCGACCCAGTCCGCGATCTTCTTCGCCACGTCGAGGTTCTTCGCGCCCTTGACGATGGCGCTCGCCTCCATCTCCCAGCCGACGCCCTCCTTCGGCAGGATGACCTCGATCGGGGCGCCCTTGGTCTTCTCGGAAGCCCCGCGCATGTCGAGCGCGAGGCCGATCACGCGCTCGCCGCGCGCGGCCTGCACGCAGGGGGCGGAGCCGGAATGCAGATAGGCGGCGATGTTCTCATGGAGCCCGTCCATGAACTTCCACCCCTCCTCCTCGCCCATGCTCTGCAGCCAGCCGGCGACCATGAGGTAGCCGGTGCCGGACGAGGCCGGATGCGGCATCACGATCTTGCCCTTGAACTCGGGCTTGAGCAGGTCCTTCCACGAGGCGGGCGCCGCCGCGCCGCCGGCCTCCGCCGTGTTGAAGCAGATCGCGCCGAGGAAGGCGTCCATGCCCGTCCAGGCGTAAGGCTCCTTGGGATCGCGGAAAATTTCCTTGAGCTGGTCGGCCCCGGCCGGCTTGTAGGCCTCCAGCAGACCGGCCTTCTCGAACATCAGCAGGCTCGACGCCGCGAGGCCGACCACCATGTCCGCCCGCGGGTTGTCCTTTTCCGCGAGGAAGCGCGCAGTGATGACGCCGGTGGAGTCGCGCACCCAGGCGACCTCCGCCTCGGGAACGGCGGCCTCGATCGACTGCTTGAACGGCCCGAGCTGATCGTTCTCCAGCGCGGTGTAGATCGTCACCTTCGTCTTGTCGGCGAACGCGGCGCCCGGCGCCGTCAAAGCAAAAATGGCGGCAGCGCCGGCCAAGATCCAAGTCTTCACCGCTGTATCCCCGTCAATGCGCCGCGACAGCGGCTGTTTTCGATTGCGTTTACGCCGATATTTTATTCAACCTTTGTTGCAGTTATCTGACAAGATTTCTTTTTATTCACCGGCGCCCAAACTTACGCCGTCCAAGGCATCGACCAGGTACGGACGTTTGTGAAGCTCTTCATGGCCTCGACCACGCCCTCTTTGTAACCGAGGCCGGAATCCTTGATCCCGCCGAACGGCGACATCTCGATGCGATAGCCCGGGACCTCCCAGACGTTGACCGTGCCGACCTCGAGCTCCGCCACGAAGCGCGAGACGTAGTCGAGGCGATTGGTGCAGACGCCCGACGACAGGCCGTATTCGGTGGAGTTCGAGATGCGGATGACCTCCGCGATGTCGTTCGGGCAGCGCACGATCGGGATCACCGGTCCGAAGGTCTCCTCGTGCACCAGTTCGCAGTCGTACGGCACATGGTCGACGACGGTCGGGGCGAACAGCGCGCCTCGGCGGGGCGCCCCGTGCAGAACCTCGGCGCCCTTGGCGACCGCGTCGTTCACGCGGCCCTCGAACTGGATCGCCGAGCGTTCGTTGATCACCGTGCCGACGTCGGTCGCAGGATCCATCGGATCGCCGCACTTCAGCTTCTTCGCCTTCTCGACGACGAGCTTGGAGAATTCGTCGGCGACGCTCTCGACGACCAGAATGCGCTTCACGGCGGTGCAGCGCTGGCCGGAATTCTTGGTGGCGCCGGTGACGGCGAGCTCCGCCGCCTTGTCGAGATCGGCGTCCTCCATCACGATCAGAGGATCGTTGCCGCCGAGCTCCAGCACGATGCGCTTGTAGCCCGCCGTCTTGGCGATGTGCTTGCCCACCCGCACCGAGCCCGTGAAGGTCACGAGGTCGGCGTCGGGGTCGGTGATCATGGCGTCGCCCATCGTCGACGGGTTGCCGGTGACGACGGACAGCATCTCCGGCGGCAGGCCCGCCTCGTAGAGCACGTCCGCGAGCGCGAGCGCGGTCAGCGGCGTCAGTTCGGTGGGCTTCAGCACCAGCCGGTTGTTGGTGGCGATCGCGGGCGCGAGCTTGTGGCTCACCATGTTGAGCGGGTGGTTGAACGGCGTGATCGCCGAGATCACCCCCAGCAGCGGCAGCCGCGTCGTGAAGATCTTGCGCGCTTTTCCGTTCGGCGAGATGTCGCAGGAATAGATTTCGCCGTCGTCCTTGATGGTGAGCTGGGCCGCGAACGACCAGACGTCGTAGGCCCGACTCGCCTCATAGAGCGAGTCCTTCCAGCAGAGGCCCGCCTCGGCGGTGATCAGCCGGGCGAACTCCTCCTTGCGGTCCCGCAGCAGCTCCGCCGTCTTCTGCAGGATCTGCTGGCGCTCGTAACGGGTGAGCGTCGGCTTGAAGGCCTTGGCCTTGGCGAAGGCTTCTCGGACGTGTTCGGCGCGGGCGGCGGGAACCGTGCCGACCACCGAATTGTCGTAGGGGTTCTTCACCTCGACGATGTCGTCGGTCTGGACGAGACGTCCCGCGATCCGCATCGATTCCTTGCGGAAGGGCGGCTTGACGTTGGCGTTCATGATCAGCGCACCAGGTTGAGCGCGACGTCGAAGACGTCGAAGTTTCGGAGCGTCCGGCCGGCGGGAACCTCGATCGCGCGGTTCGCGATCATCGGCACGGTCTGTTCGGTCAGGCCGCCGTGGCTGCGCAGCGGCTCGGTGAGGCCGGAAAGATCGTGCTTGGCGGCGGACGTGCCGAGCACCTTGTGGCGGTCGCAGAGCACGACGACGTCCCCGATGCGGTCCGCCGGAAGCTCGAAGCGCCGGCACGCCTCTTCGGCCGAGATCGCGACCGTCACGCCGGGGGTGGCCTTCGCGACCTCGATGACGGCGTCCGCTTTGTCCGCGTCGACATAGACGGTGGCGAAGGAGCCCAGCGCGCCGTGGTGCGCGACATAGGGGTCGGTGATCGGCAAAATCACGCGCGTGGTCCCGGCGCCGAGCCGCTGGTCCAGGATCTCCTGCAGATAGATCACGTCGGGCTCGCCGTTCGGGAGATGCTTGTCGTTCATGCCGTGATCGGCGGTCATCACGAGCGTGCAGCCGGCGGCGTCGAGCTGCCCGACGTATCCATCGAACATGGCGTAGAAGCTGTTCGCGACCTCGGACCCCGGCGCCGCCTTGTGCTGCACGTAGTCGGTGGTCGAGAGGTACATCACATCAGGCCGGAAGCCGTTCAGCAGCTTTACGCCCGCGGCGAAGACGAACTCCGAAAGGTCTGCGGAATAGACCTCCGGAAGCGGCTTTCCGACGAACTCCAGGACGTTCTCGACGCCGTTCTCGGCGAAGTTCGCCCTGTCCGCCTTCTCCGACGAGAACGCAATCGCCGTGCCGGACGCGAAGTCGAGGCCCTTGCCGAGCAGCGTGCGCAGCTTGTCCTTGGCGGTCACCATCGCGACCTTGAAGCCGGCCTTCTGGAACTCCGCCAGGATGGTCGGCGCGCGGAGAAACCGCGCGTCGTTCATCATCACTTCGACGCCCGCCTCGCGGTCGTAGAAGAAGTTGCCGGCGATGCCGTGCACGGCCGGCGGGCGGCCCGTGATGATCGAGAGGTTGTTGGGGTTGGTGAAGCTTGGAATCACCGAGAGCGCGGTGGTGTTCGCCCCGGTCCGCATCAGCCGGTCGAGGTTCGGCGCGAGGCCGGCGGCGATCGCCTCCTCGATGTAGCCCGGCTCCGACCCGTCGATGCAGATCACGACGACCGGCTTCTCGGGCCGCCGGTAGCTCCGGCCGTTGACGACCACGTCCGCGCCGACGCTCACGTGCATGTTCATGGGACCAAACCTCTCGATCTCGTCATCCCGGTCGGCTGAGGGCCGAGCCGGGATCGTGCGCTGGATGGACGCTCTTTCGGATCACGATCCGGATCGGCCTCCCGGCCGTCCGGAACGACGGCAGGGCTCAGGCCGCCGACTTCAGGCCGACGCCCATGTCCTTCAGCACCTCGGACACCACGCCGACGAAGGCCTTCATGTCCTTCGCGTGCAGGTCGCCGATGCAGCCGATGCGGAAACTGTCGGCCACCGTCAGCTTGCCGGGGTAGATCACATAGCCGCGGTCCTTCAGCGCGTCGTAGAAGCGCTGAAACGCGAAGGCCGGGTCCTTGGGCATGTGAAAGGTCACGATGATCGGGGCCTGCCGCGCCTCGGGCAGCAGCGTCTCGAAGCCAAGCGCCCGCATGCCGTCGATCAGGATGCGGGCGTTGTCGGCGTAACGCTCGCCGCGCCCGGCCACGCCGCCCTCGGCCCAGAACTCCTTGAGCGCCTCATGAAACGCGACGATGACGTGGATCGGCGGCGTGAAGCGGTACTGGCCGGTCGTCGAGATCGCCTGGTGCTGGTCATGGAGATCGAGCACCAGCGTGGTGGCGTTGCCCTTGGTCTCCGCCAGCGCCGTCTTTCGGGCGAGCACGAAGCCCAATCCCGGAACGCCCTGGATGCACTTGTTCGAGGAGGCCGCGACCGCGTCGAAGGCGAGATCGCGGGCGTCGAGCGGCAGCGCCCCGAAGGCGCTCATGGCGTCGATCAGCAGGCGGCGGCCGTGCCGGGCGACCAGCGCCGCGATCGCCTCCACCGGGTTGCGGATGCCGCTCGTGGTCTCGCAGTGGACGGCGAAGACATGGGTGATCGTGGGGTCGGCCTCGAGAATCCGCTCGATCTCCGCGAGGTCCGGGGGCGTGTCCTCGGGCGTCTCAAGCATCACGTTGGCGCGGCCGGCGACGTCGAGGATCTTCTTGGCGCGCAGGCCGTAGGCGCCGTTCACCAGCACCAAGATCTTGCCGGAGCGGGGCACGAAGGTCGTCAGCATCGCCTCGACCGCGAAGGTGCCGGAGCCCTGCATCGGAACGGTCACGAACTCCGCCTCGCCGTGGATGATCTTCGGCAGGCCGTCGAGAACCGCCTTATTGATCGCGATGAAGGTTGCGTCGCGCGAGCCCCAGTCGTGGACCATGACCGCCTTGACGGCCTTGGAGGTCGTCAGCGGGCCGGGCGTCAGCAGCAGCGGGTCGCCGGTTTCGGATCGGGCGATGGAGGCGGAGGCCATAAGCGTCTCGTCCAGCTCGTCGTTGATGACGAGAGCGAGGCTAGCCGCTCGGTCTCGAATAGGTCCAATATGGAGTTTGCATCGCACCTATAGACGGGATCTATGCGAAATGGCGATCAGTTCGTCGGGCCTCGCCGCCTTCCACGCGGTCGCCCAGGCCGAGAGCTTCACCAAGGCGGCCCGCGCCCGAAACGTCAGCCAGCCGACCCTGTCCGCCCAGGTGCGCGCGCTGGAGGAAGCCTACGGCGTCCGCCTGTTCGACCGCGTCGGGCGCAGCGTGAAGCTGACGCCGCTGGGGCAGAGCCTGTTCGTCATCACCGCGCGCCTGTTCGCCGCCGAGGACGAGGCCGAGGCGCTGCTCGCGGGCGTCCGCACGCTGTCCCGCGGGCATCTCCGGATCGCGGCCGACAGCGCCGCCCATGTGATGCCGGCGCTCGGCCGCATCCGCGAGCGGCACCCCGGCCTCACCTTCTCGCTCTCCATCGGCAACTCGTCCGACGTGCTGAGCCAGCTGATCGACTACGCCGCCGACGTGGCGGTGACGGCCAAGCAGACCTCCGACCCGCGCATCCGCAGCGTGCGGCTGAGCGCGGACCGCCTCGTGGGCTTCGTCCGCGCCGACCACGCCTTCGCGGGCCGGCCGTCCGTTCCGATCGAGGCCTTCGTCGGACAGGACGTGGTTTTGCGCGAGCGGGGCTCCGTGACCCGCGAGGTGTTCGAGCTGCGGCTGGCGGAGGCCGGCGTGCGGCCCGGCCATCTGCTCGAGGTGCAAACCCGCGAGGCGGTGCGCGACGCGGTCGCCACCGGCTTCGGGATCGGCGTGATCTTCGGCGCCGAGTTCCGCGACGGCGAAGGTCTCGCCCGCATCGAGATCACCGGCGCGGACCTCGCCGTCGCCGAATACGCCGTGTGCCTGGAGGAGCGCCGCCGGATCCCGTTGGTGCGCAGCTTCATGGAGGCGGTGCAACAGATGGACGAGCGCTGAGTCACGGATCGGAGGCGCCGGACGCAGCTTCGAGAAGCGCCAGAAGCTCGCGCCGGCCGTCGCGCTCGACGAACCCGAGAAGCACGGCCGCCGCCGCGGCGCGGGCGCGTCGTGTCAGTTCGGCGGCCGGAATTTCGCCCGCCGTCCAGAACGACAGCACGCCGCGGAAGGCGACGGCGAGCTGATCCGGGAGCGCGGCGATCGCAACAAGCCTCGTCCCGGCGGCCAGCCCGGCGCCTGCGCCAAGCGCCTCGGTCCAATAGGCGCTCGAATTCGAAGACACTCCGCCCGGCTCGGCGCCCGGCGAGCCGATCGCCGCCATCACGGCGCGGTTCACATCCGGCGCGCCGAGCATGACCTCGACGGCGACATCGACCGCGACGAGAACGCGCCCGCCCGCGTCGTCAGGAAGCGCGGCCGTCGCGAGACGCTGGCTCATCGCGTCGATGCGGCGCGCCGACAGCGCGAGCATGATCGCGGCCTTGCTTCCAAACTGGTTGAAGGGCGTCGCGAAACTCACGCCGGCCTCCTCCGCGAGGTCTCGCATCGAGAACGCCGCGGCGCCGCGCCCGAGGAGGCGCTCGGCGGCGTCCAGGACGCGCTCGCGCATGGCCGGCTTCGGCCGCTCCGTTCGAGGCTTGTCTTGAACCATGGAGATTTATATCTTGATATAAATCATAGGTCGATCGCCAAGCGAGGTTTCCATGGCCAGATCAAAAACCTTTCTCATCACCGGCGTCAGCTCCGGCCTCGGCAAGGCCTTCGCCGCAGCCGCTCTCGCCGACGATCATCGCGTCATCGGCGTCGTCCGTCGACACGAGGATGCGGCGCGCTTCGGCGCATCCGACCGCGCGTTTCCGCTCGTGCTGGACGTGACGGACTACGCCGCGGTCCCGGCGGCGGTCCGCGCGGCCGAGCGTGAGGCCGGTCCGATCGACGTGCTGGTCAACAACGCCGGCTACGGCCACGAAGGCGCTTTAGAGGAGTCCTCGATCGACGATCTGCAGCGGCAGTTCGCCGCCAACGTCTTCGGACCGGTCGCGATGATGAAGGCCGTCCTCCCCGGCATGCGCGAGCGGCGGAGCGGCCACATCATCAACGTCACGTCGATGGGCGGTTTCGTCGGCGTGCCCGGCGTCAGCTTCTATTGCGGCAGCAAGTTCGCGCTCGAGGGCATCTCGGAGTCTCTCGGCAAGGAGCTGGCGCCGTTCGGCGTAAAGGTGACCGCGCTCGCGCCCGGGCAGTTCCGCACGGATTGGGCGGGCCGCTCGATGGATCGCACCGCCCGCAGCATCGACGACTACGACATGGTCATGGACCCGCTTCGCGCGGCGCGCCGGGCGAAAAGCGGGAACCAGCCGGGCGATCCCGACAAGGCGGCGCAGGCGCTGCTTCGGCTGGTCGAGGCCGACAACCCGCCCTCGCGCCTGTTCCTGGGCGAGGACGCGCTCGGCCTGGTCGCGCAGAAGCTCGAACAGCTGAAGGCGGAGATGACGGAATGGGACGCCGTTTCGCGCTCAACGAATTTCGCCTGAGCTAGCCCATCCGCATCAGCGCCAGCGCGCCGACGATCATCACGGCCGAGATCGCGCGGCCCCATTGCGGCGGCTCCTTGAGCAGGACCACCGCGATCAGGGCCGCGAACAGCACGCTCGACTCCCGCACCGCCGCCACCAGCGGGATCGCGGCCACCGTCATCGCCCAGATCGCGATCCAATAGGAGCCGAGCGACATCGCCCCGCCCGCGAGGCCCTGCAGCAGGTACGGCCGCATGGGCGCGAGGCCCGAAAGGCCGCGCCGCCAGAGCGCGAACAGCAGGAGCGGGAAAGCGTCGATCACGAACAGCGTCGCGGAATAGGCGTGCGGATCGCCCGAAACTCGCGCCCCGACGCCGTCGACCAGCGTGTAGCCGCAGATCATGAGCGCGGTCAGCCCCGCGTAGCCGAGCGCGACAGGATCGAACGCCGCGCCCTTCCGGCGGCCGAGGACCGAGATCATCATCACGCCGCCGCCGAGCGTCGCGACGCCCGCGATCTGCAGCGGGGAGAGACTCTCGCCCAGCAGCAGCAGGCTCGCGGTGACGGTGAGCAGCGGCGCGCCCCCGCGGGCGATCGGGTAGACCTGGCTCATGTCGGCCCGCTCGTAGGCCTTGGTCAGCGCGATGTAGTAGCCGAGGTGCAGCGCGATCGAGCCCAGCAGCCACGGCCAGGCTTCGAGCTTCGGAACGCCGAGGAACGGCCAGACCGGCAGAGCCACGAGCCCGGCGCCCGCGGTGACCAGCGTCATCGCGAGGAAGGGCTCGATCCGGAGCTTGAGAAACGCATTCCAGCCGGCATGCATGGCGGCCGCGGCCAGCACGGCGAAGAAGACGTGGAGCTCCATCAGGCGGCCCAAGCGATGAAGGAGGAGGCGCGCGTGCGCGGGCACGACGGCGCGCTTGATCCAAACCCGTCGGGCTTAGGATGCCCCGGAGAGGCCGGGGCATGACGAGCTTTATCCTGCCAAGGTCGCGGGTCTGGGTCCCGACCCGAGGCCGGGACAAGAAGGACGGCGCGTCTCATCCCGTGCGCCTCAGAACCTCGGGCGTGGAGGTCTCAACGCCTTGCGGACCGAGGAACGGCGTCAGGCTCGCCCGCACCGGCAGCCTCTCCCCGCCGGCGTCGATCGCCAGCCGCACCGCGTCCAGCGCGCCCTGGTCCGGCGCGCGGGCGGCGTCGATCCAGGCAAGCGCGACCACGCCGCCAAGCGTCGCGCCATAGGCGGCGGAGGTGACCTCGCCGACGGCGACGTCGTCCGCCAGCAGAAGCTCGCCGCCCCAGGCCATCTGCGCGCCCGGCTCCGGGCCAAGCAGCGAGACGAGGCGCCTCGTCGGCGCAGGCCCTGCCCGAGCGGCGAGCACCGCGTCGCGACCGATGAAGTCGCCCTTGGCGAGGTCGATCACGCAACCGAGGTCGCAGGCGTCGGGCGTGAGGTCCGGCGACGTCTCGCGGCTCCACGCACGGAACCCTTTCTCGATGCGCAGCGCGTCGAGGGCGTAGTAACCGGCGTCGCGCAGGCCGAAGGCTGAGCCCGCGGCGGTCAGCGCGTCATAGACGCCCGCTGCGAACTCGGTCGCGACATAAAGCTCATAGCCGAGCTCGCCGGCGTAGGAGCGGCGGGCGGCGAGCGCGGTCGCGAAGCCGACCGCGATCTCGCGCACGGCGTTGGGAGGAAACGCCGCGTCGTCGAGGGCGGCGTCGGTCAGCGTCGCCAGCAGGTCGCGCGAGCGCGGGCCCATGAGGCCCAGCACGGCGTAGGCCGAGGTGACGTCGGTCAGCGTCGCCCGCGCGTCGCCAAGATGGCGGCGGATCCAGTCGGCGTCGCGCACCGGCTGTCCGGAGCCGGCGACGATCAGGAACGCCTCGGGGCCGAGCCGCGCGACGGTCACCTCGGCTTCGATCCCCCCGCGGACATTCAGCATCGGCGTATAGGCGCTGTCGCCGACGGCGAGCGCCATGTCGGCCGCGCACAGACGCTGCAGCGCGGCCTCGGCGTCGGGGCCTTCCAGCCGCAGCTTGGCGAAGGAGGTCATGTCGAACAGCGCCACCGCCTCGCGCGCCGCCCGCTGCTCCGAAGCGCAGGCCTCAAGCCAGGCGGGCCTCCCAAAGCCATAGGCGATCGCCCGGTCGTGGGGGCCAGTCGCGAAGTAATTCGCGCGCTCCCATCCCATCTTGGAGCCGAACACCGCGCCTTTCGCCTTCAGCCGCTCGTAGACCGGCGAGATGCGGAACGGCCGCGCCGTGACGAGCTCTCGGTTCGGCCAAGGCATGGCGTAGTGCAGACCGAGCGTCTCCTTCACGCGCTCCTTCAGCCAGGCCGGGTTGGCGTTGAAGGCGGCGAAGCGGCGGATGTCGACCGGCCAGAGGTCCTGCGTCGGCTCGCCCGCGACGATCCATTCCGCGAGCGCCCGTCCCCCTCCTCCCGCGGAGGCGATGCCGGCGGAGTTGAAGCCGGCGGCCACGAACAGCCCACGGACTTCCGACGTCTCGCCCAGCAGGAAGTTGTTGTCCGGCGTGAAGCTCTCGGGGCCGTTGACGGTGGTCCGGATCGCGGCGGTCTCGAGCGCCGGCACGCGCGTCAGCGCGTTCTCCATCAGGATCTCGAACTGATCGTGGTCGTCCGGCAGCAACTGGAACTCGAAGTCGTCCGGGATCCCGCCCATGCCCCACGGCTTGGCGTCCGGCTCGAAGCCGCCCATCACCAGGCCGCCGACCTCCTCTTTGAAGTAGATGAAGCCGTCGGGGTCGCGCATGACGGGCAGGTCGGGATGCACGCCCTCGATGCGCTCGGTGACGAGGTAGAAGTGTTCGGCCGAGTGCAGCGGGATCGAGACGCCGCACATCTTGCCAAACTGGCGCGACCACTGCCCGGCGCAGATCACGGCCGTCTCGCACGCGATCTCGCCCCGGGAGGTCGCGACGCCGCGAATGCGGCCTTTGGCGATGGCGACACCGGTCACCCGCGTCTTCTCGAAGATCCGGGCCCCGCCGGTCCGCGCGCCGCGGGCCAGCGCCTGGGTGAGGTCGGTCGGGTTGGCCTTGCCGTCGCCCGGCAGCCAGACGCCGCCGACGAGGTCGTCGGTGCGCATGACCGGCCACTTTTCGCCGGCCTCGGCGGGCGTGAGCTCGTGGATCTCGACTCCCTGCGCCCGGGCCGAGGCGATGGTGCGGCGGAGCTGGGTCATGCGCTCCGCCGTGCGGGCGACCGACACCGAGCCGCATTGCTTCCAGCCCGTGCCGAGCCCTGTCTCGGCCTCGAGCCGCGCGTAGAGCTCGGTGGAGTAGCGGATCAATCGGGTCATGCTGGCCTGCGACCGCAGCTGCCCCACGAGCCCCGCCGCATGCCAGGTCGTCCCGCTCGACAGGCGCCCCTGCTCCAGCACCACGACGTCGCGATGCCCGAGCTGCGTCAGGTGGTACGCGAGAGAGCAGCCCACGATGCCGCCGCCGATGACGACGACCTGGGCCTGAGTGGGAAAGCTCGGTTCGGTCATGGCGCGGCCTCCAGCGAGAGCCGAACCCTAGCTGCAGAAAATCCCAAATCCAATCATAAAATCACAAAATCTCACATTATGCGGATTTGGCGACGATGCAGGGTATCTGCTGCGCGGCCAGCGACGCCTTCATTTGCCGCGGCGGGGGCGTGTCGACGATCACCCCCGACGGCGCGCGAGTCCACGTGATGCGCGCCGGGCCGGCGCGGCCGAATTTGCCATGGTCGGCGATGAGATAGCTCTGCCGCGCGACGTCGATCATAACCGACCGCGTCTCGGCGGCGAGGCGCGAGAACACCGTGACGTCGCCTTCCATGGTGATCCCGCCCACGCCGACGAACACAAGGTCGACGCGGTGCCTGGCCAGCGCAGCGATGACGTCCACACCGACCGTCGCGCCGTCGTCCGGATCGACCTCTCCGCCTAGCACTGTGACCTTAAGGCCGGCGCGGCTCAGCAGCAGAGCGTCCACCAGCGAGGTCGCGCAGACCGAGACGTCCTTCGGCGGCGACGCGGCGAGCGCGACCGCCACCGCATGGGTGGTCGCGCCCGAATCGAGCAGCACCACCATCCCCGGCTCGACCAGCGCGGCGGCGGCCCGACCGATCGCGGTCTTGCCGGCGGCGTTCTCGCGGACCCGCTCGGCGTAGGGCGGCTCCCCGACGCCCCGCTTGAGCGCGCCCCCGTGGACCACGTCGAGACGGCCCTGCGCCGCCAGCGTCTTGAGATCGCGCCGGATCGTCTCGCGCGACACGCCGAAGCTCTCCGCGAGCGCCTCGACGCTGACGGAGCGCTCCGCGTCGACCCGCTCGAGAATGTCGTAGAGCCGCTTGGCGGCGATGGGGCGGGGCATGAAGGAACGCTCTCCGAACGGAGCCGGCAGTGTGCGGACGGACCCCACCGGTGGCAACACGGCCGGCCCGCAGTCGAGCGTCACGCAGGGACCGGCAGGCTCCTGGCGGCGCGCCGCAGCGCCTGGGGCGGCTGGCCGTAGGCGCGCAGAAAGGCGCGCCGCATGCGGTCGGGATCGACGAAGCCCGCCTCCTGCGCAATCGCCTCGTTCGACAAGCGTCCCGCCTCCAGCATCTGGCGCGCGGCCTCGACCCGCAGCGTCTCGACCGCCTTGGCGGGCGACTGCCCCGTCTCCGACCGGAATGCGCGGCTGAACTGCCGGGGGCTGAGCCTCGCCACCTCCGCGAGCCGCTCGACGGACAGATCGAGGGCGATGTTCTCGCGCGCGAAGGCCAGCGCCGTCTGGATCCGGTCGGAGGCGGGCTTCAGGTCCAGCATCGCGGAAAACTGCGACTGCCCCCCGGCGCGCAGGTGATAGACCACGAGCCGCTTGGCGATGGTGCGGGCGAGCGCCTCGCCGACGTCGGCCGCGACGAGCGCGAGCGCGAGGTCTATGCACGCGGTCATGCCCGCCGAGGTCCAGACGCCGCGGTCCTCGATGAAGATCCTATCCTCCTCGACCTTCACCTTCGGGTAGCGGCGCTGCAGGTCGCGGGCGCGCGCCCAGTGCGTGGTCGCCCGCCGCCCGTCGAGCAAGCCGGCCTCCGCGAGAAAGAACGCCCCCGTGCAGATCGACGCCGTGCGGCGCGATGCGGCGGTCGCCTCCTTCAGGAAGGCGATCAGGCCCGGCGTGCCCGGGCGATCGCCAAGGCCGCCGGTCATGATGACGGTGTCGAAGCCGGGCGCGCGGAACGGCCGGCTGTCCACGCCGGCGCCGAACGAGCTTGGCGTCAGGCCGCCCGTCTCCGACAGCATCTCGATGGCGTAGACCGCTTCGCCGAGCGCGTCGTTCGCGAGTTCGAACACCGTTCCCACGGCGAGATCGAGCGCCTGAAAGCCCGGAAAGATGATCAGCCCGACAGTGCGCGTCATGTCTCGAAAAGCCGGATAAATGACATTTGAGACATAGCGCTACGCGTCTAGCCTCCGCTCGTCAAACCGGTTTCGACGAGGGTAAGCACATGGCGAACACCGCCACCAGAGGAACGGCGCTTGTGACGGGAGCGTCCTCCGGCATCGGCGCGGTCTATGCGGACCGCCTGGCGAAGCGAGGCTACGACCTCGTCGTCGTCGCCCGCGACGCCACGCGCCTCGCGGCGCTCGCCGATCGGCTGGTCGCCGAGACCGGCGTGACGGTCGAGCCGCTCAGGGCAGATCTCAACGTGCAAGCCGATCTCGCCGCGGTGGAGCGCCGCCTACGGGACGACGCGAGCATCGCGCTGCTGGTCAACAACGCCGGTGTCGCCGCGCTCACGCCGGTGATCCAAACCGACGTCGAGCGCCTCGACGCGATGGTGCGGCTGAACGTGGTCGCCGCCACCCGCCTCGCGGCGGTCGCCGGCTCCGCCTTCGCCGCCCGCGGCGCGGGCTCCATCATCAACATCGCATCGGTCGTCGCCCTCGCCCCGGAATTGCTGAACGGCGTCTACAGCGCCTCGAAGGCCTACGTGCTTGCCCTCACCCAGGCCATGAGCCACGAGCTCGCCTCGTCCGGCGTCCGGCTGCAGGCGGTGCTGCCGGGCGTCACCGCCACCGAGATCTGGGAACGGGCCGGACATGGGCTGGAGAACCTTCCGGCCGAGATGGTGATGGGCGTCGACGAGATGGTGGACGCGGCGCTCGCCGGCTTCGATCAGGGCGAACTGGTCACCATCCCGGCCTTGCCGGACCTCGGCCAGTGGGAGACGTTGGAGGCCGCCCGCAAGGCGCTCGGGCCCAACCTGTCCCGCAACCACGCCGCCGACCGCTACCGGTCGGGCCTGACAGTCGCGGCGTAAGGAGGCCGCCATGTACGACGTCGACGTCAACGGCAAGGTTCTCAAAGCCGACGCCGAGCCCGGCACGCCGCTGCTCTGGGTGCTCCGCGACACCCTTGGGATGATCGGGACGAAATACGGTTGCGGGATCGCCCAGTGCGGGGCCTGCACCGTGTTGATCGACGGGCAGGCGACACGGTCGTGCCAGTTCCCGATCGAAGCGGTCGAGCAGTCGAAGATCACGACCATCGAGGCGATCACCGAGGACGAGGTCGGCCGCAAGGTCGTGGAGGCCTGGGTCGCCGCGCAGGTTCCGCAATGCGGCTATTGCCAGTCCGGCCAGGTGATGGCCGCGACGGCTCTGTTGAAGGAGACGCCCAAGCCGACGGACGCCGACATCAGCGACGCGATGAGCAACCTCTGCCGCTGCGGCACCTACAACGCGATCGCCGCCGCCGTGCGGCAAGCCGCGGCCTGAGGAGGCGACGCCGATGAACGCTCACTCGCCTTTCGATCTCGACGCCGCCACGCTGGTGCCCACGCCGGACGGCGTCGCCAACCTCTCCCGGCGCCGCTTCCTCGGCGTCGCGGCGGGCGCGCTGGTGCTCGGCGTCGCGCTGCCGACGGGCAAGGCCAGGGCGCAGGCCGAGGGGGCCGGAGCGATCGCGCCGAAGCCCGGCACTCGCGTGCCGGCCTTCCTCGAGATCCGCGCCGACGGCACGGTGAAGCTGCTCAGCCCCTTCATCGAGGGCGGCCAGGGCATCAACACCGCGCTGGCGCAGATCGTGGGCGAGGAGCTCGACGTGAACCCCGCGCGCTTCGTGGTGGAGTGCGCGCCTCCGGGCCCCGACTACGCCCTGGTCAACGGCCTCCGGCTCACCGGCGGCAGCTTCTCGACGCGATCGAGCTACGGCGCGATGCGCCGGCTCGGCGCGACGGCGCGCGAGATGCTGATCCGGGCCGCCGCCGCCAAGCTCAAGGTTCAGGACGGCGAACTCACGACCGAGGACGGCAAGGTGGTCCACGCCGCCTCTGGCCGCTCGATCGGCTACGGAGACCTCGCGGGCGAGGCGCTGCTGCTGCAGCCGAAGGACGACGTTCCGCTCCGCGAGCCCAAGACCTTCCGCTACATCCGCCAGCCGGTCGCCAGACTTGACGTGCGCGACAAGTCCACCGGGCGGGCGATCTACGCCATCGACCAGAAGGTCGAGGGGATGCTCTACGCCGCCGTCCAGCACGCGGCCGTGTTAGGGACCGAGCCGAAGGCGCTTCTCAACGAAGCCGACGTCAAGGCGATGCCCGGGGTGCATTCGGTCCACCGGCTGCCCGGCGCGATCGCTGTGGCGGCCGACACCTGGTGGCGCGCCCGCAAGGCCGTGGAAGCGCTGAAGGCTGATTGGTCGGCGCCAGCGGCGCAGGGCGTCGACACCGTCTCGGCCGAGTTCTC
Source organism: Methylopila sp. Yamaguchi (assembly GCF_002897035.1). Taxonomy (GTDB): domain Bacteria; phylum Pseudomonadota; class Alphaproteobacteria; order Rhizobiales; family Methylopilaceae; genus Methylopila. The sequence continues at coordinate 161,013 of NZ_BAUX01000005.1, forward strand.
CTCGGAGACCATGCTCGCGGCCCTGAAGGCGTCGGCGGAGCCGGGGCTGCCGTCCGAGACCGAGGGTGACGCCGACGCGGCCTTCGCCAAGGCCGCGAAGATCATCGAGGCCGACTACGACGCGCCCTATCTCGCGCACGCCCAGCTCGAGCCCCCCTCCAGCATCGCCCGCTTCAACGCGGACGGAACGCTCGACCTCTGGGTCCCGAACCAGATGCCCGAACTGTTCCAGATGATCGCGGGACAGACCGCGGGCCTGACGCCGGACAAGGTGAAGATTCATTCGCCGCTGCTCGGCGGCTTCTTCGGCCGACACTTCATGTACGGCCCCGCGAACCCCTTCCCGCAGGCGATCCTGCTTGCGAAGGCGACCGGCCGGCCGGTGAAGGTGCTGTGGTCCCGGGAGGAGGAGTTCCTCAACGACGCCGTCCGGCCGCTGAGCTTCAGCCGCTTCCGCGCCGCGCTCGACGGCGCCGGAAACCCGACCGCGCTCGAAGTCCGCACCGTCGGCGAGGGCCCGATCGGCCGCTGGTTCGGATCGATCTTCAAGGCGCCGGTGGATTCATCCGCCGTCGAGGGCATCGTCGAGAAGCCTTACGCCATCCCGAACCGGAAGATGGCCTTCGCCAAGCTGCCTCACCCCGTCACCATCGCGTTTTGGCGGTCCGTCGGGCATTCGATGAACGACTTCTTCTACGAGAGCTTCCTCGACGAGATCGCGGACGCCGGAAACAAGGACCCCTATGCGTTCCGCCTTGCCCTGCTGAAGGACAAGCCGCGCCATCTCACTTTGCTGAAGGCCGTCGCCGACCTGTCCGGCGGCTGGACCCGCGGTCCTTACGAGGTCGACGGGGTGAAGCGCGCCCGCGGCGTCGCCATGGCCTCGCCGTTCGGATCGGAGACCGCGACCATCGCGGAGGCCTCGATCGAAGACGGCGCGGCGCGCGTCCACCGGCTGTGGATCGCGATCGACCCCGGCTCGATCGTGAACCCCGCGATCGTCAAGGCGCAGGTCGAGTCCGCCGCGGCGCTCGGCCTCTCCTCGGCCCTGTTCGAGCAGGTCGTCTACAAGGACGGCGTCCGCCAGGATCGGAACTACGACAGCTACAAGATCCTCGCGCGCGACCACATGCCCGAGGTTCATGTCGCGATTGTCGAGAGCGGCGCGCCCATGGGCGGCATCGGGGAGCCGGGCCTTCCCGGCGTGCCGCCCGCGGTCGCGAACGCGCTGGCGGCGCTGACCGGCGAGCGCATCCGCAGCCTGCCGATCGCGAAGGCGAAGCTGTCCGGGGCATGAGCACGGCGGCGGTTCCGGCGCCGACGCCGGCCTCGCTTGCGCTCGACCCGCGGACGCTGGCGCTCCTGAACGACCCGGTCGCGCCGCTGATCCTGCGGATGGCGTGGCCGAACCTCGCGGTCATGCTGCTGCAGGCCTCGACCGGCCTGATCGAGACCTACTGGGTCGGGCGGCTCGGGCCGGACGCGCTCGCCGGCATGGCGCTGGTGTTCCCGCCCTTCATGCTGATGCAGATGCTGTCCGTCGGCGCCATGGGCGGCGGCGTGTCGTCCGCCGTGGCGCGGGCGCTCGGCGCCGGACGCCGTGAGGACGCCGACAAGGTCGTGTCGCACGGCGTCGCGCTGTTCGCCGGCCTCGGCCTCGCCTTCTCCGCGCTGATGCTCGCGTTCGGCGAGCCGTTCTACCGTCTGTCGGGCGCGGAAGGCGGCGCGCTCGAGGCGGCGCTCGCCTACTCGAACGTTGTGTTCGCCGGCACCGTGCTGCTTTGGGTCATGAACGCGCTCGCGAGCGCCCTGCGCGGCACTGGCGACATGCTGGTTCCGGCCGGCGTCGTCTGCTTCGGCGTCGTCCTGATCGTGCCGCTCTCGCCGCTGCTGATCTATGGGTTCGGCCCCCTCCCCGGACTCGGCGTCGCCGGCGGCGGCTGGGCGATCGTGACGTTCAACGCCCTCGGCTGCGGCTTCCTGCTGTGGTACGCGCGCTCTGGCCGGAGCGTGGTGCGCCTCACATGGTCGCCGCTCGAATGGCGCCACATGGCCGAGATCCTGAAGGTGGGGGCGCTCGCCTCGCTGACCTCGATCCAGACCAATCTGATCTTCATCGTGGTCACCGCTCTGGTCGGCCACGCCGCGGGAGCCGCTGCGCTCGCGGGCTACGGCACCGGCGCGCGGCTCGAATACCTGCTGATCCCGCTCGCCTTCGGCTTCGGCGCGCCGCTGGTGCCGCTGGTCGGCACGAACGTCGGGGCGGGCGCGATCGAGCGCGCGAAGCGCATCGCCTTCACGGGCGCGGCGCTCGCCTTCGTCACCGCGGAGCTCATCGGCGTCGCGGCGGCGCTCGTCCCCGCGGCCTGGCTTAGCCTGTTCAGCGCCGACGCCGCGATGATCGACGCCGGCGCGGCCTATCTCCGCATCGCCGGTCCGGCCTACGGCTTCTTCGCCTTCGGCATGGCGCTCTATTTCGCGGCGCAGGGCGCGGGGCGGCTCGGCAAGCCGCTCGCCGTCACGCTCGTCCGCACGCTGCTCGCGATCGGCGGCGCGGCTCTCGCCTTCGTCTGGGCCGCTCCGCTCTGGACGATGTTCGCGGCGGTGTCGCTCGCGCTTGTCGTCTACGGCGTCGCGATGGGCCTTCTGACCATTGGCGCGGACTGGGACGCGGCCCGCCAGGGCGGACTCGTCCGCCCCGGATCGAGCGGGCGCTGACAGCGCAGAAATGAGCCAGCCTCAGGGCGGCAATCTCTGCTAACATGGAGGGACGCGGACACATTCGCCCCGACGGCAGCATTTCGTCAGCGCCCCCTCCTCGATCGAAAGCGCATTATGCTGATCCGCTACGGCTATGAGATCAATTTGCACTGTCAGGCGCCGACGCCCATGGTCTGCCTGCTCTCAGTGCACGACGACCGCGCGGCCGACGTGCGGGCGCCTGAGAGGGTCTTCACGACCCCGATCATCCCGACCACCACCTACCGCGACATGTTCGGAAACCGCTGCCGGCGGTTCGTGGCGCCGGCCGGCGATTTCACGCTTTGGGGCGATGCGACGATCGAGGACAGCGGCCTGCCGGACGAGGCGGTCTTCGACGCCGCGGAATGGCCGGTCGCCGACCTGCCGGACGAGACGCTGGTCTACCTCATGGGCAGCCGCTACTGCGAGACGGACGAACTGAGCCAGGCCGCCTGGGATCTGTTCGGACATGTCACGCCGGGCTGGGGCCGGGTGCAGGCGGTGTGCGACTTCGTCAACAAGCACATCGCGTTCGACTACCAGCAGGCGCGCTCGACCCGCACGGCGCTCGGCGCCTTCAAGGAGCGCGTCGGCGTGTGCCGCGACTACGCGCATCTCGCCGTCGCGCTCTGCCGCTGCCTGAACATCCCGGCCCGCTACGTCAATGGGCACCTCGGCGACATCGGCGTGCCGGTGGTGGATCCCATGGACTTCAGCGCATGGATCGAGGTCTATCTCGGCGGCGCCTGGCGGACGTTCGATCCGCGCAACAACATCCCCCGCATCGGACGCATCGTCGTCGCCCGCGGCCGCGACGCCGCGGACGTCCCGCTGATCAACTCGTTCGGCCCGCACACCCTGACCTCGTTCAAGGTGTGGACCTACGAAGTCGATCAGGCGCCGATCTACTGAGCGGCGCCCCGCGCCCGGTCAGATCTAAGCCCCGAAGAACCGCTCGTCCTGCCGGCGCCGCATCACGTAGAGCGGCGCCGTCTCGTCCAGCTCCAGGTCGCCGAGCGTCACCGAAGCGCCTGCGGGCAAATCGCGCCGCAGGCGGCGTCCCGCGATGAGGTAGTACGGCGCGGGGCGTTCGGACGCGAGGGGCGCGGCGTCGATCAGTTCGGGGCCCACGCCGTCGATGGTGTGATGATGGCCTTCCGCCTCAAGCAGCGTTCCCTTGGGGAGCGGCTTCGTCGTCCGGCCGACCAGGTCGACCACTGGCGTCGGCGTCCCGCCGACGGAGACGCCGTTCACCACCGCGTCGAGGAGGCTGATCGGCGCCTCGACGCCGAGCAGGTGGCGCGGCAGCCAGAGCATCGCGGCGTCTCCGCCGCGGCTCATGGTGTGGCCCTTGGCCGCCAGGATCGCCCAGGTCTCGGCGTCCTCGCACCGCACGACCACGAACACGCCGCCGGCGAAGGAAATCTCGCCGGGTGCCCGCAGACAGTTGAAGACGTCGAGCCGGCGTCCGCCCGACAGCAGGCCGCCGCGCGCCTGCTCCTCGAACACGGTGGCCACCTCCTGGATGCGGGCGATCGGCACATGGAACGGCGCGACGTCGGGCTTGAGCCCCGTGGCGTTCGCGACCACCGCCATCTCGCAGAGGTCGGGCACCGCCCGCTGCGGCAGCGCCGCGGCGCCCGCCGCCCGTTCGGCGACGACCTCCGCGACGGGGCGGTCGCCGAGGTCCCACGCCGCGCCGAAGCCCGGCGCGTGCGCGACGCGGTCCTCGCTCGTCAGTCGCTCGGTCGCGGGGTCGAACACGAAGTCGTACTCGCTCGCCTTGCCGGCGGAGATGATCGGCAGCCCGAGCGTCTCCGCCCAGGTGACGAGCCCGATCAGCAGGGCGGGCTGGTCGCCGTCGACCGGCGTGCAGACCAGGCCGCGGTCCGCCGCCACGGCGGCGAGGTAGGCGCCGACGACGGAGTCCGTCTCCTTGGTGACGAGCGCCACGTGCTTGCCGGCCTCGAGGCTCGCCAGCGCGTGGACGGCGCCGGCCTCGGGATGGCCGCTCGCCTCCACCACGATGTCGACGGGCAGGCCCAGCGCGACGTCGAGATCCCCCGCGGCGACGAGGCGCCCCGCCTCCCACGCGGCCGCCGCCTCCGCGCGGCTCTCGCAGAGGGCGATCGCGCCCTCGTCCGCCCCCGTGGCGCGGAACGCCTCCGCGGCGCGCGCGGCCGTGACGTCGATCGCCACGCGCACGCTCATCAGCTTCATGCGCCCGCCCTGGGCCAGCAGCGAGCGCCCGAAGGCGCCGGCGCCGACGAGGGCGACCTCGATCGGGCGCTCGGCCCGCGCAAAACGACGGTGGCTGTTCATGAGGCTTTCGCAAGTCCGGATGCGTCGACGGCGGCGAACCGCGGGCGGTAGATCCGCGCCGCCGCGTCATGGAACATCTCGCGCTGGTCGGCGGCGCTCCAGGGCGCGGCGATCGCGCGGAACCCTTCGAAGATCTCGCGATAGCTCGCGAGCATGCCGTCGACCGGAAAGTTCGACCCGAACATCGTGCGCTCGGGACCGAACAGTTTCAGGATCGTCGTCACGACCTCGGCGTTGTCGTCGACCGTCCAGGGCCGGCTGGCGATGCAAAGGCCGGAGATCTTGACCACAACGTTGGGCTGGGCCGCGAGCGCCGCCATCCCCTCGGTCCAGCCGTCGAGCGTGGTCCGCGCGCGGTCGCCCGGCACGCCCGCATGATTCACGATCAGCGTCGTGTCGGGGAAGTCGCGGGCGAGCTCCGCGGCCTCCGCGAGGTTCCACCACGGCGTCTGCAGGTCGAAGTGCAGGCCGTTCCGCGCAAGCAGGGCGTAGCCCGCCCGCCAGCGTTCGTCCGACATGGTCGTTCGGCGGCCTTGCGCGACCTCGGCCGGCGAGTTCGCGCCGACCGGCTTGTGGCGCACGCTGCGCACCAGCGGAAACGCGGCCTGCGCCGCGAGGACCTCCGCGACGTCGTCGCGGTCGAGCCAGGCCTGGGCCACCATCGCGTTCGGCAGGCCGTGGGCCTCCGCGATCTTGTGGACATAGGTCGTCTCGCCGATCGGATCGGCCGGGCTCCACTCCGCCTCGACATAGACCGTCGCGACGATGTTGACGCCTTCCGCGTCGCGGCGGAGGTCGTCCGGCAGATAGTCCCGCTTGATGGCGCTGTAGTCGCCGTAGCGGTGGGGCACGATCAGGTCGCCCGAGAGCCAGGGGTAGTCGTTTTTCTTCGGCTCCCAGACGTGGTGGTGGGCGTCGATGATCGGTCCATCGTAAAGGCGCGCGCTCATGCCCGCGCCTCCGCCAGCGCCGGCTGCAGCCCGTGCGGCCGGAAATCGATGACCAGCGAGCCGACGAGGTAGACCAGCGCGCAGAAGGCGAAGTAGGCGATGACCGCGTCGAAGCCGCCGGTCCACTGCACCAGGAGGCCGATCAGCAGAGGGGCCGCGATGCCGCTCGAGGTGCCGGCGAAGTTCATGACGCCGCCGATCAGTCCGATGCGCTCCTTCGGGGCGAGCATGGCGGGAATCGTCCAGTACAGGCTGCCGAAGAAGTGGAACATCACGGTGACCGCGAGCAGGGCGACCGCGCTGACCGGGTCAGTCACGTAGGGCAGCGCGAGCAGACCCGCGAGCGCGACCGATCCCGAAGCGCCGAATAGGATCTTGAACGCCACGTCGCGCGGCAGGCGCTTCTGCAGCCAGTCGGCCAGCGTGCCGGAGACGATCGCGCCGAGCGCGCCGGCCGAGAAGATCGCGAAGGTCGCGTAGCCCATCCCCTTCAGGTCGAAGCCGCGGGCGGCCGACAGGTAGTTCGGACCCCAGGTGACGAGGCCAAAGAAGATCATCGTCCAGCCGATCCGGCCGCAGATCATCGCGACGAAGGTGCGGCGGGACATGTGGCGCTCTTCGTCCGCGGCCCCGACGAGAGCCGCGTTCTTGGCCGCGATCGCCGCGAGCTCGGCCTCGTTCACGTCCGGATGCTGCTCGGGGCGGTTGCGGATCTGCCAGATGACGAAGGCGCCGACGACCAGCGTGAGCACGCCGACCGTGAGGAAGGCCAGACGCCAGGAGCCGAAGAAGACGATGAGGGCGGAGAGCAGCAGGCCGCCGAAGGCGGAGCCGAGCGGCGCGCCGGAATCGATCAGCGTGATCGCCCGGGAGCGCTCGCCCGCGGGCATCCAGGCCGCGACCAGCTTGCTCGCCGTGGGCATATAGGGCGCTTCGAAAACGCCGAGGCCGATGCGGGCGAGCATCATGGTGACGCCGCCGGTCGCGGCGGCGGCGAGGCACTGAAACGAGCCCCAGAGCGCGGTCGCCCATCCCAGCACCTTGCGGCCGCCCCAGCGGTCCGCGGCCCAGCCGCCCGGGATCTGGAATCCGCAGTAGGTCCAGAAGAACGACGACAGGATCAGCCCCTGCATCGCGGGGGAGAGGTCGAACTCCTTGCCGATCACAGGCAGGCCCACGGACAAGGCGATGCGGTCGATGCAGTTGATCGTGTAAAGCACGAACATCAATGCGACGACGCGCCAACGCACGTTCGTCGGACGGGCTGCGCCCGCCGTGGAGACAGTGGAAGCCATGTTGTACCCTCCCCAGCGGCCCCCTCGGTTCAGTGTGGGAGGCCATTTTGGTATACCAAAACTGACCCAATGCGGCGGCCACGTCAACGCCTGGTCATGACTTGTTCGAAATTGAGGCCTGTAAGCGTGATTCCCATGCCGCATTTTTGGTATACCAATGGCTGACACGCTGACACCGATGGGCGTGACGGAGGCCGCGCCCGCGGGATCGCCGCTCGCGGCGCAGGTGGTCGAGCGGCTGCGGGACCTGATCGTCACGGAGGAGCTGCCGCCGGGCGCTCCGCTGCGCGAGCGGGCGTTGGCCGAGCGTCTTGGGGTCTCGCGCACCCCGCTCAGAGACGCGCTGAAGGCCCTTGCGGCGGAGGGGCTCGTTACGATCGAGCCGAAACGCGGCGCGGTGGTCGCTCCCTTCTCGGAGGCGGCGGTCGCGGAGAAGCTCGACGTGCTTGCCGCGCTCGAGGGTTTCGCGGGCGAGCGCGCGGCGGAGGAGGCGACGGAAGCCGAAATCGCCGAAGTGCGGGCGCTGCACCACGATCTGCTGGCCGCCTTCGAGCGCCGCGACCGCGCCGCCTACTTCCACCTCAACCAGGCGATCCACCGCGCGCTGGTCGCGGCGGCGCGGAACGCCACGCTGACGGCGCTGCACGCCCAGCTGAACAGCCAACTCTACGCCTACCGCTGGCGCGGCAGCGCGGACCTGACGCTCTGGACGACGGCGATCGCGGAGCACGCGCAGTTGGTCGATCTGCTCTCTCGACGCGACGCGGCCGGGCTGTCCGCCGCCCTGCGCGCGCATGTGGGCAGCACATGGCGGCAGCTCCGGCGCAAAGGGGACGCAGGCGCACCCGCTCCGGTAGGAGAGAGCGTCGACGGCTGAAGCGCCGCGTCCGGACCGATCCTTCGCCGTGATGGACGCCACACTCCGTCATGGGTTCGTCGGAATCCGCCTGGACGCGCGGGGCTTTCGCGTCCGCTTCGCCTTGCCCGGCGGCGCCAGCCTGATCCAGGCCGGCGCATGGTCGCTCGTGTGCTCCCAACCGCGCACCTCGCGATCGACTCCGGCCTCCGTCAGCCGACCCGCGACCGCGGGGCTGAGAAGCAGATGGTCGAGCCGCAGCCCGGCGTTCCGACCCCAAGCGTTCCGGAAATAGTCCCAGAACGTGTAGATGCGCTCGTCCGGATGAAGCGCGCGGACGGCGTCGAGCCAGCCCTGCTCGATCAGCGCCCGGAACGCGCCGCGGACCTCCGGCCGGAACAGCGCGTCGTCGGTCCAGCGCTCGGGCTTGTAGACGTCGAGCTCGGTCGGCATGACGTTGAAGTCGCCCACGAGCGCCATCGGGACGTCGGCGGCGATCATCTCGGCGGCGTGGACCCTGAGGCGCTCGAACCATCTGAGCTTGTAGTCGAACTTGGGGCCCGGCGCGGGATTGCCGTTGGGCAGGTAGAGGCAGCCGATCAGGACTCCTTGCACGGCCGCCTCGATGTAGCGGCTCTGTTCGTCGTCGGGGTCGCCCGGCAACGCTCCGCGGGTCTCGATGGGATCGGCGCCGCGGGCCAGGATGGCGACGCCGTTCCAGCTTCTCTGGCCCCTCCAGACCGCGCCGTAGCCCGCCGAGACGATCTCGCGGATCGGGAACTTGGCCTGCGGCGCCTTTAATTCCTGAAGGCAGACGACATCGGGCTCCGCCTCCTTCAGCCACTGCAGCAGGACGGCCAGACGGCCGTTCACGCCGTTGACGTTGAACGTCGCGATCTTCATCCGCCGCCTTAACCCGCGCTGCGCACCCAGCGCGAGATAGGCCCCGGCCGGTCGCCGGCGAGCCTCGCGGCGCCGAGCTGAACGGCCGAAAGACCCGCTCGCGCGAGCGGGTCTTTCGAGCTCCAGGCGGCCCGCCTTGCCTCTTACGCCACCAGGAAGTCGGCGGCGGAGAGCGAGGGCGCCGAGCTCAGCGTCGCGAACAGCAGCGCCGCCGAGCCTCCGACGCCGTCGGCGTCGTAGAACAGGGAGCCGGTGCTCGCGTCGTAGAGGATGTGATCGTCCGCATCGAGCGCGGCCGAGCCGAGGACGAACGAGCCGGCGTCGAGCGCGCCCACTCCGAGCGCCGTGAAGACCTTCGAGCTCAGCTCGATCGAATCCTCGCCCGAGGTGAAATCGGAGATCACCGCGGCGCTCTTCCGCACGTCGACGGTGAAGACGAAGGTGTCCTCGCCGGCCCCGCCGGTGACGGTCTTCGCCCCGGCGAAAGCGTCGAGACGGTTGTCGCCGTCGGAGCCAATTAGGTTGCGGACGTAGCGGTTCGCCGTGAGATCCGCGTCGGAGCCGTCCGCGGCGATCAGGGTTTCGATCGCGACGCGGGCCCCGAGCTTGAAGTCGGCGGAGGCGACGATCGTGTCCGCGCCCTCGCCTGCCGCTTCGATCACCGTGTCGCGCGAGTTGTCGACATAGTAGGTGTCGTCGCCCAGGCCGCCGCTCAAGGTGTCCGCGCCCTGCCCGCCGTCGAGCGTGTCGGCGCCGGCGCCGCCCTCGACCACGTCCGCGAAGGCGCTGCCGACGTAGACGTCGTCGCCGTCGCTGCCGATGAAGTGCTGCGGGCGGCTGGCGAGGAGATCCTCGAAGACCGAAGCGTCGCCCGCGCGCGCCGCGGCGTGCAGCAGGTGGACGGGGTTCGAGGACCCGGCGCCGGGAGCGACGTCGAAGCCGAGGCCCGTGATCTTCAGCGCCTCGTAGAGATTCTGGATCAGGCCGGCGGAGCCGACGCCTTCCGTGCCGGTGGTGTCTGCGGTCCAGGCCCCAAACGTGAGGCTGTCGAGGGCGCCGGTGATCCCGTGGCCGTACTGGGAGCCATGGTGGATGAAGTCGTAGGCGAGCTCCTCCCCGCCGAACACAAGGCGCGCGTCGGTCGCGACGCCGCCTTCCGTGTACTGGTACGCGAGCTGGTCGCCGTTCATGTAGTAGGTGCCGCCGAAGGCCTGGTCCGGCGTGCCGCCATAGAACTTGTAGGCCGCGCCGGTGGCGACGCCTGCGAAGAAGTCGGCGAGGAAGGTCGTCATGTCGACGCCGGTCGACGCGCCGCTTGCGTCCAGCGTCAGCATCCCACCGGCCGCGATCGTCGAGGCGTCGAGCGTGCCGTCGGCGAATTCGAGCTGCTCGACGTCGACGAGCTGGTCGGCGCCGTCCGAGGTCGCGCCGGCGCGCAGGTCCACGACGTGCAGCACGCCCGCCAGGTCGCGCGTGATCGCGTAGTCCGCCCGGTCGCCGCTGTAGACCGCCGTGTCGACCCCGCGGCTGCCGTAGATCTTGTCGTCGCCCCCGCCGCCGGTGATGCGGTCGTCGCCCGCGTTGCTCCGGATGACGTCGTTGAACGCCGTGCCGACATAGACGTCGTTCCCCCGCGATCCAAGGAAGGTCTGCGCCTCGGAGTCGAGCGCGTCCGCATAGGTGTCGAAGCGCGCCTGGTCGCCGGAGGAGCCGTACATGTGGGCGAGCGCGAAGTTGTGCACCGCCCCGGTCGCCTCGATCCCGACCGCTTCGGCGTTGTCCGCCGGAACCGGGTTGCTCAGGTCGAGGCCGGTGATCGTCAGGGCGACGTTTCCGCCGGTGAAGTAGCCGTTCGCGTCATAGGAGCCCTCGCCGATCGTGCCGTACTCGATCGTGTTGATCGTGCCCGCCACGGTGTGCGTCCCGAACGCGTATTCGACCTGGCCATGCGCCAGCACGTACTTCGACGTCGCCTCGGTCCCGTAACCGATGAACATCTCTTCGCCGGAGAAGGCGCTGCTGTTGTCGAACACCGGGAAGCCGGAGCCGGTGGCGTCGGCGACGAACTGACCCCGGACGTAAGCTTCGAAGTCGATGCCCGTGGCGTCGAAGACCGCCGACTTGGCGTTGATCGTAATCATGACAGCTCCTGAAAAGGCGGATGTGCCGTATCGTCCAGATGAAAAGCGCGATCAGATCGTGCGGAGCCGCCGCCGGACCTGCTGCGCCTTGGGCGTGCGGCGTCCGGTCATGGAAGCTGTGCCCTAAAAAACGAGCGAGATCGGCGGATGCGAACCTTCGGTCGCTCGGATCGAACGGCTCGCGAGGATGGCGTCAGACCCTCGCGATCGATCGGCCTCGTTCCGCTGGCGAAGCGGCGCCTAAGTGTGGTTACTGGGCGGAAGACTGCAGCCTATGCGGCCGTTCTTGGAAGAGCGGGCGTCCTTCCCAGCCGCGCCGCGGCTTCGGGCCCACGAGAACGCGCCAATGCATGACAACCGCACGACCGCTCCGGCCGTTGCTCCGGAAGAGGGCGGCGGGGCCGCGGAAGAACTGGCCCACCGGCTCCGGCAGCAACAGCTGACGGCCGAGTATGGGCATTTCGCGCTGCGGACGTTGGACACCGCGGCGCTGCTGCAGGAGGCGACGCGGGCCTGCGCCCTGGGTCTTCACAGTGAGCTGTGCAAGGCGATGGAGTTCCTGCCCGAGGAGCAGCAGTTCGTCGTGAGGGCGGGCGTCGGCTGGAAACCGGGGGTCGTGGGCCACGCCCGCCTTCGGGCCGATGCTGAGAGTCCGACCGGCTACGCCTTCCGCACCGGCGAACCGGTCATATCGAACGATCTGGAAGCGGAAACGCGGTTTCGCACGCCGCAACTCCTGCTCGAGCATGGCGTCAAGCGGGCGATCAACGTCGTCGTCCAGGGCGAGGGCAAGCGGTTCGGCGTCCTCGAAGTCGACAGCCCGACGGAAGGGCGCTTCAACGAAGCCGACGTCGCCTTCATGCAGGGTTTCGCGAACCTGCTGGGCGTGGCGATCGAGCGGCAGCAGTTCGAAGCGGCTTTGATCGCGAGCGAGGCGCGGGCCCAGGCCGGCGAGGCCAAGCTGGAGCGGGCGCTGGCGCATCAGGAGGTGCTGACGCGGGAGATCAGCCACCGGGTCAAGAACAGTCTGGCGATCGTCGGCAGCCTTTTGGCCCTGCAAGGACGGATGTCGACAAGCTGCGATCTGAAACAGGCTCTCGCCGACGCGCAGGCGCGCGTCCACACCATCGCCCAGGTGCACGACAGGCTGTGGCGCACGGACGAGGTGGAGACGATCAGTCTCGCCGGTTTCATGGGAGACCTCTGCGATCAGATGCGGTCGGCCGCGGTTCCCACGCTCACGCTGACCTACGACTTCGCGGCTGTCACCTTGCCCACCGATCGTGCGGTGCCGTTAGCGTTGCTCGTCAACGAACTGGTCACGAACGCTTTCAAATACGCCTGCCCCACAGGGACGGAAGAGGTCCGAATCGCCGTCAAGCCGTCGTCGGCGGGCCTGCTGCGGCTCGAGGTCCAGGATCAGGGGCCGGGTTTGCCCTTCGCCTTCGACGCCCAGACGTCGGCGAGCCTGGGCATGAAGCTGATCGCCAGCCTCTCGAAGCAACTCGGCGGGCGCCCGGAGTGGCGAAGCTCCGACGCCGGAGCGCATTTTGCGCTCGATTTTCCGATCGAGGACGCGCCGCGCGAAGACGAGCGACCGGAGTCCGTCTAGTTCTCGTCGAGGAAGGACAACTCCGCCCGCGACGCCACAGGCGACGGCGGCGAGGTCAGCACGTCCTTGATCGCCGCTCGGATCACCGAGGGGTAGTAGGGCTTTTCGATGAAGCGGCCGTCGTCCGGCAGATCCTCGTTGCGCACGACGTGATGCGCAGACGCGACGATCAGCTTGACGTGCGGCCAGCGCCGATGGACGACCTCGGCAAGCGCGATCCCGTCCATCGTCCCCGGCATGTGAACGTCGGTGAACAGGAGCGTCACGTCGGGCGTGCGCTCCAGCAGGGCGATGGCGGCGGCGGCGTTTGCGGCGGAATGAACCTTCAGTCCGGCGTCCTGGATCATGTCGACCGCAGCCATTCGGATCAGCGGCTCATCCTCGACGACCAACACCGTCATGTTCATCGCGCGCCTCCTCCGTCCAAAAAGGAGGCAACGCAGGTCCGGACCAAAGGTTTCCCGAAGGTCGCCGCCCGCTGATCGGCGCCCGGCGGCGCACGGACAGCGCCGAAGCGCGAGGTTCGACAGCCGCTCTCCACAGCCGCCCACGGCGCTCAGGCCGCCGTTGAAAAGGCAGCGGGGCCGCAGCTCCGGCGGAGCGGCGGCCCGGGGTCAGGTCCGGCGCGGCTTAGACGATGCTCTCGTTCAGCCGCCCGTCGACGGTCCGGACGGTCTCGTCGATCGCAGCGTTCGGCATGCCGAGTTGATGCGAGACCAGCTTAACCAGCAGGTCCACCCGTTCGATGAACGGCGCGCCGCTCGCCACCGCCCGGGCCGCGGACGAGGGCTTCAGCAGGCTCTCCGCCGCCTTGGCGTACTTCTCGAACGGCACCTGGTCCTGGGCGTCGGCGCCGAGACGCCGAGCGACCGCGTCGACATGCTCGTAGATCGAGCGCGAGACATCGATGTCGCCGTGCACCGCCTCACGGATCGACTGGGGCGCGCCCTCGGGCGTGACGCAACGGTAGTTGCCGGTGAGCAGCATCGACCACTTGGCCAGCGGCACGAACAGCGAGTCGAACACCTTGAGCTTCACCGGCACGTCCTTGCCGTCGAGCGTCACGGCGTCGATGTCCGCCTCCAGCTCACGAAGCAGGGCGTTGTGCGCCTCGTCCTCGAAGGTCGCGGCCTTGAAGTTGGTGGGCAGGCCGACGTGCAGCACGTTGGCGCCCTCTTCCGGGGGCCGGAAAGCCTGCGGATCCGGCGAGCAGAGCGACATCAGACCCGGCTCGAAGCGCTCCCAGACCTGGGCGTTGGTGAAGGCCTCTTCGAGGTCCATCCCAGCGAGCGCCGGAATCCGCTTGAGGTAGGGCAGCGGCGGCATGTTCATGATCGACAGGCAGGGCAGCTTCGCCTCCGCGATCTTGATCATCAGCACGCGGATCGTGTGGTTGGCGTACTGCGGCTCCTGCATGGCGAGGCCGACCAGATCGTAGCGCGAGACGTCGACGTCCTGAGGCGTCGTGGCGTCCAGCTTTCCCGGCAAGTCGCGCGAAAAGATCGCGCGGTGGTCCGGCTCGTCACGGAGCTTGATGCGCACCTCGGTGCCTTCGTTGTTGATGAGGTCCGCGGTCTTTCGCCGGCACACCAGCGTGACGTTGTGCCCGGCCATCAACAACTTCGTCGCGAGCAACGAGCCGTAAGACGCTCCAAGAATTAGAATGTTGCGCGCCACGATCCCACTCCCGACATTTATGCGACAAATCTCGGTCCTCCCTATCGTAAGGGGTTGAGGGGAACAATGAGACAGCGCCCCGCACCCCCGTCATACTTTCGAGGCGCCCGCGGTTGCGCGCTGAGAGCGCGACCCTTCTGTCGCCGCCTGCGGCCGCACCGTCGGTCAGACCGGAGCGTCCGGCTCGGGGGGCGCCTCGGCGGGAGTGGAGCGCCCCAAACGCGACGGAGCCGACGACCCCGGACGGGGGACGTCGGCTTCGAAGTTGAGCGGGCGCTTTGAGACGCCCGCTCGGGAGACCCGGTCAGCGGGGGGACGATGGACCGGGCTCCGCTCCCCCCAGGCCTTCGCGCGGGCCTGCGGGAAACTCATGCGGCGCCAGGCCGGGCGGAGGAGGCGGCGGCGGCCCCATCACCCTCGCCGCGCGAACCAGCTGCTCCGGCGTCAGCTGGCTGCGCAGCGCAGCGACCGCCGTCTTGAGGGCCGTTCCTGCCTTGCCGCGCTCTTCGGCATGGACGGCCAAAGCCTCCGCCAGCGCGAACGGATCGGTCACCAGATCCTTCGAGGGCGGAGGCGGCGGCGCGAGCACGGACTGCAGCGCGTCGGCGTAGTTCCGCCACGCGTCGAGTTGTGCGGCGCGGATGCCGATCGCGGTCTCCTCGGCGCTCAGGCGGCCCGCAAGGCCAAGGGGGCCCATCGGACCGAAAGGTCCCTGCGGGCGTCCGAACGAGCCGGGCGGCGGGCCGCGCCGTCCCGGCGGGGGAAGCTCGGCGTCGGGGCTCATGACGCGAGGCGGCGGACGTCCTTCCGCGTCGAGCTGCGCGACCTTCATCTCGTGGACGGAGGTCTGATCCTTGGGCGCCTCGATGACCGGGGCGCTAGACGCCACGGCCACCGCCGCGAACGTGGCGAGGCCGGCGGATGCGCCGAGAAGAATGGAACTGAGCGTTTTCAACCGAACGCTCCTCTGCTGCTGATGTCGAACGCCGTCACCATCGACGTCGACGGTTTCACGCAGAGGTCGGAGCATAATAATACATGTCTTGTTTGTTATAAACTGTGTCTCATCGTTGCTTAGGCGCGGCCGGCAACGTTCAGTTACGCAAAATCTGGCGCCGCATGTCCGCGGCGGGCTAGCGATCCTCCAGGACGATCATCAAGACGGACGACCATGGCCGACGCCGCCACGCACATCCTTGTCGTCGATGACGACGAGGAAATCCGGAAGCTCCTCAGCCGCTATCTGCTGACGCAGGGCTTTCGGGTCTCAACCGCCTCCGACGGCAAGGAGCTAAAAGAGCGGCTCGGGGCGGGCCGCATCGACCTCATCGTGCTGGACGTGCTCCTGCCCGACGGTTCCGGCATCGACCTGTGCCGCGATCTGCGCAGGACCTCGACGGTCCCCGTGATCCTCCTCACCGCGCTGAAGGAGGACGTCGACCGCATCATCGGGCTTGAGATCGGCGCCGACGATTACATCGGCAAGCCGTTCAACCCGCGGGAGCTCGTCGCCCGCATCCGCGCGGTCCTGCGTCGCACGACCGAGCGTTCCGCTCCCGGGACCACGATCCGCGGCAAGGTGTTCCGCTTCGCCGACTTCGTCGTCGACAAGGATGCGCGACGCGTCGCCGGTTCCGAAGATGTCGAAATCCCGCTCACGGCCGCCGAGTTCGATCTGCTGATCGCGTTTCTGGAACGGCCGGGCCGCGTGCTGTCGCGCGAGCAGCTTCTGGACATCACCCAGGGCCGCGGCGCCGGCCCGTTCGACCGTTCGATCGACGTGCTCGTCAGCCGGGTGCGGCGCAAGCTCGGCGACGGCGGCACGTTCCAGATCCTCAAGACGCTTCGCAACGGCGGCTACCAGCTGACGGCCCGGGTTGAGACGGACGGCGCCGACGCATGAGGGGCCTCGGCATCCGCATCGCGGCGCTGCTGACGATCGCGATCGTCGTCGTGATCGCGCTCGTGACGCTTCTCGCCGTGCAGCTGCTTGGCCCTCCAGGGGGCCCGATGGGCGGCGGCTATCGGGCGTTCGACCGCCTCGCTCTGGCGAGCGCCCTCCTGTTCGACGCTTCGCCGAGCGAGGCCGATCGACTGGCCGCCGTCCACGGGCTGCAGATCGCCGCCGGGCCGCCCGAAGGCCGGGAGCTGCGCCAGGAAAGCGACGCCGCCTCCGCTCTTCTCGCCCGGCGCGGCGTCGAAACCGCGGTCGTGATCATCAAGGCGAAGGACGGGCCGCCGCTGTCGGCCGTCAAGCTGCGGGACGGCCGGTGGCTCACCTCCGCCGAAACGCCTCATGGCGGTCCTCCCCCCAGGGACTGGATCGTGTTCGCGCTCTGGCTGCTGCTGATCGCCACGGGGACCGGCGGCGTCGTCATGTTCGCGGTGCTGCGGGTCACCCAGCCGCTGCGGATGCTGGAACGCGCCGCCGCGGCGGTCGGCCCGGACGGAGAGCTCACTCCCCTGCCCGAGCGCGGACCGCCCGAAGTCCGCGCCGCGGCGCAGGCGATCAACCGCCTGTCATCGGGACTGCGGAACGCTATGGAGAGCCGCATGCGGCTGGTGGCGGCGGCGGGGCACGACCTCCGAACGCCGATGACCCGCATGCGGCTCCGCACCGAGTTCATCCCCGAGAGCGAGGACCGCGACCGGTGGCTCGCCGATCTGGCCGAATTGGACCGGATCGCCGACAGCGCCATCCGTCTCGTGCGCGAGGAAGTCGATCCCGACGCCCGGCATCCTGCGCGGATCGACGCGCTGATGGACGACATCGTCGCGGAACTCGCGGAGATCGGGCTCGACGTGCGGATGACCCGCGCCTCGCCGGCCGTCTCCGACGTCCGTCCCCACGCCATGAAGCGCGCGCTCCGCAATCTCGTCGTCAACGCCGCGACCCACGGGCAGGCCGCCGCGGTCGCCGTGACGGTGACCTCGCAGTCGGTTATCGTCGCGATCGAGGACTCGGGGCCGGGCATCCCGGACGCATTGCTCGAACGGGTCTTCGAACCGTTCTTCCGCGTAGATCCAGCGCGCAAAGCGCCGACGCCGGGCGCAGGGCTCGGCATGGCGATCGCCCGCGAGATCATTCGTCGCAACTCCGGGGAGCTCGCGGTGACGAACCGGCCAGCCGGCGGACTCGTTCAGGTCGTCACGCTGCCGTTGTGGCGCGCATCCGAAGAGGCGATCGCATGATCCGCTGCCCTGCCCTGTTCCGGCTGCTGCTCTGCCTGCTGTGCCTCGTCGCGCCGCTCCGCGCGCCCGCCCACGCCGGCCTCGCCGCGGCCCCTGCCCTGGTCTCGCTCATGGCGGCCGAGGAGAAGAAGGACGACGGTTGCCGCCAGGGCGAGCGGACCAAGGCTTTCGGCTGGATGCTGGTGAGCTACGGAATTGACACGCTGAAGTATGTGGTCGGGCTGTTTCTGATCCCGATCGGCTTGCTGCTTGTCTGCATCGGCGCCGTGATCGCGCTCGCGGAAGCCGCAGCCTGCGGCTGAAACGTCAGGCCGCGCGGCGCGCTTCGCCCGCGACTCCGTCCGCGGCGCCCTCGATGAGGGCCCGCCACAGCACCCGCCGCGGATCGACAGGCCCCGGAAGCGAGACCCGGCCGGCCGGAACCCGCGTGAAGCCGACCCGGGCGTAATAGGGCTCGTCGCCGACGAGCATCACCAGGCGGTGGCACTTGGCCGTGGCCGCGTCGAGCGACGCGTTCAGCAGCGCCAGGCCGATCCCTTTGCTGCGGAAGGCGGGGTCCACCACCAGCGGCCCCAGCAGCAGCGCGTCGCAGCCGCCGATCAGGATCGGCGTCATCCGGTTCGACCCCACCAGGAACGTCCCGACGCGGGCGACGAAGGAGAGGTCGCGCGCCGGCGCCACGCCCTCGCGCAGCCGATAGGCCGAACGGGCGAAGCGGCCGGGGCCGAAGGCCCGCTCCTGCAGATAGTCGATGGCCGCCTCGTCGGACGGCTGCTCGTGGAGGAGCGCGAGGGGAAGCGAAGTCATGGAACGCTCGGACGGTGAGGGAGGCGATCGACCGGCCGGGCGCTCCCCGGCGGTCAGGCGTACGGACGGGTCGCGCTTGAAGCGGCGCGGCGAACGATCCGTCGTCGGGAGGTGGGCCTGAGGTCGAGCGTCATGACGGCCGAGCGCGTAGCACGCCGCGCGCGCGCACGCAAAGCCCGGCGCCGCCGCACGCCCGTCAACCAGGATGTCGCCCTATGTTAACCCGAGCGTTCGTTCAGGGAGGATCGCATGGGGTTGCTTGTCGACGGCGTCTGGCGGGACCAGTGGTACGACACGTCGTCCTCCGGCGGACGGTTCGAGCGGCAGGCCGCGAGCTTCCGCAACTGGATCACGCCCGACGGCGCCCCCGGCCCGAGCGGCGAAGGCGGCTTCAAGGCGGAGGCGGGGCGCTACCGGCTCTATGTCTCGCTGGCCTGCCCCTGGGCGCACCGCACGCTGATCGTCCGCAAGCTCAAGAGGCTCGAGGGCCTGATACCCGTGGCGGTGGTCGATCCTCGGATGGGCGAGGAAGGCTGGGTCTTCGGCGACTTCCCGGGCTCGACGCCGGACGAGCGCAACGGCGCCCGGCGGCTGTCCGACATCTACCTCAAGGCCGCGCCCGGCGTGACCACGCGCGTCACCGTGCCGGTCCTCTGGGACGACGAGCGGTCGACGATCGTCTCGAACGAGAGCGCGGAGATCATCCGCATGTTCAACTCGGCCTTTGACGGGCTGACCGGCGACACGACCGATCTCTACCCCGAGCCGCTCCGCGCCGAGATCGACGCCCTGAACGCGCGGGTCTACGACCGCGTCAACAACGGCGTCTACAAGGCAGGGTTCGCGACCACGCAGGAGGCCTACGATGAGGCGTTCGAGGCGCTGTTCGCCGAGCTCGACGCGCTGGACGCGCGCCTCGCCGACCGGCGGTACCTGCTCGGATCCGCGGCGACGGAGGCGGACTGGCGGCTGTTCACCACGCTTGTCCGGTTCGATCCCGTCTATGTCGGCCACTTCAAGTGCAACCGTCGCCGGATCGCGGACTACGCCAACCTGTCCGGCTATCTGCGCGATCTCTACCAGACGCCGGGCGTCGCCGAGACCGTGAACCTCGCGCACATCAAGACGCACTATTACTGGTCGCACACGACCATCAACCCGACTCGGGTGATCCCCCTCGGTCCCGCGCTCGATTATGGCGCGCCGCATGACCGCGCCGCGCTCGGCTAGCGCCCGCCCCCTCACCAGCGGCCGGCGCCCGCGCCGGCGCCGACGATTTCGAGCAGCCGTCGCCGGGTCGCCGGCGTGACGTCCTCGGGCAGGTCGTCGACCCGACACCACCGCCGCTCCGCGATCTCGCGGTTCGGCGGCGGCTCGGGCCCGATCCGAACCGCCCGCGTGACGAAGGTCGCGACGTGATCACGGCCTCCAAAGCCCGGATTGAAATGCAGCCCATGGAGTACGACGTCGTCGCCGGCGACGACCCCGGTCTCCTCGACGAGTTCGCGGATCGCCGCCTCATGCGCGCTCTCGCCGGGGTCCACGGCGCCTCCCGGAAGGTGCCAGCCCGGCGCATAGCCGTGACGCACGAGCAACACGCGCCCCTCCGCGTCGAAGGCTGCGACCCGCACGCCGAGCGTCATGGCGCGCCGCATCCGCCCGTAACGCGCGACCAAGTAGCTGAGAACACGGGATTTCAGCATGGAGATCAACCCGCTCCTTCTGTCCGATCAGGACGCCGCAGGCCCCATGGCGAATCCGCATATCGGCCAACCTCGGGCAAGACTGGTGAAAATCGAGGCGGAATGCCTATTTGGACTGCAGGAGATCGAAGGACGCCCCAACGGCGGCGCGTCTCTCCGCAAACGAGGCTTATGATGTTCTGGCTGTTTTCGTTCCGTCGCGGCGCTGAGAGGCGGACGGCGGACTTTGTATGGCGTCCGTCGCTGCGCGCGCCCAACGGCCGCGCGATCGCCGCGCTGATGACCTTCTCGGGCAACTGAGACACCGGTCTCGCGCACTCAGTCCCGTTGAGCGCCGGCCATGCGGAACGCATGCGCCGGCGTCGTCGTTTTTGGGGCGCGCGTGATGCGCATGTGATAGCGAAGCGGCTATAAGGGCGTCCGTGACCGTCATCGCCCACCTTTCCGATCCGCATCTCGGCCCCCTCCCCCGCTTCACCGTCTTCGAGCTCATGTCGAAGCGCGGTCTTGGCGCGATCAACTGGTTCCGCCGCCGGCGACGCTGGCACGACATGGCGGTGCTCGACCAGATCGTCGCCGACGTCATCGACGAGGCGCCGGACGCGGTCGCGGTCACCGGCGATCTCACGAACCTCGGCCTCGAGTCCGAATTCCTGCCGGCTGCGGCCTTCCTCGGACGCTTCGGCCCGCCGGAGAAGGTCGCGGCGATTCCCGGCAACCACGACGCCTATGTCCGCCGCGTGGCGAGCGCGCCCGCGCGCGTCTGGGGCGCGCACATGTCGAGCGACGACGGCGCGTCCGGCTTCCCCTATGTCCGCCGCCATGGGCTGGTGGCGTTGATCGGCCTCTCCTCCGCCGTCGCCACGATGCCGCTGGCGGCGACCGGCGAGGTCGGCCAACGCCAGCGCGACGCCCTTGGCCCGCTTCTGCGCAGCCTCAAGGCCGAGGGCCTGTTCCGCATCGTGCTCGTCCATCATCCCGTCGCCGAAGACGGCACCCCTTGGATGCGGCGCCTGCGCGACAAGGAAGAGCTGCGCGCCGTGCTCGCGGCGGAGGGCGCCGAACTCGTCCTCCATGGGCACAATCACGAGCCCGCGCGCCAGTCGGTGGCGGGGGCGGACGGTGAGATTCCCGTGATCGCGGTGCCGTCCTGCTCCGCGGGGCCGTTCAGCCACGAGCCGCCCGCGGCCTACAATCTCTATGTCGTCTCCGGGGAACCCGGCGCGTGGCGCTGCGAGGCGATCACCCGCGGGCTGAAGCCCGACGGGACGATTGGCGAGACCGACCGCTTCACGGTGGCCTGACGCCGGTTCAGATGAACCAGGGCATCAGACCCTTGGCGGCCGCAGCGATGACGGCGATGACCAACGCCGCCCCGAAGGCGCCGCCGACCCCGAAGGCGAACAGCACCGCGAGCGCGCGCGCCCAGACCGGCGACGGCCGTTTCGGAACCGGCGTCGGAGCGAGCGCCGGAGCCGGCGGCTCCACGACGGCCGGGCCGGCGTCGTCGAACACGTCGTCCGCGAGCAGGCGCTCGCGTTCGACGAGGCGGCGCGCGACGTAGGACGTCACAGCGTCGACGATCGGCTGGATCTCGGCGCTTTCGGCGATCGCCGCGCGCCCATGCCGCCCGTCGCGCAGGAAGCGGTAGGTCTTCCGATCGCGGGCCATCTCCACGAAGGCGACCATGTCGACGAAGAGCCGCGGCCGCTCGCCGGGCACGAGGCCGATGTCGAAGATGTCGACCTCGGGGGGAAGGTCGGCGAAGACCGGCGCCAGCGCGTCGCGCAGCGCCTCCAGTCGGCCGAGCTCCGCGTGCTTGAGGCCGATCACCACGTCGGTCCGTTCCACCGCCTCGACCCGAGCGCGCCTCAGCGCCTCTCGCAGCGGCGGCACGCCGCCGCGCGGGGCGCCGTTCGCGGCGGGAAGATCTTGGGGACGCTCGTCACGCATGGCCTCACGATAGCAAGCCGCGAGCGCGCCGCGAAGCGCGGCGAACCCGGATGCGCACAGGCGCTCGCGTCATTCTTCGATCACCATGAGCAGATCCTTGGCGTCCACCGGGGAGCCTGGCGTCACCAGCACCTCTTTGACGCTCCCTCCGCGCTCCGCGTGGATCGAGGTCTCCATCTTCATCGCCTCGATCGAGAGCAGCACGTCGCCCTGCGCGATCTTCTGGCCGGTCTTGACCGAAACGGTGGAGATGATCCCCGGCATCGGCGCGGCGACATGGGCGGGGTTGCCATCCTCCGCCTTGCGCCGCGCCTCGCGCACGTTGGCGGCGAACCGGTTCGGCACCTTGATGATGCGCGGCTGACCGTTCAGTTCGAAGAAGACCTTCACCTGGCCCTCCTCGTCCGTCTCGCCGACGCCGAGGTTGCGGATCATCAGCGTCTTGCCGCGCTCGATCTGGACCGCCAGTTCGTCGCCGGCGGCGAGGCCATAGAAATAGACCGGCGTCGGCAGCGCGGAGACGGGACCGTACTTCTTCTCGGCCAGCGCATAGTCCACGAAAACCTTGGGGTACATCAGGTAGGACGCGAGCTCGAAGCCGGAAACCTCGCGCTCGATCTTCGCCTCGACCTCGGCCTTCGCGGCGTCGAGGTCGGTCGGCGGCATCAGAGCCCCGGCTCGACCCTCGATGGGCTCTTCGCCCTTCAGCACCTTCCGCTGGATGCCCTCAGGGAAGCCGCCGGGCGGCTGGCTGAGCTCGCCCTTCATCAGCTGGACCACGCTCTCCGGGAACGAGACGTCGACCGCCGGGTCCTCAACCTCGGCGCGGGTGAGCCCGGCCGAGACCATGGTCAGCGCCATGTCGCCAACGACCTTGGAGGTCGGGGTGACCTTGATGATGTCGCCGAACATGTCGTTGACGTCGCGATAGGTCCGGGCGACCTCCGTCCAGCGGCTCTCGAGTCCCATGGAGCGCGCCTGCTCCTTGAGGTTGGTGAACTGCCCGCCCGGCATCTCGTGGAGATAGACCTCGGACGCCGGCGCCAGCAGGTCGTTCTCGAAGGCGGCGTACTGCGCGCGCGCCGCCTCCCAATAGAGCGAGATCGCCCGGATCGCGTCGAGGTCGAGCCCGCTGTCGCGCTCCGAGCCCTTCAGGGCGGCGACCACCGAGCCGAGGCACGGCTGCGAGGTCATGCCGGAGAAAGCGTCCATGGCGGCGTCCACCGCGTCGACGCCGGCGTCGATCGCCGCGAGCAGCGTCGCCCCGGCGATGCCGGAGGTGTCGTGGGTGTGGAGATGGAGCGGAAGACCGGTCTCCTCCCTCAGCGTCTTGACCAGAAGCCGGGCCGCGGCGGGCTTCAAAAGGCCCGCCATGTCCTTGAGGCACAGCACATGGGCGCCGGCCGCCTCGAGCTGCTTGGCGAGGTCGACATAGTACTTGAGGTCGTACTTGGCCCGCGACGGATCCAGGACGTCGCCGGTGTAGCAGATCGCGGCCTCGCAGATCTTTCCGGCCTCGCTCACGGCGTCCATGGTGACGCGCATGTTGTCGATCCAGTTCAGGCAGTCGAACACCCGAAACAGATCGACGCCGCCGTTCGCGGCCTGGCCGATGAAGTAGGCCACCGCGTTGTCCGGATAGTTGGCGTAGCCGACGCCGTTCGAGCCCCGAACCAGGCACTGCAGCAGCAGGTTTGGCGCCGCCTCCCGGATTTTGGCGAGGCGCTCCCATGGATCCTCGGTGAGGAAACGCATCGCGACGTCGAAGGTCGCCCCGCCCCAGCACTCGAGGCTGAGCAGTTCGGGGAGGCCATGCGCGTAGGACGACGCGGAGGCCGCGATGTCGAAGGTGCGGACGCGGGTCGCGAGCAGCGACTGGTGCGCGTCGCGCATCGTGGTGTCGGTGAACAGCACGCGGCTTTGCGCGCGCATCCACTCGCCGAACTTCTTCGGCCCGAGCTTTTCGAGCAGCTGGCGCGAACCGGAGGACGGCCGCCCGTCGCCGAAGACCGGCGGCGTCGGAACCGGCGCGCCCGCCTTGGGCCTTGCCCGGCCCTTGGCCTCCGGATGGCCGTTGACGGTGACGTCCGCGACGTAGGTCAGCAGCTTCGTCGCCCGGTCCTGCCGCTTTTCAAAGGCGAACAACGCCGGCGTTTCGTCGATGAAGCGGGTAATGGTCTGGCCGGCGAGGAAGGTCGGGTGCCGGACCACGTTCTCCAGAAAGGCGAGGTTCGTTGCGACGCCGCGGATGCGGTACTCGCTGATGGCGCGCTGCATGCGCAGGCACGCCTCCTCGGCCGTGGGCGCCCAGGCCGTCACCTTCTCCAGCATCGGATCGTAGAACCGGGTGATGACCGCGCCGGAATAGGCGGTGCCGCCGTCGATGCGGATGCCGAAGCCCATGGCGCCGCGGTAGGCGGTGATGCGGCCATAGTCCGGAATGAAGTTGTCTTCGGGGTTCTCGGTGGTGATCCGGCACTGCAGCGCATGGCCGTTGAGGCGGATGTCGTCCTGCGACGGCACGCCGGACTCCGGCGTCCCAATCGTTTCGCCCTCGATCACCTTGATCTGCGCCTTCACGATGTCGACCCCGGTGACGACCTCAGTCACCGTGTGCTCGACCTGGATGCGCGGGTTGACCTCGATGAAGTAGAACTCCCCGGTGTCGGCGTTCATCAGGAACTCGACCGTGCCGGCGCCGAGGTAGTTGGTGGCGCGGGCGATCTTGAGCCCGCTCTCGCACAGCGCCGCCCGGGTCGCGGCGTCGAGGTAGGGCGCCGGCGCCCGCTCGACGACCTTCTGATTGCGGCGCTGCACCGAGCAGTCGCGCTCGAACAGGTGCACCGTGTTGCCGTGCCGGTCGCCCAGAACCTGCACCTCGACGTGGCGGGCGCGCTCGACGAGTTTTTCGAGATAGACTTCGTCCTTGCCGAACGCAGCCTTGGCCTCGCGCTTGGCGTTGGTGACCTCGTTGATCAGCTTCGACATCTCGCGGATGACGCGCATGCCGCGTCCGCCGCCGCCCCAGGAGGCCTTCAGCATCACCGGCAGGCCGATCTCTTCGGCCGCCTTGCGGATGGCGTCCGGATCGTCGGGCAGCGGCGCGGTCGCGGGCATCACCGGCACGCCGACGCTTTCCGCCAGATTGCGCGCCGCGACCTTGTTGCCGAGTGAGCGCATCGTGTCCGGCGACGGACCGATGAAGAGGATTTTGGCCTCCGCGCAGGCCTCGGCGAACTCCGGGCTCTCGGACAGAAAGCCGTAGCCCGGATGGATGGCGTCCACGCCGGCCTCGGTCGCGACGCGTATCACCTCAGGGATCGAAAGGTAGGCTTCGAGCGGCCCCATCCCGCGGCCGACCTGATAGGCCTCATCGGACTTGAAGCGGTGGAGCGAGAGCTTGTCCTCCTCCGCATAGATCGCGACGGTGCGGATGCCGAGCTCCGCCGCGGCGCGGAACACGCGGATCGCGATCTCGGAGCGGTTGGCGACGAGGAGCTTTCGGATCTTGCGGGGCGGCACGACGAGCGCAGGGGCGTTCATTGAGACGTTCGACCTCCGGATCGTGACGAAAGGCGGCCGAGGCGGCCGGCGGAGCGAAATCGGATCGCAGGCGACGGGCGAACGCGAGAGATCCCCGCCTCGCCCCCATCGTTGAAGGCGAGGTTATACGAACGTTTGACGGGATAAAGAGCCGAGCCGCGGTTCAGATGCGGCCGGGCGACGGCGGGGCGTTGGCTGGAACGACCGGAGCGCCCTCGCGCGGTTGCGGCGACGGCGCGCCGGCCGCCGCGCGGACGGGCGTCACGCGCTTAGTCGTCCGCAGCTCCTCGGAGATGTAGGCGAGTGCCACGAGGATAAGAGCGCCCAGCAGCGAGAACGTCACCTGCGTGACGACGCCATGGCCGAACCAGTCGAACACGCCGTGGCTCATCGCCGCGAACACCGTCGAGATCACGAACAGCGGCAGGCTCTTGCGCCCGATCAGCACCATGGAGCGGCCGAGCAGCGTCTCGCCCAGGCGGCTCTCCTTGCGGATGAACAGCGCGGCGAGGTGAGCCATGGCGAGAAAGTGGGCGAGCCGCACCGGCGAGGCGTTCGCCTTGTCGGCGATGTCGGTGATGAAGCGGAGCGGCCTCCACTCGTAGAGGCCGAGCGTCGCCCAGGGCGCGGCGGCGATGAAGGCAACGATGACGATGGTGAGCGACAGCGCGATCGCCGCCGGCGCCGCCATGACGTTCCGGAACCAGGGCTCCTCGCGCGCGAGGAAGATCGCGAAACCCGCTAGGAATACCGCCTGCCACGCGAAGGGATTGAAGGTCCAGAGCCGCGTGTCGGGGTAGGACGACAGTGTCGCGCCGGAGACCTGCGCCCAGGTCCAGACGCCGACGGCGAAGGCCGCGTAGAAGTACCACCGGTCCCGGAACAGCCAGAACAGGACCCCGACCATGATCGTGAGCAGGATGTAGAGCGGAAGGATGTCCAGCAGCGGCGGGAGGTAGCCGAGCATCGCGAGCTTCGGCAGCACCGTTTCGGTCGCGACGAGGAACGGGCGCACGAACAGGTCCCGCTCCATGATGCTGGAGCCTGCGTATTCCCGGTACAGCACGGCGAGCGTCGCGATTACCACGAAGGCCGCGATGTGGTGGAGATACAGGGTGAACGCGCGCTGGAAACCGTAGGGGATCGCCATGATCGGGCGGTCCAGGAACTTCCCCACGAACATGCTCGCCATCGCGAAGCCGGACAGGAAGACGAAGAGCTCGGCGGAGTCCGACACGCCGTAGTTCTTCGTCGTGAGCCAGCTCATGACGTTGTTGACGCTGTGGTTCCAGAAAATGAAGACGATCGCGAGCCCGCGCCAGAAGTCGAGCCTCCAGTCTCGCGACGAGACGGGAGCTCCCGCCGGATGCTTCGCAGCCTGCGTCGTCGCACCGCCATCCGCCAAGACGCCATCCTCGCTGGTTTGAGACGACGTTCGCGCCGCTAGCGCCAAGCCGCGCGACGAATCACGCTCGGCCGACGCACCGAATCGTATAATCGGACCCAAACGTCGCGAGTGTGGCGAAAGTTTCCGCCGCGCTTGCGCCTATGGACGCGGTCGGAGTGACCGCCGCGAGATCAGAGCAACCCGCGCGCCGCGAGGTTCCGCATAAGATGACCGGCCCCGAAGCTCCAGCGTTCGGCGTCGGGGCAGCGGACCACCCGGTTCACGAGCGCGCCGAGCGTCGGCGTCGCGATGGTGACCACATCGCCGACCTTGTGGGTGAAGCCCTCGCCCGGCGTGTCACGATCCTCGATCGGCGCGAACATGGTTCCGAGGTAGAGAACGAAGCCGTCGGGGTACTGGTGGTTCCGCCCGATGGTCTGGCCGACGAGATCCTCCGGATCGCGCGCGATTTGCTCCATGTGGCTCACGCCGCCAAGTTTGAAGCCGTCCTCGCCGACGACCTCGAGCGTCACCGCCGCTTTGCGCACGTCGTCCAGCGTGAAGCCTTCGTCGAACAGGCGGATAAAGGGACCGACGGAGGCGGAGGCCGTGTTGTCCTTGGCCTTGCTCAGCAGCAACGCCGAACGGCCTTCAACGTCCCGCAGGTTGACGTCGTTTCCGAGGGTCGCGCCGACGATGCGTCCCGCGCTCGAGACGACGACCACCATCTCCGGCTCGGGGTTGTTCCAGGTCGAGATCGGATGAATGCCGACGTCGGAGCCTGATCCCACGCTCGCCATCGCCTGGGTCTTGGTGAAGACCTCGGCGTCCGGCCCGATGCCGACCTCGAGATACTGCGACCAGAGGCCCTTCCCGACCAGCACGCGCTTAAGCGCCGCGGCCTCCTCCGACCCCGGCTTCAGCGCGGCGAGATCCGCCCCGATGGTCGTCGCGATCTCGGCGCGGAACGACGCGGCCTTCTCGGGCGCGCCTTTGGCCTGCTCCTCGACGACGCGCTCGAGCGTCGAGATCGGAAAGGTGACGCCCGCGGCCTTCACCGCCTGCAGGTCGATGGGCGACAGCAGCCAGGGCTTCGTCGCGTCCCGACCGTCGGGCGGCGTGTTCGCGAGGATGTCGGCGAGCGCGCCGATGTCGTCGCCCTCGGCCGCGGCCAGTTCGCCCGCGGGATCGGCCGCCTCGCAGAGGTCCCGGGAAGTGGCGAAGGCGGCGCTTACGTCCAGCACGCGGTCGTTTCGGATCGTGACCACGCTCGGACCGCTTACATCCGGCCGCCAGACCCGGCCCGCAAGGACCGCCTTCGCACGATCGGAGGGCAGAGTGGTTTCAACGACGAGATTGACCGGCACAGGGCGCTCCATTGTTCGGAGACTATACAATTGTTCGCAGACGTTTTGCCGCAACTCGTCGTCTTCGGCAACGGCGTCACGCGGCTTTCGAGAGTGGATCGGCGATGTCCTCCAGCGATTTCCCCTCGGCGTCGATCCCCCACACCAGGGCGGCGGCGCCCGCGCCGATCATGAGCGACGCCGCTCCGGCGTATCCGAGGAAGATCGGCCAAGGCTGGCCGCCGCCGATCAGCACGCCGAAGACGTAGGGGGCGACGACCCCGCCAAGGCCGGTGCCGATGGCGTAGAACGCCGCGATCGCCAGAGCGCGCACCTCGAGGGGAAAGGCTTCGCTGGCCGTGAGATAGGCCGAACTCGCCGCGGCCGAGGCGAAGAAGAAGATCACGCACCAGGCGAGCGTTTGCGTGACCGCCGTCAGCGCACCTTCCGCGAACAGCCACCCTGTGGCCAGCAGCAGAACACCGGACGCGACATAGGTCAGGCAGATCATCTTCCGTCGCCCGACCGTGTCGAACAAGGGCCCTAGGACCAGGGGACCGATGACGTTGCCGAAGGCGAAGGGCACGAGATAGAGCCCCACGTGAGCGGCCTCGACCGCGTAGAACTTCGTCAGGATCAGCCCGTAGGTGAAGAACACGGCGTTGTAGAGAAACGCCTGCGCGATCATCAGCGCGAGCACCAGCGCCGATCGGCCGCGATAGGCGCCGAAGATCGCGCGGAAGATGAGTCGGAACCCGAAGGTGCGGGCGGGATGGATCCGCAGCGATCCTCGCGCCGGCGGCAGGGTCTCGCCCGTTTCGGCCTCGATGCGCCGCTCGATGTCGGCGACGACCGCCTCGCCCTCTTCGATCCGGTCGTGGCACGCGAGCCAACGCGGACTCTCCGGCACAAGCCGGCGGGTGAACAGGATGAGCAGGCCGAGAACGGCGCCCAGACCGAAGCCGAGCCGCCAGCCGAGATCGACCGGGAACCAGCCGGAGTCGAGCAGCACGACGCTCGCCAGCGCCCCGACGCCTGCGCCGGCCCAGAAGCTGCCGTTGATGATGATCGCGATCCGGCCGCGCAGCCGCGCCGGCATAAGTTCATCGATTGCGGAGTTGATCGCGGCGTATTCGCCGCCGATCCCGATCCCGGTGATCAGCCGGAACAGCGCAAGGCTCCAGAAGTCCCATGCGAAGGCCGAGAACAGCACGCCGACGATGTAGACGCCAAGCGTCGTGAAGAAGATCAGCCTGCGGCCGAACCGGTCGGTCAGCCACCCGAAACCCAGCGCGCCCCCAACCGCGCCGATCAGATAGGCCGAGGCGAGAGCGCCGATGTCCGCATCGCTCAGGGCGAGCGTTCCCGGGTCCTGCAGACGCGGCGCGAGCGCCCCGACGATGGTCACCTCGAGCCCGTCCAGGACCCAGGTGACGCCTAGGGCGAGCACTATCAGGAGATGGAGCCGCGACCAGGGCAGCCGGTCCATCCGCGCGGGAATGTCGATCTCGACGGCCTCGCGGCCTCCGAGCGCGGCGTTGGGGCTCAAGCCTGACCGGCGCCGCGCTCCGCCACCTGGCGCTCCCAGGCCAGCGCGTGGCCGACAATCGCGTCGAGGTCGTCGTGGCGAGGCCGCCAGCCCACGGTTTCGCGGATGCGGGTCGGGTTCGCCACCAGCGACGCCGGGTCGCCGTCCCGACGCGGGGAGACATGCACGGGGAAATCTACGCCGGCGCAGCGCTTCACGGCGTCGATCACCTCGAGCACGGACGCGCCCCTGCCATAGCCGCAGTTCGCCACGAAGCTTTCGCCGCCCGCTTCGAGGTGATCGAGCGCCAGGAGATGGGCATGCGCGAGGTCGCTGACATGGATGTAGTCGCGCACGCAGGTGCCGTCCGGCGTCGGATAGTCGTCGCCGTAACATTCGAGGTGGTTGCGTCCGCCGAGCGCCGCCTGGGCGGCCACCTTGATCAGATGCGTCGCGCGTGGGCTCGACTGGCCAGCCCGGCCGTCAGGATCGGCGCCCGCCACGTTGAAATAGCGCAACGCGGCATAGGAGAGGCCGTAGGCGCGCGACATGTCGGCCAGCATGCGCTCGGTCATGAGCTTCGAGGCGCCGTAGGGCGAAATCGGATCCAACGGGTTGTCTTCGGTGAGCGGCTCGTCCGACCCCTCGCCATAGACGGCCGCGGTCGAGGAGAACACGACGCGCTTGACGCCGCCGGCGACTGCGGCGGCCAGCAGCGCGCGGGAGCGAACGGTGTTGTTGAGGTAGTAGTCGAGGGGGTCGCGCACCGAATCCGGCACCACGATTGATCCCGCGAAATGGACGATGGCGTCCACCTCATGCTCCGCGATCGTCTCCGCGACGAGCCGCTCGTCGCCCACGCACCCCTTCACGAACGGCACGGTCTCAGGCACGGCCCGCCGGAAGCCCGTGGATAGATCATCGAGCACGACGACGCTGCGTCCGGCGTCCTTGAGGGCGAGCACCATATGGCTGCCGATGTAGCCGGCGCCGCCTGTCACAAGAACAGCCATCAATCCCTCCTTCGACGTTTGTGGACGATCTCAGGAGGGTTCATCTCGGCGCGGAGTCCGCCTCTTCAAGTGGTCGAGAGCTAATAATCCCGGCCAGAAGCTACAGGATCGGACGTGGCGAAAGCTCCTTCTCGAAGTGCTGCGCAAACCGCGCCATCGCGCGCGGATTGTCGATCGTGAGCTTGCCGTCGGCCAGAGTGAAGAAGCCCTGGCTTTTCAGACGCGCCATGGTCTTGTTGGTGTGCACCAGAGACAGCCCCAGAGCGTCCGCCACATGCTGCTGCGTTAATGGGAACTCCAGCGCGCGGTCCTCGACCAGGCCCAGCGCGTCCGCCCGCTTGAACAGGCCCGCGAAGAGCGAGGCGATGCGTTCGGCCGCGCTGCGACGGCCGACGGTCAGAAGGTTTTCGTCGAGAATCGCTTCAGACTGCGCCGCGAGCCAGGTCAGGTCATACGCGAAGGCCGGCATCCGCTCGAAGATGCTCCAGAGCTTCCGGCGGGGGATAAGGCAGAGTTCCACGTCGGTCAGGGCGATCGCGCCGTAAAGCGCCTTCTCGAACAACGAGGCCTGCAGACCCAGCAGGTCGCCTGGAAGCGCGATGCTCAGGATCTGGCGCCGCCCGTCCGGCAGCTCCTTGTACCGAAAGGCCCATCCCGAAAAGAGGGTGTAGAGTTCGGCGCCGTTCTGCTCGGGATGGATGATGTCCGCCCCGGCCGGCAAGCGAAGATGCTCGGATTTTAGCGTTTCCAGAAAAGCCACTTCGTCGTCGGTCTTTGGACGGAAGGCATTCCTCTTGCGCAAAGGGCACTGGGAGCAGCGCACGAACATGGTCACGCTCGGGAAAATACGTAGGGGGCCCGCGGTCTGCGGCAGCTGTAGAGACCCCAATCAATGCCGCCCCGCTATGTGAAAACACACATTGTCCGCAGCCGATAGGGGATAAATTCCACCCGACTCCACGCGCCCCTGCGAAGATCGTCCTGCCGCTCGGTCGTTGACATCCGCGCTCAGGGCTTGCTCATTCCAGTCGCCGCGCCATTTCGCTGCCACAGCGCTTCACCGCGTTCCTGCACCGACACCGCTTGTCCGGATTATCCTCGTCATGGCTCTTGCCGACACGATCGCACCCCACCTGCCGTTTCTCCGCCGTTACGCTCGCGCGCTGACAGGGCGGCAAGACAGCGGCGACGCCTATGTCGCGGCCGTTCTCAAGGCTCTCATCGCCGACCCCCGGATTTTCCCGGCCGACACCGATCCGCGCGTCGGCCTCTACGCCATCTTCTCACGCATATGGTCGTCGGTGGCGCTGAACGTCGAGACGGGGCTGGAGGCGGCGCAGGCCGAGCGGACGATAGAGGCGCTGACGCCGCGTTCGCGTCAGGTGTTTCTGCTCGTGTCGGTCGAAGGCTTTTCCCCGGCTGAAGCGGGTCAGATCCTCGGCCTCTCGCATAGCGAGATCAACACGGCGATCGACGATGCCGGCCGCGAGATCGCCGAGCAGGTGGCGACGGACGTGCTCATCATCGAGGACGAGCCGATCATCTCCATGGATCTCGCCAAATTGGTCGAGGACCTCGGCCACCGCGTGGTGGGCACGGCGCGCACCCACACCGAAGCGGTGGCTATGGCCGCGAAGACGAATCCGGGGCTTGTGTTGGCCGACATCCAGCTGGCGGACGGCAGTTCCGGCCTGGAGGCCGTTCAGGAGATGCTCCCGAAGCTCGAGGTTCCTGTGATCTTCATCACCGCCTACCCCGAGCGCTTGCTGAGCGGCACGCGGCCCGAGCCGGTGTTCTTGGTCACCAAGCCTTTCCAAGCCTCCACGGTGAAGGCGATCGTCAGCCAAGCGCTGTTCTTCGGCGCTCGCGCGCGCAACCCCGACCACGCGCCGGCCTGAACACCGAACGCGCGCAAAACGACCACGGGCCGGATCGTCGATCCGGCCCGTGGTCGTTTGAGAAGCCCCACGCGCCCAACTCCCTGAAACTTTCCTGTCATCTCCGCGTTATCGAACCGACGACGCCATAGAGCCCAAGCAACGGGCCGGCGGGGCGGCAGGCCGGGAGGCGAAGATGGCGGAAGCGGCGGTGCTCAAGGTAGCTGCCTCGAGCGATGAAAAGGTGCGGACGGGCCTGAGCGACGCCGATCGGAAGGTCATCGCGGAGACGCTGACCGACCTGACGGTTCAGACCTACCGTCTGCTGCTCCGATCCCAGGTCGTGCACTGGAACGTCACGGGCCCGCTCTTCCAGCCGATCCACGCTCTCACCCAGCAGCATTATCGTGACCTGTTCGCCGCGATCGATCAGATGGCGGAGCGCATCCGCGCGCTCGGCCACGTGATGCCGACCGGGAAGGCGACCTCGGGGTTGGACCGGGCGCTGTCGCTAGGTTCGCGGATGACTGCGCATGCAATGATCGAGGAACTGGCGGAAGACCACGAGAGCCTCGCGCGCGTCGTTCGCGAAGGAGCCGCCGAGGCCGAGGATCGTCAGGATTTCGTGACCCACGACCTGCTTACGGCGCGGCTCGCGTTTCATGAGAAGGCCGTCTGGATGCTGCGCGCGATCGCAGCGAACTAGCATCTGCGCCTCCGAACCCAAATAAGAGGACACGATCATGGCTTACCTGACCCACAGTCCATATCGTGCGTATCCCGTTTTCGCCCGTCGTGATCACTCTGCGGAGAACAACCGGCGGATCGCGCGGTGCTTGATCGCCGCGCTGGGCGTCTCGGCTGCGGTCTTTGCCCTGTCGTCGGGCGGCTTCGGCACTGAACAGATTTCGGCAGTTTCGAAGGGAGACCGTCTGGTCGCCGCGGGCGTCGGACCTACATCGGGGCTGACGGCGTCCGGCGCGAAGGTTACGGCCGCCGTTCGGGAGGACAACCGGGCGGAGCGTGTGACAACGGTCAGCAAGGGCGAGGTCGCCGGCCTGAGCGAGGGATCGCCGTTCGCCGCGCGCTGAAAGGCAAAGGCGTAAGCCGCGGAATTGGTGGAATTCCGAGAACTTTAGCGTTAGCGGAACGGCAAGCGTTCGACGTCAAGCTTGGTCGTTGCGTTCGGGGGCGTGCGCTGGAACGGCGCGGAACGTGAAGGCGGGCTTCGCGTTCGCATGAAGGTGATTTGATGACTCAGCGGAAGGCGGACGACACCAAGCTCGATACGGATGTGCAGTCGCACATCGGGCGGCAGCTCAGAGCGGGGTACGTCGACATTCTCAACCAGCCTGTGCCGGACCGTTTCCTGGAACTGTTGGCGGAGCTCGACGCCAAACAGGTCGATCCTCCCGCCGACGATACAGACGACGCGCGTCAGAACGGTGCGCGATGAGCGAGCCGCAGCCGCGGGCGCCGCGTGACGAACTTCTGATCCACATTCCCAGCCTGCGCGCTTTCGCGGTTTCGCTGTCCGGTCAGATCGACCGGGCCGACGACCTGGTTCAGGAGACGCTGGTAAAAGCCTGGCGCAACCTCGGCAGCTACACCGAGGGCACCAACATGCGCGCCTGGCTCTTCACGATCCTCCGGAATGTCTACATCTCGGACATCCGGCGACGGAAACGCGAGGTGCAGGACACCGACGGCGTGTTCGCCGAGAGCGTCGCCGTCGCGCCTGCTCAGAACGGCCACATGGATCTTGTGGACTTCCGGAAGGCGCTCGATGGGCTTCCGGAGGAGCAGCGGGAAGCTCTGGTGCTGATCGGCGCCGCCGAATTTTCCTACGAGGAGGCCGCTGAGATCGCGGGCTGCGCCGTGGGAACCGTCAAAAGCCGCGTCAATCGCGCCCGAAACGCATTGGCGCGCAAGCTCAATCTCGACGTCAGCGAGATCGGGCTCGAGCCCGCCCTTCGCGCGGCTCTCGGGCCTCAAGATCGGTCTGGCGCTGCTTGACCTCGCTCTGTTAAGGCCGCTCGACGCTCGTTCGCCGGTCCGGTGACCCCCGTGTTGAAGACCCTGCGCAGCCGTATCGCGCTCCTCCTGATCGCGGCCAATCTTCCGGTGATCCTTCTCGCCGTGTGGATCGGCGTGCGCGACTTCCGCGAGGCCGATCTGGTCGACCGCGACCGGCTGGTGCAGGCGGCGAACCTGGTGGCCGCTCGCGCCAAGGGGCTCGCCGGCGAGAACCGGCTCGACGAGGCTGCGCGGCGGGCCGTGTTCCAGGACGGCGATTCCCGTGCGATGATCGCCGCCGCTATCCTCGACCGAGATGGTGAAGTTCTCGCGGAGGACTCGCCGGCCTCGTTCGGCGCGGCGTGGCTGCCTCCGGACGGAGCTCCTCGCGAGACGCTCGCCAGCGACTCCCGGATCCGAAAGGCGCGGGGGGCGGACGGACGTCCCTACCGCTATGCGCTCACTCCGGTGCCTGGAAGCGAGGCTGTGGCGATCGCCGCCGCGCCGTTCGACTTCATGGGACGACGCCAGACGCAGTGGCTCCTGCTGGCGCTCGGCATTCCAGCGCTGATGAGTCTGCTCTGCGTCGGCCTCGTCCTGTTCGGCATCGAGCGATTCGTGCTCAAGTGGCTCCGCGCGCTTCGCGTCACAGCCGAAACGAGCCAGGGCGACCGCATGGACGTGCGCGCCGTCGACTTCGAGAAGGCGCCGCTGGAGATCGCGCGCCTCGGCGAGGCGCTTGACGGCATGTCGGGGCGCATCGAGGAACGGTCGAGGGCGTTGAAGACGGCGCTCGACGAGCGCGATCGGCTATTGCGTGAGCTTCATCACAGGGTGAAGAACAATTTCCAGATGATCGCCAGCCTTCTCGCGCTGCAGCGGCAGGAAGCTCCGCAGTCCCTGTCGGCGGTGCTGCGCGCGCCTGAGGATCGCGTACGCGCGATGGCGGCAGCCTACAAGGCGTCCTACGCCAGCGGCGAGATCGGCCACGTCGAGGTCGGCGAACTGATCCGGGACGTGGCGCTGCAGGCCCGCGACGCCGTGGGCGAACGTCGCTTCGAGGTGAAGATCCTGACCCCCGGCCCGGTCGGCGAAGTCGATCTCGACCGCGCTGTGCCGCTGTCGCTCCTCGTGATGGAGCTGCTGAGCGCAGCGGCTGCGGCCGGGGGCGACGCGACGCTCTCGATCGTCCCCCGCCCGGGCCGGCGCCTCGCGCTGATCATCGAATCCCAGAACCAAAATTGGCTGCCGACGACCGGCCTGCCGCTGCGTCTGATCCGCGCCTACACAGAGCAGATCGGCAGCGCGGTCGGCGAATGGGACCAAGGCCGCGTGGAGTTCGAAGTCGCGCTGGCCTCCGAAGAGCCGAAGATCGGAATGGCGCGCTCCCAGACCGAGAAACGCTGACGCCCTTGCAGCCGCGGCCCCCGTGGGCCTAATTGCGGCCCATGGCTCCTCCCCTTCTTCTGCTCAAAGATGTCCGCCTCACCTTCGGCGGTCGCCCGCTGCTCGACGGAGCCGAGATCTCGGTCTCGGCCGGCGAGCGCCTCGGCCTCGTCGGCCGCAACGGCTCGGGAAAATCCACCCTGCTGAAGATCGCGGCCGGCTTGGTCGAGGCCGACGGCGGCTCCCGTTTCGTGCAGCCCGGCGCGACGATCCGCTACCTGCCGCAGGAACCCGACCTCTCGGGCTTCGCGACGACGCGCGCCTATGTCGAGGCGGGGCTTGCGCCTGGCGACGACGAGCATCGCGCGGCGTACCTGCTGATGGCCCTCGGCCTCACCGGCGACGAGGCGCCCGCCACGCTGTCGGGGGGCGAAGCGCGCCGCGCCGCGCTCGCCCGCACGCTCGCGCCCGAGCCGGACATCCTGCTGCTGGACGAGCCCACCAACCATCTCGACCTGCCCGCGATCGAATGGCTCGAGGCCGAGTTGAAGTCGTCGCGCTCGGCGCTGGTGCTGATCAGCCACGACCGCCGCTTCCTCGAGAACCTCACCCGCGCGACGCTCTGGCTCGACCGCGGCCGCACCCGCAAGCTCGAGAAGGGGTTCGGCGCCTTCGAGGCCTGGCGCGACGAGCAGCTTGCGCAGGAGGAGTTGGAGCGCCACAAGCTCGACCGTCAAATCGAGCGCGAAAAGGACTGGCTCCGCTATGGCGTCACCGCCCGGCGCAAGCGCAACATGGGCCGGCTGCGGGCGCTCGACGATCTCCGCGAGAAGCGGCGCACGCAGCGCAAAGCGCAAGGGTCCGTCCAGCTCACCGTGACCGAAGGCGCGAGCTCCGGCGCCCTCGTCGTCGAGGCGAAGAGCGTCTCCAAGGCCTATGACGGCCGCTCCATCGTGGCGGATTTCTCCACCCGCATCGCCCGCGGCGACCGCATCGGCCTCGTGGGCGCGAACGGCGCGGGCAAGACGACCCTGCTCAATCTGCTGACCGGCGTGCTCGCCCCCGATGAGGGCGTGATCCGGATCGGCGCCAACGTCGAGATCGCGACCCTCGACCAGAAGCGCGCCAGCCTCGACCCCTCGACCACGCTGCGCGAGGCGCTGACCCATGGCCGCGGCGACACGGTGGAGGTCGGCGGCCAGACCAAGCACGTCGTGTCCTACATGAAGGACTTCCTGTTCGGCCCGGAACAGGCGGGCTCGCCGCTCTCGGCTCTCTCCGGCGGAGAACGCGGCCGGCTGCTCCTCGCCCGCGCGCTCGCGCAGCCGTCGAACCTCCTGGTGCTGGACGAGCCGACCAACGATCTCGACCTCGAGACGCTGGACCTGCTCCAGGAGATGATCGGGGAGTATCCAGGCACGGTGATCCTCGTCAGCCACGACCGCGACTTCCTCGACCGCACCGTCGACGCCGTCATCGCCTCCGAAGGCGGCGGCCGCTGGCAGGAGTACGCCGGCGGCTACGCCGACATGATCGCCCAGCGCGGCCGTGGGGTGGACGCGCGCGGGCCGGCGGCCACGCCCGCATCCGAGAAGCCGAAGGCGACGGCCTCTCCCGCCGCGGCGCCGGCCGCGCGCAAGAAGCTCTCGTTCAAGGACCAGCACGCCCTCGAAACGCTGCCGAAGCGCATCGAGAAGCTGGAGGCCGACATCGCGAAGCTCGCCGCGAAGCTCGCCGACCCGCAGCTCTACGCCAAGGATCCGAAAGCCTTCGCCAAGACCAGCGACGACCTCGCGAAGGCCGAGGCCGAAAAGGCTGCGTCCGAGGAGCGCTGGCTCGAGCTCGAGATGATGCGCGAGGAGCTGGCGGGCTGAGGCCTTCGCCGTTGTCCTCGGGATTGACCGGAGGACCCATCATCGGGGTCGAACCCGGCCGCGCATGGCTGGTGGCGGCCAGATCGGACCATGACGGCATGACAGTTCGCCGGTCCAGGAACGCGCAGAATGCCGCTAATCCCCATCCACGATCCTGACGACCCGCGCGTCGCCCCCTACCGGGCGGTGCGCGAGCGCGACGTGGTGGGGCGCGGCGAGCGCTTCGTCGCCGAGGGCGAGGTGGTGCTGAGGCTGCTGATCGAAGGCGGCCGCGGGGTTCACTCCGCGCACGTTCCCGAAAGCCTGCTGATCGCGGAGAACCGGGTCGACGGGATCGGCGAGCTTCTCGCGAGACTGCCGCCGGAGATCCCCGTCTACGCCGCCGGGCAGGCCGTGATGGACGCCATCGTCGGCTTCCACATCCACCGCGGCGTGCTCGCCATCGCCCGCCGCGCCGCGCCCGAGACCGCCGCCGCCCTGCTCGCCCGGCTGCCTGAAAGGGCGCTGGTCGTCGCCCTCGTCGGCGTCGCAAACCACGACAATGTCGGCGGCATCTTCCGCAACGCCGCGGCCTTCGGCGCCGACGCCGTGCTGCTGGACGAAACGAGCTGCGACCCGCTCTACCGGAAGGCGATCCGCGTGTCGGTCGGCGCGAGCCTGATCCTGCCCTTCGCCCGCGGCGGTTCGGGCAAGGATCTGCTCGACGCTCTGGCGGCCGCAAGCTTTCGCGCGTTGGCGCTCAGCCCCGCGGGAGCGCACGACATCGGCGCCGTGCCGCGCGCGCCGCGCACGGCGCTGATCCTCGGGGCTGAGGGGCCGGGTCTCCCCGTCGACCTCATGGCGCGGACGACGACCGCGCGCGTGCCGATGGCGGCCGGCTTCGACAGCCTGAACGTGGCGACCACGAGCGGGATCGCGCTCTACGCGCTATCGAAGAACGGCGCGACGTGTCCCAATCCTGTTTTGACCCGTGAGCCATGATCAAGAAGATCCTGCTTTCGAGCCTCTTCACATGTTGGATGATTGCGGCATCTCACTCAACGCCGAGTGAATCTCACGCTCCAACTCGGAAGCTGCGGGGATCATGTGTTTTTATCTATCTTGGACCCCCTTCACCATTGCCATGCTCGCTTCTGCAAAAATATGAAAATCAAAATTACTGGTACTTATCATTCGAGTCGGACGAGTTTGAAGTCACGTTCGGCCCTATGCCAGTGGGCTCTAAGCCGGACACTACCGGCCTAGTCTCTTACACCCTTTCCCATGTTCGCGTTCGCCGAAAGGGCGAGAGCCAGATCGAACATGAGGCGCCTGGAAGATGCGATATCTACCCGATCAACAAGCCCCTTCGCGTCGTTGCATGCTCGGCATTCGCAAAAGAGCGCGACTTTCATGGGCAGGCTATGGCCACCGAAGACCCTAGACCAGCGGGGGATCGGTCTAGATAATCACCCGCTGGCCTGATTGCCGCATTCTTCGAAACTCTGACGTGGCAGAGAGAGCCTGCACGCGATCGGTCAAGCCGACTGGCCCGCTCCTCACCCCGCCGTCAGCACCTTCAGGAACATGTCGCCGAACGCGTCGAGCTTCGCCTCGCCGACGCCCTTGACCTTGGCGAGCGCCTGCGGCGTCCGCGGCTTGGTGGCGGCCATCTCCACCAATGTGCGGTCGGAGAAGATGACGTAGGCGGGGACGGCTCGCGCAATCGCGAGCTCGCGGCGCAGCGCCTTGAGGCGGCCAAGCAGCTCGCCGTCCACGCCGTCGAAGCCTGCGCTTTCGGCCACCATCCGACGGCGCTCGCGCTTCTTCTCCTTGGGCTTGGCGATCATCACCGTCTCGGCGCCGTCGAGGATGCGGCCGCCCTTGGGACTTAGTTGCAGGCCGCCATAAGCGCCCGCCTCCACCTTAAGCGCGCCCAGCGCCACGAGCTGTCGCACGATGCCGCGCCACTCCGCCGCCGGCCGGTCAGCGCCCTTGCCGAAGCCCGGCAGCCGGTCGTGACCGCGCGCCTCCACCGTCTCGGACATGTGGCCGACCGCGAGCGCCACGATGTGCGCTGCGCCGAAGCGCTCGCCCGTGGCCGCGACGAGGCCCAGCAGCAACCGCGCCTCGCGCGTGCCGTCGATCACGTCAGGCGGATCGAGGCAGGTGTCGCAGTTGCCGCACGGGCCGGTGGTCTCGCCGAAATAGGCGAGCAGAGTCTGCCGCCGGCACGAGGTGGTCTCGCAAAAGCCCACGAGGGCGTCGAGGCGGCGCGCCTCGACGCGTTTGCGCTCGTCGTCGCTGTCCTGCTCGTCGATGAAACGCCGGCGGGTGCGCACGTCCTCGAGGCCATAGAACATCAGGGCTTCGGCGGGCGCGCCGTCGCGGCCTGCGCGGCCGATCTCCTGGTAGTAGGCCTCGAGCGACCCCGGAATGTCGCCATGGACGACGTAGCGCACGTCGGACTTGTCGATGCCCATGCCGAAGGCGACGGTCGCGACCATCACCACGCCCGGCTCGGCCAGAAAGGCCTCCTGCGCCGCCGAGCGTTCGGAGGCCTCCATGCCGGCGTGGTAGGCGAGCGCGTTGACGCCGGACTTCCTCAGGTTCGCCGCGGTCTCCTCGACCTTTTTGCGGGACAGCCGGTAGACGACGCCGCTCAGACCCGGACGCGCGGTGACGTAGCGCTCGATCGCCGTTCCGACATCGCGCTTGTCGGCTACGGAGATCGCGATGTTCGGCCGGTCGAAGCCGGACACAAAGGAGTCCGCCTGCCCCGCGAACAGCTTCTCGATGATGTCGGCGCGGGTGGCGTCGTCGGCGGTCGCGGTCAGCGCCACGATCCGGGCGCCGGGGAGCGCGTCCCTCAGGCGGCCGAGCGTGAGATACTCCGAACGGAAGCTGTGGCCCCACTGCGAGATGCAGTGCGCCTCGTCGATCGCCACCAGAGACACGGGGAGACGCCCGAGCGCGCCGAGCATGCGCTCTGTCATCAGCCGCTCGGGCGCCATGTAAACGATCTTCGCCTCGCCCGAGGCGACCCGCCGCCACGAGGCGATGTTCTCGTCACGCGATTTTGCGGAGTGGATCGCCTCCGCGCAGACGCCGTCGAGGCGCAGCCCCGCCACCTGGTCGTCCATCAACGCGATCAGCGGCGAGACGACGACCGCGAGCCCGCCGGAGACCAGCGCCGGCACCTGATAGCACAGCGATTTGCCCGCGCCGGTCGGCATGACGGCCAGCACGTCGCGCCCCGCAAGCAGAGCGTCGATCACCCGCTCCTGGCCGGGACGGAACTCGTCGAAGCCGAAGGCCGTCTTGAGCACGCGCCGTTTCTCCGCCTCGAGCGCAGGCTCGAGCGCGACGGACGGCGGGAACGTCAGGGCGGCGGAGGACACCGGCCATCTCTAGCGGATTCGGTGGCGCTTGCGCGGATCGAAAGCCGATTGTCTTTGGAAAACCCGGCGCGACGGAGCGGACGCGCGGCCGAGCGGAGGACGATGGCGTGGAAGCGCCCCCGACGCGGTCAGTGCCCCATGTGCGTCTCGGCGCCCTTCGGCTCGCCGGCCGGACGGTAGCCCACGGCCTCGACCGCGAACTCGACGTCGACCGGTCCCGCCTTCTCGAACGTCAACGTGGCCTTCAGCTTCTCGCCCTGTTTGAAGGGCTGCTTGAGGCCGACGAACATGATGTGCTTGCCGCCCGGGGCGAACTCCAGCTTGCCGCCGGCGGGCGCCTCGGCCCCGTTCGCGAGCGGACGCATCTTGGCCACGCCCTCTTCGGTGAGGCTCTCGTGCAGTTCGGTCTTGTCCGCGAAGCTTGCGGCGACGGAAACGAGGCGGTCGGCCTCCTTGCCGGTGTTGGTCACGACCAGGAAACCGCCGCCGACCTTGGCGCCCGGCGCCGTGGCGCGGACCCAGGGGTGGGCGATTTCCAGCGCGCCGGCCTTGTACTCGTGGGCGGACGCGGCGGCGGCCATGAGGCCGAGGGCGGCGACGGCGCCGATGATGGTGCGGATCATGATCTCGTGCTCCGGGCGGAGGGGCCTGACGCCTCGGCTCCGCGGGATGAAAGGGGTTTTGCTCAGGCGGGACGCGGCGACGCCGGCGGCCCGCGGGCCAAGCCCATCCGCCGCGTCGCGCCGGAAAGCAGACCCGCCGCTATGATCTTGGAGCCGCCCATACGCGTGATCGCCAGCGCGCCCACGGCGGGCGACGCGGCCTCGAGGACGGCGGCGAGCGGAAGACGGCAAAGATCGTCGCAGGCGCACAGCGCCCCCGGAGCCTCGGTCGGCGCAGGGGCCGCTCCGCAAAGCGCGGTCAGGCCGTCGACGCTCGCCATCCGCCCGGCGTGGGCGCTGGCCGCGGCCGACGCCACGACGCCCTCGACCGCCAGCAGATAGGCGGCGACGAGCGCGAGCGCGCGGAAGAGGCGGCTGACCCGGATCATGCGTCAGTCTTAGCGGCGCTTCGCCTGCGGCGCCACGTCCCTGCGAGGCGGCGCCGCCGTGACGACGATCGGGCCGTCCGCGCTCCAGGCCACCCGCGCGCCGGCGAGGGTCGCGGCCCCGGAGGCGGTCGCAAGCGTCCGCTCGAACAGGCGCTCGAGCCGGTCGAGCCGGACGCGGGTCTTTCCCAGCGCGGCCACCGCGCGGCCAAGCAGTCTGAGGCGGATCTCGGCGGGCAAAGCCGCCGCCTCGGGAGCGATCGCCGCGCGGCCGGGGGCGAGACTGAGATGGGCCTCCGCCGCCTGGCGCTCGGCCGCCAAGAGCGCGTCCTCGGCGCGGGCGGCGCGGCGGGCGAAGACGCCGAGGCGCTCCGCCGTCAGGCCCTCGTCCTCCAGAACCGCGCGGCCGGCGCGCAGGCGAGCGCGGCAGAAGGCGGGGTCCGCGTTCATGGCGTCCTCGGACCAGCCCCAGCCGCGCGCCCGCAGCGTCGCGACCAGCCGGGCCTTGGGCACGCCGAGCAGCGGCCGCAGATGGACCAGCCGCCCCCTCAAGCTCTTGAGCCGCATGGCCGCGAGCCCGGCCGGCCCGCTGCCGGCGGCGAGCCGCATCAGCACCGTCTCGGCCTGGTCGTCGAGCGTGTGGGCGGTGGCGAGAGCCTCGGCGCCGATCGCGACGGCGTGCGCGGCGAGCGCGGCGTAGCGGGCGTCCCGCGCCGCCTCCTCGATCCGCGCGCCGGGGCGAGGCAAAGGCGCCTCGAGCCGGGCGTGCGGCAGGCCGAGCGAGGCGGCGGTCCGGGCGACGGCCGCAGCTTCGGCGGCGGATTCGGGACGAAGAGAGTGGTCGACGGTGGCGACGGACAGCCGGGTCCCGCTCCGCCTCGCGGCCCAGTCCGCCGCGAGCGCGAGCAACGCCATCGAGTCCGCGCCGCCGGACACCGCGATCAACACGAGGTTAACACCGGCGAACGCAGGGGTTAACACTGCCTCGATCTCGCCCGCGCCAAGAGGCGCGGCTTCGCCGCAGCGGCCGTCGAGCACGAAAATCGTCTCCTCGCGCGTGGTCGGCGCCAGCCTAGGCGCTCGAACGGCGCGGCGTAAGCCCTGCGGCGGGCCCGCTCGAGGTCAGCAGGAGATGCGCTTCAGCTCGCGGTCGGTCTGCGGCTTGATGCGGGCGTACTTCCGGCCGGCCTCGGCGATGGTCGCGCAGGCTTCGTCCTTCTTGCCCATGCCGTTCAGCGACATCCCAAGCTTCATCATGCTCTCGGGCGCCTTGGCGGACTGCGGCGCGTCGACGTAGATCTTGTAGAAGCTGTCGGCGGCGTCGGTGTACTTCTTGCGCTGGTAGAGGCTCTCGCCCAGCCAGTACTGCGCTTCGGGGGCGCGCGGGTCCTTGGGATAGGCGCGCAGGAAGTCGCGGAAGGTCGAATCCGCCAGTTCGTAGTCGCGGCGCTGGATGAAGCCGACCCCCATGTCGAACTGGTCGCGCGGATCGCCGGTGCCGACCGACATGCCGCCGCCGCCGCTCTGAGGGACGGCCCCGGTCGGGCCGACGGCCGCGCTCTGGCGGGCGCCTGGCGGGCGGATGCTCATCGGCGCGTTCGGGTCGTCGCCGGGACCGCCCTCGTCGATCAGACCGCCGATGGTGTCGCCGGGACTGCGGGGCGAGCCGAGGTTCGAGGGCGCGGCGCCGGGGCCGGGGCCGGTGGGACGCCCCGCCGGCGGAGCGCCGAGGTCGCCGACCGTCGCGCCGCCTCCGGCCGCAGGACCGGCGTCGCCCCGCTTGCCGGGCTTCGCGCCGCCGCCCTTGCCGCTCTCGAGGTCCTGAAGTCGGAAGTCGACGTCGCCCTGGAAGCGCTTCAGCGCCTCGTCATTGCGCTTGGTCTGGAACTGAATCTCGTCCAGCCGCCCGTTCAGCTGCCGCATCTGGTTCTCGAGCCGGTCGAGCCGGACCGCGATGTCGGCGAGCGAGGACGACTGCGCCGGCTGCACCGGCGAGGAATAGGCCGGGCGCTCCTCACGCCCGACGCCGAAGAAGGCGAGCTTGGTCTCGAGACCCTCCACACGGGTCTCCAGCCAGGACGGCGCGGGCTCGGAGCCGGCCTCCATCGCCGCAGCGGCGATGGGCGCGCACGTCAGGACAGCGCCGAGCGCCAGGCGTCGGACGAGCGATGAGCGCGCGGCTTTGAACAT
This sequence comes from Methylopila sp. Yamaguchi, assembly GCF_002897035.1. GTDB lineage: Bacteria > Pseudomonadota > Alphaproteobacteria > Rhizobiales > Methylopilaceae > Methylopila. Next base: position 205,754 of record NZ_BAUX01000005.1, read on the forward strand.
GGGTGCGACGAATCCGAGCTGATAGAGCAACGATTTCACGCGGTTAAGCGTCCAGTTCGGCCGAATTAGGGCCGGGTCCGGCGGCGGGCGGCCGAAGCCGCGAGCCGCCGGACCCGAAGTCGATCACATTCCGGCGCCGCCCTGCAGCACAGTAACCGCGCGGCGGTTCTGCGACCAGCAGGAGATGTCGTCGCACACCGCGACCGGCCGCTCTTTGCCGTAGGACGTGGTGCGGACGCGACCGCCGCCGACGCCGCGGGCCGAGAGGTAGTCGCGGGTGACCTGAGCGCGCCGCGCGCCAAGCGCGAAGTTGTACTCGCGGGTGCCGCGCTCGTCCGCGTGGCCTTCGATCAGGATGCCGTAGCGCGGATAGCGCGACAGCCACTGGGCCTGCTTGTCGAGCGTCGAACGCGCGGTGCTGGTGAGCTCCGTCGAGTCGGTCTCGAAGAAGACGCGGTCGCCGACGTTCACGACGAAGTCCTGCTGGCTGCCGGGAGGGCCGCCGCGGCCGCCGGCGCCGTAGCCGCCCGCCCCGTTCATGCCGTCCATGCCGTCGCCGGCGCCCTTTTTCGCGCAGGCTGCCAGAAGCAGCGTCGCGCAGATCGCGGCCGCGAGCTTCCCGCCCTGGCCGATACGCATGGCACGCAACATCCCCGATGACTCCTTATGGCTTTCGGTTGCCGCAACCATAGCCCTCTCCAGTTAACCGAAGGTTCCGTTAGGCTTAAACGTTCGTTACTGGACCCTGCGCGGCCGATCGTGTCGGCGCGATGGCCGCGTAGGCCGCGGCCGCGTTTTCAGTCCGTCTGAGTCTTTGAAGACACAGGCACCTGCTTGCGCCGCAGGAGGACGCCTCTCGAAAATTGAGCGGCACTTAGACTCTGAAACCGGCTCTGCCAGCCGTTTGGAGATGCGGCCGAGCGTTCTGCACGGCCGTCACGCTCCGGATAAACCGGGGCATGACTGGCGGGAGCACGGGCTTCAGCGCCCCTTCTCCCGCAAAAGGAGAAGGGGACCGTCGCCTCAGTTCAGCGGGGGCGACCAGGCGGGGTCGGAGGCGAAGCCGGGGGTGGGCACGACCTGCTCGTTCCGGCCGGTGACGTCGATCGAGTAGATCTTCGGCCCGCCGCCCTGCTCGCGGAAGAACATCAGCACGCGGCCGTTGGGCGCCCAGGTCGGGCCTTCGTTGTGGAAGCCTTCGGTGAGGATGCGCTCGCCGGAGCCGTCCGGGCGCATCACGCCGATCGCGAACTTGCCGCCGGACTGCTTGGTGAAGGCGATCAGGTCGCCGCGCGGCGACCAGACCGGGGTCGAGTAGCGGCCCTCGCCGAAGGAGATGCGCTGAGCGCCGCCGCCGCCGGCGCTCATGACGTAGATCTGCTGATTGCCGCCGCGATCGCTCTCGAACACGATCCGCGCGCCGTCCGGCGAGTAGGACGGCGAGGTGTCGATCGCGCCGCTGTCGGTCAGCCGCGTCGTGGCGCGCGAGCGGAGGTCCATGGCGTAGAGGTTGGAGTCGCCGCCCTGCTGGAGGCTCATGATCACTTTCTGCCCGTCGGGAGAGAAGCGCGGCGAGAAGGTCATGCCGGGGAAGTTGCCCACGACCTCGCGCTGGCCGGTCTCGATGTTCAGCAGGTAGACGCGCGGCTCCGCGCGGCCGAACGCCATGTAGGTGATTTCCTGGCTCGTCGGGCTGAAGCGCGGGGTCAGCACCAACTCGTCGCCGCCGGTGATGTAGCGGGAGTTGAAGCCGTCCTGGTCCATGATAGCGAGACGCTTGACGCGGCGGTCCTTCGGGCCGCTCTCGTCGACGTAGACGACGCGAGTGTCGAAGTAGCCCTTCTCGCCCGTCAGCTTCTCATAGACCATGTCGGCGATCAGGTGCGCCACGCGGCGCCAGTTCTTGTCGGTGAAGAACTGCTGGCCGTCGAGCTGGTTGCCCGCGAACACGTCCCACAGCCGGAACTCGGTCCGCACGCGGCCGTCGCCCTGCCGCACGACGCGGCCCGTCACCAGCGCCTGGGCGTTGATGATGCGCCAGTCGCCGAAGCGGGGCGCCGCGTCGGTGTTGGTGATCTTCTCGATGAAAGCCTTGTGGTCGATCGGCGCGAACAGCCCCGAGCGCTTGAGGTCCGCCTCGACGACGCTCGCGATGTTGCGGGCCATCTCGGCGTCCGCCCCCTGCCCCAGGAACTCGGGGATCGCGATCGGCATGGGCTGAACGTTGCCCTGGTTGATGTCGATGTTGACCTGCGCGCGCGCGGCCGGGGCCATCGCCGCGAGCCCGATCAGGGTGGCGATGACGGCCAGGGCGCGGAGGAGCTGAGCAAGTGAAAGCGACATGAGGACTATCCGTTTCGGGCGGCCGGGGCGGCCGGCGGAGACAGGACGAAGAGGATCGGCGGAGCCGGGGCTACGCGCACGCTCGGGCGGAAGGCGCGCCCCGAAGGGCGCCGTTCTGAGAAGCGATCAGCTGGGCGAGCGAGACGAAAACGCTCATCCGCCGGCCATGTCGCGCGGGTCGAAATTGATCGTGACCTGCTTCCAGTAGTCGTATCCGGAGGCCGGCAGCTTCAAAGGGGCGCAGCGCTGCACGGCGCGCGTGGCGGCGCTGGCGGCGGCGCGGAACGCCGGATTCGAGGACGAGTTGACCACCGTCGGCCCGTCGTTGAGCGAGCCGTCGGCGTTCAGCGTGAACTGCACGCGCACCACGAGCGACTCCGAGCCGGACGCGCCGATCGGCGGGCTCCAGCACTGCATGACCTGTTCGCGCACCGCGTTGTCGATGCCCGTGCGCTCCGACAGCGACAGCTTGCTCGCCGTGCCGCGCGCCGTGCCGGCGGTGGTCTCCGGCGCCGCGTCGCGCGCGGCGGCGGCCTTCCGGCCGGGATCGCGCACGTCCTTCAGCGCGCTGTCGCTGGAGGAGGCCTTGTTGCCGAGCAGGCTCGCGATCTTGGCCGGGTCGAACTTGCGCTCGGCGGCCTTGGCGGCTTTTTCGGCCTCCGCCTTCTCCTTCGCGGCCTTCTCGGCCTTGGCGAGTTTTTCGGCTTCCGCCTTGGCGAGCTTTTCCGCCTCCGCCTTCGCAGCCTTCTCCGCCTCGGCCTTGGCTTTGGCGAGCTTGTCCGCCTTTTCCTTCGCGGCCTTCTCGGCGGCCGCCTGTTCGGCGGCGGCCTTTTCCTGCGCCGCCTTCTCCTGGGCCGCCTTCTCTGCGGCGGCGGCCTTTTCGGCCGCGGCCTTGGCGCGCAGCTCGGCCTCGGCGGCCTCCGCCAACTTCTCGGCCTTCTCGGCGGCGGCCTTTTCCTGCGCCGCCTTCTGAGCCGCCTGAGCGGCTTTCTCCTGGGCGGCCTTGGCCTGAGCGGCCTTGTCGACCTCCGCCTTGGCGGCGGCCTGTTCGGCGGCGGCCTTCTCCTGCGCCGCCTTTTCGGCCTTCTCCGCCTTGGCGGCCTTCTCCGCCGCGAGCTTCGCGGGGTCCGGCTCCGGCTTGGGCGGCGCCTCGGCTTGCGGCGGCGTGGGCGGCGCCGGCGGCGGGGGCGCCTTCACGTCTTCCTTGGCGATGGGCGTGTCGTCGTCGACCGGCTCGGACTCGGCCTCCGCGACCTGCTCGGCCTTCTGCTTGGGCGCGTCGACCTTCTTCGAGGTCTTCGAGCCCTTGGTCATGGCGTCGAATTCCTGCGGGGTCAGAATCTCGACCGGAAGCGCCTCGGTCGGCCCGACGTCGAAGGGCTTCGCGACGCCAAAGTTCCAGATCCCCCACGCGAGGACCAGGGCGTGCGCCGCCGAAGAGGTGACGAGGCCGGCACGCATGGCGTCAGATCAGCTCCCCTGCTCCAGCTCGGTGACGAGCGCGACCCGGCGGAAGCCCGCCCCGGACAGCGTGCCCATCACCTTCATCACTTGCCCGTAATTCACGTTGCGGTCGCCCCGAACGTAGATCCGCTCCTCATAGCCGGAGTTCGTGATGGCAATGAGGCGCGGCGCGAGGTCTTCGACCGCGACCGGTGTCTCCTGAAGGAAGACCTCGCCCTTGGTGTTCACGGTGATCGTCAGCGGCTCCTTCTCCTCGTTCAGAGGATTGGCCGAGGTCTGCGGCAGGTCGATCGGCACCCCGACGGTGAGCAGCGGCGCCGAGACCATGAAGATGATCATCAGCACCAGCATCACGTCGACCATCGGGGTCACGTTGATCTCGGACATGACGGCGCTGCGCCGGCGGCGTCTCGCCCCGTGCGCGCCGCCTCCGCCGCCGCCGCCGCTCATGCCCATGAGATCGCTCCCGCGCGGCTCATCGCGTCAGCCCCGCTCGTCGAGCTGGCGCGACAGGATGGCGGAGAATTCGTCGGCGAAGCCCTCCATGCGGCTCGCCTGGCGCGTCACCTGGCTGGAGAACTTATTATAGAAAATGACCGCGGGGATGGCGGCGACCAGGCCGATCGCTGTGGCGAACAGCGCTTCGGCGATGCCGGGGGCGACGACCGCGAGCGAGGTGTTCTTGGAGGCGGCGATCGACTGGAACGAGGTCATGATGCCCCAGACCGTGCCGAACAGGCCGATGAAGGGGCCGGCCGAGCCGACGGTGGCGAGCACCAGGAGCTTGGATTCCAGCCGCTCGACCTCGCGGGAGATGGTGACGTCCAGCACCTTGTCGATGCGCTGCTGGAGGCCTGCGACCGAACGGCCGCCGCTCTCGTAGGAGCGCTTCCACTCCCGCATCGCCGCCACGAACAGCGCGGCCATCGAGGTGTTCGGGCGGTTCGAGAGCGAGCGGTAGAGCTCCTCGAGGCTCTGGCCGGACCAGAAGATCTTCTCGAAGCGGTCCATGTTGCGCTTGGTGCGCGAGAACAGCAGCTGCTTGTCGATGACGATCGCCCAGCACCACACCGACGACGCGAGCAGTCCGAGCATCACGAACTTCACGACGAAGTGGGCCTGCAGGAATAGGCCCCACAGCGACATGTCTGGCGTAGGCATCGTCCGGTCGTCTCCACGCTCCGGTGTGGCGGGCGTCGCGTTTCGCTGCGCGGGCGGCTCGAAAGAAGCCGGCCGCGCCGGGGCATCCACGGGACGTCGGGCTCGGAGCGTCCGCGCTAGTCGCGCGCTAATGTGTTGAAACTGCGACCCGGACCCGCTTCCCCACGTCGTTAATGACTTGTCAGGGTTAATGACGCGTTACCAAACCCGGCTGTGGCGCTTGCGCCGCAGCATCGCGCCGCGCACGAGGTCGTCTCCCATGTTCCGTCCCTTCGTCGCCGCTCTCCTCGTTGCCCTCCCGGCGATCCCGGCCCGCGCGGCCGACGACGGCCTCGGCGCGGCGACAGTCGCCGTGCAAGCGATCGCGCCCACCTCGGACGGGCGCGCGCGGGTCTCGGAATGCACCGGCGCGTTGATCGCGCCCGACCTCGTGCTGACCGCCGGCCATTGCCTGGATGGGATCGCGGCCCCCTCCCAGGTGGCGGCCTTCGCCTATGAGGGCGACCGGCCGAAGGCCCCGCCGCTGCGCGTCGCGCGGTTCGCGCGGCATCCCGACCATGTCGTCGGCTGGCGCGAGCGGGCCGGCGATCCCTCCACGCGCCGGAGCGAGATCGCCGCCGATCTCGCTCTGCTGAAGCTCGCGGCGCCGGCGTCCGCGCGGCCGCTCGCGCTCGCGACCGCCGGCGGACCGTCGCTCACGGCCGGAACCGGCCGCGATGGGCCCGGCGCCGACGCGCGCTCGGGCCGGCTCAAGCTCACGCCGGCGACCGAGGTGCGCTTCGCGACCGGCGAGGGCCCGCGCATCGCCTTCGCGAGCCTCGCGCGCGCCGCCTGCCGCGGCGACTCCGGCGGGCCCGTAGCGGCGCGCGACGGCGCGGTCTGGGGCGTGGTCGCGGCGATCCTGAAGGCGCGCGGCGGCTGCGGGGCGCGGATCGTCGTCACTCCGGTGGACCCCGCCTCCGACGGCTTCCGCCGTATGCGGGCCGCGCTCGACTGAGCGCTACATCAGGTTGTCGCCCGACGGACACAGGCGCGGGATCGAAACGCCGGCGCCCCCGGCGTGAACGGACGTTTGGGATTCGACGTGCCATGGTGCGCCGAGACCACGACCGCAGACCCGCCCCCGGCGGCGCCGATCCGGATTTTCGTACATGCGTTCCATCCTGTTTCGCGCCTCCGCCGCCATCGCCTTCGCGGGGCTGCTGGCGACCCCGGCGGCGGCGCTCTCCGGCGGCTCGCCCGCGCCCGCCGGCGACCGCCTCACCCGGGCGACGGTGTTCATCACCAGCCTGACGCCGACCGCCCGTAACCGCGCGCAGGTCGCGAACTGCACCGGCGTGCTGATCGAGCGCGACCTGGTGCTGACCGCCGGCCATTGCCTCGCCGACCTCGGCGGCCCGAGCGTCGTGGTGGCTCAGTTCTTCGACCGCTCGAACCGCATCGCCGAGACGATCGAGGTCGCGGCCGGCGCGATGCATCCGGACTTCGCCGGCCGGGGCGACGCGGAGAACCCGCGTCCGGACCTCCTTGGCGCCGATCTCGCGATCCTGAAGCTCGCGACGCCCGCGCCGAAGGGCCGCCGGCCGATCGCGCTCGCGAAGCGGCCCGTCGAAGCCTCGAAGCTCAAGTCGATCCTGGCGGGCGCCGGCCTGCGCACGCCGGCCGACGAAGCCTCCGCCGGTCAGCTGCGGTTTGCTCGAGTGAACGCCGAGGTGGTGACGGACGGCCCGACCGCCGTCGCCCTCGGCACGACCGGCGGCGCGGTCTGCCGCGGCGATTCCGGCGGGCCGGTGATCAGCTCCGGCGGTCTCTGGGGCGTCGTGATCGCGATCGTCCGTCGCAAGAACCTGTGCAACTCGACGATCTTCATGGCGGTGGTCAACCCGGAGTCGCGCGGCTTCCGCAACATGCTGGCGCGCGCGCGGCGGGGCTGACCCGCGGCCGGCTCTACTCCGTCCGCGCCATCTCCTTGCGCATGCGCTCCGGCATCCGCACCGGCCGGCCGTCCCGCACGTAAGCGCAGACGGCGAGGCCGGTGACCAGCGTCTCGCCGTCCCGCGTCACCGACTGGCTGAGGGTCAGCGACGCCTGCTTCACCTCGTGGACCCAAGTGGTGATGGCGATGACGTCGTCCATCCGGGCCGGCCGCAGGTAGTCGATTGTCATCCGGCGCACGACGAAGCCTTCGCGCACGGTTTCCCACAGCTTGCGGTGGTCGAACCCGATCGCCCGCAGGATCTCGGTGCGGCCGCGCTCCATGTAGCGCAGGTAGTTGGCGTGGTAGACGGCGCCGGAGAAGTCGGTGTCCTCGTAGTAGATGCGCAGCGTCAGCACGTGACGCACGCCTTCGAGGCGCCCGCTGACGCCGTCGTCGAGATTCGCGATCATCCGTCCTCGCCGAGGTCGAACAGCGGCGCCTGGGAGGTGGAGCTCGGGACGCTCAGCCCCAGGTGCCGGAAGGCGTGGGCGGTGAGCATGCGCCCCCGCGGCGTCCGCTGGATGAAGCCCTGCTGGATGAGGTAGGGCTCGATGATCTCCTCCACCGCGTCGCGCGGCTCCGACAGGGCGGCGGCGATGGTCTCCACCCCGACGGGGCCGCCGTTGTAGTGGGTCGCGATCATCGAGAGATAGCGCCGGTCCATGGCGTCGAGGCCCAGGTCGTCCACGTCGAGCAATTTTAGAGCCCGGTCGGCGCTCTCGCGCGAGACCTCCGCGTCGCCCGACACCGCGGCGAAGTCGCGCACCCGGCGCAGAAGCCGCCCGGCGATACGTGGCGTGCCGCGCGACCGGCGTGCGACCTCGCGCGCCGCCTCCGGCCGCATCGGCAGGCCCAGCACCCGGGCGCCGCGCCGCACGATCAGCTCCAGCTCGTCGACTTCGTAGAAGTTCAGTCGGATTGGGATGCCGAAGCGGTCGCGCAGCGGCGTGGTGAGCAGACCTGCGCGGGTCGTCGCGCCGACGAGCGTGAACTTCGACAGGTCGATCCGCACCGAACGCGCCGCCGGGCCCTCGCCGATGATCAGATCGAGCTGGAAGTCCTCCATCGCGGGGTAGAGGATCTCCTCCACCGCCGGATTGAGGCGATGGATCTCGTCGATGAAGAGCACGTCGCGCTCTTCCAGATTGGTCAGCAGCGCCGCGAGGTCGCCGGCCTTGGCGATCACCGGCCCCGAGGTCGCGCGGAAGCCGACGCCGAGCTCGCGCGCGACGATCTGGGCAAGCGTGGTCTTGCCCAGTCCAGGGGGACCCGCGAACAGCACATGGTCCAGCGCCTCGCCGCGCGCCTTCGCGGCTTGGATGAACACCGAGAGGTTCTCGCGGGCCTGCCGCTGGCCGGTGAAGTCGGCGAGCGTCTGCGGCCGGATTGACGCCTCGAGGTCGAGATCGTCATCGCGCAGATGCGGATCGCGGACAGGGCTTTGGGCGGTCATCGCAGCGCAGCGAAGGCGTTTGTGTCGGTCACACCGAACGTCTCGCACGTCGATTGCGACCGCGCTACATTTGGCGCGGACCGGAGAGCCCCATGAGCCGCGCGACAGCCGACTACGACTACATGTCGTTCGACGACTTCGAGGAGTTCCTTGCGGACAAGCCGAAGAACGAGCGCTGGGAGCTGATCGGCGGTCGTGTCGTCAAGATGATGGTGGGCGCGCGCTGGGAGCATAACTACATCATCCAAAACCTCGCCTCCGGCATTCGGGAGCGCCTGCGGGCTGCAGGCTCGCCATGCCGGACGCTCACGGAGACGTTCTACCTCAAGGAGCGCGAGCTCAACGCCTCGCTGCTTCCGGACGTGCTTGTGCATTGCGGGCCGCTCCCGCCCGGCGCTACGTCGGTCCAGAGCCCGGTCGTGCTGGTCGAGGTGATGTCGAACGGCACCGAAGCGCGCGATCGCATGGCGAAGTGGCATGTGTACCAGCGCCTTCCCTCGCTCATGCATTACGTGCTCGTCGTGCAGGATCGCGCTCATATCGAAACCCTTGATCGGATCGGCGGCGTGTGGCGCGGCCTTCAGGTCATCGACGGCCTCGACGCAATCCTCCCGCTTCCCGGCATCGGCGTCGAGGTGCCGCTGGCCGACATCTACCGCGACGTTCTCGACCCCGCTTGACCCCTCACTTCGCTAGCTCCTTCAGCCCGGCCCGGATCAATTGCTCCGTGGTCGCGCCGTCGCCCGCGGCCTTCATGGCGGCGGCGATGGCGCCGCTCGCCTGCGGGGCCGCGTAGCCGAGATTGACGAGAGCGGAGACGGCGTCGCGCACGGGCTGGGGTCCCCTCGCCTCCGCAATTTCGCCGGCGAAGCGGGCGACGCCCGGGTCGACGTCGGCGAACAGCGGCGCGCGGTCCTTCAGCTCGGCCGCGATGCGCATGGCGACCTTGGGTCCGACGCCGGGCGCGCGGGCGATCGCCGCCTTGTCCTGCAGGGCGATCGCCGTCGCGAGATCAGACGCGTCCATCACCGACAGCACGCCGAGGGCGACCTTCGTGCCGACGCCCTGCACCGTGTTCAGCAGCCGGAACCACTCGCGCTCGAGATCGGCCATGAAGCCGAACAGCTGGATGCGGTCCTCGCGCACATGGGTTTCGATCGACAGCCGCGCGATCTCGCCGGCCTTCGGCAGCCGCTGCAACGTGCGGGCGGAGCAGTGCACGACATAGCCGACGCCGCCGACGTCGAGGATGACCCAGTCGGGTCCGACGGAGTCGACCTTGCCGGTGAGCTTGCCGATCATGCGCTCATCCTCGTCGCCGCCGCGAGGCGGGCGCGAGCGCCCCGGTGCTGGGCGTGGCAGATCGCGACGGCCAGCGCGTCCGCCGCGTCGGCGCCCTTGTAGGTCGCCTTCGGCAGCAGAATGGCGACCATGGCCTGGATCTGCCGCTTCTCCGCGTGGCCGGCGCCGACGACGGTCTTCTTCACGAGGTTCGGCGCGTACTCCGCGACCGCGAGGCCCGCGAGCGCCGGGACCAGCATCGCGACGCCGCGCGCCTGCCCGAGCTTCAGCGTGGCCATCGGGTTGTTGTTGACGAAGGTTTCCTCCACCGCCGCCTCGTGGGGGGCGTGTTCCGCCAGAACCTTGGACAGCCCGTCGTGCAGCGCCGCCAGCCGGTCGGCGAGGTCGCGGCCGTCGTCAGGCGTGATTACGCCGGCGGCGACGAACGACAGCCGGGACCCTTCCGCGACGATGACCCCCCAGCCGGTGCGGCGGAGGCCCGGGTCGACGCCGAGGATGCGAATCGGTTCGAGGCTCATGACGACCGATGTAACGGCCGAAGGTTTACGGAACACAAGCAGAACGTGCCGCGAGCGCGGAAACTGCGATGGCGGGCTTAGACCTAATTGCCCAAGGGGCCGGTGAACCTCTCACGAGATGGGAACCACCACCAGCTGCTGAACGCCGTCCCCAAAGGTGTGCAAGCGCGACGCGACGACGCTGCCGGGTGGGAACGTCCACAGCTCGTCATCCGGCATAGGCCCGAGCACCAGATGGGTCCCGTCGCTGAGTGGTCTGACCGCGACCGGCCGCCAAACGTCCACGCCCTCTTTCAGCAACGGCATGAGCAGGGTTGTGGGCGTCATCGCGCAGTACCCATCATTTCTCAGACGCTACAGCGTCTCTGCCGCCCCGCATCATCTTGAACGCCGCGCGAAACTCATGCTTCGCTCACCCGTCGTCTTGCGGGGGTTTAAAGATCACGCCGCCGCCTTCGCTCCGTAGCGGCGGGCGGCCTCGATGGTGAGGCCTGCGCCGACGGCGCCGAAGACGTCGCCCTCCACCACCCGGACCCCCGGCAGGCCGCCGAGGATCGCCGCGCGCACGTGCGGCACGCGGGTGGAGCCGCCGGTCAGGAACACGGCGTCGATGTCGCCGGCCCTGACGCCCGCCTTCGCGAGGCAGCTCGCCACGCAGGCCGTGATCTTCTCCGACTGGCGCCGGGTGTGCTCGACGAAGCCGTCGCGCGTCAGCTCCGCCGACAGACCCCTCTCGACCACGTCCAGCCGAACGGTCGCGCGCTCGACCTCGGAGAGCGCGATCTTGCCCGCCTCGACGTCGGCCGCGAGGCCATGGCCGGCCTCGGCTTCGATCACGGTCAGCAGCCGGTCCAGCAATTGGGGCTTCGCCGCCTCGCGCCGGACCTCGCGGATCTGCCGCGCGGCGCGGCCGTCATAGAGCTTGTTGATGCTCGACCAGGTGGCGAGGTCGTGGAAGTAGGTCGAGGGAACCTCGAGCTCCCTGCGCTTCATGGGCGAGCCGAGGCCGAGCAGCGGCATCACCGCGCCGAGGCTCAAGCGGCGGTCGAAGTCCACGCCGCCCACCCGCACGCCGTCGTTGGCGAGGATGTCCGAGCCGCGCTCGGCGCGGCGATGGCGGTCGGGCGAGAGCCGGATGACCGAGAAGTCCGACGTGCCGCCGCCGATGTCGGCGATCAGCGCCAGCTCCTCGCGGGCGACCTCGCGCTCATAGTCGAGCGCGGCCGCCACCGGCTCGAACTGGAACGACACCTCCTTGAAGCCGACCGACAGCGCGATCTCGCGCAGCGTCGCCTCGGCGCGGGCGTCGCCCTCATCGTCGCCGTCGACGAAGTGCACGGGGCGGCCATGCACGACGGCGTCGAGCGCGCGGCCCGAGGCCGTCTCCGCGCGGCGCTTCACGATGGCGAGGTAGCGCGCCACGACGTCGCGGAACTTCACGCGCTCGCGGCCGATCACGGTCGCCTCGTCGATCAGCGCAGTGCCGAGCACGGACTTGAGGCTGCGCATCAGCCGGCCCGGTTCGCCGGCCAGATAGGCGGCGAGCGCCGCCCGGCCGACGCGGGATTCGCCGGACGGCGCGAAGAAGATCGCGCTCGGGATCGTCGGCTCGTCGCATTCGAGCGACGCAAGCCGGGCCTGCGCCCCCGCGAGGCCGAGCGTGGTGTTGGACGTGCCGAAATCGAGGCCGCAGGCGGTCATGGAATGCGCCGGTGCTGGGACGGGGGCGCGTCTTCTAACCGCGTCGGGCGCCGGCGTCCATGACGTGGGAGCGGGGGAGATACGCCCTTCAAAGTGTGAGCCGCCCCGCCGGGGTCGCTCCCCACAGTCATCACGACATCGGTCGAGATTTGAAGGGGCCGGCTCGATCCGCCATTATCTCCCCGACGGCGGAGAACGCATGGACGAGATGTTGGCCGGAGCGGCGACGATCACGCGACAGGGGCTTCGCGCCCTGGCGCGGATGTTGGCGTTCATCGTCCTCGACGTCGCCATGGAGATCGTCTTCTACCACACGACCCGGCTGTTTCTGGCCGTGTTCACACTCGGGCGCGTCACGGTTCAGCCGCTCGACCAGCGAACGCGCCGCGAGGGGCCTCCGGCCGGGCGGATCCAAATCGGAGCCGAGCTCGCCATGGTCATAGGTTTGGCCATCTGGAGCGGGGGACTGATCTGTTTCACTCTGTGGGGCGGCGGCTCGACCGACGGCGTCGCGTAGCCGCGGCGCCCTCGGATTAAGACGCCGCCCCTCAGCCGCCGATCTTCGCCATGATCTCGTCGGAGATCTCGTAGTTTCCGAACACGTTCTGGACGTCGTCGTCGTCGTCGAAGGCGTCGAGCAGCTTGAGCAGCGAGGCGGCCTTCTCCTCGTCGAGCGGCGTGGTGGTGGTGGGGCGCCACACGACCTTGGTGCTCTCCGCCTCGCCGAGCGCCGCCTCGAGCGCCTTCGAGACCTCGTTCAGGTCCTCGAAGGCGCAGGTGACGACATGGTTCTCGGCGTCGGACTCCACGTCCTCGGCGCCCGCCTCGATCGCGGCCTCGAGCACGGCGTCGGCGGTGCCCGCCTTGGCCGGATAGACGATCTCGCCCACGCGGTTGAACATGAAGCCCACCGAGCCGGTTTCGCCCAGGGCGCCGCCGGCCTTGGTGAAGTAGGAGCGGACCGCCGAGGCGGTGCGGTTGCGGTTGTCGGTCAGCGCCTCGACGATGACGGCGACGCCGCCAGGGCCGTAGCCCTCGTAGCGGACCTCGTCGTAGTTCTCGCCGTCGGCGCCCGAGGCCTTCTTGATGGCCCGCTCGATGTTGTCCTTCGGCATGGACTGGGCCTTGGCGGCCTGGACCGCGAGGCGCAGCCGCGCGTTCATGTTGGGGTCGGGCAGGCCGGCCTTCGCCGCGACCGTGATCTCGCGGGCGAGCTTCGAGAACAGCTTCGCCCGGACCGCGTCCTGGCGGCCCTTGCGGTGCATGATGTTCTTGAACTGGGAATGACCGGCCATGGTCCGCTCCGACGTCGTCTTCTTATTAGGGGGCGCGTCCGGTCGCCGATGTTTCAGGCGCGCGCGGCGGATCGCGTCCGGCGATTGAGGTGCGCGGCGTTATAAGACCACGTTTTTGGGAAGGAAAGGCCGGCTCACTCCCAGAAGGCCGGCCGGGCTTCGCTCAGCGCGCCCCCGATGCGCACCGGCGCGATCCGGGAGGCGAGACCGCGTCCGTCGACCTCGACGGCGAGGCCGGAGAGCGTCCCCTCGCCTTCCGCCGGCTCGAACCGGCCGGAGGGAAGCTTGCGCAGGAAGCGCTGGATCGGCTCGTCCTTCTTCATGCCGAGCACGCTGTCGTAGTCGCCGCACATGCCGGCGTCGGACATGTAGGCCGTGCCGCCCGCGAGGATGCGGTGGTCGGACGTCGGCGTGTGGGTGTGGGTGCCCACGACGAGCGTGGCTCGGCCGTCGAGGAAATGGCCGAAGGCCTGCTTCTCGCTGGTGGCCTCGGCGTGGAAGTCGACCACCGCGGCGTCCGCGACCTCGCCCAGCGGACAGGCCTCGAGCTCGGCGTCGATCGCGCGGAAGGGATCGTCGAGCGACGTCCCCATGAAGACGTTGCCCATGACGTTGACCACAAGCACGCGAGCGCCATTGCACGCCTCGATCAGCTGCGCGCCGCGTCCGGGCGTGCCCTTGGGGAAGTTGACCGGCCGCACCAGCCGGTCCGCCCGCTCGGCAAAGACCAGCGCCTCGCGCTGGTCGAAGGCGTGGTTGCCGAGGGTGACGGCGTCGCAGCCGGCGTCGAGCAGGTCGTTGTAGATCGCCTCGGTGATCCCGAAGCCGCCCGCGGCGTTCTCGCCGTTGATCACGACGAAATCGAGCGCCCAGCGCTCGCGCAAGGCCGGCAACCGTTCGGCCACCGCGTTGCGCCCGGCGCGACCAACCACGTCGCCGAGAAAGAGAAGCCGCATGCGGGAACCTCGGATGGGGTGGCGCGCGCGCCGGCCTCAGGACCGACGCGCTTCACTATCCGAGCTTGGGGGCGTCGTCACCGCAGGAATCCGCGGCGCAGGCCGTGATCAGCGGGCGATCGCCTGGCCGGTGGCGGTGACGTCGCGCTTCGCGCCGCGGACGGTGTTCGCGCAGGCGGCCATCGAAACGGAGAATGCGATGAGGACGGTGAAAGCGACCAGACGACGCGCCATGTGGCGAACTCCCGAAAAGATCAGCCGGCATCAGATTCTCCGGCGCGCTGTGAACGCACGAACCAGCGCCTTGGTTTCGCCATGGGATCGCTAAATCGGCGCCGCGTAGCCGCGCTCCGTCAGGAGGCCGTCCAGACGCTGGTCGTAGGCGTCTGTCGGCACGCGCTCCACCTCCTGCGCGGCGAAGGCGAGCCCGACCGCGGTGGTCGGCCGCGCGGCCCTCAGCTTCTCCAGCGTGCGGTCGTAGAAGCCGCCGCCATAGCCGAGGCGGAAGCCGCGGGCGTCGAACGCGGCGAGCGGGGCGAACAGCAGATCGGGCTCCACTTCCTCGGCGGCCTCGCCCGGCTCCAGAAGGCCGAAGCGGCGGGTCTCGAGCGGCTCGCCCGGCGCCCAGGCCCGGAACACGAGCGGCGCCTCCCTGCGCGCGATCACGGGAAGGCAGAGGGAGACGCCCATGGCGTGGAGCCGCGCCATCAGCGGCGCCGTTTCGATCTCGCCGCGGATCGCGACGAACACGGACACGCGCCGCGGCCGCAGACGGCTCACGAGTTCGGCCCCACTCACGGCGACGGCCTCCGCCGCCCGCCCGCGCGCGTCGGGCGGGAGCGCGGCCCGGCGCGCGAGCGTTTGGGCCCGAAGCGCCGCCTTAAGGGCGGCGGGGTCGGTGATCGTCGTCTGTGTCATGCAAGGCGAGAAGCGCGGAGCCGCAGAGGCCGTTGGATGTAAGATCCCGGGACACCTACAAAGTAGGTGGGCGCCGTTGTGACCAAGACCACGGTCGAGACCAGTGACAGCTCCCGTTCGGAATCGTAAGGGCCCGGGGATTCAAGTCTCCTGACGCACCCCGCAGCACCGCATGACCAATGTAGGCGAGCCGAGGCAAAAGCGCCAGTGCCCTCAGTGCGGCGGCAGGCCGAGCGACGCGCGGAGTCGTTGATCGGAATCAGATCAGCGACCGCAGACACTGAGCGAGCCGTATTCGCAGCGCCCTACTCCCGCCGCACGCCGTCCGACAGTTCCTCGGCCAGCCGCTCCAGCCGCTCCGCGGCGGCGGCGATTTCGTTGGCGACGTCGGCGTGACGGCCGTCCAGGGCGGCGCCGGCGTCCGCATGGGCGGCCTTGAGGGCGGCGATCTCGGCTTCGAGCGCGGCCTGGCGCTTCTTGGCCTCGCTCAGTTCGTCCGCCACCATGATAGCGGTCATGATCGAGAGGCGGACGTCGCCGACCTCCCCAAACGTGCCGCGCAGGTTGGAGAACCGGCCGTCGACTTCGCGGCCGAGAGCGAGCAGGTGCTCCTCCTCGCCCTCCCCGCAGGCCATGCGGTAGTCGCGCCCGCCGATCGTGACCTTGACCTGCGCCACCGCGATCAGCCCTCCGTCTCGGCGAGCGCGGCGCGCACCGCCTCGATCGCCGCGTCGATGCGCGTCGCGAGTTCGCGGTCGCCCTCCTCCGCGGCCTCGGCGCGCTGCGCGGCCTGATCGAGCAGCTCCGCGAGGCGCAGACGGTCGTCGGCGAAGGCGCCGAGCTCCTCTTCGCGGGCGCGGGCGGCGTCCGCCGCGTCGAGCGCCCGGCCGACCGCCGCCTCAGCCGCGTCGAGGGCGGCGTCGAGACGTTTCAGCGCGGCGTCCAGCTCGCTCACCTCTAGCTCCCCCGGCGTCGGTCGCGACCAAACGCGAAAGCGTCGATCAGGCAAGACCTTGCCTGTCCGACTTTAAGAGCCGCGTCAAAGTTGCGTCAATCGCGCGCGCCCCGGCGTCCACGGCTTTCGCGGAAACCACGCCGGACGCCGCGTATTGACATGTTTGGGCGCCCCTTTAAACGTCCGGGCGCCCTCGGCGTCCGCCGCAGTTTCGAGGGCGTTGGCGTCTCCCCCCAGGCGCTCGCCCGACGACCGCGCGGCGGGTCGACCCGTCTTTCGTAGGGATCGCTTCGTCCGGCGAAACGTTCTCCGCGAGACAGAACTCAAGGATCGGATCTCCCACGATGACCGACGCGATCGACACCCGCCGGCTGGCGAACGCCATCCGCGCCCTTTCCATGGACGCGGTCGAGAAGGCGAACTCCGGCCATCCCGGCATGCCGATGGGCATGGCGGACGTGGCGACCGTGCTGTTCACCAAGATCCTGAAGTTCGACGCCGCCGACCCGCACTGGTTCGACCGCGACCGGTTCGTGCTCTCCGCCGGCCACGGCTCGATGCTGCTCTATTCGCTCCTGCATCTCACCGGCTCGAAGGAGATGACGATCGAGGAGCTGAAGCGCTTCCGGCAGGTCGGCTCGCGCACGCCGGGTCATCCCGAGCGCGGCCACACCGAGGGCATCGAGACCACGACCGGCCCGCTCGGCGCCGGCATCTCCAACGCCGTCGGCCTCGCGCTGGCCGAGCGCATCCTCGCCGCCCAGTACCCGACGCTGACCGATCACCGCACCTTCGCGATCTGTTCGGACGGCGACCTGATGGAGGGCATCAGCCAGGAGGCGATCGCGATCGCCGGCCATTACAAGCTGAGCAAGCTTGTCTTCCTCTACGACGACAACGGCATCTCGATCGACGGCGAGACCTCGCTGTCCGACTCGGTCGACCAGCTCGCCCGCTTCGAGGCCTGCGGCTGGAACGCGGTCCGCATCGACGGCCATGACGCCGAGGCGATCGAAGCCGCGATCAAGGCGACCGAGGGGGCGGACAAGCCGACGCTCATCGCCTGCAAGACCACGATCGGCTTCGGTGCGCCCAACAAGGGCGGCACCGAAAAGGTCCATGGCTCGCCGCTCGGCGCGGACGAGATCGCCGCCGCCCGCAAGGAGCTCGGCTGGGAGTATCCGCCCTTCGTGATCCCGGACGACGTCAAGCAGGCCTGGGAGAAGGCCGGCTCGCGCGGCGCCGGCCTCCGCGCCGACTGGGAGAAGCGTCTCGCGGCGCTCGGCGCCGAGGAAAAGGCCGAGTTCCTGCGGCGCCAGCGCGCCGAGCTTCCCGCTGGCTTCGCGCAGGCGATGGCCGACTACAAGGCGAAGCTCTACGCCGAGCCCAAGGAGATGGCGACGCGCAAGGCCGGCGAGGCTGCGCTGGCCGTCGTATCGCAGGCCCTGCCGGAGCTGGTCTCCGGCTCCGCGGACCTCACGCCGTCGAACAACACCTTCACCAAGAACATGACGGTGGTCTCCCCCGGGTCCTACGGCGGCACCTTCGTGCACTGGGGCATCCGCGAACACGGCATGGCGGGCGCCATCAACGGCATGGCGATCCACGGCGGACTGCTGCCGGTGGGCTCGACCTTCCTCGTGTTCTCCGACTACTGCCGCCCGCCGCTGCGCCTCGCCGCGCTGATGAAGCTGCGCGTGATCCAGGTGTTCACCCACGACTCGATCGGCGTCGGCGAAGACGGCCCGACCCATCAGCCCGTCGAGCACCTTGCGAGCCTTCGCGCGATCCCGAACCTCAACGTGTTCCGCCCGATGGACACGATCGAGACGGCGGAGGCCTGGGAGCTGGCGGTCTCGAGCCTCGAGCGCCCCAGCCTGCTGGTGCTCACGCGCCAGAACCTGCCGCAGCTCCGGCTCGAAGATAAGGGCAACCTGACCGCCAAGGGCGGCTACGAGCTCGCCGCCGCCGAGGGCGCGGCCAAGGTCAGCCTGTTCGCGACCGGCTCGGAGGTCAGCCTCGCGATGGAGGCCAAGGCCAAGCTCGACGCGGCGGGCCTGCCGACCCGCGTGGTGTCGATCCCCTGCTTCGAGCTGTTCTTCGACCAGCCCGGCGCCTATCGCGCCGAAGTGATCGGCACGGCGCCGGTCAAGATCGCGATCGAGGCCGCGATCAGGCAGGGCTGGGACGCGATCGTCGGCTCCGACGGCGGCTTCGTCGGCATGTCGAGCTTCGGCGAGAGCGGCCCGTACAAGGAAGTCTACGCGCACTTCGGCATCACGACCGAAGCGGTCGTGGCGCTCGCCAACGCGATGGCCGAGGCCGCCGCATAATCACGGGCGTGAATGGCGGCCTACGCCAAAACTCATGCGCATTTTTTCCCGCGAGGCCCCATATAGGGCCCCGCGGCGGCCCGCGGTCCTTACGGATCGCTGGCCTGCATCGATAGGGACGACAGTCGGGGCGTCGGGCGGCGAAGCGCGGCGCGACAGGGAAGGGAAGACACGACAATGGCGGTGAAGGTCGCGATCAACGGCTTCGGGCGCATCGGACGGCTCGTGCTCCGGGCAATCGTCGAGTCCGGGCGCAAGGACATCCAGGTGGTCGCGATCAACGACCTAGGGCCGGTGGAGACCAACGCGCACCTGCTGCGCTATGACTCGGTCCATGGCCGCTTCCCGGCCGAGGTGACCGTCCACGGCGACGTCATCACCGTCGCGGGCCACGGCGACATCAAGGCGACCGCGATCCGCAACCCGGCCGAGCTGCCGCACGCCGAGCTCGGCGTCGACATCGCGCTCGAGTGCACGGGTCTGTTCACGGCGAAGGACAAGGCGGCCGCGCATCTGCAGGCCGGCGCGAAGCGCGTCATCGTCTCGGCTCCCGGCGACGGCGTCGACCTCACGGTCGTGTTCGGCGTCAACGAGGACAAGCTGACGAAGGACCACCTGATCGTCTCGAACGCCTCCTGCACCACGAACTGCCTGGCGCCCGTCGCCAAGGTGCTGAACGACGCGATCGGCATCGACCACGGGTTCATGACGACGATCCATTCCTACACGGGCGACCAACCGACGCTCGACACCATGCACAAGGACCTCTACCGCGCCCGCGCGGCGGCCCTCAGCATGATCCCGACCTCGACCGGCGCCGCGAAGGCCGTCGGCCTCGTGCTGCCGGAGCTCAAGGGCAAGCTCGACGGCGTGTCGATCCGCGTGCCGACCCCGAACGTGTCGGTCATCGACTTCAAGTTCGTCGCCAAGCGCCCGACCACCGTGCAGGAGGTCAACGACGCGGTGAAGGCCGCGGCGGCCGGCAAGCTCAAGGGCATCCTCGATGTGGTCGACGCGCCGCTGGTGTCGTCGGACTTCAACCACAACCCGCACTCGTCGAGCTTCGCCCTCGACCAGACCAAGGTCCTCGAAGGCACCTTCGTGCGCGTGCTGAGCTGGTACGACAACGAGTGGGGCTTCTCGTCCCGCATGTCGGACACGGCCGTCGCGATCGCGAAGTTCCTCTGAGGCCTGACGCGGCCGAAGCGCGGAACCGCGCAGCGCGTGTGCCGGCCTTGAGCCGAGACCCGAGCCGCGAGATTTGAACGTGCGTGACGGCGCCTGAGGGGACATCAGGCGCCGTTTTCTGGGTTCCGGCGCAAGACCGGGACATGTGGTGGGGGACGTAAGCCTGATGACCGACTTCAAGACTCTCGACGACGTCGACGTCGCGGGCAAGCGCGTGCTTGTGCGCGTCGACCTGAACGTCCCCATGGACGGCGACCGCGTCACCGACGACACGCGGCTGCGGGCCATCCAGCCGACCCTGAACGAACTGGCCCAGAAGGGCGCCAAGACCGTTCTGCTCGCCCATTTTGGCCGGCCGAAGGGCAAGCGGGACGAGGCTCAGTCGCTGAAGGTCGTGATCCCGGCGCTCGAGAAAGCGCTGATGCAGGACGTCGGCTTCGTGGACGACTGCGTCGGGGAGGCCGCGGAAGCCGCCGTCGCCCGCATGACCCCCGGCGACGTGCTGCTCTTGGAGAACGTCCGCTTCCACGCCGGCGAGGAGAAGAACGACCCGGCCTTCGCCGCCGATCTCGCAAAGCTCGGCGACATCTACGTCAACGACGCCTTCTCCGCCGCGCACCGCGCGCACGCCTCGACCGAAGGGCTGGCGAAGCTGCTTCCGGCGTACGCCGGCCGATCCATGCAGGCCGAGCTCGACGCGCTGTCCAAGGCGCTCGGCAGCCCGGAGCGGCCGGTGGTCGCGGTCGTCGGCGGCGCCAAGGTCTCGACCAAGCTCGACCTGCTCGGCAACCTCGTCGCCAAGGTCGACCACCTCGTGATCGGCGGCGGCATGGCCAACACCTTCCTCGCGGCCGACGGCGTCGACGTCGGCAAGTCGTTGTGCGAGCGCGACCTGCTCGACACCGCGCGCGACATCAAGGCCAAGGCCGCCGCGGCGGGCTGCCGGATCGTGCTGGCGAGCGACGGACGGCTGTCGAAGGAGTTCAAGGCCCACGCCGAAAACCGCGTCGCCCCTGTCACCGACGTCGCCGCCGACGAGATGATCCTCGACATCGGGCCGGACGGCGTCGCGGAGGTGTCCGCCGTGCTGGAGGCGTCCAAGACGCTGGTGTGGAACGGCCCCTTCGGCGCCTTCGAGATCGCGCCCTTCGACGAAGGCACGGTCGCGGTCGCCCGGAAGGCGGCGGAGTTGACCGAGGAAGGCCGTCTTCTGTCCGTCGCCGGCGGCGGCGACACTGTGGCCGCCCTCAACCACGCGGGGGCCGCGGAGAGCTTCACCTATGTGTCGACGGCGGGCGGCGCCTTCCTCGAATGGCTCGAGGGCAAAGATCTGCCGGGCGTGAAGGCGCTCGCCGCGACAAAATAAGCGTTCTGTTCTATATCAAGCGCAACCTGCGAACCCGGACTTCGAGAGGCCCATGAACGCTCAGACCAAGATCACCCCCGCGACCCATTCGCTCATCACGCCGCGGGTCAAGGAAATCCTGTCCTGGTACGAGAGCGACAACCCGGGCACGAAGGCGAACCTCTACCGCCTGCTGATGACTGGCCGCCTCGCCGGCACCGGCAAGCTGGTGATCCTGCCCGTCGACCAGGGCTTCGAGCACGGCCCGGCGCGCTCCTTCGCGCCGAACCCTGCGGGCTATGACCCGCACTACCACTACCAGCTCGCGATCGACGCCGGCCTCAACGCCTACGCCGCGCCGCTCGGCATGCTGGAGGCGGGCGCCAACACCTTCGCCGGCCAGATCCCGACCATCCTCAAGATGAACAGCGCGAACTCGCTCTCGCGCCTCAACGAGGACGCCGACCAGGCCGTGACTGCGTCGGTCGCCGACGCCGTGCGCCTCGGCTGCTCGGCGATCGGCTTCACGATCTATCCCGGCTCCGACGCGGCCTACGACCAGTTCGAGGAGATCCGCGAGCTGTCGGCCGAAGCCAAGTCGGTCGGCCTCGCGGTGGTGGTGTGGTCCTACGCCCGCGGCGGCACGCTGACGAAGAAGGGCGAGACCGCCGCCGACGTCATCGCCTACGCCGCGCACATGGCGGCGCTTCTCGGCGCGCACATCATCAAGGTGAAGCCGCCGACGGACCACCTCGAGCTCGACGCCGCGAAGAAGGCCTACGAGAAGGCCAAGATTCCGGTCTCGACGCTCACCGAGCGCATCCAGGACGTAGTGAAGAGCTGCTTCGGCGGCCGCCGCATCGTCATCTTCTCGGGCGGCGAAACCAAGAACGACACCAACGCCCTGCTCTCCGAGATCAGCCAGATCGCGGCCGGCGGCGGCTTCGGCTCGATCATGGGCCGCAACGCCTTCCAGCGCCCGCGCGACGAGGCGATCGAGCTGCTCGGCAAGATCATCGACATCTACGCCAAGGCGTGATCGAAACCTGACGCCATCCCGGACGTCGCGGCGCGAGCCGCGGCGGTCCGGGATCGTCGTTTCGGGATGGCTTCCGTCCGTGCGACGATTACGGCTCCGCGCCCGAAGAGGCGCGGTCCGGGATGTCGGCGCCCCGCCCCGCTTTCGCCACGCTCGGGCGTGAGACAGCGTCCACGCCATTCCTCGTCCGTCCGAGCGCCATGACCATTCCCCACCGCACTCGCCTGATGCTCGTGACGCCGGAGCTCGCCGAGACCGAGGCCTTCGCGCCGGTCTTCGCTGCGGCGCTGGCGGCCGGCGACGTCGCCGCGGTCGTCATTCGGCTCGCCGCCGCCGACGACCGCACCCGCATCGCGCGCGCCAAGCCCCTGATCGCGACGGCCCAGGAGGCCGGAGCCGCGGCGCTGCTCGCCGGCGAGGGCGTCGAGGACATCATCGGCAAGGCTGGCGCGGACGGCGTTCATCTCGTGTCCGCGACGCTGCTGCCCGACATGGTCGAACGCTTCAGCCCCGAGAAGATCGTGGGCTTCGCAACTACGCGCTCCCGCGACGCCGCCATGGAGGCGGGCGAGGCCGGGGTGGACTATCTGCTGATCGGCCTCGACGGCGCGGAGCCTTGGGACGCCGACACCATCCGCGACCGCACGGAATGGTGGGCCGAGATCTTCGAGGTGCCCTGCGCCGGGTTCGCCGCCACGATCGACGACGTCGCGGCGATCGCCGCCGCCGGCGCCGAGTTCGTCGCGCTGGGCGACGCCGTGTGGCGCCACGAGGACGGGCCGGCGGCTGGCGTGGCGGCGGCCGGCGCGCAGATCTCGCTCGGCCGGGCCCCGACGCCGTGATCCCCCACGCCGCAGCCCTCGCGGCGCTGCTGGCGGCTTCACTCGGGGCCGTCGGGCCTGCGATCGCGCAGCAAAGACCGCGGGCTGGCGAACTCCCAGCCCCCGCCGAGCTTTCGGTGCCCAGCCTCCGTGACATGATGATCACCACGCCCACCCCCTCGGGCGTGCCGAACGCGCCTGAGGAGAAGAAGGCGCCGGAGCCGCCGGTCGACCCCAACGCCGATCTCGCCTACGGCGCGTTCCAGCGCGGCCATTACATCGCCGCCATGGCGGAGGCGCGCAAACGCGTCGAGGGACGCCGCCTCGACCCCGCCGCCATGACGCTGATCGGCAAGCTCTACGCCGACGGTCTCGGCGTCGGCCGCAACGAGGCCGAGGCCGCGCGCTGGTTCGAACGCGCCGCGGCGCTCGGCGACCGGGAGGCGATGTTCGCGCTCGGTCTCGCGCGGCTCCAGGGCGTCGGCGGCGAGAAGGATCCCAAGGAGGCCGCCGACTGGTTCGCGAAGGCGGGCGAGATCGGCCAGTCCGAAGCGCTCTACAACCTCGGCGTGATGCGCCTGCAGGGCGAAAACGGGCGACCCGACTTCAAGGGCGCCGCCGAGGCCTTCAAGGCCGCGAGCGAGGCGGGCCAAGCCGACGCGCAGTACGCCTACGCCGCGCTCCTGAAGGAGGGCAGCGGCGTCGACAAGAACGTCGAGGAGTCGGTGCTCTGGCTCGGCCGCGCCGCCGCGCAGGACCAGATCGCGGCGCTGGTCGAGTACGGCATCGCGCGCTTCAACGGCTCGGGCGTGGAGAAGGACGAGGCCGACGCCGCCCGGCTGTTCGAACGGGCGGCGGAGCGGGGCAACGCGATCGCCCAGAACCGATTGGCCCGGCTCTACGCTTACGGCCGCGGCGTCGGCCGGGACCCCGCCCGCGCGGCGGCGTGGCATCGTCTCGCCCGCGCTCAGGGCCTGAGCGACGCCTGGCTCGAAGGCTTCGTCCAGACGCTTTCGGAGGCCGACCGGGCTAAGGCCGACGAGCTGTCGAAGCGATGGGAGGCGAGGCTCGGTCCCCTCCCGGCGGCGGAAGCGGCGCTTGCGGGCTCCGGATCCCCCGCCCCCAAACCTTGACGGCGGGCGTCCGCGCGGGCAAACGAGCGCAACCTTTTGCAAACGCCGCGTCCTCTGCGCCGCGGCGCTCGTCCGGAAGACAGCCCCATGAAGATCAACGGCAACCAGATCACCCCCGGCATGGTGCTCGAGCACCAGGGCGGCCTCTGGGCCGCGGTGAAGACCAACGCCGTGAAGCCCGGCAAAGGCGGCGCCTTCAACCAGGTCGAGCTGAAGAACCTGATCGACGGCCGCAAGCTCAACGAGCGCTTCCGGGCCGACGAGACGGTCGAACGCGTCCGCCTCGAGCAGAAGGACTTCCAGTTCCTCTACGCCGAGGGCGACGATCTGGTGTTCATGGACACCAGCACCTACGAACAGATCACGCTGGCGAGCGACTTCGTCGGCGAGCGCGCGGCCTTCCTGCAGGACGGCATGCAGGTGACGGTGGAGATGCACGAGGAGCGTCCCATCGGCATCAAGCTGCCCGACCAGGTGACGCTCGAGATCGTCGAGGCCGATCCCGTGGTGAAGGGCCAGACCGCCGCCTCCTCCTACAAGCCGGCGAAGCTCGAGAACGGGCTGCGCGTGATGGTGCCGCCCTTCATCGGCTCCGGCGAGCGCATCGTGGTCGACACCAACGAGGTGACCTACCTGCGTCGGGCGGACTGAGACGACCAAGCTACGGTTTGCTTGGAACCACTACGTCATGCCCGGCCTTTTGACCGGGCATCAACGACTTTGCCGGCGCCAAGCCCGCTGTCCCAAGTCGTGGATGCCCGCGAGGACGCGGGCATGACGCCGGTGTTTCCGGACTCCCCAAGGAGCCATCATGCCGCTGACGCTTCCCGTTCTCTACGGCTCCGTTCGCACCGAGCGGCAGGGGATCGTGCTCGCCCGCTGGATCGCCGAGGCGCTGCGGGCGCGCGGGCATGACGCGCCTCTGATCGATCCGATGGAGCGGCGCCTGCCGCTGCTCGACCGGATGTACAAGGAATACAAGCCAGAGGAGGCACCGCCCGTGCTGCGGGAGCTCGCCGAGCTCTACGGGCAGGCCGACGGCTTCGTGCTCGTCACGGGCGAATACAACCACGGCGTTCCGCCGGCGCTGAAGAACCTGCTCGACCACTTCCTCGAGGAGTACTTCTGGCGGCCTTCGGCGATCGTCAGCTACTCGGCCGGCGGTTTCGGCGGCGTTCGGGCCGCCATGCAGCTGCGGGCGATCGTCGGCGAACTCGGCATGCCGTCGATCCCTTCGATCTACGCCGTCCCTAAGATCGGCCAGGCCTTCGACGACGCGGGCCGGCCGACGGACGCGAAAGTCGGGACGCGGTTCGACCGCTTCGCCCGAGAACTCGAATGGTACGCCGAAGCGCTGAAGACGAAGCGCGCGGGCGGCGTGCCGTACTGACCTGACCTTCCCAGCGCCCCCTTAGAGGGCGCCGACCTGAAAGCGAATGTCTCCATGGCCCGCTCGCCCGTCCTCAACGTCATGGTCCAGGCCGTCATGAAGGCCGGCCGCTCCATGCGCCGCGACTTCGGCGAGGTCGAGCAGCTGCAGGTCTCGGCGAAAGGTCCAGGCGACTTCGTCACCGCCGCCGACCGCAAGGCCGAGGACATGCTGCGCGCCGAGCTCCAGCGGGTCCGTCCGGGCTACAGCCTCGTGATGGAGGAGAGCGGCGTGATCGAGGGCACCGACCCCGACCACCGCTGGATCGTCGATCCGCTCGACGGCACCACCAACTTCCTGCACGGCATCCCGATCTTCGCGATCTCGGTGGCGCTGGAGCGCGCCGGCCAGCTGGTCGCAGGCGTCGTGTTCAACCCGATCACCGACGAGCTCTTCACCGCCGAGCGCGGCGGCGGCGCCTATCTCAACGACCATCGCCTGCGCGTCGCCGCCCGGCGCGACATCGTCGAGGCCGTGATCGGCTGCGGCGTGCCGCATCTCGGCCGGCCGAAGCACGACCTGTTCCGCGAGGAGCTGTCGCGCGTGCAAGGGCGGGTCTCGGGCGTTCGCCGCTTCGGCGCCGCCTCGCTCGACCTCGCCTATGTCGCCGCCGGCCGTCTCGACGGCTTCTGGGAGCGCGATCTCAAGTCCTGGGACATGGCGGCCGGCATCCTGCTCATCAAGGAAGCCGGGGGCTTCGTGACCGACGCCGCCGGCGGCGACGCGATGCTCACGAGCGGCTCGGTGGTCTGCGGCAACGAGCACATCCATCCCGAGCTGCTCAAGCTCGTGAAGGGCTGAGCGGCGGCGCGGCGATGACCGGCCGGACGACGGAGCCGCTGATCGACCCCGCGACGCTGCCCGATCGCCTGCGCGACGGCCACGTCGTGGTCGGCAACTTCGACGGGGTCCACCGCGGCCACGCCGCGGTGATCGCCCAGGCCGCCGAACCCGCTCACGCCGCAGGCCGCCCCGTGGTGGCGCTGACCTTCGAGCCCCACCCGCGCACCTTCTTCCAGCCGGACCGGCCGCTGTTCCGCCTGACGGACGCGCGCGAAAAGGCGCGGATGCTGGCGCGCGCCGGCGCCGACGCGACCGTCGTGCTGACCTTCGACGAGCGCCTGTCGCAGATCGAGGCGGAGGATTTCGTCGCCGACGTGCTGGCGCGCCGGCTCGGCGCCCACACCGTCGTCGTCGGCTGGGATTTCCATTTTGGCCGCGGCCGGCTGGGCTCGCCCGCCTTTCTCGCGGAAGCCGGGCCCCGGCACGGCATGTTCGTGGAGGTGGTGCCGCCCCACGGCGGCGCGACGCCGGTCTCCTCCAGCGCGATCCGCGACCTCCTGGCGGCCGGAGACCTCGTCGCCGCGAACCGCCTGCTCGGACGCCGCTGGACCGTTGAAACCGAAGTCGTCCACGGCGACAAGCGCGGCCGCGAGCTGGGCTTCCCGACCGCCAACCTCGTGCTGCCGCCGGAGACGCGGCTCGCCTACGGCATCTACGCCGTGCGGGCGCTGGTCGACGGCGCGGTCGTGAACGGCGTCGCGAGCTTCGGCAGCCGCCCGCAGTTCGACGACGGAGCGCCGCGGCTCGAGGTGTTCCTGCTCGACTTCGCCGGCGATCTCTACGGCAAGCGCCTGCGCGTCGAGCTCGTCGCCTGGCAGCGGGCCGAGGCGAAGTTCGAGAGCGTGGAGGCCCTGATCGCCCAGATGGAGCGCGATAAGGCCGAGGCCCGCCGACTTCTGGCGCTGCCGGAAGACCCGCTTGCGCCGAGCGCCCTGACGTGATGCGCCGTCGTTTCGGGCTTACTGGCCGTCATGCCCGGCGAAGCCGGGTATCCACGACTTGGTCGTAGCGCTCGACGCTCAAGTCGTGGATACCCGCGCGAAGGCGCGGGCATGACGGTGAGACCGGCCCTGACCAATTGCACGTCAGGCTCGCTAAGCTCACGTGCGACGTGAATGCGGGTTGCCCCTTCCCGCCCACCCTTCACTTGTCAGCAAGCCCGACCCTGCTACAAGGCGCGCAACCTCTCAACCGCCAAGCCTTGGATCCATGCGCCCGCGTCCGTCTCCGACGTTCCGAATTACCGGCCCGGCCTCCGCCTGAGCCGCGCAGCTCGCGCGTGGCTCACGCGACGGGCCGGGAGACGACACGCCGCCTGACCGACGCCTCACGAGACACCCGGACGCGCCCCAATGCCCTCCGACGTTACGCCCGCCGCCCGCGACTACTCTGAAACCCTGTACCTGCCGCAGACCGATTTCCCCATGCGCGCCGGGCTCCCCCAGAAGGAGCCGGAGCTGCTGAAGCGCTGGGAGCGGATCGGACTCTACGACAGGCTGCGCGCGTCCAGCGCCGGGCGGAAGAAGTACGTCCTGCACGACGGGCCGCCCTACGCCAACGGCCACCTGCACATCGGCCACGCGCTCAACAAGATCCTGAAGGACGTGGTGGTGCGCACCCGCCAGATGGCGGGCTTCGACTCGAACTACGTGCCGGGCTGGGACTGCCACGGCCTGCCGATCGAGTGGAAGGTCGAGGAGGGCTACCGCGCCAAGGGGCTGAACAAGGACGAGGTGCCGGTCATCGAGTTCCGCAGGGAGTGCCGGGAGTACGCGCAGAACTGGATCGGGATCCAGTCCGCGGAGTTCCAGCGCCTCGGCGTCACCGGCGACTGGAAGGACCCCTACACCACCATGAAGTTCTCGGCCGAGGCGCAGATCGCCCGCGAGATCATGACCTTCGCGAAGACCGGCCAGCTCTACCGCGGCTCGAAGCCGGTGATGTGGTCGGTGGTGGAGAAGACCGCGCTCGCCGAGGCCGAGATCGAGTACCAGGAGTTCACGAGCGACACGGTGTTCGTGGCGTTTCCGCTCGACGGGCTGGACGGCGCCTCCGTCGTCATCTGGACGACCACGCCGTGGACGCTGCCGGGCAACCGCGCCGTCGCCTACTCCCAGAAGATCGCCTACGGCCTCTATGAAGTGACCGAGGCCCCCGCGGACAACTGGGCCAAGGTCGGCGCGCGCTATCTGCTGGCGGACGCGCTCGCGGAAGGCGTGATCAAGGCCGCCAAGGTGACCGGCTTCTCCAAGGTCCGCTCGGTCTCGGCCGACGAGCTCCAGGGCCTGGTCGCCGCGCATCCACTGAAAGAGCACGGCTACGACTTCGCCGTTCCTCTGCTCCCTGGCGACCATGTCACCGACGACGCCGGCACGGGCTTCGTGCACACGGCGCCCGGCCACGGCCGCGAGGACTTCGAGCTCTGGATGGAGCATCGCTTCGATTTGGAGAAGCGCGGGATCAGCTCCAAGATCCCCTACACGGTCGACGCCGAGGGCTTCCTCACCAAGGATGCGCCGGGCTTCACCGGCCGCTCCGTCATCACCCATAAGGGCGACAAGGGCGACGCCAACCAGGCGGTGATCGACGCCCTGGTGGCGGCTGGCCGGCTGGTGGCGCGCGGCAAGCTGCGGCACCAGTACCCGCATTCCTGGCGCTCTAAGAAGCCGGTGATCTTCCGCAACACGCCGCAGTGGTTCATCCACATGGACCGCGACATCGCCGGCCCCGCGGACACGCTGCGTTCGCGGGCGCTCGCCGCGATCGAAGCGACGGCGTTCTATCCGCCGCAGGGCAAGAACCGCCTGCGCGGCATGATCGAAGGCCGGCCGGATTGGGTGGTCTCGCGCCAGCGCGCCTGGGGCGTGCCGATCACCGTGTTCGTGCACAAGGAGACCGGCGAGATCCTGCAGGACGAGCGGGTCGACGCCCGCATCGCCGAGGCCTTCGAGGCCGAAGGCGCCGACGCCTGGTTCGCCGACGACGGCTCGCGCTTCCTCGGAAACGACCACGCCCTGTCGGACTACGACAAGGTGCCGGACATCCTCGACGTCTGGTTCGATTCCGGCTCGACCCACGCCTATGTGCTGGACCGCCGGCCCGACCTCAGCCCGAAGCGCGTCGTCGACGGCGGCGAGGACCAGGTGCTCTATCTCGAGGGCTCCGACCAGCACCGCGGCTGGTTCCACTCCTCGCTGCTCGAAAGCTGCGGCACCCGCGGCCGCGCGCCTTACGACGCGCTGCTGACCCACGGCTTCGTGCTCGACGAGCAGGGCCGCAAGATGTCCAAGTCGCTCGGCAACATCGTCGCGCCGCAGAAGATCATCGAACAGTCCGGCGCCGACATCCTGCGCCTCTGGGTCGTGCTGTCGGACTACGCCGACGACCTGCGGATCGGGCAGGAGATCCTGAAGACCGCGACCGACGCCTATCGCAAGCTGCGCAACACGCTGCGCTGGATGCTCGGCGCGCTGGCGCATTTCCACGACGGCGACGTCGTCGCACACGCCGACATGCCGGAGCTGGAGCGCTACGTGCTGCACCGGCTGGCGGAGGTCGACACCGAGGTCGAGGCCGCCTACGAGGCCTTCGACTTCAAGCGCGGCTTCGCGAGCCTGTTCACCTTCCTGACCAACGACCTCTCGGCGTTCTACTTCGACGTCCGCAAGGACGCGCTCTACTGCGACCCGGCGTCGTCGGTGACCCGCCGCGCCTGCCTGACGGTGATTGACCGGGTGTTTCGCACGCTGGTCACGCGGCTCGCGCCGCTGCTGCCGTTCACGGCCGAGGAGACCTGGCTGTCGCGCTTCCCCAGCGAGGACGGCTCCGTCCATCTCGAGCTCTACGCCCTGGCCGACAACGCCTGGCGCGACGAGCCGCTCGCGGCGAAGTGGGAGAACGTCCGCAAGGTCCGACGCGTCGTCACCGGCGCGCTGGAGATCGAGCGCGCGGCCAAGCGCATCGGCTCGTCGCTCGAGGCGGCGCCGGTGGTGCACGTGACCGACCCGGAACTCGCTCTGGCGCTGAAGGGCGTCGACCTCGCCGAGGTCGCGATCACCAGCGCGATCCAAGTCGTCTCGGACGCGGCGCCCACCGACGCCTTCCGTCTGCCCGACGTTCCCGGCGTCGCGGTGGTCTTCGCGCGCGCCGAGGGCCGCAAATGCGCCCGCTCGTGGAAGGTGACGCCCGACGTCGGCGCCGATCCCGACTATCCCGACGTCACCCCGCGCGACGCCCAGGCTCTGCGCGAATGGGACGCCGCGCGGAGCCGCGCGGCGTGAGCGGATGTTCGTCATCCCGGAAGCCGAAGGCCGCGCCGGGATCGCTGAGAGACATCGGCGCATGATTCTGGTTGCGATCCCGGCTCTGCCAGGCTGCGCCGCTCCGGCCGGGACAACGGCGAGGGCCCACCCATGACCCTCGCCTCCCCCGCCCGCCGCGCCTACCTCGTCGCCCTCGTGGTCTTCGTGCTCGACCAAGCGCTGAAGCTCTGGGCGCTGTTCGTGTTCGACCTCGCCGCCAAGGGCCGCGTCGCCGTGGCGCCGCTGTTCGACCTCGTGCTCGTCTGGAACACCGGCGTCTCCTATGGCCTGCTGCAGCAGGACAGCGATTTTGGCCGCTGGGCGCTGGTCGCGCTCCACGTGGTCGCCTCGATCGCGATCACGATCTGGATAGCGCGCGAGAAGGACGCGCTGTCCGCCTGGGCGCTCGCGCTCATCCTCGGCGGGGCGGTCGGCAACGGGGTCGACCGCGTCGCCTACGGCGCCGTGGTCGATTACGCGCTGCTGCATTGGGGCGAGGTCACCTGGTACGTGTTCAACCTGGCCGACGCGGCCATCGTTGCGGGGGTCCTGCTGCTTCTGTATGGTGCGCTCCGCGGCTCGAAGGGCGCCACGGGGGTAAGCTCGTAGAGCGTCACGTCCTTTGGACGGGAGCCGCCCGGGTCTCGGCTGCAAGGACACGTCGATGAAGCGTCAGATCAAAGCCCTCGTCGCGCCGGTCGCGTTTGCGATCGCTGCGGTCGGCGCGGCTCATCCCGCCCAGGCGGCGGACGACATGGGCTCCAACCCCATCACCGAGCTGTTCGACGCGTTCGGCATGGGCGACAAGGAAAAGCCCGAGATCGACTACCGCGAGCGTCCGGCGCTGGTGCCGCCGCCGGCGGTTAGCCAGCTGCCCCCGCCGCAGGCGAAGGGCGCCGTCGCCCAGTCGACCGGCCAGTGGCCGCTCGACCCCGACGCCGAGCGACGCGCCCAGCGCAAGGCGCTCGCCGACGTGCCGCGCACCGAAGAGCGGGATTACCTGCTCGATCGCAATTCGCGCATCTCGCCGAGCGAACTGAACCGCAAGCGCACGGCAGAGCCGGACGCCGCGGGCGTCGCAGGCTACTCCTCGCCGACCTACGACAACACGATCGACCGGCTGAGCCCGAGCGAACTCAAGGCGCGCAAGACGCAGACCGCCGAGGCGGTTCCCGCCGGAACCGAGCCGAAGCGCGCCCGGCTGACCGATCCGCCCTCGGGCTACCGCACCCCGGCCTCGACCGCGCCCTATAAGGCGCCGGAGGCCGAGGCGTCCTGGTACAAGAAGATCAATCCGTTCTCGAGCGAGGGCCACTGAGGCTCTTGTCGTCCCGACGCAAAAAGGCCGGCCGCTCCCGCGCGCCGGCCTTTTTGTTACGGCGATTTAACCGCCTCATCGGGTCGTGACCTCGGCCTCCGCTCGTGGCGGATCGCCAGTTCGTCTATATATGCAAGCGACGCGCGCGCGTCGCCGCGCTCTCACGCGGCCAACTCGCGCGCCGGACGCCTAATCTTCCCGGCCGCTTCGCCCCACAAAGGACGCCGCCCGCCTGATGACCGGCCCACGCCCGTTCACCCGTTTCTTCGGAGGTTTCGCCGCACCCATGGCCGCCGCAACGCTCGTCGCCTCCCTCGCCGGGCTCCAGCCCTCCGCCGCCGCGGCGGATCCCGCCCGCGCGTCCGGGCCGGAGGTCTCGACCTTCGCGCTCCCCAACGGCCTCGAGGTGGTGGTGATCCCCGACCACCGGACTCCCGTCGTCACGCACATGGTCTGGTACAAGGTCGGCTCGGCGGACGAGCCCGCGGGCGTCTCCGGCATCGCGCACTTCCTCGAGCACCTGATGTTCAAGGGCACGGCGAAGCATCCCGCCGGCCAGTTCTCGAAGGTGGTCGCCGAACTCGGCGGCCAGGAGAACGCCTTCACGTCCTACGACTACACGGCCTATTTCCAGCGCGTCGCCAAGGAGCACCTCAAGGAGGTGATGTCCTTCGAGGCCGACCGCATGACCGGGCTGCAGCTCACCGACGAGGTGGTGAATCCGGAGCGCGACGTGATCCTCGAGGAACGCCGCTCGCGCGTCGACGGCGATCCTTCGTCTCAGCTGTCCGAGGCCGTCGCCGCGGCGCTGTTCGTGAACCACCCCTACGGCACGCCCATCATCGGCTGGGAGCATGAGATGGAGACGCTGTCCCGCGCGGACGCGATCGCCTTCTACGAGCGCTTCTACACGCCGAACAACGCCATCCTGGTGGTCGCGGGCGACGTGGAGCCGGCCGAGGTCAGGGCCATGGCCGGGGAGACCTACGGCAAGGCGCCCCGCCGCGCGGACTCCGGCGCGCGCAAGCGTCCGACCGAGCCCGAGCCGCGCGCGGCGCGCCGCGTCACGCTGTCCGATCCGCGGGTGACGCAGCCCTCGATCTCGAAGCAGTTCCTTGCGCCCTCCTACGAGACCGCGAAGGCCGACGAGGCCTATGCGCTCGATCTCCTGGCGCAGCTGCTCGGCGGCGGCCCCACCAGCCGCCTCTACAAGGCGCTCGTCGTGGAGAAGGGCGTCGCCGCCAACGCCGGCGCCTGGTACCAGGGCGACGCGCTCGACGACGGCCGCTTCGCGGTCTACGGCAGCCCGCGCGGCGGCGCCTCGCTTAAGGAGATCGAGGCCGCTCTCGACGAGGAGATCGCCAGGATCGTGGCCGAGGGCCCGACGCCTGAGGAGCTCGTCCGCGCCAAGACCCGACTCGTCGCGGACACGATCTACGCCCAGGACAACCAGGCGACTCTCGCCCGTATCTACGGCGCGTCCCTCGCCACCGGCGGCACGGTCGCCGAGGTGCAGGGCTGGCCCGACAAGATCCGCGCCGTGACCGCCGATCAGGTGCGGGACGCCGCGCGCGCCGTGCTGCAGCCGCGCCGCGCCGTCACCGGCGAGCTTCTGACCGCAAAGCCTGCCGCCGTTCCCGCCACCGCCGAGAAGGCGGCGCCGGGGGCGCGCCCGTGACGGGCGGCCTCCCCGCCCCTCGCCCGTCCCGCCGCCTGTCCGGAGTTTTCGCCGCCGTCATGACCGCCGCCGCCATCGCCCTGCCGACCGCCCCCGCCCGCGCCACCGACATCCAGCGGGTCAAAACGCCCGCGGGCGCGGAGGCCTGGCTCGTCGAGGAGAACACGGTCCCGGTGGTCGCCGTCGAGCTCGCCTTCAAGGGCGGCGCGGCGCAGGACCCCGCGGGCAAGGCCGGCCTCGCCCACCTGATGTCGGCGCTACTCGACGAGGGCGCGGGCGACCTCGATTCCGAGGCTTTTCAGCAGACGCTTGAAGACAAGGCGATCGAGCTCAACTTCTCCTCGAACCGCGACGGCGTGACCGCGAGCCTGCGCACGCTGCCCGAGAACATCGATGAGGCGTTCCGGCTGCTCGGCCTCGCGCTGGCCAAGCCGCGCTTCGAGACCGCGGACGTCGATCGCATGCGCGGCCAGCTGTCCGCGCAGATCCGCCGCGCCGCGCTCGATCCCGACGACATGGCCGGCCGCACCTTCTTCTCGGAGGCCTTCCCTGGCCATCCCTACGGCGTCCCCCCGCGCGGCACCATCGAGACCCTGGGCGCGATCAGCCGCGACGACCTCGTCGCCGGCCACGCGCGCCTGATCGCACGCGACAACGTCGCGATCGGCGTCGTCGGCGCGATCACGCCCGAACGCCTCGCCGGGCTGATCGACGGCGTGCTCTCCGGTCTCCCCGCGAAGGCCGGCCTCGTCCCGGTTCCGACCGTGCAGCCGGCGGGCGTCGGCCGCACCGAGGTGGTCGAGCTGGACGTGCCGCAGACCTCCATCATCTTCGGCCGCGCCGGGCCGCTGCGGAACGACGACGACTTCATCCCGGCCTATGTGGTCAACCACATCCTCGGCGGCGGGTCGTTCTCGTCGCGGCTGTTCACCGAGGTGCGCGAGAAGCGTGGCCTCGCCTACGGCGTCTACAGCTACCTCGCGCCCTACGACCATGCCGGCCTGGTGCTCGGCGGCGTCGCGACCCGGAACGACCGCGCCGGGCAGTCGGTGGACCTGATCCGCGCCGAGATCGCCCGGATCGCCAAGGAGGGGCCGACGGCGCAGGAGCTGGCCAGCGCCAAGAAGTACCTGATCGGCTCCTACGCGCTCCGCTTCGACACCTCGGCCAAGATCGCGAACCAGCTGGTCCAGCTGCAGCTCGACGACCTCGGCATCGACTACATCACCCGCCGCAACGCGCTGGTGGAGGCCGTCACGCCCGAGCAGGTCAAGACCGCCGCCGCGAAGCTGTTCGGGGACGGCTCGCTGCTGATCATCGCGGTCGGCAAGCCGCAGGGCCTCGGCGACGTCAACGTGCGCGCGCCGGAGGCCGCCCCCGCCACCCCCGGCGCTCCCGGCTGAGGGCGTCGCCCACCGCGCGCGGCGCCGCGGGCGATGCTAGACTGACGGCCCGACTCGCGAGCCGTCTCACCTGATGCCTGTCCGCCTCCTCACCGACACGGTCGCGAACCGGATCGCCGCCGGCGAGGTGGTCGAGCGTCCCGCCTCTGTGGTGAAGGAGCTCGCCGAGAACGCGCTCGACGCCGGCGCGCGGCGGATCGAGGTCGTGCTCGAGGGCGGCGGCGCCCGCCTCATCCGCGTCTCGGACGACGGCTGCGGCATGGACCGCGACGACCTCGTCCTTGCGGTCGAGCGTTTCGCCACGTCGAAGATCTCGAGCGACGACGACCTCGCCGGGGTCGTCACCATGGGCTTCCGCGGCGAGGCGCTGCCGTCGATCGGCGCCATCGCCCGGCTCGAGATCGCGACCCGCACGGCGCACGCGCCGCACGGCTGGCGGCTGACGGTCGAGGGCGGCGCGAAGGGCGAGGTCGAGCCCGCGGCGCTGCCGCACGGCACGCGCATCGAAGTCCGCGACCTCTTCTTCGCCACGCCCGCCCGCGCCAAGTTCCTGAAGTCGGAGCGCGCGGAGGCGCAGGCCGCGGCCGAGGTGGTGCGGCGGCTGGCGCTCGCCGCCCCCCAGGTCGACTTCACCCTGGTGCTGGCCGAGCGCACGCTGCGCTTTCCGGCCGTGGCGCCTGACGCCGCGGGCTTCGCGGAACGCCTTGCGCAGGTGCTCGGGGCCGAGGTGGCGGAGGCCGTCATCCCGATCGACAGCCTGCGCGAGAGCGCCCGCCTGCTGGGCCATGTCGGCCTCAGCCATCTGCACCGGGCGACCGCGGGCGCGATCTACCTCTCGGTCAACGGCCGCCCGGTCCGCGACCGCCTGCTCGTCGGCGCGCTCAAGGCCGCCTACCAGGACGTCATGCCGCGCGACCGCCATCCCGTGGCGGCGCTCGACGTGCGGGTCGGCCCCGGCGAGGTCGACGTCAACGTGCACCCCGCCAAGGCCGAGGTGCGCTTCCGTGATTCCGGCCTGATCCGGGCGCTGCTGGTCTCGACGGTGCGGGCGGCGCTCGCCTCCCACGGCCCGGCGCCTTACGCCGCCGGCGGCGCCGAGATCGCCCGCTTCGTCGCCCGCGCGCCTGCGCAGGCGCCCGCCTATCGGCCGAGCGCGACCGTCGCCCCGCGCTGGAGCCCGCCCGCCCGCGGCTACGGCGAAAGCGCGCAGGCGGCGTTCTCGGTCGACCTCGTCGACCTCCCGCCGCAGGCCGCGCCGCATGTGGCCGACGCCGCGCCAGACGGCGCCCGCGACCGCCCGCTGGGCGCCGCCAAGGCCCACCTCCACGACACCTACGTGCTGGCCGAGACCCGCGACGGGGTGGTGCTCGTCGACGCCCACGCCGCGCATGAGCGGCTCGTCTACGAGGAGCTGAAGCGGCTGCGCGCGACCTCGGGCGTGCCCCGGCAGGAGCTGCTGGTCCCCGACGTGGTCGACCTCGACCCGGCCGACGCCGAGCGCGTGCTGGCGCACGCGGAGACGCTGGCGACGCTCGGCCTCGGCGTCGAAGGCTTCGGCCCCGGCGCGCTCCTGGTGCGCGCGACGCCAGCCCCGCTTGGCCCCTGCGACGGCGCCGCCCTGCTCCGGGACGTGGCGGAGGCGCTCGCGGAAGGCGACGCCGAGGCCGCGCCGCTCGCCCGCAGGCTCGACCACATCCTCGCGACCGTCGCCTGCCACGGCTCGGTGCGCTCGGGCCGCAAGCTCAAACCCGACGAGATGAACGCGCTGCTGCGCGCGATCGAGGCCGAGCCCGCCGCCTCCACCTGCAACCACGGCCGACCGACCTTCGTGCGGCTCTCGACGGCCGACCTCGAAAAGCTGTTCGGGCGGCGCTGACGTACACGTGACGCCGGCCGGCTGCGGCGGGGGCTCGAGCCACGGTTGATCGACCGGGCGGCGGCGGCGAGCATCGACCTCCGCGATTCGCCCAGGAGACAGGCGCCATGCTTCAACAGACCGCCACCGATCTCGCGCTGCGGCTCGCCGCGGTCTACGCTCTGGTCGGCGTGTTCGTTGCGCTTACGCTCATCGTCGCGCTGACCATGGCGCGGATCGTGAAGACGCCGCGCGTCATGCGCACGGGCCTCTATGCGCTCTACCTCTTGTCGATCGTAGCCCTGGTTACGGCCTACGCCGCCGGCGCCCTGACGCCGCCCGGCGAGGCCGCGAGCCGCATCGCGGCGACCGCCGAAAGCGCGAAAGCCTTCGACGCCCGCAACGCCGCGATCACGCCGGGCGACGTCGCGCCCGCCGCCGCGACCTCGGCGGTTGTGGGGACCGTCTACATCCAGGCGCCCGACATGGACGCCCGCTTCGCCGCCGAGGACCTGTGGCGCGACCTTCGGGCCGCCGGCTTCCAGTCGCCCGGCATCGAGCTGGTCGCTGGGCGCGCGCCCACGACGCCGGAGGTGCGCTACTTCAACGACGCCGACCGGCCGCTCGCCGAGCAGGTGGCCGCGATTGCGGCGAAACGCGGCCTCGAGGGCTCAGTGGTCAAGACCATCGCGAACTACAAGGCTCCCCCCGGCCAGATGGAGTTCTGGTACCCGCGCTGAACCGGTTGCGAGAGACCGGCGCTCCCGAGAGCGGGGGCCTTGCCCGGGTCGAAGACGCTCTCCTGTTCTGCGCCAGAAGGCCACAGGCGCTTTCGCCCAGACGGATGCGTTCACCAAGCCGAACGAGGCCAGCGCAAAAGCGCGGGCCCATGGCGTCCTCGCCCACGTTTGCTGGTATACGTGATTTTTCATATGCCCAAGATCAGAGCCGTCACCGCTTGATGCGCCTCGACGTTCCAACGATGGTCGCCTGCTCGGCGGTGGTCCTCGCGCTGCTGGGCGCGTCCCTGCTGTTGTCCTGGGCCGGCTCCGGGCGACCAAAGCGGCTGTGGTGGTGGACCCTGCCGTTCCTGTTCGCCGTCGCGTCGGCGGCCCTATTGGTGGGCGACAGCTTCCTCGTCAGGGAGTGGCAGGAGCGGATCGCGGTCGCAGGGGTGATCCTTACCCACGGTTTCGCGTGGCAGGCCGCCCGCGCCTTCGACCAGCGTTCGAACGTCGTGGGAACGGCCCTGGCCGTCGCTCTCGGCTGGGTCAGCTTCGACGTGGCGGCGCAATCCCTTGGCCTGCCGGCCGTGGGCGGCGTGGCGCGCACGCTCTGCGTCGCGGCGTTGAACGGACTGATCGCGTGGGAGTTCTGGCGCGGGCGCGACGAGGCCCTGCCGTCGCGACGGCTTCTCGTGGCGCTGATGGGGTTCTTCGCCGGCTTGAGCGCGCTTCGCGCCCCGTTCGTTCCGTTCCTTCCCGCGCCGCTCGGCCTCGGC
This sequence comes from Methylopila sp. Yamaguchi, assembly GCF_002897035.1. Taxonomy (GTDB): domain Bacteria; phylum Pseudomonadota; class Alphaproteobacteria; order Rhizobiales; family Methylopilaceae; genus Methylopila. The sequence continues at coordinate 243,985 of NZ_BAUX01000005.1, forward strand.
GCCCCCGAAGTCTGGGCCGTCGTCGCCTACAACGCCGCCGTGGTGGCGCAGGCCTCGGCGACCGTCGCGCTTGTCGTCGCCATGTCGCGGGAACGCGTGGCGCTCGCCAACTACGAGATGGCGCTGCGCGATCATCTGACCGGCGCGTTGAACCGGCGCGCCTTCGACCAGGAGCTGCTGTTGCTCGAGAACGAACGCTCCTCCGACGCCGTCGGCGTCGCGGCGCTGGTGTTCGACATCGACAACTTCAAGACGATCAACGATCGCTTTGGCCACGACGTCGGCGACGTCGTGATCGTGGAGGCGGCGGCGGCGGCGCAACGCTCGATCCGCGCGCGCGACGCGCTGTTTCGGATCGGCGGCGAGGAGTTCGTCTGCCTGCTGCCGGGCGCGACGCTGGCGCAGGCCGAGGCGGTCGCCGAAAGACTGCGGCGGTCGTTCGCCGAAACCCGGATCAGGGTGGGCGACCACGTCGTCCGCGCCACCCTGAGCGTCGGCGTGTCCTCGACCGAGCTCGACTGCGCGCATGTCGCCGAGATCGTGTCGTTCGCCGACGAGGCGATGTATCTGGCGAAAGACGCCGGGCGAAACCGCACGATCGTCTCCAATCGGCCGCGGATCCGGCGGAGCGATCCGCGTCAGGCGGCGCGCAGCAACGCGATACGCGTGTCGCCGTACGTGCGGGTCTCGAGCGGGTCGAACCCGGCCGGCGTCATCGCCTCTGCGTCCGTCGTCTCTTCCCAGACGATCAGCGCTCCGGGCGCCAGCCAGCCGCCCTCGCGGGCGGAGGACAAGGCGCGCTCCCCGAGCCCGCGCCCGTAGGGCGGATCCGCGAAGATCAGATCGAACGGAGCGGTCGCGCCGACCGGCCCCATGCGTGTGGCGTCGCGGCGCGCGATGCGCGTCTGCCCTCCCAGGCCGAGAGTCTCCACATTGGCGCGAAGGCAGGCGCGGGCCTCGGCCCCCTCGTCCACGAACAGCGCGAACCGCGCCCCGCGCGACAGCGCCTCGAAGCCGAGCGCTCCGGTGCCGGCGAAGAGGTCAAGCACGCGCGCGCCGTCGGCCGGATCGCCATAGGAGTGAGCCAGCACGTTGAACACGGCTTCGCGCAGGCGGTCCGTCGTGGGACGGATCGCGCGCGAGTCCGCGGCCGGCCCCTTCAGGGCGCGGCCCTTGAACTTACCCCCGACGATCCGCACCGCCCGGCCGTCCCCTGCCCCCGCCGCCGGCCGGCTTGCCGCCTCCCGGACCGCGCGGCTTGAAGCCGCCCGGCTTGCCGCCGGGGCGTCCGCCAGGCTTGCCCGACGATCCGCCCGGCTTGCTTCCAAAACCACCCGGCTTGCCGCTGGACCGGCCAACCGGCTTCCCGCCAGCGCCGGCGCCGCGCGGAGCGTCGCCGCGGGGCGGCCGGCCTCCCGACGGACGGTCGCCCTGAGGGCGTTCGCCGCGGGGCTTGTCGCCGTACGGCCGCTCGCCGTCGCGGCGCGGCGGACGATCGCCGTACGCCTTGCCGGCGCCCGACCGCTCGGTTCGGGGACGGTCGCCTTGAGAACGCGCGCCTTGGGGACGATCACCCTGCGGACGGTCGCTGCGAGGCCGCTCGCTCCGCGGGGCTTCTTCGGAGCGCCAACGCGGCTCCGAACGGCGCGCGCCCTCGGTGGTCGCCGCAGATCTGGGCCGGTCGCCGGAAGGCGCCCGCGCGGGACGGTCGCCAAAGCTCCGCGCCGGGCGCTCGCCACGGTCGGGACGGTCGCCGGACGGAGCGCGCGCGGGGCGATCCCCGAAGCTCCGCGCGGGGCGCTCGCCGCGGTCAGGACGATCCCCGGACGGCGCGCGCGCGGGACGGTCGCTGGAAGGGGCACGCGCGGGGCGATCCCCGAAGCTGCGCGAGGGGCGCTCGCCGCGGTCGGGTCGGTCACCAGAGGGCGCGCGCGCGGGACGATCGCCAAAGCTGCGCTGCGGACGGTCGCCGCGCTCGGGGCGGTCGCCGCGCGGGGGCCCGCGGCGCTCGCCGTCGGCCCGCGGTCCGCGGGGAGCGCGGGCTTCGTCGCCCTCGCGCGGCTTGAAGCTGCGGCCGGCGGGCTTGCCGTCGCGGGCTGCGGGCTTCGAGCCGGGACGCGGCGGCCGCGGGGCGCGGCCGGGCGCGCCGAAACGTTCGGCGGCCTCGGGGTCGGCCTTGCGGGCGCGGCGCGGCGCGGGGTCGTTCTCGGCGCGCGCGACGCGCTCCACCTTCACGGTGCGCCCGCGGCGGTCGGCGACGGCCGGGGCGCGCTTGGTGCGCGTCGGCCGCTCCTCGGTCTCGCCCTCGGCGAGGGTCGGCGGCGCCGGCACGTCCCGCGGGCGCGCCAGCGGGGCCTTGCGGCCGACGCGCTGGGACGGGTCCTTCAGGCGGCTCTGGTCGGCAGCGGCCCGCTTCTCCGGCGTCTTGCGCCCGGCGCCGCGGCCGCCGGTGACCACCGGCGCGTCCTCGCCATGGCTGACCGCTTCGGCCTCGAAATCGCAGCCTGCCTCGTCGATCAGGCGCTTGCCGAGCTGGTCCTGAAGCACGCGGGTCCGCACCTCCTCGACCGCGCCCTCGCCCAGATCGCCGAGCTGGAACGGACCGAAGGACACGCGGATCAGCCGGTTCACGGCGAGGCCGAGATGCTCGGCGACGCGCTTGACCTCGCGGTTCTTGCCCTCGCGGAGGCCGATCATCAGCCAGACGTTGTCGCTCTGCTGGCGCTCGATGACAGCTTCGATGCCGCCGTAGGCGAAGCCGTCGATGGTCACGCCGTCCTTCAGCGCGTCGAGCTTGTCCTGCGTGGTCCGGCCGAAGGCGCGCACGCGGTAGCGGCGCAGCCAGCCCGTCTCCGGCAGCTCCAGCACGCGGGCGAGGCCGCCGTCGTTGGTGAGCAGCAGCAGGCCTTCGGTGTTGATGTCGAGCCGGCCGATGGTGACCACCCGCGGCATCGCCGGCGGCAGAATCTCGAACACCGTCTCGCGGCCTTCGGGATCGTGGGTGGTCGTCACGTAGCCGCGGGGCTTGTGGTAGAGCCACAGCCGCGTGCGCTCGCGGGCCGGCAGCGGGCGGCCGTCGACGGTGACGGCGTCCTGCGCGGTGATGTTGCGGGCGGCGCTGTCGATGGTTCGGCCGTTGACCGCGACGCGGCCGGCCTCGATCCAGGCCTCGGCCTCGCGGCGGGAGCCGAGGCCGGCGCGCGCGATGACCTTCGCCACGCGCTCGCCCGGAGGGGGCGTCGCGGCGTCGTCGGGACTGGCGTCGGGGCGGTCGGTCGGGTCTGTCATGATCGCCGGGCGATAGCACGCGCAGGCGCGGTTTACGAGCGGTTATCGTCCGGTCGACAGCAGGCCTGCGCGGAGGCTACCTCTGTCCGCGGTCGAACCGCAGGAGACGTCCGTGACCCCGATGGAGCGCGCCCTGGCCGAGGCGCGGGCCGCCGCCGCCCGCGGCGAGGTGCCCGTGGGCGCCGTCGTGACCCGGGACGGCCGGGTGATCGCCGCCGCCGGCAACCTGACCCGAGCGCGCAACGACCCGACCGCTCACGCCGAGATCGTCGCGATCCGCTTGGCCTGCGAGGCGCTCGGCGCGGAGCGGCTGACCGGCTGCGACCTGCACGTGACGCTGGAGCCCTGCCCGATGTGCGCCGGCGCGATCTCCTTCGCCCGCATCCGCCGGCTGTACTTCGGCGCGGAGGATCCGAAGGGCGGCGCCGTCACCTCAGGCGTGCGGCTCTACCACCAGCCGACCTGTCACCACGCGCCGGAGGTCTACCCCGGCATCGCGGAGCGCGACGCGGCCGAGCTTCTCAGGGTCTTTTTTCAGGGCCTGCGCGATCCCATCTCCAAGGGGTGAACGAAACGCCGTCCGCGGCGTTACCGAGCCGGAGCCGTCGGCCGCCCCGACGCGAGACCCGAGGTGAGACCGCATGGACGTCGTCCGCATCCTGATCGCCATCCTGCTGCCGCCGCTCGGCGTGTTCCTGCAGGTCGGCATCGGCCTGCATTTCTGGCTGAACATCCTGCTGACGCTCTTCGGCTACATCCCGGGCATCATCCACGCCATCTGGGTCATCATCCGCAAATGACCGCCAAGGCCGCCACCGGCTTCGCCGGGCGCATGGAGCCGCCGGCGCGTCAGGCGTCGCTGGACGATCTCGACCGGCTCGCCGATCTGCTCGACACGCGCTGGCGCATCCCCGGCACCAACTGGCGCTTCGGGATCGACGCGCTCGCGAGCATCGTGCCGGTGGCGGGCGACCTGTCGACCGCCGTGGTCTCGGCCTACATGATCAAGCGCGCCCACGATCTCGGGGCGCCGAACCACATCCTGGCGCGCATGGTGGGCAACGTCGCGATCGACACCGTGGTGGGCAGCGTGCCGGTGATCGGAACGGTGTTCGACTTCGCCTTCAAGGCGAACCGCCGCAACATGGCGCTGCTGAAGAGGCACTTCGCCGGGCGTTGACGCGCGACGCCGCCACGGGCTTGGCCCATCTCAGCTCAACACGGCCTCGATCGCCCTTTTGGTCTCGCCCTTAGCCGCTTCGCTCGCGCGGAGCACGGCGGTCGTCTTCAGGAAATCCAGCAAGGTGATGGCCTCGACGTTGGGGCGGATCACTGCCTCCGGCGGCCGGCGCGCCAGCTTCCCCGCGACGATGGTCGTCTGCATGATCTGAAGCGATCCGAGCGTGGTCTCGAAGGCGTTCGGGACGCGGCCCTCGCTTGCGACGGGGCCTCCGGTGACGTCGACCGCGATCACCGCGTCGACATCGTCGAGCGCGTCGAAGGGCAGCGGGTTGGTCATGGCGCCGTCGATCAGCGTCCGGTCGTGATGCACGACCGGCCGGAACAGCCCGGGGATCGCGATCGACGCCGCGACGGCCGGCCGCAAGGGCCCTTCGTCGAAGCGGATCTCCGCGCGGCCAAAGAAGTCGGTCGCGATGGTGACGAAAGGGATCTGGAGCGCGTCGAAGGTCTCGGGAACGCCATCGGGCAGGAATTGCGCGAGCAGCAGTTCGGCGTCGACGAGGACCGGGTTCCGCGAACCGGCTCCGAAGAGATCGGTCAGCCGGCCGACCCGCGCCTTCATCAGCTTGGAGAGGACCGCGCCGCGGTCGCGCAGCATGGCGGCCGTGTGGGCGCGAAGCTCCTTGGCGGAGAGGCCCGCGGCGTAGGCGGCGCCGTAGATCGCGCCGATCGACACGCCCGCGATCGCAGAGGGGCGCAGGCCCAGCTCGTCGAAGGCCTCGAGCGCGTGCAGGTGCGCAAGGCCGCGGGCGCCGCCGCCTCCAAGCGCGAGGCCGATCCGGCGGCTTGGCCGACTGTCCGTCACACGAGATCTCCGAAGAAGGTCAAAAGCGCCTTGGCGGTCGCCTGCGGCGCCTCCTCCGGCAGGAAGTGGCCGCAGGCCAGCGCCTCTCCGCGCACGTCGTCGGCCCAGTCCCGCCAGACGTCGACCGGCCTGCCGCCGCCCTGGCCGGGAAAGCCCGTCTCGCCCCACAGCGCCAGAACGGGCGCCGCGATCCGCCGACCCGCCGCGCGGTCGGCCTCGTCGTGGGCGACGTCCAGCGTCGCGCCGGCGCGGTAGTCCGCGCAGGTCGCCGCCACCCGGCCGGGATCGGCGAAGAACGCGCGATAATGATTGAGCGCCTCGCAGCCGAAGGCGTCGAGCGTCTTCGCCGCGGTCCAGCTCGCGAGCGTCCATTCCAGGAAGTAGGTCGGGTCTGCGGCGATCAGCGTCTCGGGGAACGGCGCGGGCTGCGCGAGGAAGGCCCAATGATAGGCAGAGAGCGCCCGCGCGCGTCCGAATCCCGCCCACATCCGTTCGGTCGGCACGATGTCGAGCACGGCGAGCTTCGTGACGCGCTCGGGGTGGTCGAGCGCCAGGCGATAGCCGACGCGGCCGCCTCGGTCGTGGCCGGCGACGGCGAAGCGCTCGTGGCCCATCGCCCGCATCAGGTTCACGATGTCCTCGGCCATCACGCGCTTGGCGTAGGACTCCGGAGCGGGCGGCGGAACGGACGACCAGCCGTAACCCCGCAGGTCGGGCAGCACGACGGTGAAGCGCTCCGCGAGCAGGGGCGCGACCTTCCGCCAGCACACATGGGTCTGGGGGTAGCCGTGGAGCAGCAAAAGCGGCGGCCCCTCCCCGCCGACGCGCGCGAACAGGCGAACGTCGTCCGCGACGTCGATCCAGCGCGGCGCGAAGCCCGGAAACAGGTCGGCGAGCGCGGCCTTGGCCATCGTCCCATCCTCCAACATTCCAGCCTCCAGCTTAGCGGGTCGCACGCGCCGGCAGCCGCCCGCTTTCAGCCGAACAGGTCCGACTGCGGCGCGGGCGCGGGCTTGCGCGGTTTCGACTCCCTGCGCGCCGCGGGTTGCGCCTGCGGGGCCGCCGGCGGAGGCGGCGCGGCGCCCTCGCCTGCGGTCGCGGCGCGCTCGCCGTCCTGGAATTTGAGGCGCACCTGCTCACCGTCGCCCACCTCGGCGGCGCGGCGCAGCACATGGCCCTCGGCGTTCAGCACCAGCGCGTAGCCGCGCTCCAGCACGCCCTCGTGGCTGAGGCTGCGCACGAGCTTCCAGACGGAGGCCAGCCGGTCGCGCCGCTTGTCAGCGAGCGCCGTCGCCGCACGCTCCAGCCGGGCCGCGAGGCCGTCCGCCCGCTCGCGCCCGAGATGCACGCGCTGGGTCAGCGCCGCAGGCTGAAGCCGCGCGGAGGCGGCGGCGAAGCGGGCGCGGTGGCGGCCGGCGTTGGCGGCGAGCGCAGGACGCAGCCGCGCCGCGGCGTGGTCCAGCCGCTGGCGGGGGATCTGGATCAGCGTCTCAAGCGTCGGCAACGCCCGCGCGGCGGAGCGCAGCTCCGTCCGGCGCGCCTCCATGCCCCGCAGCGTCGCGGCGCGGAGCCGGGCGCCGCGTTCGGCGGTCGCAGCCAGCAGCTCCGCGCGCACCGGCGTCACCATTTCGGCCGCGGCGGTCGGCGTCGGCGCGCGCCGGTCGGAGACGTAGTCGATCAGCGTGGTGTCGGTCTCATGCCCAACGGCGGAGACCAGGGGGATGGCGCTCTCCGCCGCGGCGCGCACCACGATCTCCTCGTTGAAGCCCCAGAGGTCCTCAAGGCTGCCGCCGCCGCGGGCGACGATCAGCACGTCCGGGCGCGGGATCAAGCCGCCGGGCGCGAGCGCGTTGAAGCCGCGTATCGCGGCCGCAACCTCGGCGGCCGCGGTCTCGCCCTGCACCCGCACCGGCCACACGATCACGCGTCGCGGAAACCGGTCCGACACCCGGTGGAGAATGTCCCGGATCACCGCGCCGGTCGGCGAGGTGACGACGCCGATCACCTCCGGAAGGTAGGGGATCCGGCGCTTTCGCTCAGCCGCGAACAGGCCTTCCGCCTGGAATTTGCGCTTGCGCTCCTCCAGCAGCGCCATGAGCGCGCCGACGCCCGCGGGCTCCAGCGTGTCGATGACGATCTGGTAGGCGGACTTGCCGGGATAGGTCGTGAGGCGGCCGGTGGCGATCACCTCCATGCCCTCCTCCGGCTTGAACCGGAGCTTGCCGAACGACGCCCGCCAGACCACGGCGTCGATCTTCGCGCCCTCGTCCTTCAGCGCGAAATAGGCGTGGCCGGACGAATGCGGCCCTCGGTAGCCGGAGATCTCGCCGCGCACGCGGACGTAGCCGAAGGTGTCCTCAACCGTCCGCTTGAGCTGCTGGGACAGTTCGGAGACCGAGACCTCGAGGGCGTTGCTGGCGGCGGAGACGGACGGGGGCATGGGCCTCGGTGCGTTCGGAGCGGTCAAGAGCGTGCGCGACGTTAGCCGCGTTCGGCGTCCAAGGCGACGGCGACGGCGCAGGTCACGTCTGCGTCAGCCTGGCGAAACGTCCTTGCCCGACGTGCCGCCCCTTCTACCTGCCGGGATCGCACGCGGCGCGGCCCTTGGGCTTGCGCCGCGCGAGGACGGGGCCGCGCCGCGGCGGCCGCCGCCCGACAAGAGCATCCGCGGTGGAGGACATTTCATGCGCACGTTCCTGCTCGCCGCCGCCCTGTCCCTCGCCCTGCCCGCAGGCGCCGCCTTCGCCCAGGCCATCACCGTCGTCGACCAGGCGCCGGCCGACGCCGTCAAGGTGTCGATCGCCAACATGGCCTTCGCGACCGAGGAGGTGAAGGTGAAGAAGGGCGGCAGCGTCACCTGGACCAACGACGACGAGGTCGCCCACAACGTCCACTTCCGCAACGGCCCTGCCAAGGGCGACCCCAAGGCCCAGGGCAAGATGCTGAACAAGGGCGAGAGCTACACCGTGACCTTCGGCGAAGCCGGAACCTACGACTACATCTGCACGCCGCACCCGACGATGAAGGCCAAGGTCGTGGTCGAGTAAGGCCCGGGCGGAGGTCGGCCCCGCCGGCCGTGACCTCCGGGCCCGCCTCCGCTAGAAGGGCGTCGACCTCCCCCGTCGACGCCCCTGCGAGGCCCCTATGATCGTCCTTCTCCTCGGCTCCGGCGGACGCGAGCACGCGCTCGCCGCGACGCTCGCCAAGAGCCCGAAGCTCACGCGGCTGATCGCGGCGCCGGGCAACCCCGGCATCGCCCAGCACGCCGAGCTCCGCGACGTTCCCGTCGACGACCTCGACGGGATCGTCCGGCTCGCGACCACCGAGAAGGTCGACCTCGTCGTGGTCGGGCCCGAGGCGCCGCTGGTGGCCGGCGTCGTGGACCGGCTCGCGGAGGCGGGGATCAAGGCCTTCGGTCCCAGCGCCGCGGCCGCCCGGCTGGAAGGCTCCAAGGCGTTCACCAAGGAGCTCTGCGCCCGCCACGACATCCCGACGGCCGGCTTCAGGCGTTGCCGTTCGGGCGCCGAAGGCCACGCCGCGGTCGAGGTCTTCGGCGCGCCGGTCGTGATCAAGGCCGACGGCCTCGCCGCCGGCAAGGGCGTCACCGTCGCCATGACCCTCGAGGAGGCGCACGCCGCCGTCGACGACGTGTTCTCCGGCGGCTTCGGCGAGGCCGGCGCCGAAGCGGTCGTCGAGGAGTTCATGGCGGGCGAGGAGGCCAGCCTGTTCGCGCTGTGCGACGGGACGACGGCGCTCGTGTTCGGGGACGCGCAGGACCACAAGCGCGCCTACGACGGCGACGAAGGCCCGAACACCGGCGGCATGGGCGCCTATTCGCCGACGCCGGCGCTGAGCCACGCGCTGGCGGAAGACGCGATGGCGCGCATCGTCCGCCCGACCGTCGCCGCGCTTCAAGCCGACGGGACCCCGTTCGTGGGCTTCCTCTACGCCGGGCTGATGCTCACCTCCGACGGCCCGAAGCTCGTCGAGTACAACGTGCGCTTCGGCGACCCGGAGGCGCAGGTCGTGCTGCCGCGGCTCAAGGACGACCTGCTCGAGCTGCTTTTAGCCGCGGTCGAGGGCCGGCTCGCCGGCCTGACGCCCTCTTTCAAACCGGACACCGCGCTCGCCGTCGTCATGGCGGCGAAGGGCTATCCCGGCGACTACGCGAAGGGGTCGGAGATCCGCGGGATCGAGGCGGCCGGGAAGCGGCCGGGCGTTACCGTGTTTCACGCCGGGACGGCGCTGAAGGACGGCAAGCTGGTCTCGGCGGGCGGCCGCGTGCTCGCAGTGTCGGCGCTGGGCGCGGACGCGGCCGAGGCGCAGATGAACGCCTACGACGCGGTGGACCTCATCGACTGGCCGGACGGCTTTTGCCGCCGCGACATCGGCTGGCGCGCCGCCGCTCAGGCGGAAGAGGGCTGAGGCGAGGCGTTCGCCGGCGAGGAACCTGCCGCCGCGGCCGTCAAGCCCCGCGGCGGGTTTCGCTCCTGTTTTGGGCGGCTGAGGCGCTCCTGAAGCTGAACAGTGAACCGCGGGCTCGCTCTACAAGTGTACGACCGCCCGAATCGCAACTGTGAGGCGCCATCGGAGCAGATTTCGAATACAATAGGTTAAATTAAGATCGCATTATCCATCAAAATAATCCGATCTACCTGGTAGGTATCGCTACGCATAGGGCCGGAAGCTTCGCTTGAGCTATCAGCTCGCGTCGGCTCGGCGGGGGCTGATTCGGTAGATCTTGCGAGGCGGCCATGGCGCGACCCATCAACGACAATTTCGACAAGGCGATCGTCATCCGCGGCGATGGGTTCACCTATTCCGGGAACACGGCCGAAGCCACCAACCAGTATCCGGATGGAGAGCCCATCGGTTACGACGACCTCGTCTGGGACAGCAGCTATAGCAACTACGAGCTGGCGGACGATAAGAGCGTCTGGTTCACCTACACGGCTGAGGGCGAGGCCACCGTAGAATTTTCCGTGCTGAGCGCGTCGTTCAACACGCAGATGACGGTGTTCTACAATTACAATGGCCCGGGCGCGGTCAATAACGTCGGCGACCTGACCGCCGGCACGTCAAGCGTGTCGTTCGACACTTGGGCCGGGCAGCAGTTCTGGATTCGCCTCAGCGGCGATCTCGACCAGGGCGGCGACTACGTCTTCGCCCAGACCGCCGGCCCGGCCGGCGTTTCGACTGCGCTCTTCGGCACGTCTGGGCCTGACGTGATCGGGGTCCTCGGCGACGGCGCGCAGGAGATGATCGGTGATCTGGGCGACGACCTCTACTACGTCGACAGCGCGGACGACGTGATCACCGAGCTCGGCGGCGAAGGTTATGACGCGGTCTACACGACGGTCGACTATGCGCTGCCAGCGAATATCGAGAAGATCGTCGCAGTCGGCGCGACCGGCCTCACCCTCACCGGCAACGAACTCGACAACAAGCTCTTCGGCGCGAGCGGCGCCGACACGCTGCTGGGCGGCGCCGGCGACGACCGACTCGACGGCCGCGGCGGGATTGACCGCCTGGTCGGCGGCGAAGGTGACGACGTCTACGTCGTGAGCACGTACAAGGACGTCGTCGTCGAACTCGCCGACGAGGGCTACGACGTGGTCCTGTCTAAGGGCTCGTTCCAGCTGACGGACAACGTTGAGGAGCTCCGCCTCATCGGTCAGGCCGTCAAGGGCCTCGGCAACAACGGCGACAACAAGCTCGTCGGCAACGATCAGAACAACCTGCTTTCCGGCCTCGACGGGGTCGATCGGCTCTACGGCGGCGCCGGCGACGACACCCTCGCCGGCGGCGTGGGCAAAGACGTGCTGACGGGCGGGGCCGGCGCGGACGTCTTCGCCTTCACCGACGCTGGCGATGCGGGAGACGTCATCACGGACTTCGAGGCGGGCGTCGACCGCATCCAGATCGACCTCGCAGGCTTCGGCCTCGCGACCTTCGACGCGACGTCGTTCGAATCGAACGCCCGCGGGATCGCGACGTCCGGGGATGCGCGCTTCATCTACGCCGAGAGCAACGGCCGCCTGTTCTTCGACGCCGACGGCTCGGGATCCGGTCAGGCCGTGCTGCTCGTGACCCTGCGCGGCGCGCCGGAGCTCACCGCGGACGACGTCTCGGCGTTCTCCCTCGTCTGACCGCCGACGCGCTCAAAAGAAACGCCCCCTCGGCTCACACCGGGGTGGGCAGGCGCGGCCTCCCCGGCGGGAGGACAGATCACCACGTCAGCTTGGGCGTGACCGCGACCGGAGTGTCGCCGTTCTCGGCGAACAACGCCGCGAGTTTTTCCGGGTCCGGCGCGCCGGGGCCGAGCTCCTCGGCGTGGATGCCGTCCGCCACGAACAGGCAGTCGATCCCCGCCGCCGCGGCCCCCGCGAGATCGGTGCGCACGGCGTCGCCGATGGCGATGATGCGGGAGCGGTCGACCGTGCGTTTGCGAATGTCGGAGGCGACGGCGATCGCGGCGTCGTAGATCGGGGCGTAGGGCTTGCCGGCGTAGTGGGTCTCGCCGCCCATGTCGCGGTACATGTCGGCGATCGCTCCGGCGCACCAGATCAGGTCGTCGCCGATCTGCACCACCAAGTCGGGGTTGGCGCAGATCAGCGGCATCCCGCGATCCTTCAGCTCCTCGAGCAGCGGGCGGTAGTCCTCCGGCTCCTCGGTCCGGTCGTCGAACAGGCCGGTCACCACCGCAAGCGGCGCCTCCTCCACGCTCACGCGCTCGATGCGCTCGTCGCCGAACAGCGGCACGTCGCGCATCGGCCCGATGTGGTGGACGCGGGCGACGCCTCGCTCCGCCAGCATGTGGTGGGTGACGTCGCCCGAGGTGATCACCGCGTCCCAGGCGCTGCGCGGCACGCCGTAGCCGTCGAGGTGGTCGATCACCCACTCGCTGTCACGCGGCGCGTTGGAGATCAGCACCACCACGCCGCCCTGCGCGCGGAAGCGCGTCAGCGCGTCGCCGGCCTCCGCATGGGCGGCGACGCCGTTGTGCAGCACGCCCCAGACGTCGCACAGCGCGACGTCGTAGGCGGAGGCGAGCGGCGCGAACCGCGCGAAGACGGGAGAGTCGGAGATGTCGGTCATGAGGGCGCCCTAGAGCCGCGGCGGAACGCCGTCAAGCGCGGCGGGGAAAGGCATGAGGAGTGAACGCGCGGGTGACGCCGTCCGATCCCGTCTCGCCCGATTCTCCGCCCTCCCCGCGCACCGGCCGCGGCACGCCGAACAGAAAGCCCTGCGCCGCCTTCACGTCGAGGTCGAGCAGCTCCGGCGTGGTGCGCTCCTCCTCCACATGCGTCGCGATGAGGTCGACGCCGTCGCGGGCCAAAAGGTTGGGCAGGTCGGCGGGGTGCACAGGGAGGTTTCGCGCGGTGTCGGGATCGAGCAGCGTCGCAGCCGGAACCTTCACGAAGCGAACGCCGCGGGCGGCGAGATCGCGCCCGTCGAGCCGGAGGTTCGAGACCTGGTCGATGGAAAAACGCACGCCCTTCGCCGCCAGCGCGTCCCGGTTCTCTCGCTCGAGGGCGCCGAGACCGTCGAAGGCGGACTGGGACAGCTCCAGCACCAGCAGCCGCGCGAGCTCCGGCGAGCCGTCGATATAGGTCGCGACGTCGCGCGCGACCCGGTCGTCGGCGAGGGTCTCGGAGGCGATGTTGACGAAGATGCGCACGCCGCGCCCGCGCGCGTTGAGGCGGTGGGCGACGCGCGCGGCGCGCTCGATCGCGCGGCGGTCGATCTCGACCAGCCGGCCTTCCGCGGCCGCGGCCGGCAGGAACTCCTCCGGCAGCACCAGCCCGTCCGGCTCCCGCAGCCGGGAGAAGCCCTCGTAGTGCAGGATGCGGCGATTCGGCAGCGACACCACCGGCTGGAGGTAGAAGTCGACGCGGTCGTCCCGCAGCGCCAGCTCGACGCGCGCCGCGAGGCCGCGATCCGCCGCGCCGGCGTAGCCCTGGGTCTCGTCCTCGGCTTCCGCGGGGTCGAACGGATCGGGAGCCTGCGGCTTCGAAGGCGAAGCCGCGGCCTCGGCGCGGCGCGGTCGGCGCGGGGGCGCGGGCGGCGGCGGCGGGATCAGCGGGCGGGCCTCGGC
>NZ_BAUX01000006.1 GCF_002897035.1 Methylopila sp. Yamaguchi
TGTGGCGCGGCGGCGGGCTGAGCCGTGACGCAGGACCATTCCCTTCCGCTTGATCTTCCGGCGAATGAGATCGCGTCGGGCGTCCGCGGCGGCCGGTTCTCGGCCGTCGACGTCATGCGGGAATCGCTGAAGCGGGCTCACGCGGCCCAGGACTTCTTCAACGCCTTCGCGCTGATCCGGGAGGAGGCGGCGCTCGCCGCAGCCCGCGAGGCCGACGAGGCGGTGCGGGCAGGCCGCCCGACTGGCTTCCTGCACGGCGTGCCGTTTGCGGCGAAGGACCTGACGCCGACTGCCGGTGACTTGACGACGCTCGGCTCGTGGAGCTCCGGCGACGTCGTTCCCACCGAGACGGCGTTGTGCGTGCGACGCCTTCAACAGGCCGGCGCCATCCTGATGGGAAAGACGACGACGCCGGAATTCGCGCATTCGAGCTTCACCTGGAGCCCGCGCTTTGGAGCGACCCGGAATCCGTGGGACCCGAGCCGGACGTCGGGCGGGTCGTCCGGCGGTTCCGCCGTCGCGGTCGCGACTGGCGTTGTTCCCTTCGCCGAAGGCTCCGACATGGGCGGCTCGGTCCGCATCCCGGCCTCGTTCTGCGGGGTCGTGGGGCTGAAACCCAGCCTCGGACGGATTCCCATGACGATCCTGCCGAGCGTGTTCGACGACATCTCCCATTTTGGGCCGCTTGCCCGCACGGTGGACGACGCCGTCGCGTTTCTTCAAGCGACCGCCGGCCCGAGCGACGAGGACATCCTATCGCTCCCGCTGACGTTCGCTCCCGAGCGCACCCACGACGGGAACCTTAGGGGCAAGCGCTTCGCCCTTTCGATCGATCTCGGCTTCTACGCCGTCGAACCGCAGGTCGAGTCGGCCATCCGGCGCGCGGCAGCCGCAATGGCGGAGGCCGGCGCGGTCGTCGAGGAGGTGGCGCTGCCCTGGACGCGCGCCCTGGTCGACGAGTGGTACGAGATCTGGTGCGTGTTCATGTCGGCCTACTTCGGCGACCGGCTCGACGCCTTTCGTGAGCGCATGGACCCCGCCATGGTCGAGATCATGCGGCGCGGCTTCGCCAAGGACGCGACGTCCTACAAGCGGATCGAGCTGCTCCGCACCGCGATGTGGCGCGACATGGCCCGGCTGTTCGAGACCTATGACGCGCTGCTCTGCCCGACTTGCGCGGTGACGGCCCCGCCGGTGGCGATGAAGGACGGCGACTACTTCGGCGAGGACGCGGCGGGGCGCCTGATCGGCCTCGACATGACGTGCCCGTTCAACCTTACGCCGCAGTGCCCGGCGATTTCCGTTCCGATCGGCCAAGCCGATGACGGACTGCCGGTCGGCTTGCAGATCGTCGGGCGGCGTTTCCAGGACGAAGCCGTCCTCGGCGTCGCCCGGGGCGTCGAGAGACTGCTTGCTGACAGCGCCGGGAGGTCTGAGGCTCGCTGACTCCAGCGCTCCGCCAGGCCGGGCCTTGTCCCGGGCGAGCAGTGGCTGAGACGTTCGTGCAGCGAGCCGCCCGCTTAGGGCGCACGAGGGCGGCCGTGCGCCTAGAGGATCGCCGCGACCTTGTCGACGAGATCCTCGAGCCTGAAAAGCGCGACGACGACGATTGCGACGCCGTCCCGCTCGAAAGATCGCCGATCGAACATCAAACGCTCCAGGTTCAAGTGAACCTGCCAGCGCTTCCTCGAACGGCGGCTAGACCCTGGGAAAAATGGTGCCCGAAACAGGGATCGAACCTGTGACCCCACCCGTGTGAAGGGTGTGCTCTCCCGCTGAGCTATTCGGGCGCCGATGCGGAACGGCCGTCGTTTACGCCGTATCGAACCGGATTTCAATCGCCGTCGCGCGCGAAGGCCGCGATCGATCGCCGGTCCCCATCGACGGGCTGTTCGGCGGCGGCCTCCCTTATGCGGGCCGTCCGTCGAGGGGAGGAGCGCTTGGCGGCGGATCGCCGCACGGCTAAGAGACGGGCATGACCACGCCCATCGCCCTCACCATCGCCGGCTCCGATTCGTCCGGCGGCGCAGGGATACAAGCCGACCTCAAGACCTTCTCGGCGCTGGGCGTCTACGGCGCGTCGGTGATCGTCGCGCTCACGGCGCAGAACACACGCGGCGTGACGGCGATCCACGACGCTCCGGCGGCCTTCGTCACCGCGCAGATCGACGCGGTGTTCGACGATCTGGCGGTCGGCGCGGTGAAGATCGGGATGGTGTCGCAGAGCGCGACGATCGAGGCGATCGCCGCCGCTCTGGAAGCCCGCGCCGTGGCCGAGGTGATTGCGGATCCCGTCATGGTCGCCGCCTCCGGCGCCAGGTTGCTGCAGCAAGACGCGGTCGAGACGCTGAAGCGCCGCCTGATTCCCCGAGCGCGTCTCCTGACGCCGAACTTGCCGGAGGCCGCCGCTTTGCTCGGCGGCGCGGCGGCCGGCGATGAGCGGGAGATGGCGGAGCAGGGCAGGGCGCTTCAGGCGCTGGGGGCTCGCGCCGTGCTCGTGAAGGGGGGGCACGCGGAAGGAGCCGACAGCGTTGACGTCCTTGTGGACGAGGACGGCGGCGTGACGCGTTTCGTCGCCGAGCGCCACGTCACGCGCAACACCCACGGCACGGGCTGCACCCTGTCCTCCGCCATCGCCGCTGAGATCGCTAAAGGGAGCAGCCTGATCGAAGCCGTGGCGACCGCGAAGGCCTACGTCAGCGCGGCGATCGCCGCCGCCGACGACCTGACGATCGGCGCCGGCCACGGACCGGTGCACCATTTCCACGCGTGGTGGCCCGAGCGCAGCTGATCCGCCGTCCGCGACAGGCCGGCCGTTAGCCCCCTGCCGGGGACGGCCGCTGTCGTGCCTCGAAGTCTCACACCACGAGGATGTCGGAAGCCTCGACCGTTGGCTTGCCGGTCAGCGTCGCAATCAGCACCGCGGCCTGCGTCTCGTCGGAGCCGTCCGCGTCGTAGAAGAGGCTCCCGGTGCGCGCGTCGTAGAGGATCCGCTGCTCCGATGTCGTCGCCTCGGACCCGACGCCGAAGGCGTCTTCGGTCAGCGCGCCGGCGGATAGGGCCGTGAAGATCGTCGAGTCGAAGGCGAGGACGTCTTCGGCATGGGCGAAGTCGACCACCCGATCCTGTTCGCCGACGGGCGAAGGGAAGTCGAACGCGAAGGTGTCGGCGCCGGCGTCGCCCCGCAGAACGTCCGCGCCTGCCCCGCCGATGAGCGTGTCGTCGCCCGCGCCGCCGAACAGCCGGTCGTTTCCGTCCTGGCCGAAGAATGTGTTCGCCGCAGCGTCGCCGGTGATCGTGTCGCCGAAACCGGAGCCCGCCACGGTTTCAAAGTTGGTGACGCCGCCCGTCCCGATGGCGCGGCCGGTCTCGAGGTTGACGCGGGCCGCAGCGCCGTAGAGCGAGTAGTCGAGCGCGTCGTCGCCGGCGCCGCCGTCGCTCAGGCCGCGGATGCTGGAGCCGGCGTCGATCGCAAGCACGTTGTCGCCGGAGCCGAACAGGATGGCGTTTCCGCCGCCGCCGAGAATGCGCCCGCTGTTGATGATGACGTCGTCGAAGTCGCTGACGATCTTGATGGCGTAGCTCGATCCGCCCTGGATCGTGCCGGCGTTCTCGATCGTGGTCTCGAACGGCGCGTCGCCCTGGGAGCTGTCGTCGATGAGAATGCCGAGGCCTGCGCCGTAGATCCGCGCGCCGGCGAAGTTCGTGATGTCGCCGCCGCCGGCTGCGATGCCTTCGGCGGTGTTCGGCAGACCGTCCGATCCGGTTCCGCCGGCGCCAAGGCCGCGGATGACTCCGTAGTTCTGGATCGTCGCCTCGCCGTCGATGTCGATCCCGTCGCCGTCGCCGTCGTTGACGCCATCCGGGCCGCCGCCGTTGTCGGCGCCGCTTGTCGACCCATTGATGTCCGAGCCTGCGGCGTCAGCGAAGAAGCCGGTGATCACGCCGTAGTTGACGACCAGCCCCGTGCCGTCGGACCCCACGCCGGAACCATTCCGGCCCACGATCGACCCGCTGGCCTCGTTGATCACGCCGACGGAGCTGTCCAGCCCCGCGTTGATCCCGTGGCGGTCGCCGACGATGACGCCGCCAGCGGCGTTAAAGATGAGCCCGCTCGCTCCATCCTCGATCTGCACGCCGTCGGCGCCCTGAACGTAGCTCGCCGCAGCACCCCCGCGGATCGCGCCGCTGTTGACGAGTTGCATGCCCCCGCCGATCCGGATGCCGTCGGAGATCTGGGAGACGATGGAGCCCGCGTTGTCGACGTTGGCGACAAACTCGCCGCTGGCGGACGCCAGATCGAGGGCCTGGCCTTCCGCGGAAACGATCTTGCCGTCGACCCCGTTGGTGATCTCCAGCGTGCCGGCGCTCACGGCGCCGGCCTGTATCTGGATCGCATCGTCGACGGCGACGATCGTGCCTTGGTTGTCGATGAGCGCTGTGAGATCGGCGCCGACCCCGCTTTCGAAGCGGATGGCGCGGCCACCCGAGGCCGTGTTTTCGATCAGGCCGTCGTTGTGGATCTCGGCGCCGTCCGGCGCGCTCGAGAAGCGCACGGTCTGGGCGTTGGCTGCGACCGAGAAAATCCCGTCGACCTGCAGCGTGTCGCCGCCCGTCATGGTGAGGCGGGCGGCGAGCGTTTCGCCGGCCGCGACCGAATAGGCCGTCATGAGGTGTCCCCGTGCGCTTACGCCGTCGGAGCGACGAGCGTCGATTCTCTAAAGCGCTGCGGACGTTAGTCTTGCCCCATGACGCGCCGGCGACAAAGCGGGTCCGCGCCGCCGCCGTCCTCGTCGGGCTTCAGCCGCCGTAAGGGACGACGGTCTGGCGCTGCTCGCCCAAGAGATCGATGCCAAGGGACACGACGTCGCCAGCCTTGAGGTACTGCGGCGGCTTCATGCCCATGCCGACGCCGGGGGGCGTGCCGGTGGTGACGACGTCGCCCGGGTCCAGCGTGAGGAAGTCGCTGATGTAGCTGACGAGATATTCGATGTCGAAGATCATCGTCGACGTCGAGCCGGTCTGCTTCCGCTCGCCGTTCACGTCCAGCCACATGCCGAGGTTCTGAAGATCCGGGATCTCGTCGAGGGTCACGAGCCAGGGCCCGAGCGGACCGAAGGTCGGGCAGCCCTTGCCCTTCATCCACTGGCCGCCGCGCTCCACCTGGAAGTGGCGCTCCGAGACGTCGTTGCAGATGCAGACGCCGGCGACGTGGGACAGCGCGCCGTCCTTCTCGACGTTTTCCGCTCTGTCGCCGATGACGAAGGCGATCTCAACCTCCCAGTCCACCTTCTGGTGGGTCTTGGGCAGGATCACGTCATCGTTCGGACCGACGATGCAGTTCGGCGCCTTGTTGAAGAGGATCGGCTCCTCGGGGATGGGAAGGCCGGTCTCGTGCGCGTGGTCGACGTAGTTCAGGCCGACGGCGACGAAGTGGCGAACGCCGCCGACGCAGGGGCCGAGCCGCGCGCCCGCGGGCGCGAGCGGAAGGGAGGCGGGATCGACCGCGCGGATCCTATTAAGTCCGGCGGCGGTCAGAGCCTCGCCGGCGATGTCGGGAACGATACCGCTGAGGTCGCGGATCGCGCCGTCCTTGTCGATGATGCCGGGCTTCTCAGCGCCTGCGGGACCGAATCGCACGAGCTTCATGACGTCTCCTCATTTCATCGGCGCGCGTTGTGCGTGACCTGAACTTTTGCGCGCGGATCATGCGGTCCGACCCGCGCCGCGGCAAGCCATAGCGCCGCAGGCTTAGACTTTCGACACCTAAACCTCGCGGAACGTTGCAAAATGTGGTGCCCCCGCGCCACTCCCGCGGCGAAACGGTGGCGGAATCTAGCGCGATGGTTGTTCGTTAGAATCCGCCGCGTCACGGTCGACGGACGCCGTCCAGCGAGACGGAATCAACGACCGGCTCTTTCGCAGGGTCGGCGCGCGTCGAGGGGAATGTTCATGGTCGCGACCTCCATCCGCCGTAGACGGCTCGTTTTGGCCGGCGCCGCCACAGCGCTGTTGGCGGGCGCCTCGTCGACCGCGTTCGCGGGGGCGTTCGGTCTGCGCGAGCAGAGCACGACCGGACAGGGGATGTCGTTCGCCGGCATGGCGGCGGGCGGCGGCGACTCGATCTCGGGGATGTTCTGGAACCCGGCGGTGGTGAACCAGGTCGCGACCTTCCAGAGCGAGCAGCACGTGACCGGCGTGTTTCCGTCGTCGAAGATCGACGTGAGCGACGCGACCAAGCGGAACATCGGCGCGGTGACAGGCGGGACGGGCGCCACCGGCGACTCCGGCGACATCGGGCAGGGCGCGCTGCTGGCGGCCGGCTACAACGCCTATCGGATCAGCGACAAGGTCGCCTTGGGTCTCGCCGTAACGGCGCCGTTCGGCCTGGTGACCGACCCGCACCAGTCTTGGGGCGGGCAGGTGCTCGCCCGCTCGTCGAAGGTCATGTCCGTCAATGTCTCGCCTACGCTCGGCGTGTCGGTCACCGACTGGCTGTCGATCGCCGGCGGCGTGCAGATCCAGTACTTCGATATCCGGCTGCGGCGCGCGACCGGCCTCCTGCCGACGTCGCCTTCGGCGACGCTGACCGGAGACGACGTAGGCTTCGGCTTCACCGCGGGCTTCACCGTGACGCCTGCGGAGGGCACCTCGGTTGGCGTCGGCTTCCGTTCGGCGATCAAGCACAAGCTCGAAGGCAAGCTCAAGACGCCGCTTGGCGATTCGAAGATTGACGCGGACGTCACGCTGCCTGAGACGGTCTCCGTCGGCGTGCGGCAGGCGATCACGCCCGAGCTCACGATCCTCGGCGGCGTCGAATGGACCAACTGGAGCCGTCTGAGCACGATTCACGTCAAGGCGCGGAACGGCGGCGCGACCTTGACCTCGCTTCCGTTCGAGTACGAGGACGGGTGGTTCTTCTCGGCCGGCGCGGAGTACGCCTTCTCGCCTGAGTTCACCGGGCGCGCCGGCGTCGGCTACGAACTTTCGCCGATCACCAACAAGAACCGTGACGTCCGCCTGCCCGACGCCGACCGGTGGTGGCTGTCGGCGGGCGGGACCTACAACTATTCCGACCGCCTGTCGTTCGACCTCGGCTACTCCTACGTCTTCGTTCCCGGCCGGTCCAAGATCAACGTCGACCTTCCGGCGCCGCTGCCGTTCGATTTCGAGGCGACCTCGAAGTCCAACGTGCACATCGTCTCTGCGTCGGTGCGCTACAAGTTCGGCGCAGAACCGGCTCCGGTGCTCGTCACCAAATACTGAGACGGATCAGCCGCCAAACTGAAAAGGCCCCCGGCGAAGCGCCGGGGGCCTTTTCAGTTTGAACGCCAAAACGGCAGCGCTGCGCGACCGTCAGAAAAAGGAAACGGCCCGAAGCTTGCGCTTCGAGCCGTCGCCGTCAGTCTTACTTACCAAATAAGATCGCGGCCAACCGCTGGAGCAGGCCTGGAGGCTTTGCTGCAGGCGGAGTCTGTCCAGGGTGGTTTCCGCTCTACGCGTTCGAAGCGAAGGGGTGCTTCGCGGTCGCCGACTGGGCGACGACGTCCTTGGCCTTCGGCTCGCCGGCGACGGCGCGCTTGAGGGCTTCCTTGGTCGCTTCGTAGTTGTACTGCTGGATCTTGGCGTCGTCCGCCGCTTCCCAGTGAATGAAGACGCCGACCGAAATGAACAGGTCGTCGGCCTCGTCCTCGGGGATCGTGCCGTCGGCTACGCAGTCGACGACAGCCTTAGCGACGCCGTACTGCGCCGGGCCAAACATCTGAACGGCCTGACGGGCGTCCTTGATGGTGACCTTGTTGAACAGGATCGTGTTCGGCTTGGCCAGCAGGTTGGGGGTCACCACCGCGAGAAGCGAGGTGAAGCCGTCCTTGTTGTTGGTCAGAGCGTTCACGAACGCCGACTCGGCGGTCGAGCCGCGCGGTCCAATGATCAGGTCGATGTGAGCGACCTCGTTGCCGTCGCCGACGAGCGACTCGCCGATCAGGGTCTTGGTGATCTTCGCCATAAGCATCCTCCCAGGTTAAGCCATGGTGTTGCCGGCGCACCCGATGAGCGCGCCGACCGATGCCCTAGGCTATCTTTGCGTCTGCGTTCGGTGGGAGCCGAACCGGTTGACCCGATAGCGCCATGCAGGGGCATGCGGCGCGCACACTAGTCGGGACTTCCCGGCGACCGCAAGCGCTTCTTAGGGAGCGCTCCATATGCCGCACGCGACGACCTGCCGCTTCGAGCGCCCTTGAAATCGTCGTCCGGCTGTCACTGCAATGCAACATAACGTTGTTGCGACGCAAAATAATAAGCGTAGGCTTAGGGTGCCCGAGGGGAGCCCTCTTGGGGTTCTCGCGCGCATGGGCGGCGCTGTGGCGCGCCGCGTCCAAAGGGAGCCTGACCGATGGATCTCGTCCTGATGGTGTGCCTTCTTGCGTCCCCGGAAACCTGCCGTGAAGAGCACGTGGCTATCGGCTACGAACTGGCCGATCCCCGCATGTGCATGGCCGGCGCTGTTCCCGTAATTGCGGAATGGTCCGAGACCAACCCGGACTGGCGCGTCGCGCGCTGGAAGTGCGGCCGTGCGTCGCGCGCCGCGGCGCTCGATAGCAAGATCGGCGCAAACTGAGCCGTAAGCTCTTCATCATAAGAAAAGAATAATACTTAGAAGAGTGGACGACGTACTTTCTCGTGTTTAGTCTTGCAGGCCAAGACTGGGACGGGATGCGCCCGATGCTGCGGTCCTTCGTTGTGGCGTCTTGGTCTTTTGACTGAGAACGTCGCGATGGGCGACGCGGCTCATCCGGGCGGCGCGGCGCGTCGGACCTCCGCGGAAGGGTGACGTTTCGTCTCCGGTCTTGGCGACGGATCTTGGATCCCAACGACATGTCCGCATCTCAAGCGGACCAACGCGGAGAGAACGATGCTCAAGAGATTGGCGGGCGCGGCGACTGCGGTCGCACTCGGCCTCGCGGCCGCGCCGGCGAGCGCGGCGGACCTCGCCAAGGGCCGCACGACCCTTCCGGACCTGGTGCTCGGCGAGGAAAACGGCAACGACTACGCCGTCAGCCAGAAAGACTACGAACTTGAGTCGGGCAAAGCCTATCAGCTCGACATCGTCTCGAAAGGAGGCAAGGAGTATAAGTTCTTCTCGCCCGAGTTGTTCCGTCATATCTGGATTAACCAGATTGTGATTAACCATCTCGAGATCCACGGGCCCGGCGCGCCGCACCATCTGGAGTGGGACGACGCCGGCGCGATCCGCATCGAATTCGTCGTGATTCGGCCCGGGGACTTCAAATGGTGGATCGACGGTCTCGAGTCGCGCGGCATGACGGGGACCTTCAAGGTCAAGCCGTGACGGCCGCTCAGAACAAGGCGCGCCAAGCGCCGATTTGCGAGAGGGAAGGAACGACTGGCATGACGAAGATGACGGCTCTGGCCGCGGCGTTTGCGGTGATCACGCTCGGCGCGGGCGCCGCCCACGCAGACGACGCGTCCACGTGCGATCAGGGGATCGCGATGATCGAGGCCGAACAGGCCAAGACGCATCCGGCCCCCGTCGCCGAGGCGCTCAAGACCGCGTTGCGGGTCGCGAAGCGCGAGAAGGGCGAGAAGGAATACGACGAGTGTCTCGACGCCGTCGCCGACGCCAAGAAGGCGCTCGGAGCCAAGTAAGTGACGCGTTCCACAGGGACGGCGGCGTCCGCGCCCCGTCCCATCGCTCCCCCGGACCGTCGACGGCCCCGCGCCGCCGGCTCTCCAGAAGGCGTTCGCCGGATGTGGCGCTCGATCTTCAGATCGCTTCGGGTCCGCATGGCCCTGCTGCTCGCAACGGCGGTGCTGACCACCGCCGCGGCGGGGCTGGCGGTCGCGCTCACCTTCAAGGTGGCGGACGACCACGTCGAGGAGCTCGCCTCCGCTCAGCGCCGGCTCGAACTGCTCTCGGCGATCTCCAGCCGCGTGGGCGACTATGCGCTCGTCGCGCTGCAGACCACGGAATCGCAAGGCCAGCCCGACCGGCTCTCGCTGCCGCGCAAGCGCGTGCAGGAGACCTTCGTGCGGCTGGACGAGGAACTCGCGCGCGCGGTGGCGAGGGCGCGTGACGAGCAGGGCGCGACGATGGTCGCGGCCCGCAGCCGCGTGTTCGCGCAGATGCGCGGACGCTTCGACTTTCTCGACCGGCAGGCCCTGCAGTCGATCCGGGAGGCGCGGGAGGGGCAGGGCGGCAACGTCGAGCGTCTGCGCGTCGCCCTCGACAGCTTCGCCGCGAGCTTCGGACCCGGGCTGTCCCAGGCGATCGGCGAGGAACGCGCCACCGCGCGCGAGGCTGAGGCCGCGATGGCGGGCCTGCGCTCCGCGCTGGTTCCCGGAGCGGTGATCGCGGCCGGCCTCGCGGCCTTGCTGGCCTTCGTCCTCTACCGCGCCATCGCACGGCCGCTGGTTTCGCGGATCTCCGACGTTGCGGCCGCTGCGGGCGAGATCGCCCGCGGCGACAGCGGGATCAGGCTGAAGGTGCGCGGTCACGACGAACTCAGCCTCGCCATGATCCGCTTCAACCGCATGGCCGCGCAGCTCGCCCGCCGCGAGCGTCGGCTGATGGAGGCGCAGGCGCGGCTGCAGGAGATCGTGGACGAGCGGACGGCGGAGCTGCGGGGCGCAAACGAGCGGCTAACCGACGCCGACCGTGCGCGCCGACGTTTCTTTACGGACGTCAGCCACGAGCTTCGCACGCCGTTGACGGTCATCCTGGGCGAGGCGGACGTGACGTTGCGCACCAAGGGCGGCGTCGAAGAGCTTACCGCTGCGCTGACCAAGATTAGGGGACGCGCGAAGGGCCTTCACCGACGCGTCGAGGACCTGCTTAGGGTCGCGCGTTCGGAGAGCGGGCAGCTCGAGCTCGAGCTCGAGCCGCTGTCGGTGAACGACCTTGTCGCCGCCGCGCGGGCCAGTCTCGAGCCTAACGCGCGCGCCCGCGGCGTGGCGCTGACCGCCGAGCTTCCGCCCTTCGATCTGCAGGTCGAGGCCGACGCCGACTGGCTGCGTCAGGTCGTCGAGGCGCTGATCGCGAACGCGTTGCGTCACACCGCCTATGGCGGCACGGTCCGCGTCATCGGCGGAATCGATTCGGAGGGAGCCGTCACGGTCGCGGTCGCGGACGACGGCGAGGGCATCCCCGAAGCCGATCTTCCTCATGTCTTCGAACGGTTCTACCGCGGCGCGTCCGAGCGCGAGGGCTCCGGTTTCGGCATCGGCCTCGCCTTGGCCCGCTGGGTGGTGGAGCGTCACCAAGGGACGATCGCGATCGAGAGCCGCACCGCCTCGCCGGAGCGCGCCTCCGGCACCACCGTTCTCATCCGCCTTCCCGCGCTGACCCATCGCCTCGTGATCGGAGCACGCTCATGACCATCCTGATCGTTGAAGACGACGCCGACATCGGCTCGGTCCTGCGGCGGGGCTTCGCGGCCGAGAGCTACGACGTCGAGCTGGTCGCCGACGGCGATTCCGCGCTGGCGGCGGCGTCCGGCAAGCCGCTCGCCGCGATCATCCTCGACGTGATGCTCCCCGGCCGGTCGGGCATCGAGGTCTGCAAGGCGCTGCGCGCCGCAGGCCAGACCGCGCCGATCATCATGCTGTCTGCGCGCTCAAGCGTTTCCGAGCGCACCGAAGGCCTGCTCGCCGGCGCCGACGACTACATGGTTAAGCCGTTCGATTTCGAAGAGCTGCTGGCGCGCGTGAAGGTGCAGGAGATGCGCCGCGAGAACGACGGGACGGACCAGCGTCACCTCATCGTCGGCCCCTTGGACCTCGATCTCGAGACCCGGGTCGCGACGAGCGCCGAGGGCTCCACCCGTCTCACCGAACGTGAGGTCGACCTGCTCGCCCTGCTCATGCGCCACGCCGGCGAGCCGCTGGCCCGCGCCGACATCTTCGCGGCGCTGTGGGCCGGGCACGGCGGCGCTTCGCTTAACGTAGTCGACGTCTACATCGGCTATCTACGCCACAAGCTCGCGGACGCGACGCCCGACGGCGCCCGGCTGATCGTCACCGTGCGCGGCCGCGGCTTCATGTACGCCCCGGACTGACCGCGCTCCTCCCATCTGCCGAGCGCCGCCGGCATGGCGCCGGGGCGTCCGCCGGGCCATAATGAGCGTATTCTGAGAACACGGAGCCCGCCGGTTGACCGCGCGAGAAGCTCCTTGGCAAGGGAAGCGTTCAAAATGTTGAAGTCAGTACGTCGGCGTGTCGCCGGCGCCGCGGCGTTGGCGTTGGTGCTCGCTGGGACGTTCGGGCCAGCCGCCCAGGCCGCGCCGACCCCCGAACAGTTGGTGTTCGAGCAGCCCTTCCTCGCGGCGTTCGAACCGGGCGCGTCGATCTCGTACCGGTTTTCCCGGGTCGCCGACGACGCCAACCTCGCGCCTTCGTTCGAGGACGTCGTGACGCTGAACGTCGTGAAGCCGGACGACGCGCGCGACGGCGGCAAGGCGGCCGTGGTCCAGCTGTTCTCCGGCCGAAAGGCCCGCTCGTTCGGCCCGATGCCCGTCACCTACAATCCGGTGGTGCTGGTCCTGCTCGAGCAGGACGTGGTCGAGATGCAGAAGGTTTTGGGCGGCAGCCCTTATTACATCCGAGGCCGGATCCGTGACGCGCTCACTTCGGCGGAGAAGGTTGACGAGGTGAAGGTCGACTACAAGGGCCAGTCGATCGACGCGTGGTCGATCAAGGTTTCGCCGTTCGTGAAAGACCCCAATCGCGCCAAATTGAAGGACTTCGCCGACCGGACCTACGAGATCACGTACTCGGACAAGGTGCCGGGCGGCCTTTACGCCATCCACACGGTCACGCCCAAGGCGGGCGCAGCGACGCCGCTGCTCGTGGAGACGCTGACCGTCACCGGCGAGAGCGAAACGGGAGCCAAGCCATGACGTTGAAGGTTTCGCTGATCGCGGCCGCGCTGTTCTGCGCGGTCGGAGCCGGCGCCGCGCAGGCGGCGGTCGGCGAGGATTACCCAACCGCCGAGAAAGCCGACTACATCTTCGGCTGCATGGCCGCTAACGGACAGACGCGCGAGTCGCTCGACCGCTGCTCATGCTCGATCGACACTATCGCCACCATCCTGCCCTTCTCCGAGTACGAGCAGGCCGAGACGGTCCTGCGCATGAACAAGGTGGCCGGGCAGTCGTCGGAAGTGTTCCGCTCGACCGGCCAGTTGCGCGACGTCGTCTCGACGATGCGGCGCGCGCAGGCCGAGGCCGAGGTGAAGTGTTTCCCTTGAGCCTCGCCGGCCGCCGGGTCGGGGCGGCGGCTGACGCCGCCGGCCTCACGACCGGGCCAAGTACGCTCCGATCGACGAACAAATCATCAGGTCGCGGGGACGCGCGCGCCCCGCGACCTGATGTTGGGAACTACGCTAAGCTCACGAGCCCGGCTTCTTCTGATCGAGCGCGCCCGAGAACTGCACGCCCTCGGTGTCGCTCGCGGCCACCGTCACTCCGCCTTTGCCGGCGGGATAAGTGAACGAGATGGCCGGGTCTTCGCTGAGCGAGATGCCGCCCTCCATCGTGAACACCGTTTCCTCGCCCTGCTTGACCACAATGTGATTCACGAAGCGAGCGGGAACGTAGGTCCGGTTGATAGGATCCATCTGCAGACCGGAGAAGTTCGGATGGCGGATCATGAGCTGCGCCTGCGACATGCCGGCGTTCGCTTCCGACGGCTTCTCCGAAGCCTTCTCGGTCACGCGGCGGAACTTCATCTCGCCGAGATGGGCCAGCGCCTGGTCCTCGTCCTTGAGCGCGGGGGCGGAGCAGCCGCCGCTCGCCTTCACGAAGCGGGCGGCCATGTGAAGCTTGCCGTCATCCGTCTCGACGACGGCGCGGACGGAGGAGTAGGCGTTGACGCGCAGCCGCGTCGACAGGGCGAACTCCTGGCGCTTCTGGCCGAGCGTGAACGTGGCGGCGACCGGCGACGGGTTTTCGTCGACGATCAAGGTCAGCTTCGCGATGCTGCGGGGATCGTTCTCGGGGAGCCTCACCTGCACGTCGATCGGAACCACCGCGGCGTCCTCCGCGCGCTTGGGCGCGTCGAGAATGACGAACGGGCTATCGGCCTCGATCGGACGAGCGCCGAACGCGTCCTCCTTGAAGGTCGCGAACGTCTTGTCGGTGTCCTCGGCGCGCGCCGGGGGCCCTGCCAGCGTGGCGGCGCAGCCCAAGGCTGCAAGCGCAAGAGCGCCGCGACGAAGGGCGCGAGCGGACGACGAGAAAGGCGACAGGCGCGTGGACATTGAGGTCTCCCGGATCGAACGCACGCTTCGCGTGTGTCTTGGTCGGTTTCCCAAACCATTGTACTACGAAACCATGCGTCCTGTCGGATGACTGGCCGAAGTGCTTAAAGCGCCTCTCAACGCACGACGGTGACGCGCTTCGCGGCTCGCGTCAGGCCGGTGTAGAGCCACCGGGCGCGGTGCTCCCGGAAGGCGTAGCTCTCGTCGAAGAGCACGACGTCGTCCCATTGCGAACCCTGCGCCTTGTGAACGGTGAGCGCGTAGCCGTAGTCGAACTCGTCCGACCGCCGGCGCTGGGCGAAGGGGATCGCCTCAGCGTCGCCCTCGAAGAAGGCCTTCAGCACCGTCACTGAAACGGAGCGGCGGCCGAGGTCGTCTTCCGGGCTCAGGTCCATCTTCACCTTGGTGGCGTCCGATGACTTCAGCCGCTGCACCTGGAACACGCCGCCGTTCAGCAGACCCTTGGTTTTGTCGTTCCGCAGGCAGACCAGCTTGTCGCCGACGGCGGGAAGGGGATCGAGCAGCCCCTTCAGCTCTCGCAGACGGCCATTGTAGAGCTTTCGCGTCTTGTTCAGACCCACCAGAACCTGATCGGCCGAGGTGACGTCCTCGGTCGTGATCTCCCGTCGCGACACGACGCGGCTTTCGCCGTAGGGGCCGTAGTCCAGCGTCCCGCCCTCGCGGATCGCGAGCGACATCCGAATGATGGGGTCGTCGACCGCCTGGCGATGAACCTCGGTCAGCATGGCGTCAGGCTCGGCCTCGGTGAAGAAGCCGCCGCCCTTCACCGGCGGCAACTGCGCCGGGTCGCCCAGCACCAGCACTTTGGTGCCGAACGACAGCAGGTCGCGGCCGAGCTCTTCGTCCACCATAGAGCACTCGTCGACCACGATCAGGTCGGCCTTGGCGGCGGCGCCGTCGCGGTTGATCGCGAAGGAAGGGCCCTCCTCGTCGCCGCCGCGCGGACGGTAGATCATGGCGTGGATCGTGGTCGCGCCTTCGCACCCTTTCGAGCGCATGACGAGCGCAGCCTTGCCGGTGTAGGCGCCGAAGGCGACGTCCCCGTCGAGATCCTCGGCCAGATGCCGGGCGAGCGTGGTTTTGCCGGTGCCGGCGTAGCCGAACAGGCGGAACACCTGCTGCCGCGGCCGTTTCAGCCAATCGGCCACGGAGGCGAGCGCCTCATCCTGCTGGGGGGACCACCGCACGAACCTTGCGACTCCTCGAGGGTGCTGACGACCGACGCCTTGTAGCAGAGTCGGCCGTCCCGGCGAGCGCAGCCCTTGCGCGTTCTGGTCCGCGCCGAACGAACCGGGGTATGGCTGGGCCGCGAACAGACGCGCCGCCGGTCGACGGCGGCGGAGGGGGAGATCTGGATGCCGATCCCGAAGGTGCTTGAAGGACGCCTCGCGCTGCCGGTGGTCGCGGCGCCAATGTTCATCGTGTCGGGGCCGGAACTCGTCGTCGCGCAGTGCAAGGCGGGAGTCGTCGGCTCGTTTCCCGCTTTGAACGCGCGACCGCAGGACCAGCTCGATCTCTGGCTTACGCGCATCCGCGCCGAGCTGGAGGCCTATGCGAAGGCGCATCCCGACCTGCCGGTCGCGCCCTTCGCGGTGAATCAGATCGTCCATGCGTCCAACGCTCGTCTGCGGCAGGACATGGAGACTTGCGCCAGGCATCGCGTCCCCATCGTCATCACCTCGCTGCGGCCGCCGAACGAGGTCGTCGAGGCCGTCCACGGCTGGG
Organism: Methylopila sp. Yamaguchi; assembly: GCF_002897035.1. Classification (GTDB taxonomy): domain Bacteria; phylum Pseudomonadota; class Alphaproteobacteria; order Rhizobiales; family Methylopilaceae; genus Methylopila. The sequence continues at coordinate 16,025 of NZ_BAUX01000006.1, forward strand.
GCGGAATCGTCTGGCACGACGTGATCTCCGTCCGCCACGCGCGGAAGGCCCTGGAGGCGGGCGTTGACGGGCTGATCCTGGTCTGCGCCGGCGCGGGCGGCCACGCCGGCGCCCTCAGTCCCTTCGCGCTGCTGCAGGAGGTGAGGGCCTTCTACGACGGGCCGCTGCTGCTGTCCGGCGCGCTCGCGACCGGCCGCGCGGTGCTGGCCGCCCAGGCGGCGGGCGCCGACCTCGCCTACGTCGGCACCCGCTTCATCGCGACCGAGGAGGCCAACGCGGCCGAGGCTTACAAGCGGATGCTGATCGACGGCGCCGCGAGCGACATCGTCACCTCCTCGCTCTTCACCGGCGTGAGCGGCAACTATCTCAAGCCCTCGATAGCTGCCGCCGGCCTTGATCCCGACGCGCTGCCGGGCTCCGACAAGACCGCCATGAACTTCGGCGCGATCGACGCGAAGGCTTGGCGGGACGTTTGGGGCGCGGGCCAGGGTCTCGGCGCGATCACGGACGCGCCATCGGTCGAGACGGTCGTCGCCCGCATGCGGGCGGAGTACGCCGCAGCGCGAGCCGATCTGGCGGCGCGCTCCATTTGGTGATGCTCGTTAGCCACACTGCCGACTTTCGCGTCGGGCGGTGCTCGACTTTTCATCCTCCGTCGCTCATTTCACCGCCTAAGCGCGGGGGTCACCCGCGTCCCACTCACGTTTGGGGGGAAGCCATGCTTCGTCACCGTCTCGCCGTCGCCGTCTCGGCCGCGGCTCTCTCCGCCCTCGCCACCGGCGCTTTCGCCGCCGACCTCCCGGCCTACGAGCCGGCTCCGTCCATCGCCGTGCCGTCCTTCACCTGGACCGGCGCCTACGTCGGCGTCCAGGCTGGCTATGGTTGGGGCGACAGCAAGTCCCGTGCGCTCGGCGGAAGCGTTAAGACGAGCCCCGACGGCTTCGTCATTGGCGGCTACGCCGGCTACAACTATCAGTTCGACGGCTCGCCGGTCGTGATCGGCATCGAGACCGATTTCAACTACTCCGACGCGGACGACAAGCGGACCGTCTTCGGCTTCCGCGGCCGCAACGAGGTCAACTGGACCGGCGCCACCCGCGCTCGTCTCGGCTACGCGTTCGACCGGTTCCTCGTGTACGGAGCGGCCGGCGTCGCCTACGCCGACCGTGAGCTGCGCGTCGCTGGCGTGGGCAAGGACAGCAAGACCGCCATCGGCTGGACCGTGGGTGGCGGCGTTGAGTCGGCCGTTACGGACAACGTCGTCGTTCGCGCTGAGTACCGCTACTCCGACTTCGGCAAGGATAAGTTCCGCATCGCTGGTGTTCGCGCCAGCAGCGACTACACCGAGCACCGCGTGATGGCTGGCGTCGCTTACAAGTTCGGCTGGTAATCTCTCAGTCGGCTGAATTAAAAGGCCCTGCAGCGCGAGCTGCAGGGCCTTTTTCTATTCAAAGCAGTCAGCGCTGAGGTGCCGTTAGGCGCGCCCGGCCTTGCGCGGCCCGCGCTGAGACAGGGCAGACTTGATGACGCGCGACGCGGCGTCGACCTCGCGGGTGAACGCGGACTGGAGGCCCGCCAGCCAGGCGTCGATCACCGCCTCGGACTCGCCCGCGATCTTGAGGCTTGCGGCGCCCGCCTTGACGCGGCGGTTGATGCCCGCCCGAAGCTGAGCCCTCTGCTCGTCGGTTGGGTTCTCCCGGCTCTGGCGGATCGCGGCGCGCGCGAGCTCGAGTCCGACCGTCGCGCCTTCGGCGCGCGCCTCCGTCTCGCGATCTGTCGTCACCGCCGTCTCCCGAAGCCCGACTCGGGCAGACGCAGTCTTCGCTGATTCCTTCCCGGATCGCACGCGGCGGGCGCCGTGGTCGCCCCCGATGGCGCAGCCGGTCGGTCAAACGCGCGAGGTGGGACGTCAAATATTGGCCGCGTCGCGAAGCCGGTACCAGGATTCGACCAGAGGGACCGCGGGCTTCGCAAGCTTATGGAAGCGGTGGCTCGGGAAGGCGATGTCGCTGAAGGCGCTGGCGCCCTCGGGGCGCCCGAGCATCTGGAGCGCGATCTTCCGCCCGAAGTGCGTGGAGCGCGACACGCCGGTCCCGCAGTAGCCCATGGCGTAGTGCACGCCCTCGTCGGTCCGGCCGAGATGGGGAAACTCGTCGAAGGTGTAGCCGATCTGACCGCTCCACGCATGGCTGACGGCGACGTTCTCGAGCGCCGGGAACGTGCGCAGCAGATCGCGCGCGAGATGGGCGTAGGCGGCCGCCGAGGTCTTCGACGCCAGATGGTTCGACCGACCGCCCCAGATCAGGCGGTTTTCGCCCGGCGCGGGGCGGAAGTAGAAGAACACGCGGTTCGAGTTCCCGAACATGCGCTTCTTCGGGAAGATCGCGTCGAACAGCTCTTGCGGCATGGGTTCGGTCGCGATCTGCGCCGAGACGATCGGCACGATGCGCTTCGCGAAGAAGGCGCCGACATTCCTGGTGTAGCCGTTGGTTGCGACCAGAACGTCACTGGCGTCGATCGTCAGGTCGTCGAGGCGGACGGAGCGCCGCCCGTGTTCGGAGACGATGTCCCGGACAGCAGCGTTCCCGCAGATCACTGCTCCGGCCTTGATCACCCTGTCCATCAGGCCGGCGTGATAGCGTCCGGGATGAAGCCCCGCGTCCTGGGGCAGGAGGGCGCCGCCGTGGAACAGGTCCGAGCCGATCTCGCTCGCCTGCTCACACTTTGGGATCATGGCGGTCTCCACGCCGGCCCAGCGCGTGAGATCGGCCATGTCGCGGGCCATGCTCTCGTAATGCTCGGGCCGCATCGCGCCGCGGAAGCGACCGCAACGCGTGAAGCCGCATTCGATCTTTTCACTCGCGATCAGGGCTTCGATGCCGTCCAGCATCTCGACGCCTTCGCGCAGCAGGTCGACGGCCTTCCGTTCGCCCATCATCGCGATCAGCGTGCGGACGCGAAACTTCTGGTTCCCGCTGCCGACCTGGCCGCCGTTCCGGGTGCTCGCCCCGAAGCCCGGGACGCCGGCGTCGAGAACGACCACCTGACGACCGGCCCGGGCGAGAACCAGCGCCGCTGACAGGCCGGTGAAGCCGGAGCCGATGACCACGACGTCGGCCTTCGCCGGTGGTCGCGAGAAGCCGGACGACATCGGCGGGGCCGCAACCCACCAGTAAGGGGTCGCGCCGACCTGCCCGCGGGCGCGCCCGCGCGCGAGATCACCCAGGGTTGGGCCCTGCGCGCTGAACGCTGCGCTTGCCTGACTCCCAGACGTCGACATGCCCGCTCTCCCGCGCCACCCGAGCGGCCTTGATACACCGAAGACGCCCGCGTAGCGCCTGCCGCGCGGCGCTATCTCGCGTCGTCGAGCCGCCTCTCAAACGTTTCGGCGAGACCTATGATCCGGCCATCAGCCGCCCCCAGGCCGACCATGCTGAGCGCGGACGGCAACCCGTCCGTCCGAGGCGCGCCTGGGACCGACACGGCGCAGAGGTTCATCGGGTTCACATAGTAGGTGTAGGTCCCCATCACCGTGTTGCGCGCCATTGGGTCGGCGAGCAGCTCGTCGATCGTGAAGATCGTCGGAACCGTCGGGGTCACCAGCGCCGCGAAGCCGTCAAGGGCCATTTCGGCTGAGCGGGCGAGCGCGCGCATCCGGTAGATCGCCTCGAAGGCTTCGCGTGCGGAGTAGGCGAGGCCCGGCTCGATCGAGGCGCGCACGGCGGGGTGAACCCCGTCCGGCCGGTTGGCGAACACCTCGCCGTAGTCGACCAAGCGCTCGGCCACCAACGCCGATTGGAAGACGAGGCGCCCCGCCTCTTCGAACGGCGCGAAGTCGATTTCGACCAGCTCGAAGCCCAGCGCCTCCAGCGCGGCCAGATTGGCGTCGTGGGCGGCCCCCGCGGCGGCGTCGCCGAAGAAGCGAAGCTGGTCGCGGCGTGGAACGGCGATCCGCGCGCCGGGTTCCGGCGGCGTCGACGCCAGGTCGACGGCGTCGGCGTCGCGCCGGCTCCAGGGATCGACGGGATCGAAGCCCGCGATCGTGCGCAGGATCTCGGCGGCGTCGGCCACCCGCTTCGCGAAGACCGGCACGCAGTCGAGGAAGCGGCTGTTGTAGACAAGCCCCTGCGTGCTCACGAGGCCGAGCGTCGGCTTCAGGCCGACGACGCCGTTGCAGGCGGCCGGCACGCGGCCCGAGCCTCCGGTGTCGCTGCCGAGCGAGAACGACACGATGTCGCGCGCGACCGCCACCGCCGAGCCGGAGCTGGAGCCGCCCGGGATGTAGGCGGGGTTCACGGCGTTGCGGCAGAGCGGATCCGGCGAGCGCGTCCCGTTCAGGCCGGTCGCGAACTGGTCCATGGTGTTCTTGCCGATGAGCACAGCGCCGGCGCGCTCCAGCACGCCGATCAGCGGCGAGCCCGCGCCGGGATCAAGCGCCAAGGCCGGGCAGTTCGACGTCGTCGTCATGCCCGCCACGTGGATGTTGTCCTTGACCGCGAAGGTCAGGCCCAGCAGCGGCAGGTCCTCGCCGGCGCGCGCGCGGGCCGCCGCGTCCTGAGCGCGAGCGCGCACGGTCTCTTCCCGCACAAGGGCGGTGAAAACGCCTTCGTCCGCCACCGCCGCCGCGCGCCGCCAGCTTTCGAGCGCGAGCGCGACAGGATCGGCGCCCTCCGCGAGAGCGGCGCGGACGGAGGCGAAGTCGAACGGCAACGCGTCGAGATCGGTCGGCGCGGGGCGCGTCTGCGGCGAGGCGAGGATCATCGCCGTCCCTCCCAGTGAACGATGCGGCGGCCCGCCCAGGCGAGGCCGCGGTCGGTCGCGAGGCCGATCAGGCCGATCACCGCGACGCCGGCGAAGACATAGGTCGTGCGGAAGAAGCTGGAGGCGTCGAGGATGAGGAAGCCGAGGCCGCGGTCGCCGCCGAGCAGTTCGGAGGCGACCAAAATGGTCAGCGCGGTTCCCATCGCGACCCGGAGACCGGTCATGATCTGCGGCAGCGCAGACGGCAGCACCACGAAGCGGAACACCTGCCAGCGGTTGGCCCCCATGGACTGCGCGGCGCGCAGCGAGTCGAGGGAAGAGGCGCGGACCCCGGCCTGGGCGTTGACCATCATGATCAGCAGGACCGACAGGAAGATAAGCAGGACCTTCGAGGTCTCGCCGACGCCGAACCACAGGATGAACAGCGGAATGAGCCCGAGAGGCGGGATGGGACGCAGCAGCTCGGCCGGCGCCAGCAGCACGGCGTCGATCAGCCGGGAGCGGCCGCGCAGCAGGCCAAGCCCGACTCCGAGCGCCGCGCCAGCGACGTAGGCCACCGACACGCGGGCGAGGCTCGCCGCGACATGCGTCCAGAGCGAGACGCCGGAGTAGCCGTTCGCAGCCATGTCGAGAAAGCTCGCCCAGATCGCGGAGGGCGGCGGCAGGATGATCGGCGAGGTCCAGCCGCGCGCGGCCGCGAACGCCCAGAGGGCCAGGATCGCGAGCGGCGACAGCGTCGCGACCAGAACGTAGCGCAGGCGCTCGCGGCGCTCGTCCGACCGGTTCAATGCCGCATCCTCCGGTAGATCGTCTCCCGCAGGCGCAGGAACGAGGGGTGAAGCCGGTTATCGGGCGAGGCGCGCGGCGTCGGCAGATCGACGTCGAAGGTGTCGTAGGCCCCGGCCTTGAGGTCGTTCAGCAGGAAGATGCGGTCGCCGAGGAACGCCGCTTCGTCGATCGCGTGCGTGACGAACAGGATGGTGCATCCGGTGCGATCCCGAATGCGCAGCACCTCCTCCTGCAGGCTCTCCCGGGTCTGAACGTCGAGCGCCGAGAAGGGCTCGTCCATCAGCATGACCTTGGGCTTTGCAGCCAGCACCCGGGCGAGGCCCACGCGCTGCCGCATGCCGCCGGAGAGCTGGTAGGGATAGGCGTCCTCAAACCCAGTGAGGCCGACGAGGGCCGCCATCTCCTCGGCGACCGCGCGGCGCTCTCCCTTACGGGCGCCCGCGCAGCGCAGCGAGAAGGCGATGTTCTCGGCGACCGTCATCCAGTCGAACAGCGCCGCGGCCTGAAACACCACGCCGCGGTCGGGACCGGGCCCCGTGATCTCGCGGCCGTCCACCACCGCGACGCCGGCCGTCGGCCGAAGGAAGCCCGCCACCATGTTGAGGATCGTCGTCTTGCCGCAGCCGGAGGGCCCGAGCAACGCGAGGATATCCCCCGGGGCGACCGCGAACGAGACGTCGCGCATGATGGTTCGGCCGTCGTAGGAGAAGCCGACCTTCTCGAACTTCAGCACCGGCGGCGCGCCGTCCGCCTTGGCCTGAAGCAGGGCGTCGGGAGGTTCGTGCGAAGGCAGGGGACGCGCCGCGGCCGTCACTGCGACGCGCTCGCGAGGTAGGCCTGGATCGGCTTGGTGTCGAACAGCCCGGCCCAGTCCTTCGGCTCGGCCTGAATCCGCTTCTGCTCAAGAAGGAAGCCGCCGATGCCCTGCAGGTGCTTCATCAGGCGGGAGTCAAGCTCCTGGCCCGGCGCGCCGAGAAAGTCGGCGGTCAGGGTCTCCCGGAAGGTCGGGTGCGCGACGCTCTGGCCTTCGACGAGCTTGTCGAACTGCTCCGCCGTCATGCCCACGCGTTTCGCCTCGTAGGCGCGCACCGCGGCGGGGTTCGCCTTGTAGTCCTGCTGCGCCTGGTCCCAGGCTTTCAGGAAGCGCCGCATGGTCTCCGGCTCTCCGTCCATGAAGGGCCGCCGCCCGACCCAGACGCCGCCGGTGATCATGCCGAGGCTCCTGGTGTTCGCGATCGGCTTCGCGCCCTCGCGCTCCATGGCGCCGACGTTCGGCTCCCATACGAAGGCGGCGTCGATCTGGCCGGCGACATAGGCCGGCGGCATGTTCGCGGGGGTGAGGTTGACGAGGGTGACGTCCTCAGACTTCAGCCCCGCCTTCGCGAGCGCCCGCAGCGTGTGGTAGTGGCTGGTGGAGCCGATCGCGACGCCGAGCCGTTTGCCCTTCAGGTCTTCCAGCTTCTCGATCCCCGCCTTCGGGTTGACGACGAGCCGGACGTTGGTGGCGTCGATCCGCTCCATGAACAGGATCGCAATCGGCAGCCCGTTGGCGTAGCCGGTGACGGACGGGAACTCGCCCATCCAGGCGAGGTCGATCTCCTCGCCCGCGAGCGCCGGCAGCATCGCAGGGCCTGCCGGGAACGGCTTGGTGGAGACGTCGAGCCCTTCCTTCTTGAACAGGCCGGAGCCGAGCGCGTAGCTCAGCAGCACGTTGATCTCGCCGGTCTGAAAGCCGAGGCGGATCGGTTTCGCGTCCTCAGCCGCGGCGGGGGCGGCGAGGCCGAGCGCGAGGCCGGCCAGAAGCACGAGACGGCGGCTCACGCCGATGGCTGCGCGGATCATCGAAGGTCTCCTGGAGGGGCGGGGCAGGGCGGCGCTCATTCGGCGACGCCGAGGATGTCCAGCATGGCGAGCGCGATCACCTTGGTGGCCGCGACCGCCTTGCCGATGTGGATGCTTTCGTTGATCGGAGCCCAGCCGTCGTCGCCCGGGCCGAAGGTCACGGCCGCCTTGCCGCGCTCGGCGAAGCGGATCGTGTCGTTGAAGGCGTTCTTGCGGTAGAGCTTCGGCTCGGTGCCCAGCGTGCGGACATAGGCCCGCCGCAGCGCCGCCGTCGGTTCAGCGTCGCCGTCCTGCTCGAGCGTGCCGTCGACGAACAGCGCTTCGGGGTAGGGCCGCGCCGAGGCGTCGAGCTCCGGATCGTCCCGCATGGCGTTCGCGATAACGGCCTCGATGTCGGCCATGACGCTCTCCGCCGTCATGCCGGGCAGGATCCCGACGACGCCCAGCACGGCGCGGCAGACGTCGGGCGTGAACTGCATCTCGCGCGGAACGCCGCCAGCGATGCGCAGGATGGTGGTCCGTGGGGGCGTGCCACCCGCAAGCTTCGCCGGCGTGTGAGCGAAGGTCATCGTCTCGAGCGCCGGCAGCAGCCGGGCCATCTTCGCGACGGCGTTGACGCCGGTGTCCGGCCGCCAGAGATGGGTCTTGGTCCCGCGCGTCTCGACCTCGACGAGGAAGTTGCCGCCGTTCGCCACCGCGACGCCGAGGCCCCAGCTTCCGTCCTCCGCCGTCCATCCGGTCGGCTCGCAGACGATGACGCAGTCGGCGTCGAGGCCCTTTTCGTCGAGCAGGAAGATCGAGCCGTCCGGGCCGTTTTTCTCCTCATCCGCGGTGTAGACGCAGGAGAGGTCGCCCTTGAGCCGAACGCCGGCCGCGAGGATCGCGCGCGTCGCGAGCAGCGTGCAGGCGAGATTCCCGCGGGTGTCGGATGTGCCGCGGGCGTAGAGCCGGTCGCCGTGGCGCTTCGGCCGGAACGGATGGCCGCCGGTCATGGTCCAAGCCGACCAGTCGCCCGCGGGGTAGGTGTCGAGATGGTCGTTCAGGATCAGCGACACGCCGCCGCCTGCGCCGGGCAGCGACGCCACCACGTTGGGCCGGCCCTCGCGCTTGGTCGGCAGCTCGACCGCGAAGCCCATGTCCCTCAGCAGGTCGGCGATGAACAGCGCCGCGCCCTCTTCGCGCCCTGACGGCTGGTCTGGGTCGAGGGGGTTCTCAGCCTCCGGCTGCCCCGCAGGGATGAGAGCGCAGGCCAGGTCTAGCCAGGCCTCCTCGGTGACGCCGTCGAGAACGCGGCGTTCGAGATCGGTCATGGCGGCTGGGGAAACGAGGGCGGTGGTCATGCTGGAGCGATCTACCAGATTCAATCGATCGGTTGAGTCGATTAGTTTCCTTGTTCGGCAATAAGGGCGATCGCCGACTTCCGCGCCCTTAAGCGCAAGCCCCGTGCCACGCCTTCGCAGGCGGTCGTTCGCCGAGGCGCGGCGCCATCGCCTCCTGGGAATCAGGGGTTTCGACGACGGTGGGCGAAGTGTCAGAAAATTTCCTCAGGGGGCGGGATGGCGCCTGGACGGGCGCCCGCTGGACGCAATCCGCGATGTTGCGCGCCGCCTCAGCCTGCGCGGTCGCCGCCGGTGGCGAGCGCCACGATCGCGTCCGGCTTCAGGATCCGAAGCACGCCTCGCTTCTGGCTGAGCGTCCCGTCCTTCTGCAGTCGGTTGAGGCTGATCGTGACCCATTGCCGGGTGGCTCCGATCAACGCCGCGATCTCCGCATGGGTGAAGGACGCCGCGATGGCGACGCCCTTCGCGGGGTCGTCGTCCGGCACGCCATGGATCTGCATCATGTGCAGCAGCACATGGGCCAGCCGTTCGCCGAGCGAGCGGGTTCCGAGCATCTGGGCCAGCGAGGAGTAGCAGCGGGCCTTATAGGCGAGCGCATCGATGATGCCGAGGGCGAGGTCGGGCACCTCGCGCGCCAGCGCCCGCAGGCCGGCGCCGGGAAGGTGCAGCGCTTCGGTGGGGCGAGCCGCTTCCGCCGCCCAGATGTGGCGGCCGCCGCCGAAAACGTCGGGTCCGCCCACGAAGGCGCCGGGCCGCCAATAAGCCAGCGTGATCTCGCGGCCCTGCGGCGCGGCGTAGAAGCTGCGGACCAGCCCGCGCTGGATCAGCATCACGCCGTCATGCGCGTCGCCCTGCCGGAAGATGGCTTGGCCGCGCTCATACGCGATCCGCCGCCCGTGCGCCTCGACCCGCGCGCGATCCTCGGGCGCAAGAGGCCCCAGCATGCCCGGCGCGGCAGCCGCGTCGGCCTGCTCCTCGGAGAGGAGCATGTCGCCGGAACTTTGCTCGGTGCCGTTCATGCGAACCCGTCCTCGCCGCAGACGATCCCGCGACGGCGCCTCATGACTATCGGCGGCGGCGCAGGGCTCATCAAGCTCGAGCGCGTCAGCCGCGAGCGTCGATCCAGGGCGGCAGGACGAAGCGATCGGTGTTGAAGGGCTCTGGCGCGATCAGCGCAAGCGGTTTGCGGTAGTCCTGGATCTGGAAGAACAGGTGCGGCAGGCCGAGCGACGGGTCCTGGGAGACCACGGGGTAGGGCGCCGCTGCCTGCCACTGCTCGTCGTAGCGGATCGTGCCGGAAACGCTGCGGTAGATCACCGCCTTCAGCGCCTTCGCCACCTTCCGGTTTTGCTCGAAGCCCCCCGGCCCGGCCGAGCCGCCGGCGAGGGAGGCGGCGAGCACGTAGTGATGCAGCGCGCTGTAGGACTGGCAGCCGATGTGCGGCGTCGAGCCCTCGCCGAAGCGGGCGACGTAGCGGGAGGCGAAGCTCCTGCCCATCTCGTCGCGCAGCAGGCCGATGACCGTGCTCGTGAGCACGCCGACGCCTTTGCTCTGCGCGACGTCCGAAAACGACTGGTGCATGGCGCCGTACTGCAAATAGACGAGGCTGTCGGTCGGCCGCTCCATGAACTGCAGCTGAAAGCTTGCGAGATCGCCCGAGTAGAAGTGGGTGTTGGCGATCACCGCGGGCTTCGTCGCACGGATCGCGTCGAGCGCTTCGCGCCAGTCGGAGGTCGGCGTCTGCACGAGCTCGGGGCCGAAGCACACGCGCCAGCCGAACTTGGCGGCCGATGAGGCCATCGCCTGGGCGATCACGATGCTGTAGGGCTTCGAGCCGGAGACGATGGCGATGCGGTTCGACGACGGCTTCCACTGGCCCGTGTCCCGCAGCCACGAAATGAACTTCAGGAAGCCGGGCCCGTACCAGTAGTCGGCGGGGTCGGTCATGAAGCACCCGAAGTAGCGTTCGGGGTCGCTCATCACCGTGTCGTGGTGCTGCAGCAGCGTGTTGGCGTGGATGTAGATCACGCCGGCCTCCGCCACCGGCTCGTACTCCGAATTCTGGGGGCCAATGTTGTAGCCGTTGACGATGGCGTGGACCTTATGCGTCCCGATCAGCGTGCGGGCCGCCGCCACCACGTCCTCGGCGCCTTGGCGTCCGGTGTCCGCGAAGATCGGCTTGATCGGGCGGCCAAGAAGTCCGCCGCGGGCGTTCACCTCTTCGGCCGCAAGGATGACGCCCTTGCGGAACTCGGCGCCGTCGGCCGCGGAAGGCCCGGTCAGGGGGACCATGCTGCCAATGGGGATGAAGGCGTCGACCACGGCGTTCGTCCTTTGGCGTTTCGGTGTTCAGGCGGGGTCTTGTTCGAACAGCAGGTGGTGCATCATCACCCTGAGCCGGGGCGGGCTGACGGGCTTCACCATCAAGGGGAGACTCGCGGCGCGGACCCGCTCCACCACGCCGGGCTCGGCGTCGGCTGTGATGATGCAGGCGGGGATTTCCGCTTCCGACACGCCGCGGACGTGGGCGATCACGTCGAGGCCGGTGCTTTTGCGGATGCTGTAGTCGGCGATGATGAGCCGTGGCCGGAAGCCGCCGGCGACGATCGCCGCAGCCTCCTCGGCCCCCGCCGCGGAGCGCCGGTCGACGCCCCAGCGGTCGAGGAGCTGGCCCATCGCCTCCCGGAGCGCGTCGTCGTCTTCGACGAGCAGGATCGGCGCTCCGACGAACTCTCCGGCGACCGCCTCGTTCACCTCGGTCTCCACGACCTCGCTATGCCAGACGTTGCCGAGCGGCACGAACACAGAGAAGCGGGACCCGACCCCCGGCGCGGACTGCAGCTGGATACGGTGACCGAGCAGGTCCGACAGGCGCTTGACGATGTTGAGGCCCAGGCCGAGGCCTGTTTTCTCCAGCCGCCGGTCGTCCGCCGCGCGGAAGAACTCGTCGAAGATCCTTTCCTGGTCCTCCGGCGCGACGCCGCGCCCGGTGTCCACCACGTCGATGCGCAGCCCGTCGCCCCGCCGGCGGCAGCCGACCAGCACCCCGCCGACATCGGTGAAGCGAAGCGCGTTGGCGACGATGTTGCTGAGGATTCGTTCGAGCAGCGCGCGGTCGCTGGACACCGCGGCGCGGGCGCCCACGATCCGCAGGCGCAAGCCCTTGTCCGCGGCCTGATGCCGGAACTGAATTTCAAGACGCTCGAACAGGGTCGAAAGCTGGAACGTCGCGATCCGCGGCTTGATCCGGCCGGCGTCCAGCTGTCCGATCTGCAGCAGCGCGCCGAGCAGGTCCTCCATCACGGACACGGACACGTCCATGCCGTGCAGCAGGTCGCGCCGGCGGGCGTCGTCCGTCTCCCGCATGCAATTGAAGATCATGATCTTCAGCGCCGCGAGAGGTTGCCTCAGGTCGTGGTTGGCGGCCCGCAGAAAGCGCGACTTCGCCTCGTCGACGGCCTCGGCCTTCTCCTTCGCGGCGAGAAGCGTCGCCTCCCGGCGCTCCGCGGCCGTCACGTCTGAGAGCATGGTGGCCGCGCCGCCGCCGTCGATGGGGGCGACCGACATCCGGACGACCCGCCCGTCCGCCGACTTGTAGTCGGCTTCGCTTTCTTCGCCGAAGGCCGCCGCCTGTTCTGTGATCCAGATATCCGGCGGGACTGGCAGCCTCCACTCCCGGGAGGCCGCGACGGCTGTCAGGAAGCGGGCGTAAGGCAAGCCGACGGGCAGCGCGAAGTCGAAGCTTTGGCGAAACGCACGGTTCGCGAAGAGGAGGGCGCCCGCCTCGTCCCAGACCGCGGCGCCGTTCGGCAAAGCGTCGAAGCCGGCGAAAACGCGACCGGGGTCCGTCTCCGCCGCGCCGTCTCCGTCAGCCACGGCCGGGGTTGGCGCCGCCGAACAGGCTCATGGCGTAGTGCAGAGCCGCGGATCTGTCCGGGAGGTTCAGCTTCTTCATCGCGTTGCGAAGGTGGACGCGAACGGTCTGCTCCGCGACGCCGCAGGCTTCTGCGATCTTCCGCACGGAGGCCCCGCGTCCCAGCAGCTCCATCACCTCGCGTTCCCGTTCCGTCAGGGCAGGTCCGTCCGACGCCGGCTCGGGGGTCGCGGCGGCTGGCGCTCCGGGGGCCGACCGCTCGATGATGCGGCGCGGGAACGAGACCTCGCCGGCGAGGACGCGCTCCAGCGCGCGCTCCACCTCGGGCGCGCCGGCGGACTTCGGAATGTAGCCAATGACGCCGTGCTCGACCGAACGCATGACGTGCTCGACATCCTCGTGCACGGAGACGACCACCAGCGGGACGGTCGGGAATTCTTTGCGCAGCCGGCGCAGCCCCGCGAAGGCCTCGAATCCCGGCATCACCAGATCGACGAGCATGAGGTCGACGTCGGGATGGCGCTCCAGCGTCTCCGCGGCCTCCGCGAAGCTCTCCGCTTCGTAGATCTCGATCGTCTGCTCCAGCCGCTGCATGACCTGCTTGAGCGACTGCCGGACCATCCAGTGATCGTCGGCGATGACCACTTTCAGCCGCCCGCCGGCGGGGACGGCGCGCGATGCGTCGGGACGTGGCGCGCGGTCGAAGTCGCCCGCGCCGCCGCGGCGCCTCGGCTTGGGGTCGACGCTCTCGAAGGAGTTCAGCATGAGTCTCGATCTAAACGAATTGGCTAGCTTACTCAACAGCCACTTTCGGCGATGTCTGCCTCATACATGGGCAAGCCACAGCCCCGATACAAAGGCGGAGGAGCAGTCACCACCAGAAAATTCGTTTCGTCAGACGAAATGCGGTTGACACTCCAAAATGGCTCCGCCTAGCCTCTAGCCCAGAGAGCTAGACGTAATGCGTAGTGATCTCGCGATCGTTTAACGCGACCCATGGGGCGGCACGATGAAAGACATCACGCGGCGGACACTTGTGAAGGCGACGGCGGCGGGCGGCGCCGCGGCGGCGCTCTCGGCTCCCTTCATCTCGCGGGCCTGGGCGGCGGAGCCGATCCTGCTCGGCGTTCCGACGTCGCAGACCGCCGCGGCGGGCGTGGCGGACGACCTCGATCACCTCAACGGCACCACGCTGGCGATGGAGGAGATTAACGCCGCCGGAGGCATCCTGGGGCGGCCGCTCAAGCTCTATGTGACCGACGTCGACAAGCTCTCTCCCGAGAGCTGCCAGCAGGCGATCGCCGCCTGCGTCGACGCCAAGGTGCATGCGATCTCGAACGCCTTCGTGTTCGTGCCGATCCCCGCGATGGACGCCTCCGCCAAGTACAAGTGCCCCTATCTCAACGGCAACACCCAGCGCGCCGCCACCGAGGCGTTCAAGAAGAACCCGGACAAGTACAGCCATGTCTTCCAGACCGACCCGTCGGAAGTGCACTACGGCTACACATACCCGATCTGGCTGAAGGCGATGGAGAGCTCCGGCGCCTGGAAGCCGAAGAACCGCAAGGTGCACATCGTCCAGGAGCAGGTCGCCTACTGTCAGACGATCTCGCGGGCGGCCCAGGAGGCGTTGAAGAAGAGCGACTTCGAGGTCGCAAAGATCACCGACATCCAGTTCCCGGTGCAGGATTGGGGTCCAGTGATCCAGGAGCTCAAGGAGGTCGACGCCGGCGCGATCATGATCGACCACTGGGTCGCCGCCGAATACGCCGCCTTCTGCAAGCAGTTCCAGGCCGACCCGGTGCCCAACTCGCTAGTCTACCTGCAGTACGGCCCGTCACAGCCGGAATTCCTGACGCTCGCCGGCGAGGCGGCAAACGGCTTCTGCTGGTCGACGGTGCTCGGCGTCTACGCCGACGAGAAAGGCAACGCCTTCCGCGCCAAGTACAAGAAGCGGTTCCCCGGCATCATGGGCCTCGTCTACACCGGCAACGGCTACGACATCGCCTACTACCTCAAGGCCGCCTGGGAGGCGACCGGCGACCCGTCCAACTTCAAGGCCGTGTGCGACTGGATCCGCACCCACCCCTACCGCGGGGTCTGCGGCTACATGGACATGAACAACAAGTACCAGGAGTCCGGGCACTTCCCGGACAACGGTTTCGCTGTCACGGCGACCGAACTCGAGAAGGGAATGAGCCAGCTCTACGTCCAGGTCCAGGACGTCGAACATAAGATCATCTACCCCTACGAGATCAAGGAATCGGCGCTTAAGCCCGCGCCGTGGTGGAGCTGATGGCGGCGCCTGCGGCGCGCGTTTCGGACGCGCCGCTCTTCGCCTGCGAGGACATCACGCTCGATCTCGGCGGCCGCTCGATCCTGCATGGGATCAGCTTGGACGTCCGACCGGGCGAAGTGCTCGGCGTCATCGGACCGAACGGCGCCGGCAAGACCAGCCTGTTCGAGGTTCTTTCCGGCCGCATGCGGCCGAAGAGCGGGCGGGTGACCTTCAAGGGCGAGGACATCACCAAGCTGCCGCTGCACGCCCGCGCGCGCCTCGGCGTGGGGCGCACCTACCAGACCCCCGTTGTGCCGGATGAACTGACGGTCGGCCAGACCTTTAAGGCCGCCCGTCAGGCCTACCGCCCTTACCTGACGCGCCTGGACGCCGAGTACGGCGCCGAGCTCGTGCATCTGCACGTCGATCACGACGAGGCGACTGCGCAGCTTGAAACCATGAACCGGCGGAAGCTGCTGCTGGCGTGCCTCCTCATGCGGCGACCGGCGGTCCTGCTGATGGACGAGCCCGCCGCCGGCCTCATCAACTCCGAGGTCGACGAGATCGACCACCTCATCCGCATGCTCTCGAAGGAGATGAACGTGGCGATCGTCATCGTCGAGCATCGGATCGAGCTGCTGGAGACCATCGCCGACCGCGTGATGGTCATGGACGCGGGCGCCGTCATCGCATCGGGGTCGCTCGCGGACATCCTGACCGACCCCAAGGTCCACGCGGCCTACTTCGAAGGTCCCGGCGAAGGGGACGACGCGTGAGCGCGCCCGCGGCCGTCTCCCCGGCGGCGGCGCCGGAGCGGCGCGAGATCCTGAGGGTCAAGGGCCTGTCCGCCGGCTACGGCCCGATGCGCGTCATCCACGACCTCGATCTGTCGGTTTATTCGGGCGAGCGGGTCGGCATCGTCGGCCTGAACGGCCATGGCAAGTCGACACTGTTCTACGCCATCGCCGGGCTCACGGGCTGGCAGCGCGGCTCGATCCTGCTGAACGGCGTCGAGGTCGGCCGCACGCGCAGCCAGGGGCCGGGCCGCTACACCCACCTCGTGGTCCGCCAGGGCCTCGCGCTCATCCCGCAGGGCGACGAGATCTTCCACGGGCTCACCGTCGAGGAGCACCTCGACTCCGGCGCCTTCACGCCCCGAGCTTGGAAGGAGCGGAGAGAGCGCAAGGAGAAGATCCTCAAGATCTTTCCGCCGCTGGTGAAGCTGATGAAGACCCCGGTCGGCCGGCTGTCCGGGGGAGAACGGCGCATGGTCTCGATCGGTCGCGGGCTGATGGCGGAGGCGTCGCTGTTCCTGGTCGACGAACCCTCGCTCGGCCTCGCTCCCAAGATCGGCAAGGGCGTGATGGAGGCGCTGTTCGATGTGGAGCTCGGCCAGTCCGCGATGATCATCGCCGAGCAGAACGTGGCGCTGCTCGAGGGCCGCGTCGACCGCGTCATCGGCATGCATGTCGGCAAGCTCAAGGGCGAGGCCTCCGCGTCGCTGTCCTTCCAGACCCGCCGGGAGCTCTGATCCCATGGACGTCGGTTTCATCCTGAGCAACGCGATCGTGCTCGCCTGCATCTACGGCACGCTCGCGATCGGGCTCTCCATCACCTGGTCCAGCGTCGGCCTGATCAATCTCGGCTACGGCTTCATCTTCGCGCTGTCAGGCTACGGCGCCTGGCTCGCCTCGCAATACATCTCGACCAACGGCGTCGTGGTCCTCACCGCGGGCGTCCTCACCGGCGCGCTCGGCGGGCTGCTGGTCTGCGCGCTCGCCTTCATCCCGATCCACGACAAGCCGAACTTCACCGTCCGCGGCCTGATCGCGACCCTCGCCATCAGCCTCATCGGCACACAGGCGCTGCTCTACTTCTTCGGGCCTCGCTCCAAGAACCTCCCGGACATCTTCGGCTTCTGGAAGGTGAACGTCGCCGGGATCGTGCTGACCTCCGACAAGATCGGCAACGTCGTGGTCTCCATCGTCGTGGTGACCGCGGTGCTGCTCTGGATGCGGTCGAGCCGGCGCGGGCTCGAGATCCGGGCGATGATGATGAACCCGCACGCCGCCTCGATCGTCGGCATCGGGGTGCGCAAGACCGGCTTCTACGTGATGGCGATCACCGGCGGGCTCGCCGGCCTCGCGGCGGTGCTGCTGTCCCAGACCTACTACATCTCGCCCTTCGGCGGCCTCGCGCCGATGATCAAGGGCGTCAGCATCGCGCTCTGCGGCGGGCTCGGCAGCGTCCGGGGCGCGGTGATCGCGGCGATCATCCTCGGTCTGAACGAGGCGCTCACCGCCCGCCTGCTTGGCGGTCAGTACGTCCTCATCACCCAGTTCCTCCTGATCATCCTGATCCTGCTCGTCCGTCCCCGCGGCATTGCGGGCATCCTCGACCGCGCTCGGGAAGCTTGAGCATGACCGGCCATATCTGGCGCAATCCGCTTTACTTCTGGGGCGTCGAAGGCGCGGAGAAGGAGGTCCCCTCCATCCCGCACAAGAGCCCGCAGGACGTCTGGGACGAGACCACTGCGTCCAAGGCGAAGATGCTGCCGGTCGGACGGCTGCGGTACTACTACAAGTGGCCCGGCCACGGCGGCCTGACCTGGCCGCGCTTTCGCTACTGGGGGACGCGCCGGCGGGCGCTGAACATCCGCAGCGTCTACAATCCGAAGACGATGCGTCTCGAGAAGACCATCGTCGACAAGCGGCCGATCTGGTGGGTGCTGGGGCTGCTCGCCTTCATGCTGGCGCCGCTGGCGATGCCCGCATCGTTCCAGAACACGCTGCTGACCGCCGGCGCGACCTTCTCGATCTACGCCGCGATCAACCTCTGCTGGATGCTGATCATCGGCACCGCCGGCATCTACTCGCTGGCGAGCTACGCCGTGGTGGGCGCCGCCGCCTTCGGGACGTCGTGGCTCTCGATCAACCTCGGGCTGCCGTGGTGGACGCTGCCGCTGGTCGGCGCCGGCGTCGGCCTGGTGTTCGGGATGATCATCGCCGTGCCGGCGATCCGGCTCGACGGGTTCTACTACGCGCTGCTCACCATTGGCCTGAACGAGCTCTGCCGGGTCTACGCGCTGCAGTCCAAGCAGTTCGGCTCGTCGACCGGCGGCCTCTACGGCGCCGACACCTACATCCCGCAGGGGTGGGACCAGTACGACCAGTCGCTGCTCGCCTACTACGCCTGCTTCGGCGTGATGTTGGCGGGCCTTGCGCTCTACCGGTTCATCGACGGCCGCAGGCTCGGCCGCATCCTGAAGATGGCGCCCGAAAAGCGCGAGGCCTTCGCGGAGGCGACCGGCGTCGACTTCCGGCGCGCCCGCATCTGGGTGTTCGTGATCTCGTCGATCGGGCTCGGCTTCATCGGCGGCTTCTACGCCGCGCATTACCGCGGCGTGTCGTTCTCGATCTTCAGCTTCGACACGGTGCTGCTCGGGCTCGCCATGCTCGTCATCGGCGGCATCGGCCGGGCTGAGGGCGCGGTCGTCGGCACCGCGATCGTGATCCTGCTCGACAAGGTGCTGCTCTCCACCGGTCCGCTCCGGCTGATCCTCATCGGCCTGATCATGCTCGGGGTGGTGCTGTTCCTGAAAGGCGGGCTGTTCGGCATCAAGGCCCAGTTCCGGGCCTGGCGCGACAAGAAGAAGAGCGAACGCCGGTCCATGCGGGCCGAGAAAGGAGGCGAGATGTTGCCTGAGGAAGCCACCGAGACGAAGGATAAGGATCTCCTTTACTGGCGCCGCTACGACAAGATGCAGCGCGAGTTCCTGAAGACGGTGATCTCGCCCGAGCTGATCGAGGAGCACCGCAAGAAGCCGCTCGGCCAGCACAGCGAGCCGCTGGAGCGCCTCCTGCTCTACTTCCGCCGCGCGCCCCAGAACGACAAGTACGCGATCGTGGCCGTCGAGCCGTTCAAGGCCTACCGCATCGTCGCCCTGTCAGGGCAGCGCGGCGTCGCCCCGCGCATCGTCGAGGACAAGATCTACACGTCGACGGACGAGGCCTATCACGGCGTCTTCCTCCGCCGCGTCCAGGATCTCCTCGAGTCCTGAGATCTCCTCGAGTCCTGATCATCGCCGCCGACGGCGCTCGGCGATCGCGTTTCGGAGCATGATATGGCCCAGGTGAAATTGTTCGGCTACGCCGACAAGATCTCGGTGAAGCCGGGCGACACCATCGACATTCACGTCTCGGCCGACGGCGTGGACACCGCCGACGCCAAGCTCGTGCGCCTGATCCACGGCGACGAGCATCCCGACGGCCCCGGCTTCATCGAGGAGGAAGTGGCTTGCGAAGCCGACGGCCCCTGGGCCGTGCGCAAGCAGTACACCCAGGTCGGCTCCTACCTGAAGGTCGACGACCCGACCAACGTGCTCGCGCTCGACGGGCCGATCACGCTGTTCGCCTTCATCTACCCCGGCATCCCGGACGCAGGCCTGAGACAATGTCTGCTCGCCCGCTGGAACAACGACCGCAACTTCGGCTACTCGCTCGGCATCAACCAACGCGGCCACCTGGAGTTCTGGGTGGGGCAAGGGGGCGAGGTCGATTACATCCAGGCGGAGGCCCCGCTGCTGGTGAAGATGTGGTACTTCGTCGCCGCTAGCTACGATCCCAAGACGGGCCGGACGGAGATCTATCAAGAAGGCGTCGCCAACCGGTACAACAGCCTGCTCGGCAAGGTCTGTCCGATCGAATACCGCAGCCATGTCACCGAGACCTTCCGGTTCCGGCCGAAGCACCTCGCCGAAACGCCGTTCCTGATCGCCGGCTCGCAGGATTTTCACGAGACCCGCGGCGCCTTCGTGTCCGAGACCTACTGCGGGAAGATCGACCGTCCCGGCGTCTACGGCCGCGCGCTGACCCGCGTCGAGCTGGACGAGATCCGGGACGGCAAGCCGCCGAAGCCGGACGGCCTCGTCGCCTATTGGGACACGACGGCGGGCTACACCGACCGGGGAATTGGCGACGTCGTGATCGATGTCGGCCCCCACAGGCTGAACGCCCTCGGCTTCAACCGCCCTGTGCGCGCCCAGACCGGCTGGAACTGGAACGGCCGCAACGACTGCTTTCGTCTGGCGCCGGAGGAGTATGGCGGGGTCGAGTTCCACTACGACCAGGTGGTGGACTCGAACTGGGACAAGACGCGCACCGTCCGCCTGCCGGACGACCTGAAGAGCGGCTGTTACGCGATCCGCCTGAGGGCGGGTCCGGGCAAGGGGCTTTCGGAAGAGCACGTCGTGTTCTTCGTCCGGCCGAAGACGCCGAAGGGCAAGGTCGCGCTGCTGTTCCCGACCGCCACCTATCTCGCCTACGCCAACGAGCATCTGAGCTTCGACGCGCAGATCATCCAGCCGATGACGGGGCAGCCGCCGATCGTCACCGAAATCGACATCGAGATGTACAAGAACTGGGAGTTCGGCTTCTCGACCTACGACAGCTGGGCCGACGGCAACGGGGTTTGTTACACGTCATACCGCCGTCCGATCCTGAACATGCGGCCCAAGGCGCGGATGTCGAGCATGGGCGTCACCTGGGCGTTTCCAGCGGACCTCTCGATCCTCGCCTGGCTCGAGACCAAGCGCTACGACTACGACGTCGTAACCGACGAGGACCTGCACCGCGAGGGCCTTGCGGCGATCGAGCCCTACGCCTGCGTGCTGACGGGATCGCACCCGGAATACACCTCCGAGCCGATGCTGGACGCGATGGAGGACTACGTCGCCGGCGGCGGGCGCTTCATCTACATGGGCGGCAACGGCTTCTACTGGAACGTGGCGTTCCGGGAGGAGGAGCCGTGGGTGATGGAGGTGCGGAAGCTCGACTCCGGTATGAGGGCCTGGCAGGCGCGGCCGGGCGAGCACTATCTCGCCACCACCGGGCAGAAGAGCGGGCTCTGGAAGAACCTCGGCCGCCCGCCGCAGAAGACCTTCGGCGTCGGGTTCATCGGCGAGGGCTTCGAGACCAGCCGGCCGTTCCGCCGGATGCCCGACAGCTACCACCGCACGGTCGACTGGATGTTCGACGGCATCGAGGGCGAGATCATCGGCGACTTCGGCCTCGCCTACGGCGGCGCGGCGGGCCTCGAACTCGACCGCTACGACCTCACGCTCGGCACGCCTCCGCATGCCAAGATCATCGCGTCCTCGGGCGGCCACAGCGACAACTACATGCTGTCGATCGAGGAGATCCTCTACCCCTATCCTGGACTCGCCGGCTCGCAGGACTACCGGCTTCGCGCCGACCTCGTGTACTTCCCGACGCCCAACAACGGCGCCGTCTTCAGCACCGGCTCGATCGCCTTCTGCCAGGCGCTGCCGATCAACGGCTTCGACAACAACATCTCGAAGCTGCTGAGCAATCTGGTCGACGCCTTCACCAAGCCGGGACTGCTGCCGGGATCGTTCTGGGTGAACGAGGAGAAGCAGTGGAAGTGAGGGCGGGCACAGGCCTCCGATCCTGCACTTCTTGAACGCTGCTCGGAAGCGTCGCCCTCAAGTCCAGCCATAACGGAAGGACGAAGCGGAATATCGCATCGACGCAGAGCGTCGCTTCGTTCGGCGTTGCCGGCGGGCGGCGCTAGAACTCGACGCCGGCCTGCGCCTTCACGCCGTCGCGGAAGGGGTGCTTGATCTGGGTCATCTCGGTCACGAGGTCGGCGATCTCGATCATCTCGTCCTTGGCGTTGCGGCCAGTGACGATCACGTGGCAGCCCTCGGGCCGCGCGGCGATGGCGGCGAGCACTTCCTTGAGATCGAGGTAGTCGTAGCGCAGCACGATGTTGAGTTCGTCGAGGATCACCATCTTGATCGAAGGGTCCGCGATGAAGCGCTTCGACATCTCCCACGCCTCTCGCGCGGCGCGGATGTCGCGCTCGCGGTCTTGCGTCTCCCAGGTGAAGCCTTCGCCCATGGCGTGCACCTCGACCTGCTCCGGGAACTTGCGCAGCAGGTCGCGCTCGCCGCTCTCCCACGGGCCCTTGATGAACTGCACCACGCCGACCTTCTGGCCATGGGCGATGGCGCGCATCGCCATGCCGAAGGCGGCCGTCGACTTGCCCTTGCCCTTGCCGGTGTGGACGATCAGCAGCCCTTTCTCGACCTGGCGCTCGGAGACGATCTTGTCCTGATGCTCCTTGCGCTTTTTCATCTTCTCGGCGTGGCGGGCGGGATCTTCGGTCATCGGGCTGGCTCCGTCGTCAGGCTGAGAAGATCGTTGTGGGCGCTGTTGCGGGTCGGTCGCCAGAAGCCGCGGCGCTCCGCCTCCAGAAAGGCGCGGGCCATGGCGGCGAGCGCCGCGGGATTCGCCTCCGCGATGAAGCCGCGCACCGCCTCGTCGCCGAGATAAGCGCCGTAGAGCGCGTCGAACTGGTGGGAGCCGACGGCGTCGGTAGTGGCGGCGAACCCTGAGAGGTTCGTCACGGTCGCAAGCATCTCCGCCGCGCCCTTGTGGCCGTGCTCGCGCATGGCGTCGATCCATTTGGGGTTCGTCGCCCGCGCCCGGACCACAAGGGCGATCTCCTCCTTCAGCGAGCGCACCACCGGCGTTTCAGTCCTGGAGGTGTCGAGGTGGTAGATCGCAGGCGCCGCGCCCTTCAGCGCCTCCACCGCCGCGGAGAGGCCGCCGGCGAACTCGTGGACGTCGTCGCTGTCGAGCAGGTCGAACTCGCGGGCGTCCTGGGTCTGCACCACGCCGTCGACCCCTTGCGCGATCGCGTTCAACTCCGCCCGCGCTGCCGTTCCCTCGACGCCCTGGGCGTAGGCGAAGCCGCTCGCCGTGAGATAGGCCTCGGCCAGATCGTCGCGGGTCTCCCAGGCGCCGGCGTCGAGCAGCGGCGCGAGGCCCGTCCCGTAGGCGCCGGGCGCTGCCCCGAACACGCTGTGGCCCGCGCGGCCGGCGGCGGCCTCGGCGCGCAGGCGGGCGCGGACCGGATTGGCCTCGTCGTCCTCGTCCAGCGCGCCGACGAGCCGCACGGCCTCGTCGATCAGGTCGATCTGGAACGGAAAGGCGTCGCGGAAGAAGCCGGAGATGCGGAACAGCACGTCCACGCGCGGGCGCTGAAGCTCGGCGAGGGAAAGCGGAACGAGCCCCACCACGCGCGACGAGCCCGCCTCCCACTGCGGCGCCACGCCCATCAGCGCGAGCGCCTGGGCGATGTCGTCGCCGCCGGTGCGCATGTTGGCGGTGCCCCAGGCGGAGATGGCGAGCCGGCGCGGCCACTCGCCCTGATCCTGAAAATGCCGGCGGCACAGCACGTCGGCCGCCGTCCGCCCCAGCCGCCACGCCGCCTCGGTGGGGGCCGAGCGCGGATCGAGCGCGAAGAAGTTGCGGCCCGTGGGAAGAGCGTCGAGCCGCGCGCGCGTCGGCGCGCCCGACGGCCCCGGCGCCACGAAGCGCCCGTCGAGCGCCCGCAGCAGGCCGTCGATTTCGGCCGCGCCTGAGACGTCGACGCGCGGCGCGACGAGGGTAGCGAGTTCATGGAGGACGGCGGAAGCGGCTGGGTACTGACCGAGATCCCACCCGCGCCGTCGTCCTCCGGCTTGACCGGAGGACCCGCCGGCGCCGTCGAGCTTAACGTCGGACGTGGATGGTCCGGTCAAGCCGGACCATGACGGCGGGGAGGAGGCTGACGGCGCGGTGATGAGATCGGGCGCGCCGGCCTCCACCAGCCGCAACGCCAGAAGCTCCAGCCGCTCCACCGTGTCTCCGGTCGTGCGCCACGCGTCCTCGGAAAGTCCGATCAGCGCCGCCGGCCGCGGACCGGTCCAGGGCGCGGCGAAATCCGCTGCGAGCGGGTCGAAGCCGCCGAGCCCAAGGTCGCTGGCCAAGGCCCGCGTCAGCGAGGCGTCCTCCGGGCGCGCGCCGCGGGGGGAGCGCACCAGCGCCGCCAGCAGCTCGGCGCGCCTCGCGCCGGTCGGAGAGCGGCCGAACACGTGCAGCCCGTTGCGGACCTGAAGCTCCTTCACCTCGCACAGGAAGGCGTCGAGCTTGGTCAGGGCGTCGTCCGGGTCGTCGGCGATCGAGAATCCGCAATCGCGGTCGAGGCCGAGGCTCGCCGCGCGGGCGAGGATCTCCTTGCCGAGACTCGCCGCCCGGCGCGGGTCGAGCCCCTGCGCCTCGGCGTACTCGTCCACCAGCGTCTCGACCTCGCGCAAATCCGCGGTTCCCTCCGCGCGGGCCAGCGGCGGCGTGAGATGGTCCACGATGACGGCGGCGGCCCGGCGCTTGGCGGCGGCGCCTTCGCCGGGGTCGTTCACGATGAAGGGGTAGACGTGTGGCAGGGGCCCGAGCGCGACCTCGGGGTAGCAGGTTTCGCTCAGCGCCAGCGACTTCCCCGGCAGCCACTCCAGATTGCCGTGCTTGCCGACGTGAACGACCGCGTGGACGCCGAAGACCTCGCGCAGCCAGACATAGAACGCGAGGTGGCCATGGGGCGGCGGCAAGTCCGGATCGTGGTGGGCTGCCTTCGGGTCGACGTCGAAGCCGCGCGAGGGCTGGACGCCGACGATCAGGTTGCCGTAGGCGCGCAGCGCGAGGCGGAAGCCGCCGGCCTGCGCGTCGAAAGTCGGGTCGCTCTCGGGCGGGCCCCAGCGGTCAAGCATCTTGTCCCGGGCCGCGGCGGGCAGGGCCGCGAGGAAGCGACGATACGTGGCGACAGGAAGGAGCGTCGCTTCCGAATAGAGCGCGTCATGCCCCGGCTTGTCCGGGGCATCCAGGGTCGCTGAAACGCTCGGCGCCGAAACTGGATTTCCCGGACGAGCCGGGGAATGACGAGCCTTCCTTTGACCCGTCGCGCCGACGGAAGCTGCAAGCGCCGCCGTCATCGCCTGCACGACGGCGGCGCCGGTCTCCGGCGCGCCGTCCGCGGCGTAGCCGGCGGAGCGCAGGGCGTCGAGCATCACGGCCGTGCTCTGGGGCGTGTCGAGACCGACACCGTTGGCGAGGCGCGCCGCGCCGGTGGGATAATTGGCGAGTATCAGCGCGACCCGGCGGTCGGCCCGCGGCGTGGTCCGCAGCCGCGCCCAGTTCGCCGCAAGATCCGCGACGAAGGACACGCGATCCTCCGCGGCCTCGAAGGCGACGATCTCGGTCTCGGTCGCGGCATCAACGCGGCCAGCGGTCTTGAAGGCGACGGCGCGGGTGAAGATGCGGCCGTCGATCTCGGGCAGCGCCACGCCCATGGCGAGATCGCGCGCCCCGAGGCCTCGGGGGGAGGCCTCCCAAGTCGGGCGGTCGATGGCGGCGAGCGCGACCTGCAGCACGGGCGCGTCCGCCGAATCGAGCGGCGTCGCAGCCCAGACCGCGCCGGGCTTCGACACCGCGAACACCGTCGTGTTGAGCACCACGGCGGGCCGGACCGTCGCGAAGGTCTCGCGCACGAAGGCGGCGGCTGCGGCCTCCTTCAGTGAGGACACGAAGATCGGCAACGGCCCGAGGCCGCGGGCGAGCAGCGCCGCGATGAGCGCGTCGATCGCGACGACGTCGCCGGCCTGATACTGCGCCCTGTAGAACACGATCGGCGCCGCATGCGCGCTTGACCAAGTCGGCTGTCGCCGACTTGGTCCTCCAACGTGTGCCAACTCGGGAACACGCGGGTTGGCCGGCCACTGCGCGGCGATTGAGTCGAGGCTCGGCGCGGCGAGGCCCGGCCAGTAGAAGCCGGCGGCCGGCGTCGCGACGGGCTCGGCGGCGACTGGCGCTCCGTCCACCCAGGCGCGGCATGCCTGGAGCGCGGCGGCGAGGTTCGCAGGCCCGCCCTCCACCAGCAGCCGCCACAGCCGGTCGGCCTCGTCCGCCGGCACGGTGGAGCGCGCGATCAGGTCGGGATCGGCGTTGTGGCAGCCGGGCATGACCGCGAGCTTGATGCCATGGCGCCGCGCGATGCGGACCGCCTCCTCGACCCCGTAAGGCCAGTAAGAGGCGCCGCCGAGCAGCCTGAGCACGAGCAGCTTCGAGCGCGCGGCCGTCTTCTCGAGGAAGAGGTCGACCGACAGGTTGTGGCGCAGCTTCTGCAGGCTCGCGAGCCGAAGCGACGGCGCGTCCGCTCCAAGGCCGGCGTGCGCGCGGGCGAGGCCGGCGATCTCCGTGTCGGCCGCGGACACGATCACGACGTCAGCCGGCGTCAGGTCGAGATCGACCGCCTCCGTCCCGTCGCCGATCGGCTGTCCCTGCGCCTTCAGGAGGTGCATGCGTTTGGAACTCCTTGTTCCGAGGCGCGGGTCAGCCCGAGCCTGGCAGCGGTTCGCCTCGGCAGACGCATCGTCATGCCCCGGTTTATCCGGAGCATCCAGACCCGGCGTTCGCACGCGGGCGCGGAACCGTCGGCGGCGACGTGGATCTTCCGGACAAGCCGGGGGATGACGGCAGAGCCCTGCCGCGGGTCGCTGACGCTCAGTTCACCGCCAGCGCCCGGGCGATCGCGGCTTGGTCCACGCCCTTCTCGCCGATCACGACGAGCCGGCCCAGCCGCGCCTCGCCCGGCTTCCACGCCCGGTCGAAATAGGCGTCGACCCGCGTCCCGACCGCCTGCACCACGAGCCGCGCGGCCTTGCCGGCCACCGGCACGAAGCCCTTCAGCCGCAGCACCGGGTGCGCCTCCAGAACGCGGCGCACCCGCGCCTCGAGTTCGCCCGCGTCGGCGGCCTCCGGCGTTTCGGCGATGAAGCTCTCGAAGTCGTCATGGTCGTGTTGCACCTCGCCCTCAAGCTCATGGGTCGTGGGGCGGGCGTCGATCTTGTCCTCGACGCCCGAGGCGAGGCCGAGCAGCACGTCCGCCGGCAGGTCGCCGTTGGCGGCGGAGACCACCCGCACGCCGGCGCTGGAATGCGCCAGCACGTCGGTCTTCACGGCTTCGATCTCGGCGTCCGACAGGCGATCGGCCTTGTGCACGATGATGAGGTCGGCGGAGCGGACCTGGTCCTGGAACAGCTCCTCGATCGGGTCCTCGTGGTCGACGTTGGGGTCGGCGGCGCGCTGGGCGGCGACCGCCTCCTCGTCATGGGCGAAGCGGCCGTCGCGGACCGCCGGGCCGTCGACCACGGTGACCACGCCGTCCACCGTCACGCGGGTCGCGATTTCCGGCCAGCGGAAGGCGCGCACCAGCGGCTGGGGCAGGGCGAGGCCGGAGGTTTCGATCACGATGTGGTCCGGCTGCGGCGACCGCGCCAGGATCTTCTCCATGGTCGGGATGAAGTCGTCGGCGACGGTGCAGCAGATGCAGCCGTTCGCGAGTTCGACGATGTCCTCCTCGCGGCAGGCCTCGCTCTCGCAGGCGCGCAGCACGTCGCCGTCGATGCCGACGTCGCCGAACTCGTTGACGATCAGCGCGATCTTCCGGCCGCCGGCGTTCTGCAGCAGGTGGCGGATCAGCGTGGTCTTGCCGGCGCCGAGGAAGCCGGTGACGACGGTGGCGGGGATCTTGTGGGACGCGGTCATGAAGTTGGCTCCTTCGGGAGCTTGAGATCGAGAGGGAGGCCCGCCGCCACCAGCGTCACGCGGTCCGCGATGGCGGCCACGCGCTGGTTCAGCCGGCCCTGATGGTCACGGAACGCGCGGGCGAGCGCGTTCTCGGGGACGATGCCGTAGCCGACCTCGTTGGAGACCAGGACGACGGGACCTCGCGCGGCGTCGAGCGCCGCGAGCAGGCCGTCGGCTTCACGCTCCACGTCAAGGTCCGCCAGCATCACGTTGGTCAGCCACAGCGTCAGGCAGTCGACCAGCAGCGCCGTCTCGGGCGCGGATTCGGCGACGACGACGTCGGCGAGCGCAAGCGGCGCCTCGACCGCGCGCCAGCCCGCGCCTTCGCGGTCGGCGCGGTGACGGGTGATCCGCTGCCGCATCTCGTCGTCGAAGGCCTGCGCCGTCGCGAGATAGACGAGGTCGAGCCCGGTCGCCGTCGCGAGACTCTCGGCGAAGCGGCTCTTTCCGGAGCGCGCGCCGCCGAGGACGAGGGTGACGGTCCCGCGGCGCGCGGGGGCGGGCATCGGCCCGTCAGGCCGCGGCGAAGCGCCCGCGCAGGGCGCCGGCGAGGACGCCGATCGCCGCCCAGAACACGAAGCCCGTGACGATCACCGCCACCACGAAGTCGTGCTCGAGGTCGCGCGGGATGGCCGGGGCTTCGGTCGCCTGCGGCGCGCCGATCACGTGCGGGGCGGCGATGAGCACGATGGCGCCGAGCGCCGTTAGGGGCGAGCGGCCGTAGGCGAGCAGGGCGAGGCCGGCGGCGGTCGCGACCGCCGTGCCGATCCACCAGATCTGGCGGTCCATCAGCGGCGCGCCCTCGACGCCGGGCGCCTCCGGCGGCAGGCCGATGGAGGGCGCGAGCGTGAACACCGCGAAGCCGGCGAGGCCCCAGAACAGGCCTTCACGCCACGAGGTCAGCCCGCCCTTGAGCTCGCTTGCGGCCACCAGCAGCAATGCGAAGCCGACGCCGCTCACGACGTTGGCGGCGAGCGTCCAGAGGAAGCGCTCGGCCCCGTCGGCCGGCGCCCAGCCGTCGCCGTGGTCGTGGGCTTCGTGGGCCTCGGCCGCCGCGACGTCGGCGGCGGACGCCGCGAGGTGGTCGTGGGCGCCCATGGCGTCATGGTGATGAGGTTTCGGGGCAGAGGCCTCGGTGCGCGCCTGCTCGAAGCCCTCCGCCTTCACGATCAGCGGCTGGGTGCCGAACTGCTGGACGACGGTCAGGACGACGCCCGCGCCGAAGCCCACCAGCGCCGCGAGAAGGACGATGGTGCGAAAGAGGGTCATCTCGGTCGTTCCCTCAGTGGCAGGGAAAGCCGATGGAATGCCTGTGGTCGTGCGCCGCGTTGTGGGCCGCGGCCATCTGCGCGAACCCGGTCCCGCCGATCACGACCACCCCGAGGAGAAAGGCGCAGACGATCGGCAGCGCGCGGGTCGCCGAGAGGGCTCCGGCGCGGGTCGGGGAGCGGGTCAGGTCGGTCATCACAGGCCTCATGTGCCCTCCCACCGAGGGCGTTGGCGGTTGCTCGCGGTTCCGGCAGGTGTCCTGGCTCGCGGGTCGCGGCGGTCGCGCCGGCCTTCCCAGGTCGAAACCCAGTGGCCCTGGTCCTTGGCGCGCCGCTCGCCGCTCACAGTTGCGGGGGCAGCTCCGGATTCGGAACGCGCCTAGCGCTCCCCACCGGATTCCCTCAGAGGTCCCGAAGGACGCCGAAGCGAATGTCCGAGGCGTAGCAGACGGCGGAGGGCGGGACAACGGAAAGCGCAGCCGCCGTTCGTAGGATGAGCCGTTGCGAGCCCCGACTCACCCGAACTTCCGGTCGTAACGAAGAGCCGCGTCGAGCAGGACCTGGGCGCCTGCGGCGCACTGCTGCAGCGTCGAGCTCTCGGCCTCGTTGTGGCTGATCCCGTCCTTACAAGGGACGAAGATCATCGCGGTGGGCGCCACTCGCGCCACGTAGGCGGCGTCGTGTCCGGCGCCGGACACCATCCGCCGGCAGCCCTGGCCGAAGGCCTCGGCCGCGGCCTCGACCGCGGCCACGCATTCGGCGTCGAAGATCGTCGCGGGCTGGTCCCAGATGCGCACCGGCGCGCCTTCGAGCCCGAGGTCGGATGTGATCTCCGCGACCGCGTCGATGAGGTCGGCCTCCATGGCCGCGACCTTGGCGTCGTCCGGGGAGCGGAAGTCGACGGTGAGGAAGACCTCGCCGGGCGAAACGTTGCGGGAGTTCGGCTTGACCTCCATCAGCCCGACCGTGCCGACGCAGTCCGGCCGCGCCCGACCGATGCGGTCGACCGCCGCCACCACGCGCGCGGCGCCGACCAGTGCGTCGCGGCGGAGCCGCATCGGCGTCGCGCCGGAATGGGCGTCCTGGCCGACGAGCGTGATCTCGTACCAGCGGATGCCCTGAACGGCCTCGACCACGCCGACCATCTTGTCCTCGTCCTGGAGGATCGGGCCCTGCTCGATGTGGAGCTCGAAGAAGGCGGAGAACGCGCGCGCCCCGCAGGGCTCCTCGCCGCGATAGCCGATGCGGTCGAGCTCGGCCCCGAAGGTCGCGCCCTCGCGGTCGGTCTGGGCGAGCGCCGTCTCCTTCGCGATCGCGCCGGCGAACACGCCCGAGGCGAGCATCGCGGGAGCGAAGCGCGAGCCTTCCTCGTTGGTCCAGTTGACCAGCTCCAGCGGCGCGTTGGTCTCGTATCCGGCGTCGTGAAGGGTGCGGAGCACCTCGAGCCCGGCGAGAACGCCTAGGACGCCATCGAATTTGCCGCCGGTCGGCTGGGTGTCGAGATGCGACCCGAAGGCGATTGGCGCGAGGTCGTCGCGGCGACCTGGGCGGCGGGCGAACATGTTGCCCATGTCGTCGACCGTCACCGCGCAGCCCAGGGCCTCGCAGGCGGCGCGGAACCAGTCGCGCACCTGCCGGTCCTCGTCGGACAACGTCAGCCGCCGCACGCCGCCCTTGGGCGTGCCACCAAAGGCCGCCGTCTCGTGAATCGCGTCCCAGAGCCGCCGGCCGTCGACGGCGAGATTGTGGGTGGTGGGCGTCGCCATGGGATGCGCCTCCGAAAGGTCAGTAGCCGAGCAGGGCGGCGACGATGCCGACCGGCGAGGGCGATAGCCCTCGACCGACCGCGACCGCCTCCCAGACGAACAGGACGAGCGCCGTCGCGCCGAAGGCGACGCCGAAGCGGCGAAACGCCTCGCCCGACCGGCTGGCGGAGGCGGAGCGGGCGAGCATGACCGTCGCGGCGCCGAGCGCAGCGGCCACGAGGACGACGACGATGGCGTAGCGCAGGTTCGCCGCGCCGCGGATCTGCGGGCTGTGCCCGAGGCCCACGACCGAGAGCGCGATCAGGCTGATGAAGCCGAGACCCCAACCGAAGAAGGCGGCGCGGCTCAGAGGGCGGTCGTCGGAGGGACGAGGCGCCGGGGCGCCGTTGGGGAGCGTCATTTCAATCCAGCGTACGCAGCACGTCGGCGAGCGTGCCGACCAGTTCGTCGATCTGCGCTTCCGAAATGATGAGCGGCGGGGACATTGCGATGATGTCGCCGGTGGTGCGGATCATGATCCCCTTTTCATAGGCCTTCAGGAAGGCGGAGAAGGCGCGCTTGGTCGGCTGCCCCGGGATCGGCTCGAGCTCCACCGCGCCGACGAGGCCGATGTTGCGGATGTCGACGACGTGGGGGAGGCCCTTCAGCGCATGCAGCGCGTCGGCGAAGCGCTCTCCGGTCTCGCTGGCGCGGGTCAGCAGGCCTTCTTCGGCGTAGGTGTCGAGCGTCGCGAGGCCCGCTGCGCAGGCGAGCGGGTGCGCCGAGTAGGTGTAGCCGTGGAACAGCTCGATGACGTGCTCCGGGCCGTTCATGAATGCCTCGTAGATCGCCGAGGACACGAACACTGCGCCCATCGGCACCACGCCGTTGGTGACGCCTTTGGCGGTCACCATGATGTCCGGCGTGACGCCGAACCAGTCGGCGGCGAAGGGCGCGCCGAGGCGGCCGAAGCCGGTGATGACCTCGTCGAAGATCAGCAGCAGGCCGTGCTTGTCGCAGAGCGCGCGCAGGCGTTCGAGATAGCCCTTGGGCGGCAGGACAACGCCGGTCGAGCCCGCGACCGGCTCGACGATGACGGCCGCGATGGTGGAGGCGTCATGCAGCGCGACGAGGCGCTCCAGGTCGTCGGCGAGCTCCGCTCCGTGCGCCGGAATCCCGCGCGAATAGGCGTTGCGCTCGCGGTCGTAGGTGTGGCGCAGGTGGTCGGTTCCGGGCAGGCCGGGGCCGAACGCCTTGCGGTTGGTGACGATGCCGCCGACCGAGATGCCGCCGAAGCCGACGCCGTGATAGCCGCGCTCGCGGCCGATCAGCCGGAACCGGCCGCCCTCGCCGCGCACCTTCTGGTAGGCGAGGGCGATCTTCAGCGCGGTGTCGACCGACTCCGAGCCGGAGTTGGTGAAGAACACATGATCAAGGCCCTTCGGCGCGAGCGCGGTGAGGCGGCTCGCGAACTCGAAGGCCTTGGGGTGGCCCATCTGGAAGGCGGGCGCATAGTCGAGCTCCGCCACTTGCCGCTGCACCGCCTCGACGATCTTCGGCCGCGCGTGGCCGGCGTTGACGCACCAGAGCCCGGCGGTGCCGTCGAGAACCTGCCGGCCGTCCGCGGTCGTGTAGTGCATGTCCTTGGCGCCCACGAGCAGGCGCGGCGCGTCCTTGAACTGCCGGTTGGCGGTGAACGGCATCCAGAAGGCGTCGAGGTTGTTGGTCGCCGCGGGGGCGAATGCGGCGGCGGAACTCGGGGACATGACGGCTGATCCGGTCTCGAAGACAAGCGAAGGCGGCAGGGTGGGCCGCCCGCGCCCGCCGGGTCAAGGCGCGGGACGGCATGGCTCCCGCGCCGGCCTCGCGCCGGTTCGGTTCCCGATCGCGTGATCGCCGCGCACGGAGCGAAGCCTCGCGTCGTAAGAGGACGGACCGGGCGACGATGGCGCCGCCGCTCGCGCTGGATTATGGTTGTTGTCAGGAGATCGCATGCGCACGTCGTTCATCGCCCTCGCGGCCCTCGCCGCGGTTGGAGCCGGCGCCTACGCCGGATTGAACGAGCTGCTGCCGTCTCCCGTCCAAGGCGCTTTCGACAAGGTCGCCGTGGCCGCAGGCCGTTCCGGCTCCAGCGCCGCCGCGAAACCGGCTCCAGCCTCGGCGCCCGGCGTCGCCGTGGAGGCCGTCCCGGCCAAGCCCCAGACGGTCTCGTCGCGCTTCGCCTCCGTCGGCTCTCTGGTGTCCGAGGAGTCGGTGCAACTCGCGGCCGAACAACCCGGCCGGCTCGTGTCGATCAACTTCAAGGACGGCGACCGGGTGGCGGCGAACGCGCCGGTGCTCAAGTTCGACGACACGCTGCTGATGGCGGAGCTGCAGGATCTCGAAGCGCGCCTGGCGCTCGCCGAGGCCAACTACAAGCGCGCCCAGTCCCTGTCGAAGTCGGGCTACGCCACCGACACCGCCCGCGACCAGGCGATCGCCGACCGCGCGATCGCGAAAGCGGCGGTGGAGCTGGTGAAGGTGCGGCTCGGCAAGACCGAGATCCGCGCGCCGTTCGATGGCGTCGTCGGCTTCCGCCTCGCCTCGATCGGCGCCTATGTCCCGGCGGGCCAGCCGATCGTCAATCTCGAGAGCATCGACACCCTGAAGGTCGATTTCCGCGTGCCCGAGACGCGGCTCGCCGACGTCAAAATCGGCTTGGCCGTCTCAGTGTCGGTCGACGCATATCCTGGCCGGACCTTCAAGGGGAAGATCTACGCGATTGACCCGCTGGTCGACGTCAACGGCCGCGCGCTCAAGGTCCGCGCCCGTCTCGACAACGCGGACCGTCTGCTGCGCCCCGGCCTGTTCGCCCGCGTCGACGTGACGGCGGACGAGACGCAGTCGGTGGTGGTGATCCCGGAAAGCGCGCTCGTGCCGCGCGGCTCCGAGAATCTCGTCTACCGGGTGAAGGACGGCAAGGCGGTCGAGACGACCGTGAAGCTCGGCGAGCGCAGGGTGGGCGAGGTCGAGATCGTGGACGGGGTCTCGGGCGACGAGATGGTCGTCGTCGCCGGCCAGCAGCGGCTGAAGGACGGCGCCGCGGTGCGGGTCGTCGATCCGGCCCGGCAGGCCGCCGCGGCGCCCGCCAAAGCCGCCCGCTGAGGCGGGGGCCGCGCCGCCATGAAGATCGCCGAAACCTGCATCCGCCGC
The DNA here is from genome assembly GCF_002897035.1 of Methylopila sp. Yamaguchi. Lineage (GTDB taxonomy): Bacteria > Pseudomonadota > Alphaproteobacteria > Rhizobiales > Methylopilaceae > Methylopila. Next base: position 49,599 of record NZ_BAUX01000006.1, read on the forward strand.
CCCGTTTTCGCGACGGTGCTCAGCCTCGTCATCCTGCTGGTCGGCTTCGTGTCCTACCAGCGGCTGGCGGTGCGTGAGTATCCGAACGTCGACGAACCGACGGTCTCGGTCACCACCGCCTATCCCGGCGCCGCGGCCCGGATCATCGAGAGCCAGGTCACCCAGGTGCTCGAGGACTCGATCTCCGGCATCGAAGGCATCGACGTCATCGAGAGCCAGAGCCGGCAAGAGTCGAGCCGTATCACCGTGCGGTTCAATCTCAACGTGAACCCGGATGTGGCGGCGAGCGACGTGCGCGACCGCGTGGCGCGCGTGCGCCAGAACCTGCCCGACGAGATTGATGAGCCGGTCATCGCCAAGGTGGAGGCGGACGCCCAGCCGGTCATGTATCTGGCGTTCCGGTCCGACCGGATGAACCAGCTGGAGCTCACCGACTACGTCAACCGCTACGTGCTCGACCGCTTCAAGATCCTGCCCGGCGTCGCCGACATCCAGATCTTCGGCGAGCGCAAATACGCGATGCGGATCTATGTCGACCGCAACCGCCTCGCGGCCTACGCGCTCACCGTCCAGGACGTCGAGACCGCGCTCGCCCAACAGAACGTCGAGATTCCCTCGGGCCGGATCGAAAGCGCGGACCGCGAGTTCTCGGTGCTGTCGCGCACCGGGCTGCAGACGCCCGAGGAGTTCGGGAACATCATCGTCAAGGTGGCGGACGGCGCCCAGGTGCGCCTCCGCGACGTCGCCAAGGTTGAGCTCGGCGCGGCCGACGAGCGGAAGCAGTCCCGCTACGATTCCGGCCCAGCGGTCGCGATCGGCGTCATCAAGCAGGCGACGGCGAACCCGCTGGAGGTATCGCAGGGCGTCCGCAAGGCGCTGCCCGAGATCCAGGAGGCGCTCCCCGAGGGCGTCACCGTGCTGCTGAACTACGATCAGGCCGTCTTCATCGACAAGTCGATCGAGGCGGTGTGGCACACGATCGTCGAGGCGATCGTGCTTGTGGTCCTCGTGATTTTCTTCTTCCTGCGCACAGTCCGCGCCTCGCTGATCCCGGTGGTGACGATCCCGGTCTCGCTGGTCGCGACCTTCGCGATGATGCTGGCGTTCGGCTTCACCGTGAACACGCTGACGCTGCTCGCGCTGGTGCTCGCGATCGGCCTCGTGGTCGACGACGCGATCGTGGTGCTGGAGAACATCTACCGCCACGTCGAGGAGGGCATGAAGCCCATCGACGCCGCGATCAAAGGCTCGCGCGAGATCGGCTTCGCCGTCATCGCGATGACGGTGACGCTCGCCGCCGTCTACGCGCCGGTCGCCTTCTCGCCGGGCCGTACGGGGCGTCTCTTCACTGAGTTCGCGCTGACGCTCGCGGGGGCCGTGATCGTTTCGGGCTTCGTCGCGCTGACGCTGACGCCGATGATGTGCTCGCGCATGCTGAAGCACGATCCGAACCCCGGCCGCGTCTTCATGGCGATGGAGCGCGGCTTCCGGGCGACCGAGCGCGGCTACAAGCGGCTCGTCGGCGCGGCGCTGAAGGCGCGGGTGCTCGTCGTGCTGTGTGCGCTCGGCGTCGCGGGCGGGGCGGGGCTGCTGTTCACGAGCCTCACCTCGGAGCTCTCGCCGGTCGAGGACCGCGGCATCCTGCAGATCCGCGGCCAGGCGCCCGAAGGCTCCACCATCGCCTACAGCACCCGGTACACGGAGCAGCTCGAGGCGATCCTGCGCGCCACGCCGGAGGTCGACGGCTATCTCACCATCATCGGCCAGCCGCTGATCGCGAACGTGCTCGGCCGGGCGCCGCTGAAGGATTGGAGCGAGCGCGACCGGTCGCAGCAGCAGATCATGGCGGAGCTGTCGAAGAAGCTGCGCGACATCCCCGGGCTTGCGCTGTTCACCACCAACCCGCCGGCGCTCGGCCAGCGCGGCGGCGCGCGGCCGGTGCAGTTCGTGCTGCAGACCTCCGGCGCCTACGAGGATCTGGACCGAACCGCCAAGGCCTTCGTCGCGAAGATCTCCGAAAATCCCAACCTCACCAACATCGAGAGCGATCTCGAGCTGAACGCGCCGGAGCTCAGGGTGGAGCTCGACCGCGCCAAGATCGCCGATCTCGGACTGGACGTCGCGATGGTGGGCCGAACGCTCGAGACCATGCTGGGCTCGCGGCAGGTCACCCGCTTCGAGCGCGACGGCGAACAGTACGACGTCATCGTGCAGCTCGCCAACGCCGACCGCGCGACGCCGGAGACGCTGTCGACGATCTACGTCCGCACGCCCGATCGAGACGGGCGGGGCGCGCAGATGATCCAGCTCTCGAACCTCGTGAAGGTGGCGGACTCGGTCGCGCCGCGGGAGTTGCGCCGCTTCAACCAACTGCGCTCCGCGACCATCGAGATGAACCTCGCCGGCGGCTACGCCATGGGCGAAGCGCTGGCCTATCTCGAACGGATCGCGACCGAGACGCTGCCGGAGACCGTGCAGACCGACGTCAACGGCCAGAGCCGCGAGTACGTCGCCTCCAACCAGAGCCTCGGGCTGATCTTCGGCCTCGCCATCCTGTTCATCTACCTCGTGCTCGCCGCGCAGTTCGAGAGCTTCGTCGATCCCTTCATCATCCTGCTGACCGTGCCGCTCTCCATGACCGGGGCGCTCGGCGCGCTCTGGCTGACGGGGGGCACGCTCAACGTCTATTCGCAGATCGGCCTCGTGACGCTGATCGGCCTGATCACCAAGCACGGCATCCTGATCGTGGAGTTCGCGAACCAGCTTCAGGAGCAGGGCAGGGGCCGCCGCGAGGCGGTTGTGGAGGCCGCGGCGCTGCGGCTGCGGCCGATCCTCATGACCACGGGCGCGATGGTGCTGGGCGCCGTGCCGCTGGCGCTCGCGACCGGAGCCGGCGCCGAAAGCCGGGCCCAGATCGGCTGGGTGATCGTCGGCGGCATGACTTTCGGCACGCTGCTGACGCTGTTCGTGGTGCCAGCCGTCTACAGCTTCCTTGGCCGGAAAGCGGGTGTTCCCGAGGCGCACGTCGCGCCGGCTCTGCCCGCGGCCGCTCCCGCCGAGTAGGGCCCGCGCGCTTGCGGCCCTGGGCGGGGAGGGCTACAGGCTCGCTCCGAACCCCCGCACGCCGAAGAGCTTGAAGGACAGCATGTCCGTCCCCGCGCCGCAGACCGATCCCGATCGGATCAGCGACCTTTCGCGTCGCGAGACCCGCATCGACGAGCCGTTCCGCTCCCGCGTCGGTCGTCTGAAGCGGTTCGGGCGGGAGTTCCTGCTGCCGCATGCCCGGAATCTCGTCGTAGCGGTCCTCGCGATGAGCGTTTTCGCCGGCACGGTCGTGGCTTTGCCGTGGCTGTTCAAGTCGCTCGTGAACGACATCCTCGTGCGGCGCGACGCGGGCGCGCTCTACGAGATCGTGGGCGTCGTGCTCGTGCTGTTCGGGTTGCGGGCCGCGGCGGGCTATCTGCAGCAGTACATGCTGTCGCGGGTCTCCAACCACGTCACGACCTCGCTGCAGAACCGGATCTCGAACCACCTCCTCGGCCTCGACCTGGCGTTCTTCCAGAAGAACAGCGTCGGCCAGATCATCGCCCGCGCCACCGACGACGTGAACGTGCTGAACAACACGTCCACCAACATCGTCGTCACGCTCGGGCGCGACTTGGTCACCTTTGTGGGCCTGGTGATCTACGTGCTGTGGGCGAGCCCGCAGTGGTTCCTGCTGGCGCTCGCGGGCGGCCCGCTGATCGCCATCCCGGCGGTCATCGCCAACCGCAAGCTCCGGGCTCTGATGCGGCACGGCCAGCAGCTCGGCGGCGAGATCCTCCAGGCCTTCGAGGAAGCGCTCCACGGGATCCGCGGCGTCAAGGCCGAGAACCACGAGGACGTGGAGCGGAAGCGCCTGCGCGACGTCATCGTGGGCCGCCGGAAGATCGGGCTCAAGGTGGCGCGCACCCGTGCGGCGCTGTCGCCGATCGTCGACGTCGTCACCGCCCTAGCCCTCGTCGGCGTGTTGCTGGTAGGCGGATCCCAGGTCATCGACGGCTCCAGCGACGCCGGCGAGCTGATGGCCTTCGTAAGCGCGCTGATGCTGCTCTACGAGCCGCTCCGCCGCCTGCTGCAGGTGAACGCGCAGCTGCAGATCTGCGGCGTGTCGATCGCGCGCATCTACGAGATCCTCGACCGCCGGCCCCGCATCGTGGATGCGGCCGGCGCGGTCGCGCTCGCCGATCCGTCCGGGGCGATCGTCTTCGACGACGTGAGGTTCGGCTACGATCCGGCGAAGCCGGTTCTCGACGGCTTCTCCGTAACGATCCCGGCGGGCGCCTCCATCGCCTTCGTCGGCCCCTCCGGCTCCGGCAAGACGACGGTGCTCAACCTCGTCGCGCGGCTCTACGAACCTTCGGGCGGCCGCGTCACGATCGGGGGCCAGGACATCGCCGGTGTCACGCTCGCCTCGCTTCGCGAGTCGATCGCCCTCGTCAGCCAGGACGTGCTGCTGTTCGACGCCAGCGTGCGGGCGAACATCGCCTATGGGCGGCCTGACGCGACCGACGCGGAGATCGAGGCGGCGGCGCGAGCGGCCATGGCCCACGAGTTCATCGAGCGGCTGGAAGGCGGCTACGGGTTCCGCGTCGGCCCGCGGGGAACGCGCCTCTCCGGCGGCCAGCGCCAGCGCGTGGCGATCGCGCGGGCGCTGCTGAGGAACGCGCCGATCCTGTTGTTGGACGAGGCGACCTCCGCGCTCGACGGCGCGATCGAGGCTCAGGTGCAGGCCAACATTTTCGCCGCGCGAAAGAATCGAACCACGCTGATCATCGCCCATCGGCTGGCGACGGTTGTCGCCGCCGACCTCATCTGCGTCGTCCGCGACGGCCGCGTGGTCGAACAGGGCGATCACCGCACGCTCCTCGGGGACGACGGCGAATACGCTGAGTCGCACCGCCTCCAAAGCGGCTGAATCCGGGCTCCTCCGCGTGCGCCGCGACTTGCGAAAGCGCACGAATCCTGTCCTCGCCCCGGCAAAATCCCGCGTTCGGGGGCCGGCTCATCCCAGTTTCGTGTTCTTCCAGCCACAGCGTGTGGCAAAGGCCCGGCGGGGAAGCGTCACAATCGTGATCGCGCTTGCATGCCACCAGTCCGTGAATATGGTCGGAATGCGACGTCGGGGGGGCGCCCCGGCCGCATTTACGGATCGTCCGCAGCGGGCGATCGCTTCCGGGGCGACCGGCGAAGAGGCCAAACGGTTTCGACGCTTACGGGCCTTCCAGATCTGGGGTTGGAGGAACGACATGAAACTGGTCAAGAGCCTCGTGCTTGGCTCTGCCGCCGCCTTCGTCGGCGTGACGGGCGCTTCGGCGGCCGACCTGCCGCTCGCTGAGCCGGTCGAATACGTGAAGGTTTGCGACGCCTACGGCGCCGGCTTCTTCTACATTCCGGGCACGGAAACCTGCCTGAACATTGGCGGCTATGTCCGCGCCGAGTACTCGGTCGGCGAAGTGTCCAAGACGCTCGGCGGCGTCCGTCCGAACAACGCAAGCGGTTTCCGCGCTCGCGCTCGCTTCTGGTTCGACGCTCGCACCGAGACCGAGTACGGCACCGTTCGCACCTACATCCGCGCGCAGTTCCAGCGCGACTCGGGCAGCGTGAACAACGTCGCCACCACGGCGACCGGTTCGGACGACTCGATCTTCGACAAGGCCTTCGTGCAGTTCGCGGGCTTCACCGCGGGTCTCACGGACTCCTTCTGGGACTTCAAGCCGTACCCGACCTTCACGAACCCGTTCGTGTCGGACCGCACGCTGGCCCTTATCGGCTACACCTTCGACTTCGGCGGCGGCTTCTCGGCTAGCGCGGCGATCGAAGACGGCACGGCCCGCCGCTCGAACGGCGGCGCGGTCTACCAGGAGCAGACCTACCCCGACTTCGTCGGCAACATCCGCCTTCAGCAGGGCTGGGGTGAGGCTCAGCTGTCCGGCTTCGCGCACCAGATCAACTCGTCGGCCGTCAACGACAGCGAGTGGGGCTACGGCGCTCAGATCGGCGCGAAGATCAACCTGCCGTTCCTCGCGAAGGGCGACTATCTGTGGGGCACCGCGGCCTACACCGAAGGCGCACTGTCCTACATTGGTCTCGGCAGCTCGGGCGACGCCGGCTTCGCCTCTGGCAATACGCAGAACATCGTCGGCGGCAACTCCGCTCCGGACTTCGTCATCAACGGCGGCGACATCGACAAGACCAAGGCCTACGCGTTCAACCTCGGCGTCCTGCACTACTGGTCGCCCAAGTGGCGTTCGGCCCTGCAGGGCACCTACGCCGACGTGAACGTCAAGGCGGCCGGCGCGGACTTCACCGCTTACGCAGTCACCGGCAACCTGATCTGGACGCCGGTCAAGAAGCTCGACATCGGCGCCGAGCTGAACTACATCAAGGTCAAGGACAAGGCCTCCAACTACACGCTGCGTGACGACGACGCCTTCATCGGCCGTCTCCGCATCCAGCGCGACTTCTGATCCTAGACGATCTGAAAAACGCTACGACGACCCCGCTTCGGCGGGGTCGTTTCGTTTGTGGTGGCCCCTTGGATGACTCGGAGCCGCTCGGATGGCTCCTCGCCCGGCGGAGGCCCATGAGATCTCGCCTCCGCGGACAAGCGCCGCGCGGATGAGACCGTCGACCCGCCACGAGAGCGCGACACAGATCAAGCATCGGAAAGCCGAGGCGCGTTTGGATGACGCGCGCGAGTTACGCGACGCCGAGACCGACTTTGGCGATAGCTTCGATCGGTGTTTGGTTCGCGTCTCCCACATCCAAGCGGAGACGTCGCATCAGGCGGCGATCGCGGCGCGGGTCGAGATCTAGCCCGCGCCTCGTACAGCGGCGGCGACGGATCCGGATCGCGGCCGCCCGTCCGAAGGACGCCACGCTAATAGGCTTTCGGACGACGTCGACCTCTATTTGACGGTGCGATCGGCAGTCAGCGGGAGCGGCGGGCGCGCCGGGCCGCCTTCATATGAAAAGAAGCGATGCTCAGCCGGCTAGAGACCGCCGGCCCGGCGTCTCGCTCGCGGCGAGAAACGCCGTGACGGCCGCGAGCGTCAAAGGGTCTCCGAGCTGTGGCGCGTGACCTTGTCCGGGCACGTCGAGGACCACGAGATCCGGCCTCCGCGCCTTCATGGCTCGCAGCGTCTCCCTGCTCAGGATGTCGGACGTCTCACCGCGGATCGCCATCAGCGGGACGCCGGCCATCCCGTCGAACAGCGGCCACAGGGTCGGCAGAGGCTTTTCCAGATCGAGCGACTCGAGCGAGCGCATCAGCGCCGGGTCCGTGAGCGGGGCGAGACCGCCCTCCGCCGTCTCCCGCCATGTGCGCCGCGCCATGCGCCGGAACTCGGCAGGCCCGAGCGCCGGGAAGCGCGCGCCGAACAGGTCGACCACCGCGCTCTCCGCTTCGTCCCAGGTCTTGGGCGCGGTCGCCGCGGCGAGGTAGCTGCGGATGCGGAGCAGCCCCTGCGGCTCGATCACGGGGCCGACGTCGTTGAGGATGACCGCGTGGCCGAAGCCGGGGCGCAGAGCGCCGAGGGCCATGGCCTGCAGTCCGCCGCGGGAGGTCCCGATCAGCGCCGCGTGAGCGAGGCCGAGCGCGTCGGCGACGGCGAGCACGTCGCTGGCCTCGACCCGCACGTCGTATCGCGCAGGTTTTGGGTCCCGATCCGAGAGGCCGCGCCCCCGCGCCGAGATGGCCACGACGTGGCGGCCGCCCCCGGCCGGAGAGGCGAGATGGTCGGCCAGTTCGTTGAAATCCTCGAGGCCGCGGGCCAGACCGGGCAGGCACACGACGGGCAGGCCGTGCGGCTCGGGGGGCGACCAGGCGCGGACATGCAGCCGCAGGCCGTGCGTCGTCGCGATCCGGCGATCGACGACCTCGGTCGTCATCGCGGGACGTTCGTCACTGCGCTCCGCCTGCCGCCATGTCGCGCTCGATCAGAAGCGCGGTGCGACCGTTGAGGCGCGTGCGATAGACCTGCGTGTTCTCCATCACCCGCTGGACGTAGTTGCGGGTCTCGGTGAAGGGAATGCGCTCGACCCAGTCCACCGCGTCGGTGTCGGGTTTGCGGGGATCGCCGTAGCGCTGGACCCACTCCATCACGCGGCTCGAACCGGCGTTGTAGGCGGCGAACACCATGACGTAGGAGCCGCGGAAGTCGCGGTTCAGCTCGCCGAGGTGAGCGGCGCCGATCTGGGCGTTGAACGCGGCGTCGGTCGTCAGGCGGCGGGCGTCGAACGCGACGCCAGCGTTCTTCGCGGTCTTGGCCGCCGTCGAGGGCAGCAGCTGCAGCAGGCCGCGGGCGTTGGCGTGGCTGACCGCCTTCGGATTGAACGAGCTTTCCTGCCGAGCGATCGCGTGCACCACCGGCGGCTCGATCGAGGGGCCGACGGGGCGGAAGCTCGGCACGCCGCCCGTGGGATAGGCGAGGGCGTCCATGGGATAGCCGTTGTTGATGCCGGCCTTGCCGACCACAAGCGTGGTGCGGGGGTCCTTGTAGCGCTGGGTCAGCTCGCCAAGCAGGGTGAGTTCGCCGGGGCTGCGGAGGTCGTCGGCGAGGCCCGCCGCCATCGGCAGCGCAAGCTCCGGTTCGCCTGCGCGGTAGAGTAGATCGATCGCGCGCACGGCGACGCGCGAGCCGAAGGTGGCGCGGTCGGTGGAGGTCGGGCTCGGCAGGGCGCGGATGGGCAGGTTCTGCAGGCCGAGCCGGGCGCGCGCGATCTGGCCGTAGTAGCTGGTGACGTGGCGGGCGGCCTTCTCATAGGCGGCGCGGGCGCCGCCCTGGTCGCCGGAGGCCTCGAGCGCCCGTCCCTGCCAGTAGAAGGCGCGCGACAGCGTGCCGGGGATGGTCGCCTCGGCCTGCACGCGGGCGAAGTGCCGGTACGCGGTCTTTGGATCGCTCAGCGCGCGGAGCGCGATGAAGCCCGCCAGCATGTCGGTCTCGACGCGCTCGCTGTCGCTGGAGGCCTCGGCGTGGCGGATCACCTCGTAGGCCATGCGCGCGTCGCCGATGTCGAGCAGGTCGCGGGCGACGACGCGCCGCTCCACCGACCAGGCGTCGGAGTCGACGAGGGCGGCGGCGCTGGTCGGGGCCTTGGCGAGCGCGGCCGCCGCCTCGCGCGGGCGGTCGGCGCGGCGGTTGAACTTGGCCACGGCGAAGAGATAGCCCGGGTCGGACCGACCGGCGCTGGGCACGGCGGCCAGCGCCGCCGCGGCGTCGGGTCGCTTGCGGATGACGGCCGCGCGGGCCTTGGCCACAGCCACGTAGGGGCCGCCGACGCGGGCCGCGGCGCGCAGGCCCGCATCCACATTGTCGTTGAGAAACTGCTGCTCCGCGCGGGCGCGGTGGTCGGACGCGCTGAAGAACGAGCCGAACGTCGACAGCGCCTGGCCTTCGAGCGCGCCGTCGAGATCGTCGCGGCGCCAAGCCTCGCGGGCGAGCGCCGCCCCGGCGTCGCGCTGGCCGGCGGCGACCAGCGCGCGGGCGAGCGCGAGGCGCCCCTCGGGGCGCTGCGGCTTGCCGTTGGCGGCGAAGAAGCCGCGCACCGTCGGCGCGGCGACGTTCTCAAGCCAGAGCGCCTCTTCCGCCCGTCGGCGCACCATGCTCGCCTGCGGCCAATCGCGATGGGCGCGCAGGAAGGCTTCGATGCGGGGATAGCCGACCTGCCGAGACGAGAACCGGATCGACAGCCAATCCAGCAGCGCGATCGCGCCGGGATCCCGCAACGAGCCGCGAACGCTCATGGCCCCGCCGAGGTCGCCCTTCTGGAACGCGGCGATCGCCGTCTTGATCGCGGCGACGTCGCCCGCCTGCACGCTGGCGGTCGGGGCGGAGCGGCTGGCGGAGGGTATGGCGCCGGTGGTCGGGGGATCGTAGGCGACCAGGAACTCGCCTTGAATCTGCCCGCTGGAAGCCGCGGCTTCGTCCCCGCTGCCGACTTCGGCGAGCGCGGGCAGGGCGGCGAACAGGCTGACGGCGGCTGCGCCGCGAAGGAGGGCTCTCAACGCGAACATGGCTCTCGACTTCGGGTGTTCCGCAGGCGGCTGTCGCCAGCGGTGTCAGGTCTAACTCGCTTCAATTTCGCCGGATTAGGCTTTACGAAGACCTAACTTTGGCGCCGCTGGTGTGGCGAAGACGCGTCCCCCGCGCACGATCGCGCGAGCGACCACTTTGCGCGAAGCCCCGTCGCTTGTATCAAGAGCGCCCGAATGCGAGGCGCGTCCCGCCTCATGCCCGCCTGGCGCGGGCTTTCCGCCTTGAGCCGTGAAAGCCGTCCCGCATGACTTCGACCCCGATTTTCCGCGGCTCCATGCCGGCCCTCGTCACCCCGATGACGGACGACGGCGGCCTCGACGAAGGCGCGTTCCGCGCGCTGGTGGATTGGCAGATCGCCGAAGGCACCCACGGCCTCGTGCCGGTGGGCACCACCGGCGAAAGCCCGACCCTGACCCACGACGAGCATAACAAGGTCGTGGAGTGGTGCGTGCAGGAGGCTCGTGGCCGCGTCCCAGTGATCGCGGGCGCAGGCTCGAACTCGACCGCCGAGGCCGTCGCCCTGGCGCGCCACGCCGCGAAGGCCGGCGCGGACGGCGTGCTGGTCGTCACCCCTTATTACAACAAGCCGACGCAGGAAGGGCTCTACGCCCACTTCAAGACGGTCGCCGAGGCGACCGACCTGCCGCTGATCATCTACAACATCCCGGGCCGCTCGGTGATCGACATGTCGGTCGAGACCATGGCGCGTCTCTACGAGATCAAGCAGGTCGTCGGGGTGAAGGACGCCACCGCGAACCTCGCGCGCGTCACTCAGCAGCGCGAGAAGCTGGGGCCGGACTTCATCCAGCTGTCGGGCGAGGACGTGACGGCGCTCGGCTTCATGGCGCACGGCGGCCACGGCTGCATTTCGGTGGTGGCGAACGTCGCCCCGGCGCAATGCGCCGCGCTGCAAGAAGCCTGCTTCAAGGGCGATTACGTCACCGCGCTCGCCTATCAGGACCGCCTCGGCCCGCTCCACAGCGGTCTGTTCTGCGAGACGAGCCCTGGTCCCGTGAAGGTCGGGCTGGCCATGCTCGGCCGCTGCTCGGAAGTCATGCGCCTGCCAATGGTGCCGGTCGCCGACAAGTCCCGCGTCATCGTGCGCGCCGCCATGGTTTATGCGGGCCTTATCGCGGGGAACGCGTGACCCCACATTCCCGCCCATGAACGCCAAGGCCCCCAATCCGCGCTACAAGATCGCCGCCGAGAACCGGAAGGCTCGCCACAATTACGAGATCGGCGAGACGTTCGAGGCCGGCATCGCGCTCGCCGGAACCGAAGTGAAGTCGCTGCGCCTGGGCAAGGCGACGATCGGGGAGGCATACGCCGCGGAGTACGGCGGCGAGCTGTTCCTCTATAACTCCTACATCCCCGAGTACCTGCAGGCGAACCGTTTCAACCACGAGACGCGGCGCCCGCGGAAGCTCCTGCTGCACAAGAACCAGATCAACAAGCTGGCCGGCGCCGTGACCCGTGAAGGGCTTACGGTGGTTCCGCTCAAGATCTACTTCAACGAGCAGGGCCGGGCGAAGGTCGAGATCGCGCTCGCCCGCGGCAAGAAGCTCCACGACAAGCGCGAGGCCGACCGCGAGCGGAGCTGGAACCGCGACAAGGCCCGCATCATGCGGGCGCGGGGATGACGCCGCACGCGGAACGCTGGGCGTTCCGCGCGGTCGTGGGCCTCGCCGGCCTCGTCCCGGTGGGCGGCGGTCTCTACGGCGTCCTTTCCGGCGCGGCCGCCTTCGACGGCGCGTCGAGCGCTGCGCTCGACAGCCACGTCCGCTATCTCTCAGGCTTGCTGCTCGCGATCGGCGTCGCCTTTTGGACGACGCTCGGCCGGCCGGAGCGTTATGGCCGGCGCTACTGTCTGCTCACCGCGATCGTCGTCGCCGGCGGCCTCGCCCGCCTTTACGGCGCCGTCGTCGACGGAGCGCCGCCCCCACCGATGCTGTTCGGGCTGGCGATGGAGCTCGTCGTCACTCCGGCTGTGTGCTGGTGGCAGACGCGGATTGCGTGTTCGGCGGCTCAGGTGAGGTAGGCTCGCACCCGCGCGAACACAGCCTCGAACATCTCGGTCGTGAGCACGCCCGTGTTCGTGTTGTAGCGGGAGCAGTGGTAGCTGTCGAAGAGCGTGACGCGGCCGAGCGCGTGCTCCGCGCCGTGCCGGAAAGGCGCTGCGGCCAGCCGCACGCCGAGCGCCCGGAGCGTGCTGTCGTGGGCGATCCGCCCAAGCGCGACCACTGCGCCGCCCTCCGCCACCGCGGCCAGCTCGCCCGAAAGATACGGTCGGCAGGTCGTGATCTCAGGTCCCGTCGGCTTGTTCTCCGGCGGCACGCAGCGCACGGCGTTTGTGATCCGCGCCCCTGAGAGCCTCAGGCCGTCGTCCGGCCGCTCATCGTACACGCCCTCGGCGAAACCGAAGGTCAGCAGGGTCGCGTAGAGCAGGTCGCCGGCCCAGTCGCCGGTGAACGGGCGCCCCGTGCGGTTCGCCCCCTGGAGGCCGGGAGCGAGGCCCACGATCAGCAGGCGCGGGCGCTCGGGCCCGAAGGATGGGACCGGCGCGTTATGCCACTCCGGCCGGCGCGTGCGTTGCTCCTCGCGGAACGCCACGAGGCGCGGGCAGGCCGGGCAGTCGCGCGGCGGTGCGAGGACGGAATTTTCGGGCATGGAAGAAATCGCAGGTTGGAGATCGGCCGACGGTTTGGGGCGGGCCGGCCGGCTTAGTTCAGTCTGGTCGTTTTGATGAGAAGATGGGGCGACGAGATCGTAACATTCTCCCCCCATCCCCATAACGCGATTTCGTCCGAAGCCAGCAGCCGGAGGGCGTCTGGAAGAACGCGAACGGATCCAATTTTGGCTACCGCCATATTGTGAATTTGACGTTGCAGCTTGCGGAAAGTCGAGGTGAACATCTTCCAGTCTACGTCATCGAGGTATTCGTCAGAATAAATTGAGCGGCTGCGTGCGCCGGCCGGATTCCAGGCGCTGAAGACGGAGTTCTGAAGACATTTCGGAGAAGTTCTCATCCATCCATACCACGTGCAGTTGATCAGCGCGGGGCCGATCAGTTGCTGAAGTAGTATGTTGCCCGGCTCCGGAGGGTTACGATCGTCGCGGGGCGTGAGATCAAGAACGGGAGCGCCACCGGCCAACGAGGGGTGCAGCTTTAGAGAAATGTACGGCTCCGCGGCCCGGGCCTCTCGGACTTCCTCGGCCGAGAAGAACTCTCGGAGCGGCCTATCTCCATGAACCGCAGCTTCGTAAACGCGCATCCCGGGCAACGCGAACGCCAACTTCCAGACCTCTAACTCGTCGATCTCCGTCGCAAAAAAGCTGATCTGCATCCTGCGGAGCTCCGCCCGGGTGCGGCCGCCCTTACGGCTCCGGCGTGGTGTCGATCGGCGGATGCCGGCGGGCCTCGCGGGCTGCGCGTTCGCCCGGGTCGCGGCCGATCTTGGCGCCGAGGTCGGCGAGGTCGAGGAAGTGGTCGGCGCGGCGGCGCAGGTCGTCGGCGATCATCGCCGGCTGGGTCGTCACGGTCGAGACCACGGTGACGCGCACGCCCCGGCGCTGCATCGCGGCCACCAGCGGCGTGAAGTCGCCGTCGCCGGAGAACAGCACCATGTGGTCGATGTGCTCGGCCATCTCGAGCGCGTCGATCGCGAGCTCGATGTCGAGGTTGCCCTTCACCTTGCGCCGGCCCTGACTGTCGGTGAACTCCTTGGTCGGCTTGGTGACCACGGTGTAGCCGTTGTAGTCGAGCCAATCGATCAGCGGGCGGATGGTCGAGACCTCGAGGTCTTCGGCCATCGCCGTGTAGTAGTAAGCGCGAATCAGGTAGCCGCGGCCCTGGAACTCGCGGAGCAGGCGACGGAAGTCGATGTCGAAGCCGACGCCGCGCGCCGTCGCGTAGAGGTTGGCGCCGTCAATGAACAGGCCGAGACGCTCGTCGGAATAGAACATTGTCGGGCAATCTTTCCAAAATGGCGTGCGAAGCCCGCGCCGGGAAAGGTTCCGGAGTCGCAGGGTGTTCGACGCAGCGCGGGGGATGCTGCGGAGCAAAACGCTCTACGTTATGGTCCTTGCCACAGGAACGGGCTCACGGTAAAGACCGCGGTCAATCCAGAAGCACAGTCATCAAGAGGAGCGGACGCCCCATGGCCCGCGTCACCGTCGAGGATTGCATCGACAAGGTCGAGAACCGGTTCGAGCTCGTTCTGCTCGCCGGCCATCGCGCCCGGCTGATTTCGTCCGGCTCGCAGATCACGGTCGATCGCGACAACGACAAGAACCCGGTCGTCGCGCTCCGCGAGATCGCGGAGGAGACCGTCGCTCCGGTCGACCTCAAGGAAGACCTGATCCACTCGCTGCAGAAGTACGTCGAGGTCGACGAGCCCGAGGCCGAGACCGTGCCAGCGCTGACCAGCGCAGCCGGCGGCTCCGAGGACGACGGCAACGTCTCGTTCGACCGCATGACCGAGGAAGATCTGCTGCGCGGCCTCGAGGGCCTGGTTCCCCCGGCGGAGACCGACGACGAGGAGTGAGCCGGCCCGCGCCTGCTTCCCACCGTCGAGTTTGCGCCGCAGCGTCCTCCGGACCTGCGGCGCTTTCGCGTTTTGAGCCATCCGAAACTTGTGCGCGGCGCGTAACCCGCCGATATCTCACGTCGTCGGCGCGGCTTAGCGTCTTACCAGTCCTGGCGTACGCTCCATGATGCGGCAATACGAGCTCGTCGAGCGCGTAAAGGCCTACAACCCAAACGCGAACGAGGCGATTCTCAACCGCGCCTACGTCTACGCGATGAAGGCGCACGGCTCGCAGAAGCGCGCGTCGGGCGATCCCTATTTCTCGCATCCGCTCGAAGTCGCGGCGATTCTCACTGACCTGCGGCTCGACGACGCGACGATCGTCGCCGCGCTGCTGCACGACACGATCGAAGACACCGACGCCACGCGGGACGAGATCGACGCGCTGTTCGGCAAGCAGATCGGCGCGCTGGTCGAGGGTCTGACCAAGCTCAAAAAGCTCGACCTCGTGACCAAGGAGGCCGCCCAGGCCGAAAACCTGCGTCGGCTGCTGCTCGCGATCGCAGCGGACGTGCGCGTGCTGCTGGTGAAGCTCGCGGACCGGCTGCACAACATGCGCACGCTGCATTTCGTGCCGCCCTCGAAGCGCGCGCGCGTCGCCCAGGAAACGCTCGACCTCTACGCGCCGCTCGCGGGCCGCATGGGCATGCAGGGCATCCGCGACGAGCTCGACGACATCTGCTTCCGCACCCTGTTCCCCGAGGCCTACGAAACCATCGTGGGGCGGCTCAACCGGCTGCGGGAGCGCAACGTCGACGCCATCGCGGACATCCAGAGCGGCTTCGAGGAGCGCTTCGCCGCCGCCAAGATCCCGGCCGCGATCACGGGCCGGGCGAAGAAGCCCTATTCGATCTGGCGCAAGATGGAGCGCAAGTCGGTCGCGTTCGAGCAGCTGTCCGACATCTTCGGCTTCCGCATCCTCGTCGCCGACGTGCCGACCTGCTACCGCGCGCTCGGCGTCGTGCACTCCGGCTGGCCGACCGTGCCCGGCCGCTTCAAGGACTACATCTCGACGCCCAAGGAGAACGACTACCGGTCGATCCACACGACGGTCGTCGGACCCGGCCACCAGCGCGTCGAGCTGCAGATCCGGACCGAGGCGATGCAGCGCTTCGCCGAATACGGCATCGCGGCGCACGCGCTCTACAAGGACGGGCTCGGCGGCAACAACGACGCGCTCGCTCGCGAAAGCCGCGCCTACGGCTGGCTGCGGCGCACCGTCGAGCTGCTGGCGGAGGGCGACAATCCTGAGGAGTTCCTCGAGCACACCAAGCTCGAGCTCTTCAACGACCAGGTGTTCTGCTTCACCCCGAAAGGCCGCCTCATCGCGCTGCCGCGGGGCGCGACGCCGATCGACTTCGCCTATGCGGTCCACACCAACGTCGGCAACGGCTGCGTCGGCGCCAAGATCAACGGCCATGTGGAGCCGCTGGTGACCGAGCTGAAGAACGGCGACGAGGTGGAGATCATCCGCTCCGACGCCCAGGCTCCGCCTGCAGCTTGGGAGTCGGTCGTCGTCACCGGCAAGGCGCGCTCGGCGATCCGCCGTGCGACGCGCGCGGCGGTACGCGCGCAGTACGCCGGCCTCGGCCGGCAGATCGTCACCCGCGCCTTCGAGCGCGCCGGCAAGACCTACGCCGACGAGAAGCTGAAGGCCTTCCTGCACCGGCTCGCGCGCGCATCGGTGGACGACGTGCTGGCGGCGGTCGGGCGCGGCGAGATGGCGTCGCTCGACGTGGTGCGCGCGGTGCATCCGGAGGTGAAGGACGACCGTCCGCCGCCAACCTCGCTCGGCATGCCCGCGCCCGCGAACGGCTGGTTCGGCCTGGAGCAGGCCGGCGCGCTGCGGTTCAAGGCGCCGGGCGTGGAGTCGGCCGACGCGCCGCAGCCCTCGATCCCGATCCGCGGCCTGCGCGGCGACCTGCCGGTGCGTTTCGCGCCGGACGGCGGCGCCGTGCCCGGAGACCGCATCGTCGGGATCCTGGATCCGGGGCAGGGCATCACGATCTACCCGATCCAGTCGCCCGCGCTGAAGGACTTCGACGACCAACCCGAGCGATGGCTGGATGTCCGCTGGGACGTGGACCTCTCGCGCCGCGAGCGGTTCCCGGTGCGGATCAAGGTGACCTCGATCAACGAGCCCGGCTCGTTCGCGCGGATCGCCACCGTGATCGGCGCCTATGAGGCCAACATCGACGACGTGCGGATGATCTCGCGCTCGCCGGACTTCCACGACATCCTGATGGACCTCGGGGTGTTCGACGTGAAGCATCTCGGCGCGATCATCGCCGACCTGCGCGAAGCGCCGTCGGTCAGCAACGTCGAGCGCGTGAACGGCTGAGCGGCTCGTAAACGAAGAAGAAGACTGTCATGGCGGAAACGATCAGGCTCGGCGTCAACATCGACCATGTCGCGACGGTGCGGAACGCGCGCGGGCGCGCGCACCCCGATCCGGTGCGCTTCGCCAAGCTGGCGGTCGAGGCGGGGGCCGACGGGATCACCGCCCACCTGCGCGAAGATCGCCGCCACATCCGCGACGCCGACATGGACGCGATCCGCGCGGAGATCGCCGCGCCGCTGAATTTCGAAATGGCCGCCACGCCGGAGATGCTGGCGATCGCGCTCAGGGTGAAGCCGAACGCCGCGTGCCTCGTGCCGGAGAAGCGCGAGGAGCGCACCACGGAAGGCGGGCTGGACGTCATCGGCCAGAAGGCGACCGTCGCCCCCGCCGTGAAGGAGCTGACGGCCGCGGGCGTCCGCGTCTCGCTGTTCGTGGAGCCGGACGAGGGCGCTCTGGAGCAGGCCGCCCTGATGGGCGCGGCGATCGTCGAGCTTCACACCGGCTCGTGGTGCGACGCGCTTGCGGCCGGTGAGACGGAGCGCGCCGTTCGTGAGTTCGAGCGGTTGCGGGCCGGCGCGACGCTGGCCGCAAGTCTCGGGCTCGAGGTGCACGCCGGCCACGGGCTGGATTACGCCAGCGCGGAGCGGATCGCCGAGCTGCCCGAGATCGCCGAGCTCAACATCGGCCATTTCCTGATCGGCGAGGCGATCGCGGTCGGACTGGGCGAAACGATCCGGGAGATGAAGGCGGCGATGGCGCGGGGCCAGGGGCGGAGGTCCGCGTGATCCTCGGAATCGGCGCCGACCTCTGCGACATCCGGCGGATCGAGCGCACGATCGAGCGCTTCGGGGAGCGGTTCCTCGCCCGCGTCTTCACCGACGAGGAGCGCGCCCGGGCGGAGGCCGGCAAGACGCCGGCGGCCACCTACGCCAAGCGCTTCGCGGCCAAGGAAGCCTGCGCAAAGGCGCTCGGCGGCGGCATCGGCGACGGCGCGGCCTGGCGCGACATGGGCGTCGAGAACCTCGACGGCGGGCGCCCCACGCTCGTCCTCACAGGCCAGGCGAGGGCGACGCTGGCGCGGTTGACGCCGGCCGGCTGCGACCCGGTGATCCACCTGACCCTGACCGACGAACACCCCATGGCCCAGGCCTTCGTCGTCATCAGCGCGATCCCTCGTCCGGGCGCATGCCCGTCCGTCCAGCAGGCTTGATTGCCACCGGCCGCGCCGGGGGCTATCACCACCGCGGCCGCGGCCATAGTGCGCCTGCGACTCTTCACGGAAAAGCGATGAGCGTGACGACCGACAAGAAGCAGAACGCCGAGGGCGGATTCCTCGAGATCCTGAAGATCTGCGCGCAAGCGCTCCTCATCGCGATCGTCATCCGCACGCTGGCCTTCCAGCCGTTCAACATCCCGTCGGGCTCGATGGAGAAGACGCTGCTGGTCGGCGACTATCTCTTCGTGTCGAAATACGCCTACGGCTACAGCCGGTACTCACTGCCGTTCGGGCCGCCCGTCGGATCGGGCCGCCTGTTCGGCTCGATGCCGCATCGCGGCGACATCGCGGTGTTCAAACTGCCGACCGACAATTCGACCGACTACATCAAGCGCGTCATCGGCCTGCCCGGAGACCGCATCCAGATGCTGGACGGCGTGCTGCACATCAACGAGAAGCCGGTGCCCAAGGTCCGGATCGACGACTACGTCGTGACGGCGCCCGACGGCTCGCCGCAGCGCATCCCGCGCTACCGCGAGACGCTCGACAACGGCGTGTCCTACGAGGTTCTCGACATGGTCGAGAACGGCTTCCTGGACAACACGCCGGTCTACACGGTGCCCGAGGGGCGCCTCTTCATGATGGGCGACAACCGGGACAACTCAACCGACAGCCGCGTGCAGTCGGCCGTCGGCTACGTGCCGTTCGAGAACCTCGTCGGCCGCGCCGAGCTGATCTTCTTCTCGGTTGACCGTGGGGAGGCGGCCTGGGCGTTCTGGCGCTGGCCGTGGAGCGTGCGCTGGACGCGCCTCGGCACGTCGCTGAGATGACGAAGCGCGGCGTCGCGCACGCCGAGGTCGAGAACAACCTCGGCTACGTCTTCCACGACAAGGCGCTGCTGGACCGCGCGCTGACCCACATTAGCGGGGCGCGTTCGTCCGAAGGCCGGCTTGGAAGCTACCAGAGGCTCGAATTTCTCGGCGACCGCGTGCTCGGCCTCGCCGTGTCCGCGATGCTGCTCAGGGGCTTCCCGAAGTCCGACGAGGGCGAGCTGTCGCGCCGGCTGGCGGAACTGGTGCGGGCCGAGGCCTGCGCGGAGGTGGCCGCGGCGATGCAGCTCGGACCGCACATCCGGCTCGGATCGGGCGAAGCGAACTCCGGCGGGCGCAAGAAGAAGGCGATCCTGTCCGACGTGTGCGAAGCTGTGGTCGGCGCCGTGTTCCTCGACGGAGGCTACGAGCCGGCGGCCGCGCTGGTGGAACGCTATTGGAGACCGCGGATGCTGGCGCCCAGCCGGCCGCTGCGCGACCCGAAAACCGGGTTGCAGGAGTGGGCCCAGGGCCGCGGCCTGCCGACGCCGGTGTACCGCGAAGTTGGGCGCTCCGGCCCCGACCACGACCCGCATTTCCAGGTTCTGGTCGAAGTCGAGGGGCTTGGCGAAGCCGAAGGGGAGGGGCGCTCCAAGCGCGCCGCCGAACAGGCCGCCGCAGAAGCGCTGCTCGCCCGTGAGGGCCAGGGAACGACGGAGACGACGCATGGCTGAGGACGACCGGGCCAACGAACCGGGTTTTGCGGGAGCCGACGCCGAAGGCGCCACCCGCTGCGGCTTCGTGGCCCTCGTCGGCGCGCCGAACGCCGGGAAGTCGACGCTGCTGAACGCGCTCGTGGGCGCCAAGGTCTCGATCGTCAGCCACAAGGTGCAGACCACGCGGGCGCTGATCCGGGGCCTCGTGATCGAGAACGGGGCGCAGATCGTGTTCGTGGACACGCCCGGCATCTTCGCTCCCAAGCGCCGGCTGGACCGCGCGATGGTGACGACCGCCTGGGGCGGCGCGGGCGACGCCGACGTGGTCGCGCTGCTGCTGGACGTCCGCAAGGGCCTCGACGACGACAACAGCGCGATCCTCGCTCGGCTGGCGGACACCAACCGCCCCAAGATCTTGATCCTGAACAAGATCGACCTGATCAAGCGCGAGGCGCTGCTCGCCCTCGCCCAGGAAGCCGCCGCGCGGGTCTCGTTCGACCGCGTGTTCATGGTCTCCGCGCTCAAGGGCGACGGCGTGCGCGACATGGTCGCCTATCTCGCCGACGAGATGCCGGCCGGCCCGTGGCTCTACCCTGCCGACGACATCTCGGACCTGCCGCTCCGGGCGCTCGCGGCCGAGATCACCCGCGAAAAGCTGTTCCACCGACTCCACGACGAGCTGCCCTACGCCTCGACCGTCGAGACGGAGAAGTGGGAGCAGAAGACGGACGGGTCGGTGCGCGTCGAGCAGACGATCTATGTCGAGCGCGAGAGCCAGAAGCGGATCGTGATCGGTAAGGGCGGCCAGACCGTGAAGCAGATCTCGACCGAGGCTCGCAAGGAGATCTCCGAGATCGCCGAGACCACCGTGCACCTCTTCCTGTTCGTGAAAGTGCGCGAGAACTGGAGCGACGATCCGGAGCGCTACCGCGAAATGGGGTTGGAATTCCCCAAAAGCTGATCAGGGCCCTTCGCGGCGTCTGAGCTCGGACACGGCGAATAAACCGGGAAGCGACGAGCCGCCCCGCCCGGACCACGCTCGCGTCGTCCTCCGGCTTGACCGGAGGACCCACCTTAAGCGCAGAACTCCACGTCGGACGTGGATGGCCCGGTCAAGCCGGACCATGACGGCGCTTGGGTCAGACCCGCTCGCGCTGGATCAGAACGCTCGACGCCGTCGCGAACCAACGGCCCGAATAGTACGGGCCTTGAGCCGAGGCTCTTGGTTCACCCCCGGTAGGGCGCGAACCAGCCGAGGCCATCCTCGGTGACGCCCGCGGGGCGGTACTCGCAGCCCACGAAGCCGTCGTAGCCGAGGCGATCGAGCGCCGCGAAGATCGCGGTGTCGTTGAGCTCGCCGGTGTTCGGCTCGTTGCGCTTCGGCACCGAGGCGATCTGAACGTGGCCGACGATCGGCATCATCGCCTCGAGCGAGACCAGCACGTCGCCGTGCAGGATCTGGCGGTGGTAGACGTCGTACTGCAGCTTCAGGTTCGGAAGCTTGAGCTCGGCGATCAGCGCCGCGGCCTTGTCGAAGTCGTTCAGGAAGTAGCCGGGCATGTCGCGGCCGTTGATCGGCTCCAGCACCAGGTCGAGGCCCTTCGCCGCGAGCTTCTCGGCGGCGAAGATCGCTGCGCGCCGGTAGGCGGCGTTGGCTGCGGCGTCGTCGGCGGCGATCAGGCCGGCCATCATGTGCAGCCGCTTCACGCCCGTCGCCTCGGCGTAAGTCAGAGCCACGTCGACGTTGGCGTCGAACTCCGCCTCCCGGCCCGGCAGCGCCGCGATCCCGCGCTCGCCCGCCGCCCAGTCGCCGGGCGGCATATTGAACAGCGCCTGGGTCAGGCCCGCGGCTTGGAGCTTCGCCGCCACCACGTCGGGTGCGAAGTCGTAGGGGAACAGGAACTCGACCGCCGTGAAGCCGGCGTCGGCCGCGGCGGCGAAGCGGTCGAGGAACGGCCGCTCGTTGAACATCATGGTCAGGTTGGCGGCGAAGCGGGGCATTGGGACCTCCCGAAAACGAACTGCGCGTGGATGCCTGTCGCGCGTCATGCCCCGGCGCGTCCGGGGGATCCAGGCCTGTTTTGGCTAGCGGCCCGAGGACTGGATGCCCCGGACGAGCCGGGGCATGACGAGGAGCTTGTCCCCAGGGCGACGTCGAGAGACCCTCAGCGGTTCACGAGCTTCGCGGGCGTCAGGTAGATCGCCAACGCCCCGAGCGCGAGCGAGCCAGCGAGCATGTACATGCCGGCCGCGGTGCTCTGGGTCGCGTCCCGCAGCGCGCCGATGGCGTAGGGGCTGACGAAGCCCGCAAGGTTGCCGACCGAGTTGATGATCGCGATGCCGGAGGCGGCGGCCGCGCCGCTGATGAAGGCGGTCGGCAGCGACCAGAACAGCGGCGAGCAGGTCAGCACGCCGGCGGCCGCGGCCGAGAGCGCGATGATGCCGATGAGCGGGCTCCCCGTGGTGGCGGACACCACGAAGCCGGCGGAGGCGATCAGCGCCGGGATGATGAGGTGCCAGCGGCGCTCACGCATCCGGTCCGCGCTGCGGCCGCACAGGATCATCACAACGACCGCGCAGAGGAACGGGATGGCGCTGACGGCGCCGATCATCAGGTTGCCCTGGATGCCTGCGCCCTTCACCAGCGTCGGGAGCCAGAAGGTCAGGCCGTACTGGCCCATCACGATGCAGAAGTAGATGAAGGCCATGCCCCAGATGCGCGCGTCCCTGAACACCGAGCCAAGCGAGGCTTCCTGGACCTTGCCCTTCTGGTCGGCCGCGATCTCGCGCTGCAGCAGCGCCTTCTCGTCGCTCGTCAGCCACTTCGCGTCCGAGATGCGGTCGTCGAGGTAGAAGTAGACGACGGCGCCGAGGAGCACGGCCGGGATCGCCTCGATGACGAACATCCACTGCCAGCCCTGGTGGCCCGCGACGCCGTTGAACGCGTCCATGATCCAGCCGGACAGCGGATTGCCGAAGATGCCGGAGATCGGGATCGCGGCCATGAACACCGCGATGATGCGGGCGCGCCGGTGCGAGGGGAACCAGTAGGTGATGTAGAGGATGATGCCGGGGTAGAAGCCGGCTTCGGCCAGCCCCAGCAGGAAGCGCAGGACGTAAAACTGAACCGGGGTCTCGACGAACCAGAAGGCGGCGGAGACGAGTCCCCAGGTCACCATGATCCGGGCGATCCAGACGCGCGCGCCAAGCTTGTGCAGCAGGATGTTCGACGGCACCTCGAACAGGAAGTAGCCGATGAAGAACAGGCCGGCGCCGAGGCCGAACACCGTCTCGCTGAAGCCGAGGTCGCCGGACATCTGCAGCTTGGCGAAGCCCACGTTCACGCGGTCGAGGTAGGCGATCACATAGAGCAGCATGAGGAACGGCACGATCCTCATGAACACCTTCTTGTAGGTGCGGGCTTCGAAATCGGCCGTCGCGGCGGTCGCGCCGGGGAGGGTGGCGTCAGTCATTCGTCGTCGTCCTTAGGCGGGAGGCGCCGGCGCGTCGTCGTTCGCGCGGCGGTTCGCGGAAACAGGGCGGATGTCGGGGGATCAGGTCTTGGCGCCGGGCAGCTCGAGGCCGGCGATCTGGGCGAAGAGGCGCGCCACGGAGGCGTCGTCGTCGCGGCCCATGCCGGCCGCGGCCGACATCAGGAACAGCTGGAGGCCGGCGCCGGCCATCGGCGTCGGGAACTTGGTCGCCCTCGACATGTCGGCCACGATGCCGAGGTCCTTGACGAAGATGTCGATCGCGCTGCGGGGCGCGTAGTCGCCGTCGAGCACGTGGGGGATGCGGTTCTCGAACATCCAGGAGTTGCCGGCCGAGGCGGTGATGACCTCGTAGACCTTGGCGATGTCGAGATCGAAGCGCTTGGCGAAGGTGATGGCCTCGCAGGCGGCGGCGATGTGCACGCCGGCCAGCAGCTGATTGACCATCTTGAACGCGGCCCCGACGCCCGGCGCGTCGCCGAGCTCGTAGAGCTTGGCCGCCATGGCGTCGAGCGCTGGCCGGGCGGCCGCGAAGGTCTCAGGGGAGCCGGAAGCGAGAATGGTGAGCGCGCCTTCGGCCGCGCGCTGGGCGCCGCCGGAGATCGGAGCGTCGAGGTAGAGCAGGCCGAGCGCCTCGGCGTCCCTTGCGAGCCCCTTGGCGTCGTCGGGCGACATGGTTGCGGAGGCGATGATCACGGCGCCGGGCTTCGCGGCCTTCGCCGCGCCGTCGTCGCCGAACAGGACCGCCCGGGTCTGCGCGGCGTTGACCACCACCACGACGATGATGTCGGCGTCGGCCGCGGCTTCGGCGGGGGAGGCGGCGCCGGCGCCGTGCTCGGCCGCGAAGCGCGCCACCGCGTCCGCGTTGACGTCGAACCCTGTGACGGCGTGACCGGCGCGCGCAAGCGAGGCGGCCATTCCGAAGCCCATCGACCCCAGGCCGATGAGACCAATCTTCTTCGCCGACGCAGACTGAGCGCTCATGCCGTTTCCTCCACGTTTTTGGTTGAAATCGTCTTATGACAGCGCTGTCATGTCTGCAACAGTGATAATGACAGCGCTGTCATTTCGCTATAAGCGGATCTGAATGCTTCGCGCGTCCCTTTAAGGACCTGCCCATGTCCGACCACCGCCGCCGCGCCAGACCGTCGTCAGCCGTCACGCTGGCCGACGTCGCGCGCGCCGCCGGCGTCAGTGAGATTACCGTGTCGCGGGTGGTCCGGGCGCACGGGCCGATCGCGCCGGAGACCCGCGCCAAGGTCGAGGCGGCGATCGCGCGCGTGGGCTACGTGCCGAACCGTCTTGCAGGCGGGCTCGCGTCCGCGGGCTCCGATCTCGTCGGCGTCGTGCTGCCCTCGCTCTCGAACAGCGTGTTTCCGGACGTGCTGCGCGGCCTGACCGCGGCGCTCGGCGCCGGAGGCTTGCGCGCCGTTATGGCCGTCACCGACTACGACCTCGACGCCGAGCGCGACGCCGTGGCGGCCCTGCTTGCCTGGCGGCCGGCGGCGCTCGTGGTGGCGGGGCTTGAGCATCGGCCCGAGACGATCGAGATGGCGAAGGCCTCGGGCGTGACCGTGATCGAACTCATGGACATTGAGGGCCAGCCGATCGACCTCGCGGTCGGCATGTCCCACACGGCAGCCGGCGCGGCCATGGCGCGAAGGCTGGTCACGCGTGGGCGCACCCGCATCGGCTATGTCGGCCACGGCGCGCGAGACCTGCGGGCGGCCAAGCGACGGGCGGGGCTCGAAGCCGCTCTCGCCAAGATCGACCTGCGGCTCGAAGGCGCGACGGTGGTTCCCGGCCCCTCGTCGGTCGCGGCCGGCCGGGACGCGCTCGCCGCGCTGCTGGCGGAGCGTCCGACGCTCGACGCCGTGGTGTTCTCCAACGACGACATGGCGCTCGGCGGCGCCTTCCACTGCATGGCGGCGGGCGTCCCCGTGCCCGAGCGGCTCGCGCTGATCGGCTTCAACGGGCTCGATCTCGCCGCCGCTTTGCCGCGCCCGCTGACCACCGTCCGCACCGCGCGCGAGCGCATCGGACGGATCGCCGGCGAGCACGTGCTGGCCCGTCGCCGCGGCGAGGAGCCGCCGCCGGTCACCGACACCGGCTTCGAACTCGTCGCGGGCGGAACCGACTGAACCCGCCCCGCGGACAACAACAAACTCTGGAGGCCCAAAGAATGCTGCTCGGATGCATCGCCGACGACCTGACCGGCGCGACGGATCTCGCGCTGATGCTCGCCCGCGAAGGCCTGCGCACGGTCCAGACCACCGGCCTGCCGGCGGACGACCTCGCGCTCGACGACGTGGACTGCGTCGTCGTGGCGCTGAAGTCGCGCACCATTCCGGCCGCGGAGGCGGTGGAGCTTTCGCTCGCCGCGGCCGACCGCCTGCTGGCGCTCGGCGCCAAGCGGCTGTTCTTCAAATACTGTTCGACCTTCGATTCGACCGACGAGGGCAACATCGGCCCGGTCGCCGACGCCCTGCTGGAGAAGCTCGGCGCGACCTTCACCATCGCCTGCCCGGCCTTCCCGGCGAACGGCCGCACGATCGAGCACGGTCTGCTCTACGTGAACGGCGTGCCGCTGGCCGAGAGCAGCATGAAGGACCACCCGCTCACCCCCATGCGCGACAGCGACCTCGTCGCCGTGCTCGGCCGCCAGACCAAGCGCACGGTCGGCCTGGTCGACGCGGCCGACGTCGCGAAGGGCGCCGACGCGATCCGCGCGGCCTACGCTCGCGAGGAGGCGGCCGGCCGATCCTACGCCATCGTCGACGCGGTGAAGGACGAGGACCTGCGCGCGATCGGGGAGGCTTCCGCCGATCTCCCGCTCGTCACCGGCGGCTCGGGCGTCGCCATGGGCCTGCCGGCGGCCTGGGCGAAGGTCGGCCTCGTCGCCGAGCTTTCGACGCCTGCCGCAAAGCTCGACGCGCCTGAGGGCCGCCGCGTGATCCTCGCCGGCTCCTGCTCCACCGCGACGCGCGGCCAGGTGGCGGCCGCCCGCGAGGCCGGCGTGCCCGACTTCAAGGTCGACCCGCTCGCCATCGCCTCGGGCGCGATCGCGGCCGAGGACGTCGCGAAGTGGGTGATCAGCCAGAAGCCCGACGGCCTCGCCATGGTGTGGTCGAGCGCGGATCCGGAAGAGGTCAAGGCCGCGCAGGCGAAGCTCGGCCGCGACGCCGCGGGCGCGCTTGTCGAGCATCTGCTCGGCGACGTCGCCGTCATCCTGGCCGACAGCGGCTTCACGCGCTTCCTGGTCGCCGGCGGCGAGACCTCCGGCGCTGTGGTGCAGGCGCTGAAGGTTTCCGCTCTCGCCATCGGCCCCGAGATCGATCCCGGCGTGCCCTGGACGCTCGGCCTCGGCGGCCGTTCGGTCGCGCTCGCGCTGAAGTCAGGCAACTTCGGCGCGCCGGACTTCTTCCTCAAGGCCTGGGAGAAGCTGGCGTGAGCGAGGAAACCAAGCTCCGCGACAAGCTCTGCGCCTGCGGGGCCTCGCTGTTCCGCCGCGGCCTGACCTTTGGCTCCACCGGCAATCTCTCCGTGGCGCTGCCGGACGGGGGCTGGCTGATGACGCCGACCAACGCCTCGCTCGGCGATCTCGACCCGGCGCGGCTTTCCAGGATCGACGCCGACGGCCGGCATATCGGCGGCGACAAGCCGACCAAGGAGGCCTTTCTCCATCGCGTCATGTACGGCAAGAGGGAGGAGGCGAAGGCGGTCGTGCATCTGCACTCCACGCATTCCGTCGCCGTGTCCTGCCTCGACGGGCTCGACTGCGCCAACTGCCTGCCGCCGATCACCGCCTACTACGTCATGCGCGTCGGCCGGCTGCCTCTGGTTCCCTACCACGCGCCCGGCGACGAGGCGCTGGCCGCCGACGTCGAGAAGCTGGCCGGCGAGCACCACGCCGTGCTGCTCGCGAACCATGGCCCCGTGGTCGCCGGCACCAGCCTGGACGCGGCGATGTACGCGACCGAGGAGCTGGAGGAGACAGCCAAGCTGTACCTGCTGCTCCGCGGCCAGCGCGTGCGCCCGCTGACCTGCGAGCAGGTCGAAGAGCTGCGCGAGAAGCACGCGCTCTGGTGAGAGCGGTCGGCCGCGGCCGCCTTCGCCAGCCTCCCTCATTCCCCGGTTTGTCCCAAGGCTCCAGGCAAGATCGCCGGTGGCTGCGTCAAGGATCTGGATGCCCCGGATAAACCGGGCATGACGGGCAAACCCCGAGTTCGACCTGCACGCCTCCCTCCGCTCAAGTCATGATCACGCGCGCGTTAGTCGAGTGCGCGCCGTCTTCACGTTCGCGTAGACCAATTGTTCCCGGTCGCGTTTTACCTAAGTCTAGTTTCAGCACAGACCTCGAGATAAACTTAAGCGCCTGCTAAGAAGGGGCGCCTCGCGACGGTCTGCGCATGCAACGACCAGAGGAGGGACGAACCCATGAACATCCGGAAGACCACCGCCCTGACGGCCGTCGCCTTCGGCGCGCTGACGCTGGCCGCGGCGCCTGCCTTCGCGGTGACGGTCACGAACGGCGCCGAGAAGGCCCATAAGGTCACCGTCGATCTCGGGAACGAAGAGCCGGTGACCGAGATCGCGCCGGGCAAGTCCGCGAAGCTCGACTGTCCCGAGGGATGCGAACTGCGCGTCGACGCCCTGAGCTACGGCTACCCCGCGTCGTCCGGCGACAAGCTGACGATCGGCAAGGATGGAACCATGGCCTACGCCGGCCAGGAGGACGCCCAGGAAGCCCGCAATGAAACGGGCAAGGCGGGCAACAAGCCCCAGTAAAGACGTCCGAGCTTCGAGCCACTACCCCGACTTCAACGCCGGCCGCTCCCCGCGGTCGGCGTTTTTTGTTCAAGCGCCGTCGGGACCCTCAGCCCAGCAGGTCGGCCAGCGTGAGCGCGACCACCTTGGTCGCCTTGCGAAGATCTTCCAGCACGAGCTTTTCGTCCGCCCGGTGGCCGTTGGCTTCCAGCAGGGTGCGGGGGCCGGCGCCGTAGAGCACCGTCGGGATCCCGGCCGAGCTGTAGAGCCGCGCGTCGGTGTAGATCGGCACGCCGTTCGCGGGGATGTCCTCGCCGATGACGGTCCTCGCGTGCCGTTGCAGCAGCTCGACCAGCCGCTCGTGGCCCGGCTCCGGCGTCAGCGGCGTCGCGAGCAGGATGCGGCGGGTCTCCACCGTGACGCCTGGCAGATCCGCGGCTGCGGCCTCGATTGCGGCGACGAGGTCGCGCTCGACCGCCGCAGGCGTCTCCTCGGGGATCATCCGGCGGTCGATGCGAAAGCGCACCTCGTCGGGCACCACGTTGGTGTTGATGCCGCCCTCGATCAGGCCAACCACCAGCGTTGGACTTTCGATACCGGGCACGGTCGAGCGCGTCGCCTTGTAGTTCTCGCGCAGGGCGTAGATCGCGGTGAGGAGCTTGGTCGCCGCCTCCAGCGCGTCGACCCCGGTGTCAGGCCGGGCGGCGTGGGCGGAGCGGCCGCGCACGACCACCTCCAGGTGCAGGCAGCCGTTGTGCGCGATGACGACGTTGTAGGCGAAGCCCGCGCTCAGCGCGTAGTCCGGCTTCGACAGGCCCTGCTCGAGGATCCAGCCCGGGCCGACCGCGCCGCCGGTTTCCTCGTCGTAGGTCAGGTGCAGCTCGACCGCGCCTTTGAGCGGCGCCTTCTCCTCGATCAGCGCCTTCAGCGCGAAGGCGTAGGTCGCGAAGTCCGACTTCGAGACCGCGACCCCCCGGCCGTACATCACGCCGTCCCGAATCTCCGCGCCGTAGGGGTCGGTCGTCCAGCCGGCCCCGGGCGGCACCACGTCGCCATGGGCGTTGAGCGCGACGGTCGGGCCCTCGCCGAAGACGTGCCGCACGATGAGATTGGTCGCGGTGATCATGCCGGCGGCCTCGACGACCGCCTGCGGCACGACATGCCGCTCCACGCTGAAGCCCAGCGCCTCCAGCTCGCGCGCCGCCATCTCCGCGTGCGGCGCGCAGTCGCCGGCCGGGTTGTCGGACGGCGTCCTCACCATGGCGGCGAGAAACGCGACCTGCGCTTCGTGAAGGGCGTCGACGCGGGCGACGAGAGCGTCTTCGGAGGCGACAGCGGCTTGGGACATGCGGGCTCCTCAAACGGGGCAGGGAGGGCGATCACAGCTCGCCCGGCGACCGGTGCAAGCGTTGGATTCAGCCGAGCCTACACTAGCCTTGCGCCCCAAGCCGCCCGATGACGACGCCGGCGAGCGCATGGCGGGGCGGGAGCAGAGCGACGTCGTCGGCGAGCGGGCCCGCGCGCGTCACGTCAACCCCGCGTCATCCCGGAGGTGCCCGTCGGGGATCAACCGCCGCTGATAGCCGTCAGGATGAAGACGTCCGCGCCGGGCGCGAGCGGCGTGTCCAGGCGAACCCGTCGGCCGTCCACGAACACGTTGATGTGCTTGCGGATTTCAGGCCGCGAGTCGCAGATCCGGTCTCGCATTCCGGGCCATCGCGCCTCGAGCGCGTCGACCAGCTCCGCCACCGTCGCGGCCTCGACCTCCAGGCGCCGCTCGACTCCGGGAAACAACGCGTCGAACAGCGCCGGCAGGCGGGCGCAGACCGGGCGTGGCAGGGCGTCGCGCATAGGTCGCTCCGGGCCTCAGACCGTCGCCACAAACGTTTCGACCGAGGAGATCGTGGGCAGATGCTCCGCGATCCGCTTCCAGGCGGCGCCTTCGTCACGGCTGGCGTAGACCTCGCCGGAGCCGGTTCCGAAGTAGACGCCGGCGGGCGCCAGCCGGTCGGTCGCCAGCGCCTGCCGCAGCACGTTGAAGAAGGCGTTCTGCTGGGGCAACCCTTCCCGCGCCGCGGTCCATGCCCCGCCGCCGTCGTCGGTCCGCCAGACGGCGGCCTTGGCGTCGGGCATGTAGCGTCCAGCCGTATCGCCGTTGAGCGGGACGAGGAACAGGCGCTCGGGGTCGCGTGGATGGACCGCGGCGGGAAAGCCGAAGCTTGACGGCAACCCTTCCTCGACGCTCGCCCAGGAGCGGCCGCCGTCGTCGCTGCGATACATCCCGCAGTGGTTCTGCTGGTAGAGCCGTGCGGGCCTTCCGGGCGCCATGACGAGACAGTGCACGCACTGGCCATGCTCGGGGTAGTTCTGGCCCTCGGGCATGAAGTCCGCCCGCGTCCCCCGGTTGCGCGGCTCCCAGGTCGCGCCGCCGTCGGCGGTGTGGAACACGCCCGCGGCCGATATTCCGACCCAGATCTGCTTCGGATCGTCCGGGTGCAGCACCAGCGAATGAAGAATGAGCCCCGCGCCGCCCGGATTCCACTCCGGCCGTGAGGGGGTGTTCTGCAGGCCCTCTACATGCGACCACGTCTCGCCGTCGTCGTCGCTGACGAACAGCCCCGCGGGCTCGACGCCCGCGTAGAGCCGCCCGTGTCCCATCGCGAGGCTCCAGACCGAGGCGACCGGCTCTTCGCCGGCGGCGTAGGCCAGGCCGCGGCTCGAATGCGTCCACGTCGTCCCGCCGTCGGTCGACCGCCACACCGCCGGCCCGAACCATGCGTTGCCGCCCGCGCCGTAGAGCGCGCCCGTGGCGGGATCGGCGATCACATGGTTGATCGGCCAGGTCTCGCAGTAGGGGCCGCGCAGGTCCCAGGCGACCCGCGCCGCGTCGCTTTCCAGGATGAACACGCCTTTCTTGGTGCCCAGCAGCACCTGTACCGTCCCTGTCATCCGAGCCTCCTCATCCCTCAGGCTGCGCGTTGATCATCCACGCGACGCCGAAGCGGTCGGCGACCATGCCGAAGGCGGGCGAGAAGAACGTGGGGCCAAGCGGCATCCGCACCTCGCCGCCCGCGCTCAGAGCCGCGAAACGGCGTTCCGCTTCGGCCGGGGCCGCGACGGTCAGAGACAGCGCCACGCCCTCTAAGCGCGCGGCCTTGGCGCAGTACCCGTCGGACATCATCACCACGCTGTCGCCGATCTTGAGGCAGGCATGCATGACGTTCGCCTCTGCGCCCGCGGGAATAGCGCCCGGCGGCAGAGGCTCGGGACTGTCGGAGAAGCGCATCATCGCGACCCGCTCCGCGCCGAGAACCTCTTCGTAGAACGTCATCGCCTCTTCGCAGCGGCCTTCAAAGAACAGGTAAGGCTGTATGTGCATCGCGCGTCCTCCCGAGACGTCGGCTCCGATGCGACAAGGACGACGCGGCGGCGCGGCCGCCGACACGGCGCGCGAGTTTTTCAGGAAGTAGCGACGGGTGAGGGTTCCTGGGCGGCGAAGATGCTTGGTCCGCGCTGACGCTGCTTCGCGAGCGCGAGCGGCCGCACAGACAACGCCACAGGCGCGAGCGGACCATGTTGCTGAGGGCGCAGGGTTTGAAGAGTTGGCTGGGGGACCTGGACCTTAAATACGGGTGTTACGACTCGCTAGAAGCGCTCGGAATTGAATGATTTTTATTGTGCTTCATGGGACACACTGTTACGACTCGGTGTCACGAGTTGCAGTCCCGAGCACCTTCCATGAGCGCCGACACGAACATCGTTCGCCGACAAGGATCGTCGGTCTATTACGCCCGAACGGCCGTCCCGCTGCACCTGCGCGAGCATTACCGCGGGCCGGACGGGAAGCCTCGTCGCGAGCTGTGGAAGTCGCTCGGCACGAAGGATCGCCACGAGGCCCGCCGGCTCGGCCTACGCGTTCTCTCAGCGTGGGCAGACGAGTTCGCGGTGAAGCGGACAGAGCTGGAACACCGCATCCCGATGACCGACGCCGACCTTCAAGAGGCGGTTTGGTCCCGCTACTGCGCGTTGGTCGAAGCTGACGAGCGCTTCCGTCATGCGACGCCGACCCCGGAGCAGCTCGACGAGCTTTGGGATCAGCTTCAGCACGAGTTCGGCGGATCACCCGGCGACGAGAGCGCGACCGCTCATCGTGTTTGGGAGCTGATCCGCGACCGCTTCGAGATTGATCAGGCGGAACGGGAAGCTCGGCGGCAGGCGCTGGCGGCGGGACTGGCGCGGGGGCAGACGGCCGCCGTCGCCAAAGTGGCTCGCGACGTCGCGACCAAGATGCGGCTCGACGTGAAGTCGGGGACCGCCGACGAAAGGAAGCTCGGCGCGGGCCTGATGCGCGCCGAGCTGGAAGCTCTAAAGCGCAGCTCCGAGCGCGACGTCGGCGACTTCACCGGAGAGCCGCGCGACGCGCTTGTGCGCCGGCCGTCGATTGAACGGGCGAAGGCCGGCGAAGGGATCATGGACCTCTTCGAGAAATACGCGAATGAGAACCCAGAGAACTGCCGCGCGGATACGCTTCGCCAATCACGGCAGTCCGTCGAGCTGTTCGTCTCAACGCTTCCGCCGGGCTCGCCGGCGAGGGCCATCACGAAGAAGGCAGTGCGCGAGTGGAAGGAATTGCTGCTCGACACGCCCGTCCGCGCGAGTGACACGAACATATTTCGCGGCCTCGCGCTGCGCGAGATCGTGGCGAAGAATAAGGCGCTCGGGAAGGGCGCAAAGCCGAAGATTGCGCCCAAGACGATCAACCGCCATCTGAGCGCGCTTGGCGCATTCTCGACGTGGCTCGACTTTCACGAGCATATCGACGGCAATCCGACCGTCGGTCATTACATCAAGATCGACAAGGACACGCCGCCGGAAACCTACACGCCCGAGCAGCTTCAGACGATCTTCTCGTCGCCCATGTTCGCCGGCGACGTCGAGCGCGACTACCGCTTTTGGGTGCCGTTGGTTCAGATGTTCACGGGCATGCGACAGGGCGAAGTCGCGCAGCTCTTGGTCAAAGACGTGATCGAGCAGCACGGCCGAGCGACCGTCTTCATCACGAAACGGGGCGGCGGGGGCAAGACGCTGAAGACCGCGGGAAGCGAGCGCGTGATCGTCCTGCATGACGAGTTGAAGCGGCTTGGTTTCTTGAAGCATGTCGAGGCCATGCGCGAGGCTGGCGAGGAACGGCTCTTCCCGACCGCGACGAAGAACGACCGGGGCCAGTGGATCGACGCTTTCAGCCGCGAGTTTCCGCGCGAGTTGACCCGCCTCGGAGTGAAGCAGGGCAGGGGGCTTAGCCTTCACACCTTCCGCCACAACGCGACGGACGCCATGCGTGCCGCAGGTTTCGTAGATGAAGAGATCGCCCCCGTGCTCGGGCACGCGAAGAAGAAGCTCATGACGTCCGGCTACGGCCGCGTGCCCGAGGATAGGCTGTTGCGCGACGCAAAGCTCGTCGATGCCATCGCTTATCCCGGTGTTGATCTCAGCCACCTATACTCCGTCTAACAGGAAATTTTCCTATATAGCTATTTTTTCCTAGACGCAGGAGTCGCCGTCAGTCACACTTAATCCCAACAGATTTTGGGATTGAGATCGCGTGTCTAAAAGCGAGAAGAGGAAGTCGAAGAGCAGGGGCGTCGAGCGCAAGAGCGCTCCGAGCGTCCTCAATCTTTGGGGACTCGACGCCTTCCTCGCAGCGAACACTATCGCCGGCCCTGTCATTACACCC
This sequence comes from Methylopila sp. Yamaguchi, assembly GCF_002897035.1. Classification (GTDB taxonomy): domain Bacteria; phylum Pseudomonadota; class Alphaproteobacteria; order Rhizobiales; family Methylopilaceae; genus Methylopila. The sequence goes on from NZ_BAUX01000006.1 coordinate 83,338, forward strand.
GAGACCGCGATGCAGTGCACGGCTGTCGCCTGCGCCGTCTCGCTGATCGCCGACACGGTCGGCAACCTGCCCGCCAAGCTCTACGTCCGCGATGACAAGGGCGGGAAGCTTCCCGACGCCGACCATCCTGCCTATGCGCTCGTCCATGACGACGCCTCGGCGGACGTCTCGGCATCTGCGCTGCGCACCCAGCTCACGACTGACGCCCTACTGCACGGCAACGGCTACGCCTTCGCGAACCGTCTTGAAGACGGCCGTGTCGTCGAGTTCGTGCGCCTCGATCCCCGCGCCGTCACCGTCCATCAGGACACGCTCTCGGGCGAAGTCAGCTATCGCCTGTCGTCCGGCTCGGCGCACCGCATCCTCGCTCGCGACGAAGTCCTGCACATTCCGGCCTTCAGCCTCGACGGCGTGAAGGGCACGTCGCCGGTCCATCTCGCCCGTGAAGCCATCGCCCTCAGCCTGATCATGGAGCAGCACGCCAGCCGTCTGTTCGCGGCCGGCGGGCGTCCCTCGGGCATCCTGACGACCCCGGAAGACCTCGGCGACGACGGCGTGAAGAACATCGCCGAAAGCTGGCACGCCGCTCATGGTGGGCAGCAGTCCGGCAGGACCGCGATCCTCGAAAAGGACATGAAGTTCCAGCCGCTCGCCTTCAACAGCGTCGACAGCCAGTTCCTTGAGGTGCGCACGCATCAGCTCGACGAGATCGCGCGGGCCTTCCGCGTGCCGCCGAGCATGCTCTTCAACCTCGGGCGCGCGACCTGGGGAAACACCGAGCAGATGGGCGCGCTGTTCCTTCAGCTTACCCTTCTGCCGTGGCTTCGCACGTGGCAGGACGCCTATCGCCGGCTGCTGCTGAGCGAAGACGAACGCCGCACCCATCTCGTCGAGTTCGTCATTGACGACCTGCTGCGAGCCGACGCCGCCACCCGCGCGACGGCCTATGCGCAGTATCGCGCCATGGGCGCAATGACGAAGAACGAAGTCCGCGCCGGCCTGAACCTCCCGGCGCTCGACGGCGGCGACACCCTCGACAATCCGAACATCACCACGGCCCCGGCCGCCAACTCGGCGCAGGAGGTCGAAGCCGCGTGATCCCGTTCCGCGCCACCCTCGACGTCGAGCGCGCCTTCGTGCTCACGCCGCACGCCATCGGCGAGCTTGAGAAGGCGACCGGCGTCGGTATCGGCTCGCTTATCCATCGCGTTCCGACCGGCCACTTCGCCCATTCGGAGATCGTCGAGACGCTGCGCCTCGGGCTCATCGGCGCAGGCACGCCTGCCGAAGACGCCGCGAGCATCATCGCCGGCTTCATGGTGACCAAGCCGCTCGCCGCCGCCTTCCTGATCGCGGCCGACCTTCTCGCCGCCCTCTACAGCGGGCCGGCCTCTGACACCCCGGAACAGGACGACGCCGATGGAACGGCTTGAGATCAAGGCCGCGCTGTCGGTCGACGAAGCCGGCACGATCACGGGCATCGCTTGGCCCTTCAATGAGGGACCGGACCAGCTCGGCGACTTGATCGCCCCCGGCGCGTTCACGATCGCGCCCGACATGCCGATGCTGTTCGCGCACGACCCGGAAGACCTCGTCGGCATCTGGACCGAGGTGAAGGAGACGCCCGAAGGGCTGCTCGTCGCGGGCCAGCTCGACGTCAAGGAACGTCGCCGCGCCCGCGCTGTCCGCTCGCTCATCACATCCGGCCAGATCGGCGGCCTGTCCATCGGCTACCGCACGAAGGCGTTCACGCCCCGCGCTGGCAAAGGTCGCGTCATCTCGGCGCTCGACCTCGTCGAAGTCTCCGTCGTCCGCAACCCCGCCCATCCTCGCGCTCGGATCACCGGCGCGAAGTCCGCTTCGTCCGCTCTTGCGATCGCCGAAGCCATCTCCCGCGCCGCTTCGGCGCTTCGCATCTGAAAAGGAACTGCCTGAAAATGACCTCGCATGTTCGCGCCCTCGCCGGCGCTATTGAACTGAAAGACGCCGAAGGCGACGCCGCCGGCATCGTCAACGCGGCGCTCGCCGAGCTGCGCAGCACGATCGACGACCGTCTGAAGGCCGTCGAGACCAAGTCCGACGCCACGGCGCTCATCGGCCGCCTCGACAAGCTCGAGGCCAAGCTGAACCGCCCGGCGATCGTCACCGGCCGCGACGAGCTGTCCGCTGAGCGCAAGGCGTTCACGGGCTACGCCCGCCACGGCGATCAGCGCCCCGACCTCGTCGAGGTGAAGACGCTCACCGTGTCGGCCGACGCGAACGGCGGCTACCTCGCGCCCGACGAGTTCGCGAACGAAATCCTGAAGCTCACGACCGAGTTCAGCCCGATCCGCGCCTACGCCAACGTGACTACGGTCGGGGCCGACAAGATCCTGTTCCCGCGCCGCACCGGCTCCGTCGCCGCGTCGTGGGTGGCCGAAATTGATCCGCGCACCGCGTCTCAGCCGAGCTTCGAACAGGTCGCGATCGAGAACTTTGAGCTGGCGACCTACACCGACGCCAGCGTGAAGCTGCTCGAAGACAACGCCTACAACCTCGAAGGCTTTCTGTCCGCTGAGTTCGGCGAGCGCTTCGGCATGGCTGAGGGCCTCGCCTTCGTGAAGGGCACGGGCGCCGGACAGCCGAAGGGCCTGCTCACGGCCGCGGGCATCGCCGAGATCAAGACGGGCGTTGCGGCCGACTTCCCCGCCACGAACCCGGCCGACGTGCTTGTGAAGATGTTCCACGCTCTTCCGACCGTCCACTCGGCGCGCGGCTGCTGGATCATGAACCGCAAGACCCTTGGCCTCGTGCGCCTCTGGAAGGACGCGCAGGGCCGCTATCTCGTCAACGATCCGAAGGACGGCGGCTTCTCGACGCTGTTCGGCCGTCCCGTGATTGAGGCGACCGATATGCCGGACGTCGCCGCCGGCGCGTTCCCGATCATGTTCGGCGACCTCAGCGGCTATCGCATCGTCGACCGCGTCGGGCTGTCGTTCCTGCGCGACCCCTACAGCCTCGCGGGCGTCGGACAGGTCCGTTTCCATGCTCGCAAGCGCACGGGCGCGGACGTTACGCATCCCGACCGCTTCGTGAAGCTGAAGGTCGCGGCGTGATCTGATGACGCTCGCGGCGCGCGATATCGTGGTTGAGATCGGAGGCAGCTCCATCCGCCTCTGGCCGACCCTGCGCGCCGCAACGCGCCTTGAGCGCGAGCACGGGCTTCAGAAGCTCGGCTTTCTGCTCGCCCAGGGCAGCATCTGCGCGACGACGGCGATCCTCGCCGAGCACGTCGACCATGTCCCGGCGATCACCGTCGCCGACGCCATGCGCCTCGCGCCCGACCTTCTGCTGCACCTCACGCAGCTTGCGGACCTCGGCGAGCAGCCCAAGGGAAAGGGCAAGCCGACCGGCCAGCCCACGACCCTCGTCGACCTGCACCGCCAGCTTTTCGGCCTTGGCACCGGCGTTCTCGGCTGGACCCCGGCCGATACCTGGGCGGCTTCGCCCGCCGAAATCGTAGCCGCCTATGACGCCCGCCGCGAGCTGCTGACGGCGCTGTTTGGCGCTGGCGAGCAGAACGTCGCCGACGCCCCCGACCATCCGAATTTCAAGGCTGATCCCGACCGCCGCGCCAAGCTGAAGGCGCTGGGCGTATGACCGGCCTTTCCTATCAGGGGGCTCACTCTGACGGCTCCGCGACCAGCCGAACAACGGAAAGCATCCTCCGCGCCCCCAGCTCATTGCAGCGTTATGCGGCGGTCAAGGATGCACGGTCGCACCCCTATTCCTGCGAGGCGTTCTGATGCCCTCGCGTCCGGCCCGCATCTGTGTCTGTGGCCGTGTCGTCGCTGCCGGCACCGTCTGCGCCTGTCAGCGTGCTCGTAAGGCGCAGCACGACCGCGCCCGCCCCAACGCCAATGCCCGAGGCTACGGCACGAAGTGGCGCGCTGAGAGCGCCGCCTTCCTCGCCGCGCACCCCGTCTGCTCCCGCTGCGGCGCGCCCTCGACCGTCGTCAATCACAAGGTCCCGCACCGCATGAGCGCCGCCCGCACGGCTCCCGAGCTGGCGACCGCTCAGAAGCTCTTCTGGCGTCGCTCCAACTGGGAACCCGTCTGCGCCCCTTGCCACAACGGGCCGATCCAATCGGAAGAAAGGTCTGCGTCGTGATCCTCACCCATGCCGACGTCACTCAGCCCGTGGAGGAATGGGCGCTCGACTACGGCATCACGCCCGAGCTGATCGAACACCGCATGGCGCGTGGGTGGACCACGGCCGCCGCGATCGAGACCCCGATGGATGCGCCGAAGGGCTGGCGTCTCCCTAAGCTTGTCGCATCCGCTCCGGACGAAAAGCCTGCTCGGCACGGCAATTCGTCGATCATCGTTGAGCATGACGGCCGCGCCTTGTCGCTTCGCGAGTGGTCGGCTCGCCTCGGTATAGCTCACGCCACCCTCTACGCCCGGCACCGCCGCGGCATGTCAGCCGATCGCATCGTTGCGCCATCCGCCGGTCGCGGCGGGTATCGACATGGTCGAAGAGCCGGGGGTGGCAAGCAATTTTTCAGCAACGCCGCGGAGACCGGCGCCCCCGTCACGCGCAAGATTGCGCCTAAATAGAGTTTTTCGGACTGTGATCGTTTCGCTTGAAGACCTGAAGACCTCCCTCGGCATCGAAGACGCGGCCGACGATGCGCTGCTGACGAGCAAGATCGAGGCCGCCGAGGCGTGGGTTTCGTCCTACATCGGCGCGACCCTTAGCGCCTCTTCGCCTGCGCCGGTGCTCGAAGCCGTGCGCCACGTTGCCGAACATCTCTTCGAGGGCGGCGAGCCGACCTTCCGCAGCGCCGCGACCAGCCCGATCCCGGCCGTAGTGCGCGATCTCCTGCGCCCCTATCGGACGTGGTTTTTCTGACATGGCGAGCATCGATCAGCAGCTCGCGAAGCTCGAAAAGCGCCTTCTTTCGATCCCGAAGGAGCTGAAAACCGGCCTTCAACCAACCCTCGACAAGGCCGCCGCCGAAGTCGCGGCGTCCGCCAAGACGCTCTCGCCCGGCGACGACGGCACCCTTGCCAGCACGATCCGCGTCGAGTCCGGCCGCCATGAGCTGTCCCGCGCCATTGTGGCCGGCGGCGCAGCGACCACGAAGCCCGTCGAGGATGGGCAGGACGGGTCTTACGACTACGCCTTCGCGCAGGAGCTTGGCACGCAGCACCAGCAGCCGAACAAGTTCCTGCTGCCGGCGATGCGCATCCGCTTCCAGCGCAACCGCCGCCGCATCACCCGCGAGGCGGGCAAGATCATCCGCGGCCTGTGGGGCCGCCCGTGAGCGCCGAGCTCGCCCTTCAACGGCACGTTGTCGCCGCGCTCAGGTCCGCGCCCGGTGTGACCTCGCTCGTGCCGGCGACGAACATCGCCGACGAGCACGGCCGCCCCGAACGCTTCCCGGCGATCCGCCTCGGCGAGAGCGCCAGCTTCCCGGCCGACCTCGACGAGAGCTTCCACGACCTCGTCAGCTTCGACGTCGTCGTGTGGAGCGCGAGCGCCGGCACCGGCGAGGCCAAGACGATCGCCGCCGCCATCCGCGCGGCGCTGCCCGTTGGCATCTGGCGCGTGCCGGGCCTGCGGCACTGCCGCGCCAAGATTGCCGGACAGCACGTCACCCGCGACGCCGCGAAGGACACCGTGCGCGCCGTCGTCGCCTTCGACGTGGTGGCGCAGTCATGAGGGCGGGCGCGCTGCGCGAGCGGCTGACGATCCAGCGCCTTGCGGGCGTCGTCACGAACGACCTCGGCGAGGCCGCCGGGCAGTGGGAGACCGTGAAGGCGATGCGCGGCCAGCTCGTCGAGCAGACCGCCAGCGAGAGCGTCGAGGCGTCCGGGGTCGCCGCCGTGACGTCGTTCGTCTTCCGCATGCGCTTCCTGCCCGGCCTGACGGTCGCGCACCGCATTGTTCATGAGGGGCGGACCCTCGACGTCGTAGAGATCAAGGAGCTTGGCCGTCGCGGCGGGCATGAGGTGCGTTGCACCGTGCGGGGCCTGTCGTGAGGGGCAGAAAGCCTGCGACCGTGGTCGCCGGCACCGCAGCCGTCGCCGCCGTCCCGCGTGCGCCAACCTGGCTGTCTGCCGACGCAAAAGCGGAATGGCGGCGCGTCGCCCCGATCCTCGTCGAGCGCGACATCCTCACCGAAGCCGACCTCGGAACGCTGGAAAGCTACGCGACGTCGACCGGCGTCGTCCGCGAAGCGCAGCGCGCCATCTCGCGCGACGGGCTGATCATCGAGACGAGCGACGGGCCGAAGCGCCATCCGGCCTTCGGCATGATGAACGCCGCCATGACGACCGCGCGCCTTTGCGCCGCCGAGCTTGGCCTTACGCCCGTCTCCCGGTCCCGTCCGACCGTGCGCACCGACGCGCCGGCCGACGACGACTCGCCGTTGAACGTCCGATGACGCGGCCGAAAAGCACCTATCCCGCGTGGATTTACGACGGCAGCGACATTCCCGATCCGCTCGGGCATGGCGAGCGCGCCGTCGAGTTCCTGCGCCGACTGAAACACCCCAAGTCGCCGATGAAGGGCCGGGCGTTCCAGCTCGACGCATGGCAAGAGCGAATCATCCGGCGCATCTATGGGCCGCGCGACGCCGCCGGCCTGCGCGTCGTGAAGGAAGTGTTCCTCCTGCTGCCGCGCGGGAACCGTAAGACGTCGCTGTCGGCGGCGCTCGCCCTGCTGCACACGATCGGACCCGAGGCCGTGTCCGGCGGCGAGGCGATCTTCGCGGCCGTCGACCGTGCGCAGGCGGGCATCGGCTTCGACGAGGCGAAGGGCATCGTGCGGGAAGACCCGCGCGTCGCGAAGGCCGTCCGCATCTATGACGCCTTCAACTCGGCGAAGAAGATCGACTTCCCGGCAAAGGGCTCGACCCTGCGCGTCATCTCCAGTGACGCCGCCGCGCAGCACGGCAAGACGCCGAGCTTCGTGCTCGCCGACGAATTGCACGTCTGGCCAAACCGGCTGCTCTGGGAGGCCATGCGCACCGGCCTCGACAAGACCGACGACACGCTGCTCGTCGTCGCCACGACCGCAGGCCGGGGACAGACGAACACGGCATGGGAAGAGATCGAGCGCGCCCGCGCCGTCGCGCGCGGCGAGCTGGACGACCCCTCGCTGCTACCGATCCTGTTCGAGGCGCACCGCGACGACGACTTCCGCGACGAGGCCCTTTGGCATCGCGTGAACCCCGGCCTCGCGCACGGCTATCCGAGCCTAGACGGCATGCGCCGGGCCGCCGCCCGCGCCGAGCGTAGCGCCGCCGAGCGCGAGAGCTTCCGTCAGCTCAAGCTCAACGTCTGGCTTGATAGCCAGACCGACCCCTTCGTGGACATGCAGGTTTACGACGAGGGCGCGGAGGCGATCGACGTCGCGGCGCTGAAGGGCGCGCCGTGCTGGATCGGCGTCGATATGAGCACCACGACCGACCTCACGGCCGTCGTCGCGGCGTTCCGCGACGGCGAGCGCTTCACCGTCCTCCCGCACTTCTTTTGCCCGGCGGACAACCTGCGCGCCCGCGCCGAGAACGACCGCGTGCCCTATCCGACGTGGGCCGACGACGGCTTCCTGACGCCGACCGAAGGCAGCGTCGTAGATTATCGCGCCGTCGAGGCGTGCATCCGCGACCTCTGCCGTCGCTTCGACGTGAAGGAGATCGCCTTCGATCGCGCCCACGCCATGCCCGTCATGACCCCGCTGCTCGACGCCCGGCTTCCCGTCCGCGAAATGCCGCTGGACCCGAGGTCGCAGAGCGCCGGACTCGCCACGATCGAGCGCGCCATTCTCGGCGGCAACCTGCGCCACGGCGGACATCCCGTCCTGCGGTGGTGCTTCGACAACATCCAAATCTACACCGGCTCGACCGGCCTTCGGACCATGCACAAGGGCAAATCCCGTGAGCGGATCGACGGCGCGTTCGCCGCGTGGATGGCCGTCCATCGCGCCTCGCTCGGCGAGGAACACGTCTCACCCTACCGCCGCCGCGGTCTCTACGTGATCTAAGGAAATCAGGAATTGGCTACGGAAGAACAGCGCCTTCTCGTCCTCGTCGAAGCGCGCGTTGACGGGCTTGAAAAGCAGCTCAAGAAGGCGAACGACACGGCGCGGAGGAACTTCCGCGAGGTGGGCGACCACGCCGGCAGCGCCCGCAAGCGGATCGAGGGCGACACCCGCGCCGCCGCCGAGAACGCGAACAAGGCGCTGGCGACGATCGGCGCGAAGGGCATCGACTTCGGCAAGGGCTTCGCGGCCGGCGCGCTGGCGGGCGGGCTCGCCGCCGTCACGGCCGCCGCGAAGACCGCGATCAGCTCCGTCGCCGAGCTGAAGCGCGAAGCCGAGCGCGCGGGCGTCGGCACGGCCGCGTTCCAAGAGCTGTCCTTCGCCGCCCGTCAGTCCGGCGTCACCGTGGACGCCCTTACGGACGGGCTGAAGGAGATGAACCTTCGCGCCGACGAGTTCATTCTGACGGGCAAGGGCTCGGGCGCGGAGGCGTTCCAGCGCCTTGGCTACAACGCCGAAGACCTCAAGCGGAAGCTGAAGGACCCGGCGGCGCTGTTCGTCGAGATCATCGGGCGGCTGAAGCAGCTCGACGAGGCGGCGCGCATCCGCGTCGCCGACGAAGTGTTCGGCGGCACCGGCGGCGAGCAGTTCGTCCGCTTCGTCGATCAGGGCGCGGCGGGGCTCACGCGCCTGCGCGAGGAAGCCCGCGCGACCGGCGTCGTGATCAAGGATGACGTGGTCGACAAAGCCGTGGAGCTGGACCGGAAGTTTCAGAAGCTCGTCGACATCGTCAGCGGCAACTTCAAGAGCGGCGTCGTCGAGATCGCCGGCTATATCGAGGATTGGGCCTCGGGCGTCGGCAGCTTCATCAGCATGCTCGAAGGCGGGCTCGCGTCGATCGGCAACAGCGTCGTCTTCCGCAAACTGAACGATTGGTTTGGCGGCGATCCCGCCGCCGCGGGCATCACGATCATCCCCCAGGGCGAAGGCGCGGACGTCGGCAGGGCTGTCGGCTCGCGCTTCGCGACCGCTATCGGCGCGCTCGACAAGCTCGGCAAGTCCGCGCGCGAGGCGTCCGGCAAGCTCGACGACATCACGCTGCCGCCGCAGGGCATGCCCGTGGCGGGCGCGTCGCAGGCGAGTCCCTTCGCCAGTGGCGACGCCGTCTCGCAGTTCGTTCGCCGCGTCATCGCCGCCGAGAGCGGCGGCAAGGCGGACGCCAAGAACCCGAACAGCTCGGCGACCGGCGTCGGGCAGTTTGTGAAGGACACGTGGCTGCGCCTGTTCCGGGAGGCGTATCCGACCGAAGCGCGCACGATGGGCGAGAGCGCCATCCTCGAGCTGCGCAAGGACGCGGACATCTCGAAAAAGCTGATCGAGACCTATGCCGCCGAGAACGCCACGGCGCTCCGCAACGCCGGCCTCGCCGTCACGGAAGCCAATCTGCACCTCGCGCACTTCCTCGGCGCGGGCGGTGCCGTGAAGGCGCTGAAGGCCGACCCCCGCGCCTCGGCGCGCGCCGTGCTCGGCGACGCCGCTGCGAACGCCAATCCGACGATCATCGGCGGCGGCCGGTCGGTCGGCGACGTGCTGGCCTACGCCGATCGCCGGGCGAGCAGCACCCGCGTCGCGGCCGGCGACCGCACCGACGCCGAGAAGGAGTCCGAGCGGCAGGCGGCGGCCGTGAAGCGCGTGACGGAGGCGCTTGGGCTCGAAGCCGACCAACTCGGCAAGACGGCGCAGCAGCAGGCGCTTCTTCAGGCGCTTCAGCAGGCCGGCGTGTCGCTGAACAGCGCCGAGGGGCAGGCAATCCAGACGAAGGTGCAGCAGCTCTATGCGCTGAAGACCGCCCAGGAGAAGGTTGAGCAGTCCGCCGAAGCCGAGAAGCGCGCACGCGAGACACTGGCCGATATGGGCGCGAACGCCACGACCGGGATCATCTCCGACCTGCGGAACGGCGTGAGCGCCGCCGAGGCGTTCTCCAACGCCCTCGGACGGATTGCTGATCAATTGATCGAAATGGCCCTGAAGCAGATTTTCCAGAATGCGTTCGCCGCGCCGACCGGCGGCGCGGCCGGCGGGGGCGGGGTCGGCTTCCTCGGTTTCCTCGGCACCGTGCTCGGCTTCGCTGACGGCGGCGAGATCAAGGGGCCGGGCACCGGGACCTCGGACAGCATCGTCGCTCGCGTCAGCAACGGCGAGTTCGTGGTGCGCGAGCGCATGGTGCAGAAGCATCGGCCGCTTATCGAGGCTATCAACGCCGACAAGCTGCCGGCCTTCGCTACGGGCGGGCTCGTCGGCGGGGCAGGGGCGGCGGGCGTCATGCCGCTGCCGGCTCCTGTCGCGCCCCAGCCGATCAGTGGAGCGTCGCAGGCGGTCACTCAGGTGGTGAACATCTCGACGCCGATCACGGTCAACGGCGGCGGCGGCTCGCCTGAGCAGAACGACGAACTGGCGCGCCGGATCTCCAAGGAGTTCGAGGGCAACGTCCGCGGGATCGTCGCAAGCGAGTTGCGGACTCAGATGCGGCCGGGAAATATGTTGAACGTCAGCAGGCGCTAAAAGAAAACGGCTGGGCAATGCCCAGCCGTCAAATTTAATGTCATAAAGTAAAAGATTGGGTAAAAAAGTATAAATTACTTGAGATGATACGAAACCGCAGAGGGGGCAATGTCTAGCATCTCTGCAATCTCAGAGTTTTTGTAACCAGCCTTATGCGCTTCGCGAATGATTGCTATGCCGGCTTCAGTCAATCGGCCGCTATCCTTCTTCAGAAGGCCGACGATCATAGTTTTGTGCCTCATTGTCATTAGCATCTCCTCAGAGAACCGTTTAAACTCGCGCTCCGTCACCATCCGCGCCGGCCCCCAACCAAGGCGGAGATCACCATATGAGCCAAAAATGACCGATCAGCAAGCAAAAATGGTTCAGAAAAATAGAATTGCATGGCGGGGCTCTCAATCGTTCATTTCCCAAGGATTCCTGCCTATCGGCGCAGGCAGTATCTCGCAATTCTGAATTTCTGCCAATCGGCTAGACGAGTGCGCCAAAGCAGGCGCTGGACGCAAGGACTGGACGGCGCTGAAATGCGCGCATGAGCGACGCCGCACAACCGATGACCCGTGAGGAATTGAACGACTTACGGGGCTTGCTCGATGGCACCCGAGTTTTCAGACCGCCCCGCAAGTTGGATTTCGACCACGAGGCGTTGTTCGGCGCTTTGGGTCGGGTGGAGCTGAGCGTCTCTCCTATCCAACTCAAAGAAGGCCTCTTTCTTCAGAAGACCTTTGCCCATGTCTTTAGCGCGCCGATGGCGGCTTTCTCGCCGCCGCCGTTGAACCGCGGCCCGCACCCAGCACCGTGGGCGGTTGTGCATGGTCGAGGGGAAGCCGAAGACTTCGTGGCGGAGATCGTCCTTGAAGCAGGCGCAAAACCGCTTCCCTATGAGCGCCTCGAAACCGTCAGAATGGTAGCGGCGCTTATCCGACTTCTCGCCGCTCAGCCTGTCTTCGTCGCGTCCATCGCTCCGGTTTCTATGGGCGGAGGGGAAGCCCACAAGGCACATAATCCAATCTATGGCTTCGAGCGAACGCCGCACTGGCACTTTGGCGGCGTAACAATCGACGAAAAATACGCAGAATTGCTAAGGACGTTTCTCGATCCGACAAGCTTAATATTGAAAGATGACAGCGCTTATAGAGCCTTCGTCATGCTTGACGGGATTTGGTGGCTCCCCACTACGACAGCAATGATGGTCGCCATCTGGACATCCGTGGAAACGATGCTCAGGCCGGGACGCCGGGACGTGACCAAGCGCCTTGCAGATGGGGTGCGGCGTTACGTCGGGCAATCGAAGAGCGACGGCGACCGCCTGTATAATGAAACCGTGCGGCTCTACGAGTCTCGCGGCCAATCTGCGCATGCGGGTCGGTCGCCGGCTATTGAGGACGTCCATGCTTCATTTGTCATCGCGCATGACGTGATGCTTCGCGCCATGCATGAAGGCCAGCTCCCCGACCTCGATAACCTCACGCCCGTTTGGGCGACTTAATCTGCTCACCATCGGCGAGCAGATCGAAGGGCTTCCAAACGCCAGACGTTTCAAGGCGATCCGCGTAGGCGAGCAGCCGCCGCAGCTGACGGACGCGGTCTTCGTCGCCCGCGAGCCGATCCAGCGATGGCATCTTGGCGGCGATGTCCTTGGGCTTCGGTTCGTCCTTCGTGTCGATCCGAAGCCTCTCGCGCGTCGCCCACGCACGCACGATGTCGATCTGGCTTCCTCTAGTTTTGACGAGGAACTGCGAGCATCCCTTCGCCGCGGCAGCGTGCATCAACTGCATACGGCGCGCCTTCGCCTCCGTGTTCACGCGACCGGCCATGAGCATCTCGCGCCCGGCGAGGGCAGCATAGGGCTTAGGAGCACGGGCCTTCTCGGCGGCGCGTCGGTCGGCGCGCTCGTCTGCGTGTTTCCTTTTGCGGCGCGCCTCGCGATCCCCATCGAGGGTCGCCCGCGCGTCGAAGACAGCAGACTTCGCCTCTTCCTGCGCGTCGCGCTCTTCCGTCTCTTCGAGCGCGGCGTTGACTTCAGCCCCGGACAGATTTCGGACAGCACCCGGCGACGCCATCGCATCAATGCGAGCGCGCTGCGCTCGATCAGCCTCTTCGCCGATCCGGTTGAGATCGGCGAGGAGGTTGTCGAGAAACGGATCGGCGGGCGAGCCGGACGTCACTGATCAGGCGGCCTTCTTCGGCAGGTGCATGGCGGCCTTGTCTGAGATTTCGCGTGCGATCTGCCGGGCGCGGTGAACGCCGACACTCCAACGCTTGTCGCCGGACGTGATCACAACCGCCGGGCCGTGACGCTCAATCGTAAGGAAGTCACCGTCCTCAGACAGGTCGGCGAGCGCACCTCCCTTGGTGGCGATCCTCTCGACGTTCACAGCGAAGGCGGCGGCAAGCGAAGCCGGGACTTCGATGCCCGAGCCGTCCAGCAGCGCGAACCGCGTCGGCACGCCGGCTGCGTCGAGATCAATAAAGACGCCGGGATCGGGCTCTTCGCCAAAGGTCGCCTTGTGATCGGCGTCGATCAACTCGGCGAGATAGGCGGCAAGCGGAAGGCCGCGGTGACGAGCGAGGCGGCGGGCGCGTTCCCCGACCTCCGGGGAGACATTTGCAGACGTGTATTTAGCCATGAGGGTTCCTTTCATCTAACCGCAACAATCGTAGTGGCTATTTGGAAGATAGGCAAGGAATATTTCCGTAGCGGACAGATTTCGGACAGCACCAAAGCGAGGGTGGGCGATGGCTTGGCGCAAGCCGGGCGGACAGATTTCGGACAGCACGCGCGACGGTGGGTCGCCGTTTCCTTAACAGGATCAACGGATCGGTGCTGTCCGAAATCTGTCCTGATTTCCGTTAAGAAAGAGAAGGAAGAAAAAGGAAGGAAGAGAAGAAAGGTTGGCGACGGCTGAGCCGTCGCCCTCGCTCAACAGTTTCGTCGCCGGGAAGGGCAGGCTCGTTCCCTGTCCCGGCTCCTGTGGGCTTCCCTCGCCCGCACCGGCGCCGTGCAGGCCTTCCGTCATCCCCGTCCCGGCGTCATGAAGCGCCCAGCTCTGACGGAGGAACGTCCGGCACCGACGTGCCTCGACGTGACTCAGGCGTGGCCGTGGGCGCCGATTCCACGCCCTCCGGCTACCCCATGCCGCCCTCAACGAAGAACGGCTCTCACGGGCCGCCTGAGTCCGTTCTGGGGCCTGCGCTCCTAGCTTGTCATGAGGCCGGTCGCCGACGGCCTTCGCCCTGCGTCAGCCTGACGCGGACGCAGCCTCGACCCGCTCGCTATAACGAAATCAAACCGGTCTAAATCGCTCGCCTCTCAAGTAATTGAGAAGCAAATGATCAATCAAATTTGATTGATGCATCCGTATTTATGCTTATGTGATGCAGAATTGACGAAGACCGCGAACGGTCTCAAACGGGTCGCGTCAACCGCACATCGGGGAAAACGAGTGCCAATGCATAGGGAATATCAGGCCGACGACCGCTACGATGCGCTCGTCGACGCGATCATGGACCTTGAACCCGATCCCATTCACGGCTTCGTCGACCGAGATCAGATCAAAATCATGCTCGCCGAGCACGGCATCTTTCCGCTTCGGATGGCGATCCCGATCATCGAAGACGAAGCGCGCGACCGCGAGATTGAGCTTCGGCGCGGCTATGTCGAGCGGCCGGTCAGCATGCCGGCGCCGGTGGACGCAATGGTGTAGCGGCCACAACCTCCGGTAAGCAAAAGTTCCATGACTTCCTAGTGGCGTCTCCTCGCTTCGTTTGAGATCGTCACTTCGAGCCCGTCGAGCGGCGGGGATCAAGCAAAGCCAAGCACTGAAAGACACGGGCGAAGCCATTCCTCTTTGCCCGTGAACGACACTTCGCGCCTTGAAAGGGCAGATATGAAGAAGATGGACAAGGAAATTGCTGCATTGGTCGAGCAGCTCATTGAGCAGCACAACTCGCTTATCACCACGCTTCAGGACGAGGCGCTTCCCGAGGGCCGGGTGCGTGAATTTGTTCACCGCTACAACCTGAATGCGGCAAACTTTCGCGAGCAGCTCGCCTACCAGACCGGGGCGATCGAATACTACATCGGCGAGCGATCGGATCGCTGGCAGGAAAGCGAGCGCGGGCAGGCATATCAAGCGTGGCACGACGAACTCGACAATCAGCCGCTCGACGAGATCGACATGGACGACCTCGATGAGTTTGACCCCAAGGGACTTCAGGAGATCGACACCTACGAATTTCCTTGGAGCGTGGAGCAGTTCCTATGAGCGCGACGCTTCCGACCGCTGCGTTCCTCACCGAGTGCGATCCGCCGATGCGCGAGGCGCTTCTTTGTGCGCACGCGGAACGCGTCTATCGCGACGCGGCCCGTGCTCTCGCGCCCCGGCGGGGCAATCTCCCGGCAACCGATACGCGCCACGATCTGATCTGGCGGGAGCGGCTTGACCGACAGTTGGTCCGCCGCCGGCTGCATCGGCTCTATGAGCGGGCCGATGCCTTCGGCGTGAACGTCGGGCAGCCTCCGCATCGCCCAGTTCAAGAGCAGGTGGCCGCAATGCCTAGGGACGATCTTGAGCAATTGCTTGAAGACCTAGCCGTCTGATCTCACAGAGACGCCCGCCCTAACCGGCGGGCGTTTTTGCTTCCGTTAGAACACGCTCCACCCGCTCTGCTCGATACGTATCGCGCTGGTGGATTAAGTCTTTGATCGTCTTAGAGACATCCGCGGGCAGCGGAACGTGGTTCCATCCGATTTTTTTTCCGAGACGGTCGAGGAACGCTTCGGCTTCCAGAACCATTCGTGCCGCATGGTCATCGATATGACCCATGGCGCCCAAAGGCCCTTCGTGCTTCCAGGTATCCGACGCATCGTAGTTGATCTTTGATACGCGGCGTCCGAAATCATAAAGGGTGAAAGCTTCGTCGTGATCGATCTCTGAGAGTAATCTGAAATCACCTAGAGCAGCCGGGGGCTTTGGCATCTTTTCCATGCCAGTCCCGTTCCCGCGTTGGGACCAATCTTCGTAGGCGTCCTTGTTAAACAAGATTGAGCGGGCGCAGTCGTCCCGAAATGCTTCCATCTGGATGAAGACCGTTATCCGCTTGGCCTGAAGGTCACGCGCCGCGTCGTCCGCGCGTTGGCGCTCTTCGCGGCCGAGTTGCCATTGAACCGTGCGCCAAGCGACAAGCGCCGCGAACAGCGCGGCCGTCATCGCCAGCAGGCCCGCCGCAAGCTCGTCGCGCCCCGCCCAAATCGCATGCCCTACGGCCTGCGGCACAAACGCGAGAATGCCGCCAAATGTGAGCCCCACGAATGCGCGGCCTATCTCAGCGAATACGCGTGCAGGCATTGCGCCAACCCTGATACGGCGGCCCGCCCGCTGTCACGGGGTGGTCCGATTGTCCGGGGGCGGAACATACAAGCGATGACAGCCCGCGTCATTCCGCGCGTAGCACCCGGCAAAGTGCTACGACCAAGCCCAAAAGCGCAGGTTGAAAATCATTATAATTCAGTGACTTAGGAGAAGTGGCTGGGGGACCTGGATTCGAACCAGGACTGACCGAGTCAGAGTCGGTAGTTCTACCGTTAAACTATCCCCCACCGTGCGGTCCGTCGCCGAGGCGCGGGCGCTGCGAGCGCCCGTGGTAGGAGGGCGTCGCCGTGGTGCGCCCCCTTTAGCGGGTTCGGGCGGGGCGGGCAAGGGCTTCGCGCGGGAAAGAGCTTCGGCGCGCGAACCGCGCGTCATTCCACCGCTCGAAACGAAAAGCCCCGGCGGGCGCAAGGCCGGCCGGGGCTTCGGGGCGATACGCCGTGGGTCGCGGCTCAGGGCGCGCCGATCACCATGTGCGTGAACGGCGGGAGATAGGCCTGCGCCATGATGAGGAGGCCCATCAGGCTCGCCAGCGCCAGCGAGTGCAGGAAGACGTAGCGCAGGATGTCGCCCTCGTGGCCGTACCAGCGCGTCGCGGTCGAGGCGACGACGATAGACTGGGCGTCGATCATCTTGCCCATGACGCCGCCCGAGGAGTTCGCGGCGGCCATCAGCGTCGGCGACAGGCCGAGCTGCTCCGCCGAGATCTTCTGCAGGGACCCGAACAGCACGTTCGAGGACGTGTCCGAGCCGGTCAGCGCCACGCCGAGCCAGCCCAGGAACGTGCCGAAGAACGGGTAGAGCCAGCCGGTCTGCGCGAAGGCGAGGCCGAGCGTGGCGTCGACGCCGGAGTAGCGGGTGACGAAGCCGAGCGAGAGCATCGCCGCGATGGTGAGCAGCGAGAACCGCACGAGAACCAGCGTCTTCCAGTAGGTCTTCAGCATCGCGAGGGGCGAGAAGCCCATCACGAAGCCGGCGATGATCGACGACAGGAAGATGCCGCTGCCGGTCGCCGACAGCCAGTTCAGGTTGTAGACGGCGGCCTCCGGCTTCGGCGCAGGCACCACTGGGGGCACGCGCTGGATCAGCTGGTCGACGTGGGCGACGGGGAACTTCAGGATCGAGATTCCGTCGAGGAACGCCTTCACCTGCGGGATGCCCCAGCAGAACACCACCACGGAGAGAATCAGCCAGGGGATCCAGGCCTTGACGACGTCGCCGCGCGGATGCGTGGGCGCCACATGCGCGCCACCGCCGCCGCCGGCCCGGCCGATCGAACCGCCGCCGCCGGCGAGCGCCGGCGCCGCGCCGTCGGCCGAGGTCCAAATCTGCCGCGGCTTCCAGACGCGCAGGAACAGCGTGAGCGCCAGGATCGAGGCGATCGCCGCCACGACGTCGACCAGCCACGGGCCGTGGTAGTTCGAGACGAGATACTGCGGGATAGCGAAGGTCACGCCCGCGATCAGGATCGCCGGCCAGATCTGCGCCATGCCGCGGAAGCCGGCGAAGGCTGCGATCAACCAGAACGGTACGAGGATCGAGAAGAACGGCAGCTGGCGGCCGATCATCGCCGACAGGTCGAGCAGCGGGAGCCCGGTGACGGCGGCGAGCGCGATCACGGGCGTGCCGAGCGCGCCGAAAGCGACGGGCGCGGTGTTCGCGATCAGCGAAAGACCGGAGGCGGCGAGCGGCGAGAAGCCGAGGCCGATCAGGATCGCGCCGGTGACAGCGACGGGCGTGCCGAAGCCGGCCGCGCCTTCGAAGAAGGCTCCGAAGGAGAAGGCGATCAGCAGAAGCTGCAGCCGGCGGTCATCGGTGATGCCCGCGATCGAGTCCTGCAGGATCTTGAAATAGCCTTTCTCGTTCGTGAGTTGGTAGAGAAAGATGATGTTGAGGATGATCCAGCCGATCGGGAGCAGGCCGTAGGCTGCGCCGTAGAGCGCCGTCATGCCCGCCTTGTCGGCCGGCATGCCGTGCGCGAACACGGCGATCAGCAGCGCGGCGGCCAGGCCGGCGAGCGCCGCGGTGTGCGCCTTCATATGGAAGACGCCGATGCCGGCCAGCAGCACGACGATCGGAATGGCGGCGACGATCGTCGAGATGACCGCGTTGCCGAACGGGTCGTAGACTTGAGACCACATAAGCGGTGGCTCCCCCTTTAACGGTTCGCGGCCGGTCGCGGGCGCGCCGGCCGTCGTTCTTCACGTTTGCGTGGGAGAAGGTATCCGAGTCTGTTGGGCGGCTGACCACGAAGGCGGACCGGCGCCCCTAGACTTTCGTCGGATCCTCGGGCGTCGGCGGTCGGTCCAGGCCTTCGCCTTGCGGGGCTGTGATCGACTGCTATGCTTGAGCTCAACGAGGGTGCTCAACAGCGGCCACGACTCGCCAGGGGCGTCGCTCCAGGCTGGAGGCGGCCCGAAGGACGGATTTGGTGGCCGAGCAGGTCGCGTCGCTCGGCGGCGCAGAACGAACGACCGGACGGCCGGCGACGGTGGACGACGCCGTCAGGCCAGCGACGCCGGTCTACGCCGCGCTTGATCTCGGCACGAACAACTGCCGTTTGCTTGTCGCCCGCCCGGACCGCGACGGCGGGTTCCGCGTTGTCGACAGCTTCTCGCGCATCGTGCGCCTGGGAGAGGGCCTCGCCCACACCGGTCGGCTGTGCGACGAGGCGATCACCCGCGCGGTCTCGGCGCTCGGAGTCTGCCGCGATAAGATGACCGCGCGCGGGGTGTCTCGCGCCCGTCTGATCACGACCGAGGCGTGCCGCCAGGCGGACAACGGCGAGACGTTCCTTAAGCGGGTCCATGACGAGACCGGGCTCGATCTCGAGATCATCGATCGGGCGACTGAGGCGCGCCTCGCGGCCGCCGGCTGCGCCTCGCTCGCGGATCCCGCCGCCGGCGGCGTCATTCTGTTCGACATCGGCGGCGGCTCGTCCGAGGTTGTGTGGCTCGAGCGCAAGCGTGGCGGCGGGCCCGGCGCCTTGGCGATGCGGGCCTGGGTGTCGCTGCCGGTCGGCGTCGTCACGCTGGCTGAGCGCTACGGCGGCGTGAAGGTCACGACCGATGTGTTCGAAAACATGGTGGGAGAGGTCGGGCGGCTGCTCGAGTCCTTCCCCGAGCGCGAGACGCTTGCGGCCTCGCTCAGCGACGTGCACCTGCTCGGCACCTCCGGCACCGTCACCACCATCGCCGGCGTGCATCTCGGCTTGCCGCGCTACGAGCGGAGGCTGGTGGACGGGCAGTGGATGGCGTCGACCGACGTCACCCGCGTCGTCGAATCGCTGCGCGAGATGTCGTACGACCAGCGCTGCCAGAACCCCTGCATCGGACCCGACCGCGCGGACCTCGTGCTCGCGGGCTGCGCGGTGCTCGAGGGCATCCGGCGCGCCTTTCCCGTGGCGCGGCTGCGCGTCGCCGACCGGGGGTTAAGAGAAGGAATACTCGTGGAGTTGATGCGCGAAGACGGCGTCTGGCGCCGTCGCGGCTCCCGCCGGCGGGGTCGCCGCGGATGAGCGTCGCGGGCAAAGGCGGCGGCAAGGGCGGCGGGTCCGGCAAGAGCGGCGCCGGCAAGGGCGGCTCGGGCGGCGGGGGCGGCGGCGCCCGCAGCATGGGGGTGCGCGTCCACACCGCGCGCAAGCGCAGCCACGCCTCGACGCTGTGGCTCAACCGGCAGCTGAACGACCCCTACGTGCAGGCGGCGAAACGGGATGGATACCGCTCCCGGGCGGCGTTCAAACTGCTGGAGATCGACGACCGGCATCGCCTGCTGAAACCGGGGCAGAAGATCGTCGATCTCGGAGCGGCTCCAGGCGGCTGGAGTCAGATCGCCGCGGCCCGCATCGGCGCGGCCGAGGGCCGGGGCAAGATCGTCGCGATCGATCTCCTTGAAATGGAGCCCATCCCCGGCGTCGATTTCATGGTGCTCGACTTCCTCGACGACGCCGCGCCTGACAACTTGAAGGCGAGGCTCGGCGGCAAGGCCGACGTCGTTTTGTCTGACATGGCGGCTAACACCGTCGGCCACCAGCGCACCGATCACCTGCGGATCATCGGCCTCGTCGAGGCCGCGGCGGCCTTCGCGAGCGAGATCCTCGCGCCCGGGGGCGCCTTCCTGGCGAAGGTGTTCCAAGGCGGAACGGAAGGCGATCTGCTGGCCGCGCTGAAGCGCGATTTCGCCAAGGTGCAGCACGTTAAGCCGCCGGCGAGCCGCAAGGACTCGTCGGAGCTCTACGTCATGGCCACCGGCTTCCGTGGGCGAAGCCACGAGAAGACGGAGGCGGAAGGGGACTGAGCGTCATGCCCCGGTTTATCCGGGGCATGACGCGAGGACCTTCAGAAAAAGCGGCGGGGTCTAGGTTAGCGCGCCCGTTGTTCAGCTGGCGCCCGCAGTCGCCGCTCCTACTTCACCGCCGCGCAGGCGATCCGGGCGCCCGCGCCGCCGATCGGCTGCGAGATGTGGTCGTCTTTCTCGGCGTGGATGATGAAGGCGCTGCCGTCGGCGTCCTTAAGCTCGTCGAGCTTGATCAGGCCGGTGTAAAGGGCGGCTTGGGCCGAGCCGTCCGATAGCACGATCAGGTTCGGCAGGTCTCCGGGCTCGGGGCCGTTCGGGTTGAGCAGGCCGTGCTTGCCCTCGGCGTGGCCGGCGTGAGAGCCGGACTTCTTGTATTCGCCGACGTCGGAGCAGTCGCCGGTGGCGTGGAAGTGCATGCCGTGCTTGCCCGCGGGCAAGCCTCCCGCGACGATCGCGACGTCCATCAGCACGCCCTTAGGCGCGGCGGTCAGGCTGAGGTCGCCGATCTTCTTGCCGTCCTTGCCCTGGATCTCGTAGGTCTCGGCCTTCGGCGCCTCGGCCTTGGGCGTCTCAGGCGTCTGGGCCAGCGCGGCGAGCGGCGCGACCGCGAGCGCTCCGGCGAGCAGCATGGGGAGAGGACGGATCATCGGTGGCCTCCTGTCAGCTTAGAGCGTTGCAGCGCCGAGGTCGGCGCCCGTCTCGCACGGCCAATCCCCTCAGCTCCGCATTGGTTCCCTTTTACGCCGCCGACGGCGTTCCCAGAGGCGTGAGCCGATGACGGCGTTCGGCCTGCCGCGAAGCGCCGCGACGCTCGGCGCCGCGTTCGAATGCGCGGGCGAGGGCATCCACACCGGCGTCCGCTCCGAGGTGCGCGTCACGCCGGCCGCGGCCGGGCAGGGGATCGTCTTCCGCCGCGCCGCTGGATCAAGGGTCGCCGAGATTCCAGCGCTCTGGACCAACCGTCGGTCCCGCCCGCTGTGCACCGCGCTGCAGGTGGGCGAGGGCCCCCTGGTGCGCACCGTCGAGCATCTGCTTGCGGCGCTGACGGCGATGCGGATCGACGACGCCGTCGTCGAGATCGCGGGCGAGGAGCTTCCGATCTTCGACGGCAGCGCAGCGCCGTGGTGCGCGCTGATCCGCACTGCTGGCCGCGTCGAACACGACGCGCCCCGGCGCTACCTGCGGGCGCTAAAACCCGTCGAGCACGTCAACGGCATGCGGCGGCTCAGGATCGAGCCGGCCGACGCGCATCTCCTGTCGGTCCACATCGAGCTCAACCATTTCGGCCCGCTGGACTGGTGCGGGCCGGTGACGCCGGAAACCTTCGAGCGTGAGCTCGCGCCGTCCCGCAGCTTCGGCCGGGTCACCTGGACGATCCCGGCGAAGATTCGCGGTCTCTGGCCGTTCGGCGAGCCGTTGCTGCGCGGCGCCACCACGAAGAACACCGCGGCGCTCTGGAAGAACACTGCGATCGGCGGCCTGCGCATGCCGGACGAGCCGGTGCGCCACCGCGCGCTCGACCTCGTCGGAGACCTCGCGCTCGCAGGCCTCCCCCTGCTCGGGCGCGTGACGGCCGCCCATCCCGGCCACGAGCACAACTACGCGCTTCTGGCGGCGCTGATGAGCGACCCGACCGCTTGGGACGTGGTGACGCTCGACGAGGACGGGGCGCCGCGGGCCGCGGGCTGAGCGTTCAGCCGCGGTCGCGCGCTGCGGAGACCGGATCGGGGGCCGGCGGGCGGTGGCCGGAGACCTCGTCGCCGGCGTCGGGCGACAGCCTGGCGAAAATGAGCGCCGCCGTCGCCGAGATGACGCCTATCAGCAGGAACGCCGTGGGGAAGTCGGCCGCCGCGAGCTCGTGGCCGCCGCGCCAAGCCATCGCGCCTTCGAGCGCCATGGCGCCGGAGGTCACGCCAAAGGACAGCGACACCTGCTGCGCGACGCTCGTCAGGCTGGTGGCGCGGCTCATGCGCGCCTGATCGATGTCGGCGTAGCCCAGCGCGTTGACGCCCGTGAACTCCAGCGACCGGAAAAAGCCGCCGACCAGCAGCGCGGCGAGCATCACCAGCGTCGGCGTCGTCGGCGTGAACAGCGCGGGCGCCGTCATGAACGTCGCGGCGATGAGAGCGTTCGCGGTCAGCGTCGCGCGGAAGCCGAAGCGTTGCAGGATTGGCTTCGCCGCGAACTTCATGAACAGCGCTCCGAGCGCCGAGGCGAAGGTGAGAAGCCCGGATTCGAACGCGGTGAGGCCGAAGCCGATCTGCAGCATCAGCGGCAGCAGGAAGGGCGCCGCGCCGATGCCGATGCGGAACAGCGAGCCTCCGAGGATCGCGATCCGGAACGTCGGGATTCGGAAAAGCTCGAGGTCGAGGATAGGGTGTTCGGCGCGCCGGGCATGGAACAGGTAGGCCGTCAGCGAAGCGCAGCCCGCGAGGAAGATCGCGACCACCAGCGGCTTCGGCAGCACGTCGAGGCCGAGCGTCGTCGAGCCGGTCACGAAGGCCGCGAGCCCGAAGCCCGACAGCACGAAGCCGAGCGCGTCGAACGGCGTGCGCTCCTCCGCCTTCACGTCGGGGATGTAGAGCGTGGCGAGCACGAAACCGACCGCGGCGATGGGGAGATTGATCCAGAAGATCCACCGCCAGGAGAAATAGGTCGTGATGAAGCCGCCGACCGGCGGCCCGACGACCGGCCCGATCAGCGCGGGGATGGTCAGCCAGGCGAGCGAGCCGACGAGCTCGGACTTCGGAACGGTGCGCAGAATCACGAGCCGCCCGACCGGCACCATCATGGCGCCGCCGAGCCCCTGCACGATCCGTGAGCCCACGATCTCGGCCATCGAACTCGACAGCCCGGCGAGCGCCGAGCCGAGCGCGAACACCGCGATCGCGGTGCGGAACACGAGCCGCGCGCCGAGCCGATCCGCAAGCCAGCCCGAGACCGGGATGAACACCGCGAGGCTCAGCAGGTAGGAGGTCAGGGCGAGCTTCAGGTCGATCGGGCTCTCGTTCAGCTCGCGCGCGATCACGGGCAACGCCGTCGAGAGCACCGTCGAGTCGAGGTTCTCCATGAACAGCGCGCAGGCCACGATCAGGGGAACGAGGATGCGGCTGGGAATGGCGGCGGGGGCGCGGGGCTGCATGGGATCGCTCTGGGAGAACGGCCGCAGGACGGCGGCCGCGCGCCCTTGAAGCGCGAAGCGATCAAACGTTCAACCCGCGCGCGCGTCGGGTCTGCCGCGCGCGTTCCTCGCCCGGCGACGCTCCGCTCTGCGCCGCCGTCATTTGCGCGCGGCATGGGTCGTGCTAAACGTCCGCGCCACTTCCCCCAACCCGCGTCCTCACGGACGCGACGCAGCGGGGCCGGGCGCCGACGGACGGCTCCCGGGCGCTTCGGCGCACACGAGGAGGTTTGGCATGGCGCGCATCGAAGACGTACTCGCCCGTGAGGCGCTCACCTTCGACGACGTGCTGTTGCGGCCGGGCCTCTCCGAGGTCATGCCGGGCGAGGTCGATCTCCGCTCGCGCGTCACCAAGACCATCAGCCTCAACATTCCGATCATGTCCTCCGCCATGGACACGGTGACGGAGGCGCGGCTCGCGATCGCCATGGCGCAGGCCGGCGGCATCGGCGTGATCCACCGCAACCTCGAGCCCGAGGAGCAGGCGGCTCATGTGCGGCAGGTGAAGAAGTTCGAGAGCGGCATGGTCGTGAACCCGGTCACGATCGCGCCGGACGCCACGCTCGCTGAAGCCTTCGAGCTCATGGCCCGCAACGGCATCTCCGGCATTCCGGTCGTCGAAGGCTCCGGTCGGTCCGGGAAGCTCGTCGGCATCCTGACCAACCGCGACGTGCGCTTCGCCACCAACATGCGCCAGCCGATCTCCGAGCTGATGACGAAGGAGAACCTCGTCACGGTGCGCGACGGCGTCAGCCAGGACGAAGCCAAGCGTCTGCTGCACCACCATCGCATCGAAAAGCTGCTGGTCGTCGACGACGCCTATCACTGCGTCGGCCTGATCACGGTGAAGGACATCGAGAAGGCGGTCGCGAACCCCAACGCCAACAAGGACGCCCAGGGCCGCCTGCGCGTGGCGGCCGCGACCACCGTCGGCGACAAGGGCTTCGATCGCGCCCAGGCGCTGATCGACGCCGGCTGCGACCTGATCGTGGTCGACACCGCGCATGGGCATTCCCAGCACGTGCTGGACGTCGTCGCCCGGATCAAGCGCCTCTCCAACGAGGTGCAGATCGTCGCCGGGAACGTCGCGACCGGCGCCGCCACCAAGGCGCTGATCGACGCCGGCGCGGACGCGATCAAGGTCGGCATCGGGCCGGGCTCTATCTGCACCACCCGCATCGTCGCCGGCGTCGGCGTGCCGCAGCTCACCGCGATCATGGAGTCGGTCGAGGCGGCGAAGGCGCAGGATATTCCGGTCATCGCCGACGGCGGCATCAAGTACTCGGGCGATCTCGCCAAGGCGATCGCCGCCGGCGCCGACGTCGCCATGGTCGGCTCGCTGCTGGCCGGCACCGACGAGGCGCCCGGCGAGGTGTTCCTCTGGCAGGGCCGCTCCTACAAGTCCTATCGCGGCATGGGCTCGGTCGGCGCTATGGCTCAGGGGTCGGCCGACCGCTACTTCCAGGCGGAGGTGAACGACCGCCTGAAGCTCGTGCCCGAGGGCATCGAGGGCCAGGTGCCCTACAAGGGCCCGGTCGGCGCCGTGCTGCACCAGCTCGCCGGCGGCCTGCGCGCCGCCATGGGCTACGTCGGCGCCGCCACTGTGCCCGACCTGCACGAGAAGGCCGAGTTCGTCCGCATCTCCGGCGCCTCGCTCCGCGAGAGCCACGTCCACGACGTGACGATCACCCGCGAAAGCCCGAACTATCCCAGCATGGTGTAGTCTCGGGTCTTTCGAAGCTGACCGGAGACGTGGCGATGGCGGACATCACGATCACGAACGTCGATGACGCGGCCGTCCAGAAGATGCTGGAGCATGCGGCGCGTACGGGTCGGACTCTGGACGCGGTCGCACGGGACGTTCTGCTGAAGGCGCTGCACGCTGCGCCTTCAGAGCGACTTGCGGCCGCCGACCGCGTGCGTGCGATGACGCCGGCGCCGCTCCTTACCGACGCCACTGAGATGGTGCGCGAGGATCGCGATCGACGATGAGCCTCATCGTCGACGCGAGCGTCGTGGTCAAATGGTATGTCGACGAAGTCCGAAGCGCGGAGGCGAGGCGTCTTCTGGCTGGCGACGATCTGCTCGCCGCCCCCGCGCATGTTGAAGCCGAGGTCGGTCAGGTGCTTCGCCGACGCGTGCAGTCTCACGAAATATCCATCGCGCAAGCGCTCGCCGCCGTGGAGCTCTTGCAGGACACCCTGGTCCTGATCCCGATCTCCGGGCTGATGCCGGCGGCGATCGAAATGGCCTGCGGAGCTGGCGTTTCCGTCTACGACTCGCTCTATGTCGCCGCCGCGCTGACATGGGGGGCGCCGCTCGCGACTGACGACGGCAAACTGATCGCTGCGATCGAGCGATCGCCCTTCGCGGGCCGCGTCGCCTTCCATCGGCTCAACGCTTTCGGCTGACGCATACATGACCATCCAAGCCGTCCTGGCGCCGCTGTTCGCGCAGGTGCTCCTCACCTTCGGGCTTCTGCTCTGGATGGCGCAGACGCGGTTCACCGCCGCGCGCGCCGGGCAGGTGACGCCGACCAAGGGCTCCCCCCGCACCTTCGGTTGGCCGGAGAAGGCGCAGAAGGTCGCCGACAGCTACCACAACCAGCTCGAACTCCCCGTCTTCTTCTACGTGCTGGTGATCCTCGCCCTGATCACCAAGGAAGCCGACCTGCTGTTCGTCGCGATGTCCTGGGCCTTCGTCGTCTCGCGCTACGCCCACGCCTATGTCCACACCGGGCGGAACAGGCTGATGACGCGCTTCCGCTGCTACCTCGTCGGCGCGCTCGTCCTGCTCGCCATGTGGGCGATCTTCGCCATCCGCATTCTGGCTTCCTGACCATGACCCCCGCCGCCCACGCCGCCGCCGCGATCGACGTCCTCGCAGAGATCGAGACCCGCCATCGTCCTGTGGCCTCTGCGCTGAAGGACTGGGGCTCGGCCCATCGCTTCGCAGGCTCAGGCGACCGCGCGCGCATCGCGAGCCTGGTCTACGACGCGCTGCGCCGCCGCTCGTCGCTCGCCTGGCGGATGGGCGCGGAGACGCCGCGCGCGCTGGTCCTCGGCGCGCTGGCCTTCGTGCGAAGGACGCCCGTCAACGACCTTGCCGCGGCCTTTGCGGCGAGCCCCCATGCGCCGGAGCCGCCGACCGAGGCCGAGCGCGCCGCGATGGCCGCCGCGACGCTCGACGGAGCGCCGGCGCATGTGCGCGGCGACTATCCTGAGTGGCTCGACGCCGGCTTCGCCCGCGTCTTCGGCGAGGAGCGGGCGGAGGAGGGCGCGGCCCTGGCCGAGCGCGCTCCCCTCGACCTGCGCGTCAACGCCCTCAAGGGGGATCGGGCCAAGGCGGAGCGCGCGCTCGCCCACTGGAAGGCCGCGCCGACGCCGCTGTCGCCCTTCGGCCTGCGCGTGCCGCTCACCGACGACGGCCGCGGCCCGCCGGTGCAGTCGGAGCCCGCGCATCTGAAGGGTCTGGTCGAGGTCCAGGACGAAGGCTCGCAGCTCGCGGCGCTGGTCGCGGGCGCGGCGCCGGGCATGCAGGTCGTGGATTTCTGCGCCGGCGCCGGCGGCAAGACGCTCGCGCTCGCCGCGACCATGGACAACCGCGGTCAGATCTACGCCCACGACAACGACGTCCGCCGGCTCAAGCCGCTGCACGAACGGGCGGAGCGGGCGGGCGTGCGCAACATGCAGGTGCGCGCTCCCCGCGGGGACACGGACGTGCTGGCCGATCTCGCCGATCGCGCCGACCTCGTGCTGGTCGACGCGCCCTGCACCGGCGCCGGCACCTGGCGCCGCAACCCAGACGCCAAATGGCGGCTGAAGCCCGCGGCGCTCGAGGCGCGCATCGCCGAACAGGACGCGGTGCTCGCCGCCGCCGCGCCGCTGGTGAAGCCGGGCGGCCGTCTCGTCTACGTCACCTGCTCGGTGCTTTCGGCGGAGAACGAAGACCGCCTTGCGGCCTTTCGGGCGCGGTTCCCCGCGTTCCGTCCGGTCCCGGCCGTCGAGGCCGCGGTCTCGGCCGGACTGCCCGCCCTTGGCGCCTTCGCGACCGCCAGCGGCGACGCCCTGCTGCTCGGTCCCCGCCGGTCTGGCACCGACGGCTTTTTCGTCGCCGTGCTGACGCGGGGTTGACCGGTTTACGCGTCGATCCATCTCCGCTAGACGACGCCGGCCGCGGCTGGTCGTCAGCAGGGGCAGGTGGAGACCATGCGGACTATGGGCAACGTGCTGAAGATCTTCGCCCTGCTGATCCTCGCGGCGGGCGGGTATTTCGCGTGGTACGCCGCTTACGCGCCGAACCCTAACGACCAGATCGGCCTCGCCATCACGCGCTGGATGCCGGCTCCGATCCGCGACTGGGGCTGCGGCAAGCTCAATGAGCGGTTCCCGAACCAGGCGCCGACGGAATGCAGCGCGGCGGCGCAGAGCACGTCGATCTGACAAGCTGCGCGTAATTTTCGCGGGCGTCATGCCGCCTGCGCCGTTGCCGCGGTTGAGGCGGCGATGTAGGCAAGCGCATGATCGCAGACCCCTCCCACGACCGCATCCTCATCATCGACTTCGGGTCGCAGGTGACGCAGCTCATCGCGCGCCGCGTGCGCGAGACCGGCGTCTATTGCGAGATCGTCCCGTTCAACACGGCCGCCGAGGTCTTCCCGACCTTCGGCGCCAAGGGCGTCATCCTGTCCGGCGGCCCGGCGTCGGTCGCGGACATGGGCACGCCGCGCGCGCCGCAGGCGGTGTTCGAGAGCGGTCTGCCGGTGCTCGGCATCTGCTACGGGCAGATGACCATGGCGGAGCAGCTCGGCGGCGTGGTCGAGAGCGGGCACCATCGTGAGTTTGGCCGCGCCGACCTCAACGTGGTCGCGCCGTCCAAGCTCTTCACCGGCGTCTGGGAGGCCCAGAGCCGCAACCAGGTGTGGATGAGCCACGGCGACCGCATCACGCAGATGCCGCAGGGCTTCCGGATCGTGGGCGTGTCGGAGAACGCGCCGTTTGCGGCGATCGCGGACGAATCCCGGCACTACTACGGCCTGATGTTCCACCCCGAGGTGGTCCACACGCCCGAAGGCGGCAAGCTGCTCGCAAACTTCGTGCGCGACATCTGCGGCTGCGTCGGCGACTGGTCGATGGCGGCCTATCGCGAGGAGGCGATCGCCAAGATCCGGGAGCAGGTCGGCAAGGGCCGAGTGATCTGCGGCCTCTCCGGCGGCGTCGACTCGGCCGTCGCGGCGGTTCTGATCCACGAGGCGATCGGCGACCAGCTCACCTGCGTGTTCGTGGATCACGGCCTGATGCGCAAGGCCGAGGCGGAGGAGGTCGTGAACCTGTTCCGCGGGCACTACAACATCCCGCTCGTGCACGTTGACGCCGGCGACACCTTCCTGTCGGCGCTCGAGGGCGAGCACGACCCCGAGACCAAGCGCAAGACCATCGGCCGGCTGTTCGTCGAGGTGTTTGAGGCGGAGGCCAAGAAGATCGGCGGCGCCGACTTCCTGGCCCAGGGCACCCTCTATCCCGACGTCATCGAGAGCGTGTCGTTCTCCGGCGGACCCTCGGTCACGATCAAGTCGCACCACAACGTCGGCGGCCTGCCCGAGCGCATGAACATGCAGCTCGTCGAGCCGCTGCGGGAGCTGTTCAAGGACGAGGTTCGCGCGCTCGGCAAGGAGCTCGGCCTGCCCGACGCCTTCGTCGGCCGCCACCCGTTCCCGGGCCCGGGCCTCGCGATCCGCTGCCCCGGCGACATCACCCGCGAGAAGCTCGACATCCTCCGCGAGGCGGACGCGATCTATCTCGAGGAGATCCGCAAGGCCGGGCTCTACGACAAGATCTGGCAGGCCTTCGCGGTGCTGCTGCCGGTGAAGACCGTCGGCGTGATGGGCGACGGCCGCACCTACGAATACGTGCTGGCGCTCCGCGCGGTGACGTCCGTCGACGGCATGACGGCGGACTTCTACCCCTACGACATGAACTTCCTCGGCCGGGCCGCCACCCGGATCATCAACGAGGTCCGCGGCGTCAACCGGGTCGTCTACGACGTCACGTCGAAGCCGCCGGGCACGATCGAATGGGAGTAATTTTGGCTGCCTGTGCGCCGCATTAGCTTACAGTAGCGAACGCGGCGGCGCTCGCGTTTCGCGGGACCGGCTTACGGCAGGGGCGGTTTTGTCCTCCGCCAAGACATCACGACCGTCAGCGGCACAGTAGCTCCTGACGGCGATTTAGCTGATCGAGACGGGCTGTAAGTTCGGGGCGAGCAGCGCGTCTTCGCGCCGCTGCGCCACGGGACGCCGGGCCCTCAGATCGGACCGGAGCGGAGAGAGCTCGGCTGTCACGGCGAGTCTGAAAACGCCGGCGTGGGATCATCCACCTTTCAAAAATCTTCGCCGGCGGCCCGAAGAGGCTCGGAGAGCTCGACGGGCGGGCGCTCCGATTCCTGAGCGGTGGACCCCGGCGGCGAAGCGTAGGGCCCTCGGCGCGGTCAGCCGGCGAGGGCGGCGCTCTCCGTTCCGCGCGGATCAGACCTGGGCCATGCCGCCGTCGACCGGCAGTTCGGCCCCGGTGACGAAGCTGCTCTCGTCGCTGGCGAGGAACAGCGCGGCCGAGGCCACTTCGTCGGCGCGCGCCATACGGCCGAGCGGGATCAGCTTCGTCAACGTCTCGCGCACCTCATCGGAGACGGCCGCCATCATGGCGGTGTCGGTCGGTCCGGGCGCCACGACGTTGACGCGGATGTTGCGGGGCGCCAGCTCGTTGGCCCAGGTCCGCGCGAACGAGCGCACGGCGGCCTTGGTCGCACCGTAAACGCCATAGCCCCTCGTGCCGATCGCGTCGGCGATCGAGCCCACCAACACGATCGAGCCGCCGTCCGGCATGATCGCCGTGGCGGCCTTGGCGGCGAACAGGAGCGCGCGCACGTTGAGATCGAAGGTCCGGTCGAAATGATCTTCGCTGACCTGATCGAGGGGCGCGAACTCGGAGACGCCGGCGTTGACGGCGAGCACGTCCACCCGTCCGGCCTCGCGGCTCGCCGCGTCGAAGAAGGCGGCGAGCGCCGTCAGGTCGGCGGCGTCGAGGCGGCGCGCGCGCACCCTGCCGGCTCCAACCTCCACCTCGCCCTCTTCGGCGCGACGACTGGTGGCGTAGACTGTGGCGCCTTCGGCCGCGAACCGCTCCGCGATGGCGCCGCCGATGCCGCCATGGCCGCCGATCACGACGGCGATCTTTCCTGAGAGCCTGCTCATATGTCCTCACATCATCGGTGATGACGAGGAAGTATCGATTGCATATCTAATCACAAGAAGGCACCGGGTGGTGCGTAGATATCGAGGCGTATACCCATGGCCAAGGATGTGCTCGCGCTGCCGCTCGATGTCGCCGCGACGCGGCCCATCCTCGAACACATCGCCAACAAGTGGACTGTACTGATCTTGAGCGTGCTCTGCACGCGGCCGGCGCGGTTCAAAGACCTCAAGCGCCGGCTCGACGGCATCACCCACAAGGCATTGTCCGAGGCGCTGAAGCGTCTGGAGCGCAACGGCCTTATCAGCCGCAAAGTGCTCCCGACTCAGCCGATCGGCGTCGAGTACGCCATCACCGATCTCGGCTGCTCGCTCCGCGAACCCTTCGCCGCCCTCTACACGTGGTCGCTCGCCAACGGCTCCGCGATGGAGAGCGCGCAGTCCGCCTACGACGCATCGAGACGAAACGGGGACAACTCAATATAACGTTGCGAATATTCGCTCAGCCATGAAGTCGATGAAGGCGCGCACTTTCGGGGCGCGCGCCGACATCGCAGGCCAGACAAGCGAAACACTGCCACGGTCCTCAGTGTAATCCGCGAGGATGGCCTGAAGACGTCCCGCCGCGATGTCGTCCCGCACGAGATAGCTTGGCGCCTGAATGATCCCCAATCCGCTCAGCGCGGCGGATGCGAGCGCCTCGCCGTCGTTCAAGATGATGGCGGGCTTGATCGGCTTCGTCAGGCGTGAAGGCTTGAACGCCCAGACCTCCGGCCGTCCGGTCGTGGGGAACCGGTAATGGACGCAGCAATGCTTATGGAGGTCTGCGGGATCCTGAGGGATCCCGTGTTGTGCGAGATAGGCAGGCGAGGCGCACGTGATGAAGGTATGGGGGCCAATCCTTCGCGCGCTCAGCGTCGAATCGTCCAGTTCGCCAAGTCGTAGCACCACGTCGTAGCCGCCCTCGATGATGTCGACCTTCACGTCGTCAAGACTGATGTCGGTCGTCACGTCGGGGAAACGGATCTGAAAATCGCGAAGCGCAGGCATGACGACCTTGCGTCCGATCACCGTGGGCACGCTTATCTTGAGCCGGCCCCGCGGCGCTTTATGGAAAAGATGAAGTTCCTGCTCGGCGTCTTGCAGGTCTTTCAAGATCCGCACGACATAGCGGTGCAGGACGTCGCCTTCGCCGGTGACGGCAAGCGATCGGGTCGTGCGGTTCAGCAGGCGCAGGCCGAGGCGCGTTTCAAGTCGCTCCACCGCCTTGCCGACGGCTGACGCAGACAGCCCCAGCTTCCTCCCTGCGGCCGCGAAACTGCCGGTCTCCACGGCGGCTGAAAACGCGACGAGGCCGCTGAGGGACTCGATTGAAAGCATTGCCGACATAATGTCCGGGATATTCCGACGGATATCCCCATTCCGTCAATCGCAGCCAACATCCAAGATTAGAGCAAGACCCCGCTGCGAGACAGGCCCACGGCGCCAAGCCGCGTGGCGAGCCGCGAACATCGAGCGGGGCGCGGCGATTTCGATGCCGCTGTTCCAAGCAACGCCCGAAAGGAGAAACCTGTGATGTGCACTGAAGCGCGCGCTC
Source organism: Methylopila sp. Yamaguchi (assembly GCF_002897035.1). Lineage (GTDB taxonomy): Bacteria > Pseudomonadota > Alphaproteobacteria > Rhizobiales > Methylopilaceae > Methylopila. The sequence continues at coordinate 115,621 of NZ_BAUX01000006.1, forward strand.
TTGAGCGGAAGTCGTCGACCACCGAACCCGCGTCGACGTCGTCGCCTTTGGCGGCGCTGCGTTCGATCTTGTCGAACCCGACCGATCTTGACTTCGTCGAGCAGTTTACGACGGACGACTTCGTCTACGTGTCGCTCAACTATGACAATCCGGAACTAAGGCGGATCATGCCCTGGGCCGGAACCAACGAAGGCACGAAGGGGCTGGTTCAGACTTTCCTCGACGTCGGCCGCTATTGGACCGTCAACGACTTCCAGATCCAGGACAGCTTTGAAAACAAGGACGGCGCGGCGATCTTCGGCTACTTCACTTACACCTCGACCCTTTTGGGCAAGACGGTGACCTCGCCCTTCGCCGTTCTGGCGCGTGGCGAAAACGGCAAGCTGTCCTACGTGCAGTTCATGGAAGATACCTTCGCGACCGTCCGCAGTTTCAGGGAGAGCGGCGAGTATCTTATCAAAGCAAGTCCCTACGGGCACGCGACCAGCGTCTGAGATCAAGGTCCGGCAGGTAGAAGGCCCCCGAACGCTTAGCTTAAAACAGGCCAGAAGCGCTCCGCCGGTCCCCTCAGGCCGCCCCGGTCGAGCGCGAAGGCGCGGACCGCGCTTCGGAAGTCGTCCGTGAAGCGGAAGATCACCGGGATCTGGCTTCGATAGCAGGCGATGGCGTCCAGCCTCGGCTCGATGGCGGCTCCGATTGGAACGAGCACCGGCTCCGCTACGTGGTCGCGAACGGCGTCAAGCCGTCGATCGACGCCCTCCGGCGTGTGGATGGCGTAGGGGCAATCCTCGTAGGCGAAAACCTCCACACCGCGCCGGGCGAGCCGGCGCCCCGCTTCAAAGACGAGCTGATGGTCCACGTGAGAGCCTATGCCTAAGGGCACGAAAACCCGATCGCCGTCACGCCATTCGGGCAGCTGGGTCAGTTCGTCGGCCAGAACCTCTCCAAGCTCTTCCTCCTCGGCGTGCAGGCGACCGAAGAGCTCCTGGTCCGAGGTGTAGCGGTCGCCGCGGTAGATCGCGTCGGGGAGGCCCAGCCACCGCGCTTCGCAGCCGAGCGTCTTCGCGGCGGCGGCGTCCTCGGCCCGTCGCGTCGACAACACGCTGTCAGGCTCCTCGAGCCGCCACCGGGCGTGCTTCCAGGCGGCGAACTCGCCCACCATCGCGTCCACGAGTTCGCTTGCAAAGACGGTCACCATCCGTGGCGCCCACCCCCGCTCCGCGAGAGCGGCGACCACGCCGCCGCACGACAAAGGCACATCGTCGTAGTGGGGGCTCACGAACAGGCTGCGTGCTTGCAGGAGATCGACTGCTGCGGCTGTCATAAACGCGGTTCTAGTCCTCGTTCTCATGATCGATGGCGGCGGTGATGCGGTCCCAGCCGGCCAGGGCGAGTTCCGCGACAGCCGCGAGCTCGGCCCGATCCGCTCCGTCGCGGGCGCGGATCGCCATGCCGCTTTGCACCGTCTGCACCAGTCTTGCCAGCTTTGTCGTGTCCACGATCGCCGGCAGATCGCCGTCGCCCTTCGCTTGGTCGAAGCGCGCCTTGAGGATGTCGAAGCCTCCCGCGCGGGTGGCTCGCATAAGATCGCCGAGTTCGGCATGGCCTTCGCCGCCCACCGTGGCGAGCGTCGCCATGCAGCCGTGCGGCAGATCGCAGTCCGCGCCCGTCATGGCGACGGCGGAATCCTGGAGGAAGGCCAGCGCCGCTTCTCTCGCGGTCGCCGCTTTCCGGAAGCGGGTCCAGACCAGCCCCTCATAGGTCGCGCAATAGTGCTGAAGCGCTTCGGCGTAGAGCGCGTCCTTCGAGCCGAAGGCCGCGTAGAGGCTCTTCGTCCCGATCCCCATCGCCTCGGTCAGATCGGCGACCGAGGCGGCCTCGAATCCTCTGATCCAGAACAGCCGCATCGCGGCGACCAGCGCTTGCTGGCGGTCGAACTCTCGCGGCCGGCCGCGTACGGGACGCGTCGGCGACGGAGGCGCTGGTGCTGCGGCGTCATTGTGCATCATTCACTGCATAAATCTGTTGACCGCATGCCGCAACCGACCTACCGATTTATGCATCGACCGCTGCATAAAAGGAATCCGTCGTGGATCTGATTGGAAAACGCGCCTTGGTGACCGGGGGTTCGCGGGGCATAGGGGCGGCGATCGCGCTCGCGCTCGCGGAGAACGGGGCCGATGTCGCCTTTACTTACCAGCGCTCGGCGGAACGGGCTGCGACGGTGGTTCGTTCCATCGAGGACAACGACCGGCGTGGACTCGCCATCCAGGCGGACAGCGCCGACCCCGACGCCATACGCCGGGCCGTCGCCCAGACGGTCGGCGCGCTCGGCGGACTCGACATCCTCGTCAACAGCGCGGGCGTCGCGATCGCCGGGATGACCGCCGATCTGTCGCTGGCCGATCTGCAGACCATGCTCGACGTCAATGTTCGCGGGCCGGTGCTGTTCGCCCAGGCGGCGATACCGCACCTCGCGGCCGGAGGCCGGATCGTCTCCATCGGCTCGTCCTTGGCCGAGCGCGTGCCGTTTCCCGGCGTCACGGCCTACGCGATGTCGAAGTCGGCGCTTCTGGCGTTCACGCGAGGTCTTTCGCGGGAGCTCGGCCCTCAAGGCGTCACGGTCAACCTCGTTCTGCCGGGCTCGACCGACACGGACATGAATCCGGCTGACGGCGAGAACGCCGACTATCAGCGGAGTCTCACGTCCCTGGGCCGCTTCGGCGAGCCTCGCGAGGTCGCGAGCGCCGTCGCGTTCCTGGCCAGTCCCGCGGCCTGCCTGATCACGGGCGCGGTCCTCAACGTGGACGGCGGCTTCGCGGCCTGAGCCTGGGCCTGACCGGATGAGCGCCGAGCGACCCGGGGTGGTGCGGGTCGCGCCCCGCAACGGGCTCGCTGGCCCGCCACGAAGTCCGCCACCGCGCCGAGCGGCGGAGGCGCAAGGCGATGAGAGCGCCTAGCGCCTTGCGGCGGGATCCACGCGACGGCGCAGGACCATGCCGCCGTGATGCAAAGTGTCGGGGTCCACGAAGTCGCCGTCGGCGGTGAAGCCGGTGTCGTCCCAATACTCGATATGAGTCCCGGTCACTTCGTACCGGCCCTCGTAGGCGCGCTCGCGTACGCCCCGCGCCTCGACATAGCGGCCGGTCGTCAGAAGCTCGTGACGCACGCGGCCGTCGTCCGTCACCCACATGCCGGCATAGGGGGGGTCGGTTCGCATGGCGGCCTCCTCCGCGTGTGCTGATTGGGTCAAGAGGGCGGCGGTCGTCAGGACGGCAAGCGCGTGGCGCATGGTCAGCTCCTAGAGTTCTGCTGTGGCTGTCGGCTGCGTAAGCCGGCTATTGCGCGCGCGGCTCGTTGTTCTCGACGACCTGCTGGTAGGCGGCGAGATCCAGGAACGCCTCGGCCTCGACGACCAGGCCGTCCTTCATCCGCAGCATCCAGAGGAACCGGTTGCGGTAGGGCGCGCCCGAGGTCGTCGTCGCTGACCCGTCGAAGCGGATGAGGACCGTGTCGCCGACGGCGTAGATGCCGCGCACCTCAGGGACGACCGGCGTGGCGAGACGGCTCGTGAGGGGTTTCGACGCCCGCTCGACGAAGTCGGCCTGGTTGCGGTACGTGCCAGCGACCGGGCCTGAGCCGTGGATTGTCCAGACGACGTCGGGGGCGAGGAGCGCGGCGAAGACGTAGGTTCCGCCACGCCATTTCTCGAAGGCGTCGCGGACGATGGCCTTGTTCCGCATTTCGACCGAGGTGTCGTGTGTCTCCGCGCCCGGCTCGGACGCCGTGATTTCGGCGTGCGCCGGCCCGATGACGGCGAGGAGCGCCAAGGGCAAAAGCAGCCCGCGGCCCGCGACGGCAAGGCGGGAGCGCAGCAATGAGATGGTCATGGGATCGGTCCTTTCGCTGGCACGCGGGGGGGGGGGTCTCGTCTCGTCGTGGTCGATCAGAAGCCGAAGAGGCGCTCGGACTCGTCGGGCGTGATGCGGCGTGTGCTGTTGTGCTCGCGCACGATCTTCCAGGCGGCGCCCGTGCATCGCCACACCAGCGTCGAGCGTGCGCGGATCGCGACGATCGGCTGGCCTTCGGCGGGCTCGAGCCGCGCCGCGAACTCGAGCGTTGTGGTCGCCAGATCGCCGCGGACGATCGTCTCCGGACCGTCCAGGACGAGGTGGTGGGCGCGGCGCAGCGCCTGAAACGATCGCTCCCACAGCGCGCGGTACTCCTCGGCCGAGCGGGCGATCCGGTGATCGGGAGCCATGTCGTCATAGAGCGCGACGTCATCGGCCTCCCAGTCGTAGTACTTCCCGAGCTTCTCCCGGAAGTTCCAGGACTGGCCGGCGACGGGCTTGTCCCAGCCGACGAGGATCCACTCCTTGTGAAGTTCGGGGGCCGAACTCGCGCCTGAAGCGGCGCATTGCGCGGCGGGCGCCGATTGCGCCTGCGCCGCGATGGGGGCTGCGAGCGTGATGGTTCCGGCGGCGATGAGCGAGGACAGGCGGACACGCATCTCGTTCTCCTTCGACGTCAGGCGCAGCGAGCTACGGACGCTTGCTGCGGAACCGAGGGACCGCTGCGAGGCATGCAGCGCGTCGTGGAACGAGAACTAGAGATGGCCGGCGGAGCGAACAATTTGCCCAATCGTGACTGCGCCGGTAACATCAGATTACCAATGTCAGTCGATCTTGCCGGACTTTCCGTCTTCCTGGCTGTCGCGGAGACGCGGAGCTTTCGCGCGGCCGCCGAGCGGCTCGGCGTGACCCGGCCAGCCGTCAGCCAGACCCTTCGTCGGCTCGAGGATCGCCTCGGCGTCGCGCTGGTGCAGCGGACGACGCGCAGCGTCAGCCTGACCGAGGCCGGCGAGCAGCTGTTCCAACGCGTCGCGCCGGCGATCGCCGAAGTCGGCCTCGCTTTGGACGCCGCAGCGGATCGGGACAGCGCGCCGAGCGGCCTTCTGCGGCTCGCCGTGTCCTCGATCGCGGAGCGGTTCATCTCGGGGCCGCTGCTCGCGGGCTTCACCGAGGCCTATCCGGCGGTTCAGATCGACGTGACCGTCACGGACGAGGAGTTCGACATCGTCGCGGAGGGCTACGACGCCGGCGTGCGGCTCGGCGAGGTGATCGACCAGGACATGATCGCAATCCCGGTGTCGGGCGAGCAGCGCCAGACCGTGGTCGCCGCGCCGGCCTATATCGAGCGCTTCGGCGCGCCGTCGCATCCGTCCGAGCTGGCGCGGCATCGCTGCATCGGCTGGCGTCCCGCGCCCCAGACGGCGCCCTACCGCTGGGAGTTCGGCGAGGGCGGGCGGGAGTACGACGTCGCCGTCAATCCCGAGATCACCACCAACGACATGTGGCTGATGATCCGCACGGCCTGCGCCGGGGGAGGGATCACCTTCGGCATGGAAGAGACCTTCAGGCCCTACGTCGCCTCCGGTCAGCTGGTCCCTCTGCTCGAAGATTATTGCCCGCCCTTCGCGGGCTTCTTCCTCTACTTCCCCAACCGCCGGAATCTCGCCCCGAAGCTTCGGGCGCTGGTCGACCATGTGAAGCGGTCGCGATAGCGACGAAGGACCAACCCCTCTGCGCCGCCGTAATCGCACCGGCGAACGAGCGCGCCGTTTGCGGGATCGCCGCCGCGCCGCCCCTCCGGAGAGGGAAGTTCAAGGTTCTGATCGCCGGCCCCATGGCGACGATCAGAACATGCCGTTCGCGTTGGCCGCATGGTCGGGCACAATCTGCAGCACATCCAAGTGCTCGACGATCTTCCCCTGATCATCGAGCCTGAAGATATCGATGCCTGCGTAGTCATGATCGCCGGGCCAGCGCTGCAGGCAGTGAAGGACGACGTAGTCGTCCTCGGCCACCGCCCGCTTGATCTCGACGTGTTTGCCCGGCCACTCCCGGGCCATGCGCTCGAAATAGGCGATGAAGCCATTCTTGCCGCTCGCCACATGCGGATTGTGCTGGATGTACTCGTCGCCGACGAAGCGCTCCACCGCCTCGGCGGGTCGGAAGGCGTTGAACATCAGCTCATAGAAAGCGATCACGTTCGCCTTGTTGCGCCGCGGATCATGCACGACCGGCTCCTCTCCGCCGATTGACGTTCAGCCGGAAATGCGGGCGATGACCTTGATCTCGAAGTCGAAACCGGCCAGCCAGTTCACCCCGACCGCCGTCCAGTTCGGATAGGGCGGCTCCGGGAAGACTTCGCTCTTGACCTGCATGATCGTGCCGAACTGGCGTTCAGGATCGGTGTGGAAAGTCGTGACGTCGACGATGTCGTCCAGCCCGCATCCGCCCGCCTGCAGAGTGGCCTCGAGATTGGCGAAGGCCAGGCGAACCTGAGCCTCGAAGTCCGGTTCGGGAGAGCCGTCGCTGCGGCTGCCGACCTGACCGGACACGAACAGGAGATCGCCGGATCGGATCGCGGCGGAGTAGGTCTGCGACGTGTAGAGGTCCTGCCGCCCTGCGGGGAAAACGGCGTCACGCTGGCTCATCTTGATGTCTCCTATCGTGGACCGCCGAAAGCGGCGCCGATGGGCCGGGCCCTCAGGCGCGCGCCCACGCTCGAAGACGCATTGAAGCACGGCCCGGGCTGAGCGGACGACAAACGAGTTCCTCGCTTGGCCCTTTGCGGCGCCCGGCGGAACATGCCGCGACCCCCTGCGCGAAACGTCTGCAGCCCAGGGCGCCCCCGGAACCACAGCGCCGCCGCATGCGTTCACGCAACGGTGAGGGGTTAGAAGGGCCGGGCGTTTCAGCGGCGGCCCCGCTCAGGGAGGTGCTCCGCTATGCTTTGGACCATTATCGCGGTTCTGTTCGTTCTCTGGATCCTCGGCTTCGGCGTGTTCCACGTCGCCGGCGGCCTGATCCATCTTCTGCTCGTCGTCGCAGCCATCGTTCTGGTGCTGCAGCTGATCAACGGGCGCCGTACGATCTGACGGACGGTCGCCTGGCCGTCCCGATCTCAGGGGAAGGCCATGACGACGGCGGTCACGATCTACGGCATCAAAGCCTGTGACACGATGAAGAAGGCGCGCGCTTGGCTAGAGGCCGAGGGCGCGCCTTTTCAGTTTCACGACTACAAGACCGCCGGCGCGCCGCGGGAGAAGCTTGAGGCCTGGGCCGCGGAGGTCGGCTGGGAGACGCTGCTCAACCGGGCCGGCACGACGTTCCGCGGCTTGCCCGACGAAGACAAGCAGGGGCTGGACGAGGCCAAAGCTCTTGCGCTGATGGAGGCGAAGCCCTCTCTCATCAAGCGGCCGGTGCTGGAAGGCGCGGGCAGGCTTGTGGTGGGCTTCAAGCCCGAGACCTACGCCGCAGCGTTCAGGCGCTGACCGGCACCTCCGACACGTCCACCCACTCCGCGCCGACGATCTCGGCCATGCGCTCCGGCGCTACGGCGAGCGAGCTGCGGGAGGAGCCGGCGGCGGGGATCACGGTCTCATAGGCCTTCAGAGACACGTCGCAGTAGACCGGCAGCGGCGTGGCGAGCCCGAACGGACAGACGCCTCCGACGGGATGGCCGGTCAAGGCCGCGACCTCCTCCAGTCCCAGCATCCGCGGCTTTCCGCCGAACGCCGCCTTGGCCTTCTTGTTGTCGAGCCGCGCGTCGCCGCGGGTCACGACCAGCAGCACCCGCTCGCCCACCCGGAGCGACAGCGTCTTCGCGATCTGCCCCGGCGCGCAGCCATGCGCGGCGGCCGCCTCCGGCACGGTCGCCGTGCTGACCTGGTGCTCGACCACCGCGATGTCGGGCGCATGCTCGGCGATGAACGCGCGGACGCTGTCGAGGCTCACGGGGCGACGCTCCGGATGAGGGGGGAGGGGGCCGACCCTAGCCGATCCCGCGCCGCGCGCCACCCGTCAGCGGACGATGACCACCTTTGCGTTCGCCAGCCCGCGGGCGCGCACCAGAGCGTAGAAAATGGCGGCGTTCTTCGGATGCAGGCGGACGCAGCCGTGGCTCGCGGGCCGTCCGAGCGAGCGCACGTAGCCTGTCGCATGGATGGCGTAGCCGCCGTAGAAGAACACCGAATGCGGCATCGGCGACATGTCGTATTTGCGCGAGTACCACATCCGCTCGGTTCGGATCGGCCGCCAGCTGCCGGTCGGCGTCACGAAGCCGCGCCGGGCCGTGGAGACCGGCCAGGAATAGGCGAGGGTCCCGTCGACGGTCACGTCCACCCGCTGCTGCGAGAGGCTGACCCTTGCGATGACGGAGGCCTGCGCCGGCGCGCACATGAAAGCAGCCGCGACGGCGATCGCAGCGAACAACGTCCTGACCATGAGAGCACACCCCGAAACGCCGCAACCTGCGGTTCCGCGACTGTGGCGTAAATGAGGCGAACTGTCGAATCGCGCTGGTGGGGCCGGAGACGCCAGGCCTGATTTCGCGCTGCAGCCGGGCGGACGGCTTCGGGGCCAGCGCGTCGACGACGCTCCAAAGAGCCTTTAGATTTAACCCGTTCCAGACGGGTGGGGCTGCGATGGCGATTCTGGCGTTCGGGTTGGCGCTCTTTCTCGGAACGCACCTCTTCACACGGGCGGCGGGGCTTCGCGCCGCCCTCGTCGCCCGGCTCGGCGAGACCGGCTACAAGGGGCTCTACTCGCTTGCGTCCGCGGTCGGGCTGGCGGCGATCATCTACGGCTACAGCCACGCGCCCGCCGTCGCGCTCTGGAGCCCGCCGGGCTGGACGCGCCACATCCCGATCACGCTGATGTGGCCGGCGTTCGTTCTGCTGCTCGCCGCCTATCTGCCGGGCAAAATCCGGGAGCGCGCCAAGCATCCCATGCTTGCGGCGGTGAAGCTCTGGGCCTTCTCCCATCTCTGCGCCAACGGCGATCTCCCCAGCGTCCTGCTGTTCGGCGGCTTCCTCGCTTACGGGGTGATCGCCCGCATCCTGCTGAAGCGCCACGAACGCGCGCACGGCGCCCCGGCGCGCCGGGGATCGTGGCAGAACGACGTGGTGGCGGTCGCGCTCGGCACGGTGCTGTACGCCTTGTTCGGGGCGTTCCTGCACGCGGTCCTGATCGGCGTGCCGGCTTTCATCCTGTAGGGGCCGCCGCGCAAAGCGTTTGCCGCCGCGGGGGCGCGCCGCTATGGTGCGCGCCGCGCCGGGGGCGGCTTCGCCCCGCGGCCGCGCGTGCGTTTTCAAGACGTCAGGATTGCGTAAGGCCAGATGACCGACATTTTCCATGAGGTCCAGGACGACCTCCGCCGCGAGCGCATGAAGGCGCTGTGGGATCGGTTCGGATGGCTGGTCGTCTCCGTCGCAGTGCTGATTGTCGTCGGCGTCGGCGGGTGGCGCGGCTACGAGTACTACCAGGGTCGGCAAGCCCAGGCCGCAGGAGACCGTTACCAGGCGGCGAGCCGGCTTGCGGCCGACGGCAAGACCGACGAGGCGCGCGCCGCCTTCGCGAGCCTGGCGGCCGACGGCCCGAAGGGCTACCAGGCCCTGGCCCGTTTGCGTGAGGCCGACGTGGCGACGACCAAGGACCCGGCCGGCGCCCTCAAGATCTACGAAGGCGTGGCGAACGACGGCGGGGTCGATTCCCTGCTGCGCGACGCCGCTCGCGTGCGCGGCGGCTACATCGCCGTCGATCATGCCGCAGCCGCGGACGTGCGCCGGCTTGTCGAGCCGCTTGCGGTCGACGCCAGCCCGTGGCGGCATACGGCGCGCGAACTGATCGGCCTCGCGGCCTTCAAGGCGAACGACGTTACGGAAGCCCGCCGTCAGTTCGAGGCGATCGTGGCCGACGCCGAGGCGCCCGCGGGCGCGCGGCAGCGCGCCGACCTGATGCTTGCGGTGCTGCCGCCGGCCGCGCCGGCGCCCGCCGCCAAGGACGCGAAGTAAGTAAGTTCGTCGAGTGATGCTCCGGCCGGGGGACCACCGCCGGCCCGTTCAAGGGGGATGCCGCTTCCGTGACCGACCGTTCGAAACGTCTTCTGCGCCTGGCCGTCGTGGCGGCGCTCGCCGGCTCCGCCGCCGGTTGCGACACGCTCTCCAACATGAACCCCTTCGGCGAGAAGAAGACGCCGCTGGCGGGCGAGCGTCGCCCGGTTCCCCAGGTCGCGCCGAACCCGCCGGACACGGTGCCGCAGCCGCTCTCGGCGCTGCCGGCGCCCTCCGCCGCTTCGTTCGCCTGACCGCCTGACGGCCGCCTCTCGGCCGCCGGCGCGGATCAGGCGCCGGACCTGGGGTCTCCACCCAAGAAGGCCGCCGTCACGTGACAGATGCTCCCTCGCCCCTGCGTCCCATGCCGGTCGTCGCCGTCGTCGGGCGGCCGAACGTCGGCAAGTCGACGCTGTTCAACCGGCTCGTCGGCAAGCGGCTCGCGCTCGTCGACGACCGGCCGGGGGTGACGCGCGACCGCCGCGAGGGGGAAGGCCGCCTCGGCGACCTGACGTTCCGCATCGTCGACACCGCAGGCCTCGAGAACGCCGCAGAGGGCTCGCTCGAGGCCCGCATGCGGGCGCAGACCGAGGCGGCGATCACGGAAGCCGACATCATCCTGTTCATGGTGGACGCCCGCGCCGGCGTGACGGCGGACGACGAGCGCTTCGCCGACGTCGTGCGCCGCGCCATGCGCCCGGTCATCCTGCTCGCCAACAAGGCCGAAGGCCGGGCGGGCGTGGACGGCGCCTATGACTCCTATCGTCTCGGTCTCGGCGACCCGCTGCCGATCTCCGCCGAACATGCGGAAGGCCTCGGCGATCTCTACGACGCGCTTGCGGCGCTCATGCCTGAGCCGGACGACGAGGAGGACGCGGAAGGCGAGGGCGCTCCGCTGCGCATCGCCATCGTCGGCCGCCCCAACGCCGGCAAGTCCACGCTGGTGAACCGCCTCGTCGGCTCAGAGCGCATGCTGACGGGCCCGGAGGCCGGCATCACCCGCGATTCGGTCTCGATCGACTGGGAGTGGCGCGGCCGCCGCGTGCGGCTGGTCGACACCGCGGGCCTGCGCCGGAAGGCTCGGGTGATCGACAAGCTCGAGAAGCTCTCGGTCGCGGACGCGATTCGCTCGATCAAGTTCGCCGAGGTCGTCGTCGTGCTGCTCGACGCGACGATCCCGTTCGAGAAGCAGGACCTGTCGATCGCCGATCTGGTCACCCGCGAAGGGCGGGCGCTGGTCATCGGGCTCAACAAGTGGGACCTCGTCGAGAACCGCAACGAGCAGCTCAAAGCCCACGGCGAGTCGCTCGAGCGTCTGCTGCCGCAGGTGAAGGGCGTGACGCTTGCGCCGCTTTCCGGCCAGACCGGGGAGGGCGTGGACAGGCTGATGACCGCGATCGTCAAGACCCACGAGGTCTGGAACCGCCGCGTCTCGACCGCTGCCCTCAACCGCTGGCTGGAAGAGGTGCTCGAGCGGCATCCGCCGCCCGCGGTCGCCGGCAAGCGCATCAAGCTGCGTTACGCCACGCAGCCCAAAGCGCGGCCGCCGTACTTCGTCGTCTTCGGCACCCGCACGGAAGAGCTGCCGGACTCTTATGTCCGCTATCTCACCAACAGCCTGCGGGAAACCTTCGACCTGCCGGGCGTGCCGATCCGCGTGACGTTCCGCCAGCCGGACAATCCGTACGACAAGAAGTGAGCCATCGGTGTCGAAGCGCACGCGTTCGGAACAGTTTCAACGCGCGCTGCGGCCGATAACCGAATTTGTCGAACGTCGCCGGGTGGCGGCGCCGTCGCTTGCCAGCATGGATCGTGCGGGCCTTCGCGCCGCGGCGTTCGGCTTCTCCACCTACAACATCGGCGACGATGTCCAGTCCTATGCGGCGCTTGCGCGCCTGCCGCGACTCGACGCCCTGATCGCGCGCGACCGTATGGCGATCGAGGCTCTCGACGGTCCCCATCTCGCGATCTTCAATTCTTGGTTCAAGCAAGGGCAGGACTACCGTCTGCCGCATCGCTCGATCGAGCCGGAGCTGTTCGGATTCGCCCTGGGCGCGGACAAGTTGCTCACAAGCCCGTGGCGGGGATGGCTCGCGGCGCGGGGACCGGTCGGGGCGCGGGACACGGACAGCGTCGACCTTTTGAGGTCAGCCGGGATCGCCGCGGACTGGGCCGGCTGCCTGACCCTTTTCATTGGGAAGGGGCTGGCGCCGGTTCCCGCGTCGGAGCGGCGGGGCGTGCTCATCGTTGACCTGCCGCAGGAGGCGATCGACGCTCACGTGCCGGCGGAGTTGCGCGAGGGCGCCGAAATCATCAGCAACTTCCTTCCCGCTTTGATCCGTCTCGATCCGTTGATGCGGTTCGCGACGCTCGCGCGACTGCTCGAGCGGCTGCGGACGGCGAAGCTCGTTATCACTCGGCGGCTCCACATCGCGTTGCCGAGCGTAGGCTTCGGCACGCCTGTCGTGGCGCTGCCCGACAGCGACATCAGCAACGCCCGCCGTCGCTTCTCCGGCTTCGACGAATTCCTTCCGACCGCGTTCCTGGACGATGCGCCGGGGCTGGCGGCCCTCGACTGGTCGACCGTCCGGCCGTCGCGCATTCCGGCCTCTCTCGCCCGTTCCGAGGAAGCCTTGGAAAGCCGCCTCGCCGTCCGCTTTGGCCAGACGGCGCCGGCTCTGATCGCGCCGCTCTATGACGGAGCGCCGTTGACGCTGCGCAATCCCGGGCTCGGCCCGGAGCCGATGACGGTTACGCTCTCCATGCGCGGACTCCGCCGCGACTGCCGTCCGACGTGGTGGTCGACCGAACGGATCGAGCTGGACCTGCCCTGGTTCTCCGGCGTGGAGCGCTTCATGCTCGATGTGGCGGTGACGGCGCGGCGAACCCACGCCTCGACTCGCGTCGGCGCGCTTCCCGATCTGCTCCTGCGGTGAGCGCCAAAGCCGTTCGGCGCGCCTTTCAGATCAGGCCGGCGTCGCGGTAGAGCGCGGCGACGCGGTCGCGCTCGGTCTCTAGGAAGGCGGCGTAGGCTTCGCGCTTCAGCCGCAGCGGAAGCCAGTGCCGGCGCCCCAGGACGTTCGCCCAGGCCGGCGTCTCCAACAGCAGACTGACCGCTTCCGCGATCTGGCCGACCAGGCTGGGGTCCATGGTGTTCGGCGCGGCGAGGCCGCGCCAGTCCACAAGCTCCAGGTCGACGCCGCTTTCCCGGAAGGTCGGCGCGTTGAAGCCGTCGACGCGCGCGCCCGCCGAGATCGCGAGAGCGCGCACCGAGCCTCCCTTCAGCTGTTGCGCGTAGGCCGGCACGCCGCCCGCGACCACGCTGATCGCTCCGCTCATCAGCGCGCGGAACATCTCGCCCGGCTCGTCGATCGCGGTGTAGCGCAGCGCCCTCGGACCGAGTTGGTAGGCGCGCGCGAGCGACAGGCAGAGCATGTGGCTCGCGCTGCCGAGCTCCCGGCCGGCGATGAGGGTCCGCGACGGGTCGCGGCGGAGCGCGGCCGCGAGGTCATCGAGCGTCTGCAGCGGCGATTGCTCGGGCACCAGCAGCACGAGGTGTTCGCCGCAGACCCGCTGGACGGCGGCGGTGTCGTCGAGCGTGATCGCCCGCCTCGCGAGGATGGACGCCCCGAGCGTGCCGAGGCTCGTGGCGAGGAGCAGCGGCTTCGTCTTCGGAGTGTTGACGAAGCGCTCGAGCCCGACGACGCCGCCCTGGCCGGGCGCGTTGGTGACGGCGGCGGAGACCGCGCCGTTCATCTGGTTCAGGCCCTCGGCGAGGGCGCGGGCGACCTGGTCGAGGCTGTCGCCGAGCGAGGCCGGGGCGATGATCTCGACGGTCAGCGCCGCGTGGGCCGCGCGCGGCAGCGCGCCCGTCGCAAGGAGCGCCGCGATGGCGCGGCAGGCCGTGCGGCGGTCTGGAGCAAGCATGAGGAGGCCTTGGTGCTGCGCATGCGGCCCGCGCGTGGGCTGCGCGGGGAGGGCTGGGGTTCTCGCGCGCCGACGCGCCGCGTCAAGGGCGCGCCGCGGTCAGTCCATCCGGGCCTGGATCTCGCGGCCGAGCGTGAAGGCGAGCTGCTCCAGGATCACCGGGCTCTCGCAGACGTAAGTCAGGGCCTGCGAGCGCTCGTCGTAGATCCGGGTGTCCCAGTCGCGCGCCTGCTCCTTCTGCTGGAACTCGGGGGAGTTCTGCGTCGCCATGTCCTTGCGCTCGGAAGCGAGCTTGAGGCTCTCCTGCTTGATCTTCTCCGACAGCGCGCGCTGCTTGCGGGCGTAGCGCTCGATGCCGGCCAGGATGGCGGAACGCGTGGTGTTGAGCTCCTCGAAGGCGCCGGCGAAGAGCAGCGTCAGCTTGGCGTTCTTCTCCGCCCCCGCGTCCTTCGCGAACTTGTCGATCGCAGCGGCGGCCTCCTCCGGCTTCGTGCGGCGGGCGACGATGACCGGCACGAGGTCGGCCACGGCCTCGTCCTGCCGCCAGGTCTCGAGCGCCTGCTCGAGCGGAGGGCCGCTCCACATCTGGCCGTAGCCGAGCGCGCCGACCTTCGGCTGGATGCAGGGCCAGTCGGGATCGGCGGCGGCGCGGCGGTCGCCGCCGGGCTGCGCGGCGCGCGGCGTCGGCGCGGGCAGCGGAGTCTTGGGGCCATCGGCCGCGGGGGCGGCGGCCGGGGCCTGCGCGCCCTGGGCGAAGGCCTGCGGGGCGAGGCTCGCGCCTGCGAGCAACGCCGCGAGCGCCGCAGCGGTCAGGCGGCGAAGCGGAGTGGTCATCGGTCGTCTCCCGAAGCATCCGGCGGTTCGGGGAGCGCGCGCGACGCGCTTCCTCCGCCTTCTCGTTCTGTGGGGAACTTAAGCGCGAAACCGCGCGCCGCCAGCCTCATTTGGCCGCATCCGGCCCGCCTCGGCGGCCCGTCAGCCCGGCGGAGGGATCATAGGCGTAGATCGCGGCCAGCAGGCAGGCCGCGCCGAACCCCGAGACCACCGCAAGCGAAGTCCACTCGACCTGCCCATAGAGCGCGAAGCGGATCAGCTCGACGGCGTGGGTGAAGGGATTGTAGCTGCAGATGTGCCAGAGCAGCACGTTCGCCTGCTGGATCCGCCACAGCGGATAGAGCGCCGAGGAGGCGAAGAACATCGGGAAGATCACGAAGTTCATCACGCTGGCGAAGTTCTCGAGCTGCTTGAAGATCGACGACATCGCAAGCCCCATCGCGCCAAGCATCAGCCCGCTCAGGATCAGCGCCGGCAGCACGGTGAGGTAGCCCCACAGGCTGTCGGGCTGCACGTCCCAGAAGTAGGCGACGGCGAGGAACGCGTAGGCCTGGAGCAGCGACACCGCCACGCCCGCGACGAGCTTGGACACCAGCAGGAACCAGCGCGGGTAGGGGCTCACGAGCAGGATGCGCATAGCGCCGACCTCGCGGTCGTAGACCATGGAGAGCGACGACTGCAGCCCGTTGAACAGCTGGATCATCGCGATCAGTCCGGGCGCGATGTAGACCTCGTAGAGCACGTAGGTCTCGTAGGGCGGGATGATCGATACGCCCAAGGTCGCGCGAAAGCCGGCGGCGAAGATGAACAGCCACACCAGCGGCCGCACCAGCGCCGAGAGGAAGCGGCCGCGCTGGTGGACGAAGCGCAGGCTCTCGCGCCAGACGATGCCGCCCATGCAGACGAGATAGCCGCCGAAGCTGACGTCCCGCGCGGGCAGGAAATCGGGCGAGCGCTCGCTGAGCGCGACAGGGGCGCGGTCGACGAGGCTCATGCCGCTGTGTCCGTCTTGCGTTCGGCGGCCGTGTTCGGCCGTTCGGTCTCGGCCACGGCGGCCATGAAGGCGGTCCCGACGTCCTCGCTTCCGCCGCGGGCCCGCAGGTCGTCGATCCGGCCCTCCAGCAGCACGCGGCCCTTGTGCAGCACCACGACGCGGTCCGCCGCCTCGATCTCGTCCACCAGATGGGTCGCCCACAGCACGCCGATGCCGTCGTCGTCGATCAGCCGGCGCACCTCGTCGAGGATCGCCCGCCGCGACCCGATGTCGAGCCCGACCGTAGGCTCGTCGAGGAGCAGCAGGCCGGGCCCGTGCAACAGGGCGCGCGCGATCTCGACCCGTCGCATCTGCCCGCCTGAGAGCGCCCGGACCTTTTCCTTCGCGCGCGCCGCAAGTCCCACCCGCTCGAGAACGGCGAGGCTGCGTCGCCGCGCCTCGGACCGCCCGATGCCGTGCAGCGCGGCGTGGTAGAGCAGGTTCTGCAGGACGCTCAGCTCCAGGTCCAGCGTACGCGACTGGAACACGACCCCAAGCCGCGACAGCGCGCGGCTTGGCTGTTGACGGACGTCATGGCCAAGCACCGCGATCGCGCCGCTGCGGTTCTCGTAGAGCCGGGTGATGAGCGAGAACAGCGTGGTCTTGCCCGCGCCGTTCAGCCCCAACAGGGCGGTGAAGGCGCCCGAGGGCGCCGTGAGGCTCACGTCGTCCAGCGCCTTCTTCGCCCCGAAGGCGTGGGTGACCCCGGAGACGCGCAGCGCCGGAGCGCGCGTCTCGGCTGCGATTTCGCTCATGCCGTTTCCGCTTAGCCGTTCGGTGTTCAGGCCGTCGGTCCAGCGGGCTTAAGAGCCCGCGGGCTGGCGGAGGTTATGGCGCCCGGCTCTCGCAGGAAAACCGGGCGAAAAGACGAAGCTTCAGGGAACCGCGACCGCGCCCCAGGGCGAACGGCCGACGGTGACCGACTTCGTCACCTTGTCCGACGCCACGTCGACGATCGAGATGTCGTTCGAATTGCCGTTGGTCGTGTAGAGCCGCGACTCGTCGGGCGAGAAGGCGAGCTGCCACACGCGCTGGCCGACCAGCAGGTACTTCTTGACCGCGAAGGTCTCGGTGTCGACCACCGCGACGCGGTTGGCGGGTCCCAGCGCGACGAAGGCGGTCTTGCCGTCCTTGGTGATCTTGACGCCCACCGGCTGGATCGCTTCGGCGGTCACGCCCGGGATCTCGAAGGTGATCTTCTTGAGGATCTGGTGGGTCGCCGGATCGATCACAGAGACGGTGCCGCCCACCTCGGCCGAAACCCAGACCTGCTTGTTGTCGGCCCGGAACTCGGCCACGCGCGGACGGCTGTCGACCACGACGTTTTCGACGATCTGGTTGGTCGCCGTGTCGATGAAATGAGCCATGCTCGTCGTTTCGGACGTGTTCACGAGGATCTTGCCGTCGGGGCTGATTCCCATGCCCTCCGGCTCCACGCCCACCGGCACTTCCGCCAGCTTCTGCGCCGTGTTCACGTCGACGATCGTGACCATGTTGTCGTCTTCGTTGGCGATGTAGAGCGGGTTGCCCGAGGGGTGCAGAACGAACAGCTCCGGGTCGGGTCCCGAGGGCAGGGTCTTCACCAGCTTGTGGGTCGTGCTGTCGTAGACTTCGACGCGGTTGTCGTCGCTCGTGCAGACATAGATCAGCTTGCCGTCCGGGCTCGCGGTGATGCCGCGGGGGCGGCGGCCTGTCTTGATGGTCTCCACCACCTTCAGAGTCGCGCCGTCGATCACCGACATGGTGTGGTCGCGCTCGTTGCTGACGAAGATCTTCTCCGCCGAAGCCGGCCCTGCGAAGGCGAGCAGGGCGGCGGCGGCGGCGCCGGCGGACAGCAGCCGGGCGGTTCGGGAAGGCCTGCGGGGCGGCGCGTCGGTCGTCATGAGGTCTCTCCGGGAGAGGGCGCGCGGTCCGTGCGGCCGGCGCTTCGTGTTCTGGGGCGTTCGATCGGCGATCGGACGTCGTGTCGGTCAGAGTGTCCAGTTAGTCACGGCTTGGACATGCGGCAGGTCGTTTCCGGCCGGTCGTAGCCCATGGTGTCAAGCAGGTTGGTCTGGTGCAGGAAGCCCTCCTGCGGCGAGACCGACACGAGCGCCGCCGGCTGGGCCAGCAGAATGGGTTGCCGCAGCTGGTTGTCCCAGTCGCGGTAGCTGAAGGACTGCCCCTTGAAGCCGGCGAGCTCGAAGGTCGGTCCGAAGATGAACTCGCGGAGCTTCTTGGGATCGTTGGTCTTGGTGCGGGTCGCGGATTCCCCGATGGTGCGCATGGCGAGCCACATCTGGAAATCGAGCGGGCGCATCACGCGCTTCGACTGCTTGTAGAACCGATTCTGGAGCTGCGAGGCGCCCCAGTTTTCGAGCGTCGCGTGCCAGGTGGTCGGCGTCAGGCCGGCCGTGCCCGCGGTCGGCCGCGGGTCCCATGTGCGCCAGCCAATCAGTTCGCCGAACTCGCCAAGTTCGTCGGCGATCATTGCGACGTCGTAGGCGACGTTCTGGGTGAACACCGGCACGTCGTTCTGGGCGCTCACGCGGGCGTCGGGCCCGAAGTTCCAGGTCCGCTCCTCGACGATCTTGGCGCCGAACTTCTTCGCGGAGCGCCGGATGTCGGCCGCGTATTTGCGGTCCTCCTCGCGCCGCCCGGTGAGCAGCAGCCAGTTGGTCCAGCGCTTCCACACCAGGTACTGGGCGAGGGCGTCGGTCAGCATCGCGCGGTTGGGCGCCGTATGAAGCACGTTCGACCGGCAGTCCTTGCCGCGGAGCTCGTCGTCCGGAGCGCCGGCGTTGAACAGGATGACGTCGCGGTCCTTGACCGCGTCGGACATCTTGAGAAGCTGATCGGCCGGGACCGCGAGCACGATAAAGGTCGCGCCCTGCTCCAGCAGCCGGTTGAACGCGGGCATCGGGTCCTCGCCGAAGGGGACGAGCTCTTCGACGAGCTGGAAGTCCTGCTTCAGGAAGCGGCCGGTGGTGTTGTTGTCGACGATCCCAAGACGTGCGCCGGCGATGCCGTCGTCCTCGGGGGGAAGCGTGGCGATCGTGTCCCACCACGGCGGCGGCGTCGGAAACTGCCGAAGCACTCCGAACTTGAAGGGCATGGGCGCGGCGGCCGGCTTCGCGGCGGGGGCGGGGGCCGCCGGCGTCGGAGCCGCGGCGGGAGCCTGTGCGGAAGCGGAGGGCGCGACAAGGCTCAGCCCGAGCGCGACGATGAGCGCGCGCGCGGCGACGCTCCGCCGGCGGGCGACCGCGGCCTTCGACAGGACCATGCACGAACCTCCCTGCGGGCGGTTGATCCGCCGCATTGTTAGACCGACCGCGATAAAGCGCGATACGCGTTCAGCGCCTGAGCTAGATCGCAACCGGGAACAATTCCACCTGTACGTCCGTAGGAACGCAATATATAAGAAAATAATAAGTCATGACGTTTGCTTGAATAACCTGCAAGGGGTTGCAACTCTATCCTAAGCTCCAATACCCAGCGGCGGCCGGCTCTGTCGTAATCCGGCGAATGCCCAATAAACCGAACAGCGCCGCCAAAACGGCGGCATAGGGAAACCGATGATGCGATTCGTGTCCTGGACGGCTGCGGCTGTCGCCTGCGCAGGGGTCGCGGCGTGACGAACCGCCACATGTGTGCGCTCACCCGGCGCAGCGCCGTGCTGGGCGCCGGCGCTCTCGGCGTCGCGCTTGGGGCAGGTTTTGGCCCGGTCCGGGCCGCCCGGCCGCTGCGCCTCGCCACCTTGAAGTTCGGGACCGTCAACTGGCTGCTCGACACGGTCGCGGCCGAAGGGCTCGACGTCCGGGAAGGCGTGACGCTGCAGCGGACGCAGCTCGCCTCGACGCAGGCGCTGACCGTGGCGCTGCAGGCGAACGACGCCGACCTCGTGGTCAGCGACTGGACCTGGGCGATGCGCCGGCGCGCGGACGGCGAGAAGGTGCAGTTCGCGCCCTATTCCAGCGCCCTCGGAGCGCTCGTCGTCGGCAAGGAGTCGAAGATCAACGGACTTGCCGACCTGAAGGGCAAGAAGCTCGGCGTCGCCGGCGGACCGCTCGACAAGAGCTGGCTGCTGCTGCGGGCCCGCGCCCACGACCTTGTCGGCGGCGACATCGCCACCATGCTGGAGCCGGTGTTCGGCGCGCCGCCGCTGCTGTCCGAGCAGCTGCGGCTCGGTCGGATCGACGCCGTGCTGACCTACTGGCAGTTCGCCGCCCGCCTTGACGCCGAGGGGTTCCGCAAGCTGACGGACGTCACCCAGCTTATGGGCGAGCTCGGCGTGACGCCGCCGCCGCCGCTCGTCGGCTTCGTCTGGCGCGAGGAGCTCGCGAACGCCGAGCCCGGGGCGCTTTCCGGCTTCTTCCGCGCGGTCGACGCCGCCAACCAGATCCTGAAGTCCTCGGACGCCGCCTGGGACCGGCTGAAGCCTTCCATGCAGGTGAGCTCGGACGCGGAGTTCGCGCGCCTTCGGGAGTACTTCCGAGCCGGCGTGCCGGGTCCCTGGACCGAAGCGCAGCTCGCGTCGTCGAAGAAACTCTATGATCTGCTGGCGGATCTCGGCGGCGCCGACGTGGTCGGCGCCAATCCGCGCTTTGATCCCGCGCTGTTCTGGTCGCCGAAAGCGTAAGGGGCGGTCCTTGGCCTTTGCAGGACGGCTTGGTTGGTCGGCGCTGTCGCTCGGCGTCTTCGTCGCGCTGTGGTGGATCGCGGCGCTCGTGGTCGACAGCCGTCTGCTGCCGGACCCGCCGACGGTTGTCCGGGCGCTGGTCGTCGCGGCGGAAACCGGCGAGCTCATCTTCAACCTGCTTGTTACCCTCGCCCGCGTCGCCGCGAGCTTCGCGATCGCCATGCTCGTCGGCTCGGCGCTCGGCATCCTGCTCGGCCTGTCGCGCACCGCCGACCGGCTGCTCAGCCCCTGGGTGGTGCTGTTCCTCAACCTGCCGGCGTTGGTCATCATCATCCTGGCCTATGTCTGGTTCGGCCTGAACGAGTCCGCCGCCATTCTCGCGGTCGCGATCAACAAGATCCCCAACGTCGCCGTGACCCTGCGCGAGGGCGCGGTGGCGCTTAGCAGGGACCTCGCCGAGATGGCCCGGATCTACCGCTTTGGTCGCTGGAAGACGCTCCGCCACGTCATCCTGCCGCAGCTCGCGCCGTTCTTCGCCGCGGCCGCCCGGTCCGGGCTCGCGCTGGTCTGGAAGATCGTGCTGGTGGTGGAGCTTCTGGGACGTCCCAACGGCGTGGGCTTCGAACTGCAGAGCTCGTTCCAATTGTTCGACGTGGCGACCATCCTCGCCTACGCGCTCGCCTTCGGGATGATCGTCCAGGCGATCGAGCTCGGGTTGATCCAGCCCTGGGAGCGGGCCGCCAACAGGTGGCGCCGATGACCGCCGTCTCAATCGAGATCGCCGCCAAGACCTTTCCGGCATCAGGCGGAGCGCCTGCGCGCCGGCTCTACGCGGATTTCTCGCTCGAGGTGGCGGACCAGTCGTTCACCGCGCTGCTTGGACCCTCGGGCCTCGGCAAGACGACCCTGCTGAACCTGATCGCCGGCGTCGACCGCGACTTCGAGGGGCGCGTAGCGTTTTCCCGCGAGGAGCCCCGGATCGGGTACGCGTTCCAGAGCCCGCGGCTGCTGCCGTGGCGGACCGTGCTCGAGAACGTTACCCTGCCGTTACCCAAAACAGCCGCGTCGTTAACCCGCGCGCTCGGTTTGTTGACCGAGATGGGCCTGGGCGACGCCGCCGACGTCTACCCCGAGCGTCTCTCGCTCGGCATGCAGCGTCGCGTCGCGCTCGCCCGCGCCTTCGCGCTCGAGCCCGACTTGCTGCTGATGGACGAGCCCTTCGTCTCCTTGGACGAGGCCAACGCCGACCGCCTGCGCGACCTGCTCGCAGAGCTGATCGCGCGGCGTCCGACCACGGTGCTGTTCGTGACTCACGACAGCCGGGAAGCCGTCCGCCTGGCCGACCGGCTGGTGGTGCTGGCCGGTCCGCCCGTCCGGGTTGAGCAGGACGTCGCGGTGACCCTGACGCCCGAACAGCGGACCATGCCCGGCGAGGTCGACCGGTTTCGTGAGGCCTCGCTGGGACTTAGGCGCGGCGCAGTGGCGTGAGGCCCGTCAGAACGCCCCCGGAAATCCGCCGCCGTCGATCAGGATGTTCTGGCCGGTGACGTAGCCGGCCTGGGCGGAGCAGAGGAAGGCGCAGAGCTGGCCGAACTCCTCTGGCTGGCCGAAACGCTTGGCCGGATTTCCGCCGCGGCGCTTGTCGGCGACCTCCTCCGGCGTCACGCCCAGCAGCTTCGCCTCCGCCGGAAAGCCCCCGCGCAGGCGGTCGGTGTCGAACATACCGGGTAGGATGCCGTTGATGGTCACGTTGCGGTGGGCGACCGTCCGCGCCACGCCAGCGAGGAAGGCCGTGAGGCCCGCGCGGGCGCCGCTCGACAGGTCGAGGCCCACGATCGGGGCCTTCACCGAAGCCGAGGTGATGTTGACGATGCGGCCGAACCCGCGCTCCGCCATGCCGTCGATCACCTGCTGGATCAGCTCGATGGGCGTCACCATGTTCGCCACCACGCCCTTCAGCATGGCGTCGCGGTCGAGCTCGCGGAAATCCTTGCGGGGCGGACCGGCGTTGTTGTTGACGAGGATGTCGGGGTTCGGAGCCGCGGCTAGCAGGGCGGCCTGACCCTCCCGCGTCGCCACGTCGCCGACCACCGGGATGATCTGGGCGCCGGTCGCGTCGCGGATTTCAGCCGCGGTCTTTTCCAGCGACGCGCCGTCGCGCCCGTTGATCACGACGGTGCAGCCTTCGGCGGCGAGCGCCGTCGCGCAGGCGCGGCCGAGGCCCTTGCTCGATGCGCAGACGATGGCGGTGCGGCCGGCGATGCCGAGATCCATGGGGAGCTCCTTGATCTAAAGGCGGCGCGCGGGCCGCTCGACGTGAGACCGGACCTAGGCCACCACGCCCTACGCGTAAAGCGCCGAAGACGGCCTTGCGCAGCCATGAGCCACACGCGCGTCGGCCGCGCTTTGAAGTTTTCGCAAAAGAGATCGATTTAGTGTAAGCGCTTGCGGCCCGCGCTCGGGCCACTCCCGAGCGACGCCTTGCGCCGCAGGTCCCGTCCCGCGGCGGCCCGATCCGAAAGGCCTCTATCTGTGTCGATCGACCGTCAGTCTCATCTCAAGCGGCTCGAGGACGAGAGCATTCACATCATGCGCGAGGTCGCGGCCGAGTTCCGCAACCCGGTGATGCTCTATTCCATCGGCAAGGACTCGTCGGTGATGCTTCATCTTGCGATGAAGGCGTTCTACCCGTCGAAGCCGCCGTTCCCGCTGCTGCACGTCGACACGACCTGGAAGTTCCGGGAGATGATCGCGTTCCGGGACGAGACCGCGCGGCGGCTCGGCCTGGAGCTGATCACCTGGACGAACGCGGATGGCAAGGCGCAGAACGTCAACCCGTTCGACCACGGGTCGTCCTACTACACCCACGTCATGAAAACCGAGGCGCTGAAGCAGGCGCTGACGCATTACGGCTTCGACGCGGCCTTCGGCGGCGCCCGTCGCGACGAGGAGAAGTCGCGCGCCAAGGAACGGGTGTTTTCCTTCCGCACCGAGACCCACGGCTGGGACCCGAAGAACCAGCGGCCGGAGCTCTGGCGGCTCTACAACGCCCGCATCCATAAGGGCGAGTCGATCCGGGTGTTTCCGCTCTCCAATTGGACCGAGCTCGACATCTGGCAGTACATCCTCGCCGAGGAGATCCCGATCGTTCCTCTCTACTTCGCGGCGAAGCGGCCGGTGGTCGAGCGTGACGGCATGCTGATCATGAAGGACGACGACCGCCTTGTCCTGAAGGACGGCGAGTCCGCTGAGGAGCGCCTCGTGCGGTTCCGGACGCTCGGGTGCTATCCGCTGACCGGCGCTCTCGAGTCCGACGCCGCGACCCTGCCGGAGATCGTGCGCGAGATGCTGATCGCGCGGACTTCCGAACGCTCGGGCCGGCTGATCGACCACGACGAGTCCGCTTCGATGGAGAAGAAGAAGAGGGAAGGGTACTTCTGATGGCCGAGCTCGCGATCGCCGAGAAGGCCGAGGCCTTCGTCGACTACCTCGCCGCGCAGGAGCGCAAGGGCCTGCTGCGCTTTCTCACCTGCGGCAGCGTCGACGACGGCAAGTCCACCCTGATCGGACGCCTCCTCTACGACACCAAGCTGATCTTCGAAGACCAGCTTGCGGCGCTCGAACGCGACAGCCGGCGGCACGGCACTACGGGCGAGGACATCGATCTCGCGCTTCTCGTCGACGGCCTGGAAGCCGAGCGCGAGCAGGGCATCACGATCGACGTCGCGTACCGCTTCTTCACGACCGACAAGCGCAAGTTCATCGTCGCCGACACCCCCGGCCACGAGCAGTACACCCGCAACATGGCGACCGGCGCATCCACCGCCGACGTCGCCGTGTTGCTGGTCGACGCCCGCCATGGCGTCGCGGTGCAGACCCGCCGGCACGCCTTCATCGCCTCCCTGCTCGGCATCCGCCACGCCGTGCTGGCGGTGAACAAGATCGATCTCGTCGACTTCGACCAAGGTCGTTTCGAGGAAATCCGCGCCGAGTTTGAGAGCTTCGCCAAGGGGCTGAAGTTCGACACGCTGGTCTCGATCCCGCTGTCCGCGCGTTACGGCCACAACGTGCTCGGACGCTCCGACCAGATGCCCTGGTACGGCGGACCGACGCTGGTCGAGCATCTCGAGACCGTTCAGATCGAGGATCGCGTCAGCGCCCAGCCGTTCCGGATGCCGGTGCAGTGGGTCAACCGGCCGAACCTGAACTTCCGCGGCTTCTCCGGCACGATCGCAAGCGGCGCGGTCCGCGTGGGCGACAGCGTCGCCTCGGCGGTCTCCGGACGAACCTCGACAGTGGCGCGCATCGTCACGATGGACGGCGATCTTCCGGAAGCCGGAGCGGGCGACGCCGTGACGTTGACGCTGGCCGATGAGATCGATGTCTCACGCGGCGATCTGCTAGCGGCCGCCGAAGCCCGGCCTGACGTGGCGGATCAGTTTTCCGCGCATCTGGTCTGGATGAGCGACGCTCCGCTGTTCCCGGGCCGCCCCTATCTGCTCAAGATCGGCGCGAAGTCGATCACGGCGAGCGTCACGGAGATCAAGCACAAGATCGACGTGAACAGCTTCGAGCACCTCGCGGCGAAGGAGCTGCATCTCAACGAGATCGGCGTGGTCAACGTCTCGCTGGCGGCGCCGGTCGCCTTCGATCCCTACGAGCTGAACCGCGACACCGGCGCGTTCATCATCATTGACCGGCAGACGAACGCGACCGTCGGCGCGGGCATGATCGATTTCGCCCTGCGTCGGGCGACCAACATCCATTGGCAGGCGCTCGACGTCGACAAGGCGTCGCGCGCGGCGCTGAAGGGGCAGAAGCCGGCGATCCTATGGTTCACCGGCCTGTCCGGCGCGGGCAAGTCGACCGTCGCCAACCTTGTCGAGAAGCGGCTCCACGCCATGGGCCGGCACACCTACGTGCTCGACGGCGACAACGTCCGCCACGGCCTCAACCGCGACCTTGGCTTCACAGACGCGGACCGTGTGGAGAACATCCGACGCGTGGCGGAGGCGGCCAAGCTGTTCGTCGACGCCGGCCTCATCGTGCTGGTGTCATTCATCTCGCCGTTCCGCGCCGAACGCCGGATGGCCCGGGACCTCGTCGAGGCGGATGAGTTTCTTGAGGTCTTCGTGGACACGCCGATCGACGTCTGCCGCACGCGCGATCCCAAGGGTCTTTACGCCAAGGCCGACGCCGGCCAGATCAAGAATTTTACAGGCGTCGATAGCGCCTACGAGACGCCTGAGCATCCCGAGATCCATCTCGACACGGTTGCGGCGACGCCGGAGCAGATGGCGGACGAGGTGATCGGAGAATTGAAGGCGAGAGGATTGATCGAGGTCTGACCGGCGAAGAGCGCCCTCGACTACTGCTCGCGAAAAAGGCGCCGCTCAAAGAGCGCGCCTTTTTCAGACGATCAAAGATTAACGCGACGCCAGAGGGCTTTCTAGACGGTCTTGCTTTTGGAGAGCGTCAGCGATCAGCGTTCTAAGGGTGATGATCCGACGGCTGGGGCGTTCGTCGTTCGGTCTAATCTCTTTGTCGTGGGTCTTTCGTTTCATCTGCCCGCTCTAATCGTTGTTTGTTGCTGTAACAACGCGTGTCGGACGTTAAGGTTTCAGGCGAAGATCAGGCGCGCAACCTCACCATTCGTCGTCCCTGTCGGCTTCCTTGCATGTGTAGCCGATGAAACAGTCCGGCTCGTCGGATGCGCGGACCCAGGCGGCTTCCGTGACCTCGGTCGGCTGGCAGAAGCGGCCGTCGCGAACGAAGCGGTCATAGGTGCGTGGCCCCGTGCTGATGACCGCGGCGCCCGAGCGCTCGAGAAGCGCATGCAGGCGCGCGCAGGAGAGCGAGGGGGCATAAGGGCGACCTTGCGCGGCGGCAGGAACCACTACGCCGACGACCGCTAAGACGACCACGGCCCGAGCGAGCCTTTGGAGGACGCGATGAGTCATTAGGCCTGAACGTCGAAACGGCCCAGGAGTTTCATCGAGCTCCCTCAGCTTTTCGGCTCGTCGCGGCGCAGAAGATAAGAATCCATGATCCAGCCGTTCGCCGCGCGCGCTTCGGCGCGGCGACGGGCGATCTCCGCTGCGACAGCCTTCAGCCGGCCGGAGATCAAGATCTCGTCCGGGGTCCCGACATAGGCGCCCCAAAAGATCTCGAAGGCGTCGCTTTCAGCGAGCGCCTCGTAGGCGTCTTCAGCGTCGAGCATCACCACCACGCTGTCGACGTCCTGAGAGAGCCCCGCGGCGAGCCGGCGACCCGTGGTGATCTCAACCGGCGAGCCGATCCGGTTCAACGTGGTCCGGTGTTTGGCGACGAGCGCCTGGATGCTGCTGATGCCGGGGATGACCTCCCACGCAATGTCATGCCGGCCGCTGTCGGCGATCGCGCCGACGATCCGGATCGTGCTGTCGTAGAGCGAGGGATCGCCCCATACGAGGAAGCCGCCGCATTCGCCCTCTGAGAGCCCGGCGATCAACTGTTCGAACACCTCCTGCTTACGGGCGTTGAGGTCCTGCACCTGTCCGGCGTAGTCGCCGTCGCGGTCACGCTCGGGACTGACCGCCTCGATGAAACGATACGGCCGCTCGGTGAGGTGCTGGCGGCAGATCTCCTTGCGCAGCGCGATGAGCTTGTCCTTGGCCGGACCCTTGTCCATCAGGAAGACCGCGTCGACCTGGTTCAGCGCCTTGACGGCCTGGAGGGTGAGGTGGTCGGGGTCTCCTGCGCCGATCCCGATGATCTTGATCGTCTTCGCCACAGCGTCCTCCGGTCCTCGTCGACGCCGCCTCTTACCAGTCCCGGAGGCCGGGGAAAACGCGACGTGTCGCCGAGCGGACGGTCCCGGCGCCGCGGAGGTCAGATCTGGTAGACGAAGCTCGTCATGCCGTCGCCGCCGAGGTCGCGCATCTCGGCGAGCGTGCGATGGTCGAGCACGCCGGCGATCGCTTCGCGCACCTCCAGCATCATCATTCGCACCTCGCAGCGCCCGATGTCCTCGCAGTCCTGGCAAGGCGAAAAGGCGGAGCGGCTGGCGCAGGGCAGCGGCGCGAGCGGCCCGTCGAGCACCCGGATGATCTCGCCGACGGTGATGCCCTCGGCGTGCTGCGCGAGCATGTAGCCGCCGGACTTCCCCTTTTTGCTGCTGAGGAGGCCGGCGTTGCGCAACTCGCCGAGAATGGCGTCGAGGAACTTCTTCGGGATGCCGTTTCGGTCCGCGATTTCGGCGACGAAGGTGGAGCGGCCCGGCGGCAGGCCCGCCAAGTCCACCATCGCCTTCAGTCCATACTTGGCCTTCTTGGTTAGCATGGGAGCGCGCTCACACGGTCGGACTGGGCATGGGAAACATCGAACATAATCACTCTATGGAATAAATAGACATTATGGGCAAGGAAGGTATGGCCTGAGCCGGACTGTCCTCAACCCAGCTCCGGCGCTGGCCTTTCCGCCGACACGCGCTAGCTCGCTCGGTCCGCCATGAGCCTGACCGGAGCCATCGATGAAGCCGCACGTCACCTGCCTGATGTTGACCTCGCTCGATGGGCGCCTCGGCTCCGGGCGTTCCGGCCCGGGCGCCGAGGAGGAGATCAAGGCGCGCGGCCGGGCCTTTGAGGCGGCGCACGACGAACTCGGCGGCGACGGGTGGATCATCGGTCGCGTGACCGCTCAGGAGATGTCGAAGGCCGCGCCGCATCCGCCGGCGGAGCCCGGACGGCCCGCGCGTCCGGCGCACGTCGCCCGCCGCGACGCAGGGGCCTACGGGATCATCCTTGATCCTTCCGGCAAGGTGCATTTTGAGAGGGGCGACATCGGCGGCGACCATGTGGTCGTGCTGCTCGGCGGCGAGGTAAGCGACGCTCATCTCGCTGAGCTCGCGGCGGACGGCGTGTCCTACCTCGTTGCGGAGGGCCCAGAGATTGATCTCGCCGCGGCGCTTGACGTCCTAGCCCGCGAGTTCGGCGTGAAGCGTCTGCTGCTGGAGGGCGGCGGCGGGGTGAACGGCGCTTTCCTGAAAGCCGGCCTCGTGGACGAGGTCGTCGTGCTGGTGTGGCCGTCGATCAACGGCGTCACCGGCGAACGAGCGATCTTCGAGGCGGGGGAGGAGGGGCTGGCCAACGTTCTGTCGCTGGAGCTCACAAGCTTCGAGGCGCGCAGCGGCGTGGTCTGGCTGCGCTACGCCGTCGCGCCGCGGTCGTCCTGAACGCCGCCTTCAGCGGTAGATCGGGAAGGCGCGGCAGAGCGCGCGCACGTCGTCCCGGATGGCGGCGAGGGCCGCCGCGTCGAAGGGAGCGCTGACGGCGGCGGCGATCCAGTCGCCGATGCGGCGGAATTCGTCGACGCCGAAGCCCCGCGTCGTTCCCGCGTTGCTCGAGAGTCGGAGGCCTGAGGGCGCCTCGGCGGGCCGAGGATCGAACGGGATCAGGTTCTTGTTCGCAGCGAGGCCCGCGCTCTCCAGCGCCTTCGCGGCGACGTCGCCGTCGACGCCCTGATTCACCAGATCGACCAAAACCATGCTGGTGTCCGTTCCGCCGCCGACGAGACGCACGCCCGCCGCGGCCAGCGTCTCGGCCAAGGCGCGGGCGTTGGCGACGGCCGCCCTGTTGTAGGCCTTGAACTCGGGGCGGAGCGCCTCCCCGAAGCAGGCGGCTTTGCCGGCGACGACGTGGAGCATCACCGAGCCCTGAACGCCGGGGAAGATGCCGTAGTTGATGCGGTCGGACAGCGCCTCGTCGTTCCAGAGCGCCATCGCCCCGCGCGCCCCTCGCAGCGATTTGTTGGTGGTCGACGTCACGACGTGGGCATGCGGAAACGGATCGGGATAGACGCCGGCTGCGACCAGCCCCGCGAAGTGGGCCATGTCGACCATGAGCCAGGCCCCGACCTCGTCGGCGATGGTCCGAAACCCGGAGAAGTCCAGCGTCCAGGCGTAGGCGGAGCCGCCGGCGACGATGATCTTCGGCCGATGCTCGAGCGCGAGCGCGCGCACCTCGTCGAGATCGACGCGCTCGGTCTCGCGACTCACGCCGTAATGGACGATCCGGTAGTCTCGCCCAGTCAGCGTCGCGGGGTGGCCGTGGCTGATGTGGCCCCCGGCGGAGGTCTTCATCGACAGGATGACGTCGCCGATCCCGAGTAGGCCGAGAAACACGCCGTTGTTGGCGTTCGAGCCGGAATGGGCCTGGACGTTGGCGAAGCGGCAGCCGAACAGACGCTTCACCCGCTCGAGCGCAAGCGCCTCCACAGCGTCCGCGAACTCCGCCCCGCCGTAGTACCGGGCGAAGGCGAAGCCTTCGACGGTCTTGTTGGTCATGACCGAGCCCTGCGCCTCGAGCACCAGCCGGGAGACGAGGTTTTCGGAGGCGATCAGCTCGATCCCGTCCTGCTGGCGCTCGAGCTCGCCCCGCAAGGCGGCGGCGAGCTCCGGATCGGCGTCGAGCCCTTCGGTGAAGTAGCCGTCGTGGACCACGGACATGACGATCGAACCTCCGGAGCCGTCTGGTCGCGGCGACTCGTTCGCCGCGGCGATCCCGCCAAGTCATCGGGGCTTCAGAGGTCGGCGGCAACCGTCCGCGCGACGCCGCTTTGCGCCGCCCGACCTGGAGGACGTCATCGCCTTCGCAGGCGATGCATCCGTAAGGGCTGGCGCAGGGTCGCTCCGAGAGCCGTCGGCTCCGAGAGCGTGGCGAACAGCCGCTCGACCTCGCCGCGCGCCGCGGGCAGGGCGCTTCGGCGGGCCGGATCGACGGCTACCAGCCGCTCAATGAATTGCTCGACGTCGCGGAAGGGCTCCACGCGCTCGAACTCCTCGATCGACGCCAAGATCAATGGCTCGCCGTCGGCGCAGGCGTGATCCAGGGCGGCCTGCGCGGCGGCGCGGATCGCCGTCTCGTCCTCCAACGGGCGCATGGCCTCGAAGAACGTGCCTTCCGCTAAGGGCTCCACGATCACGATGGGAGCGTCCGGGGCGGCGACGCGGGCGATCTCGGAGAGCGCGGCGGCGAGGCTCTCGCTCGGCACGTGATGCAGGCTGTTCAGCATCACGACGCCGTCGAAGCTGGCGTCGGCGAAGGGCAGGGCCTCGGCGCCCGACTGCTCGACGCGCAGGTCAGGCCCCGCCTGGCGCGCGGCGAAGACCGCGGCGCCGTCGGGATCGACGGCGGTCATGCGTGCGCCCCGACGCGCGAGCGCCGCAGACAGCCGGCCCTGGCCGCAACCCACGTCGAGGATCGCGCGTCCCTCGAGGGGCCCGAGCGCGGCGAGGATTTCGGCCGCGGTGTCGGCCACGCGGCGCGCCACGGGTCAGGCTTCAGCCGGAGCGAGCGCCGCCGCGACCTCGGCGCGGATCGCCGCGGTGTGCTCGCCGAGCTCGGGCGGGCGCGCGCAGGTGGTGTTGGCGGTGAGAGGCGAGGTCGGCAGGTCGAAGGTCTCGCCGGAGGCGAGCGTCGCCGTCATGCGGGTAAGGGCGGGGTGGGCGGCCATGTCGCGCACGTCCGACACCTTGGCCCAGGCGAGTTGGTTCGCCTCAAGCCGCGCGATCATCTCGGCTCGCGTCGAAGGACCGAAGGTCTCCTGGATGATGGCCGCGAGCGCGTCGCGGTTCTCCACCCTGAGAGGATTGTCTGCGAAGCGCGGATCGGCCACGAGGTCGGGCCGGCCCAGCGCGCCTTCGCAGAATCGGACCCATTCCGCCGGGCTCTGCACCACGATGACGACGCCCCCGTCCACGCAGTCGGCGACGTGGTAGGGGAAGATCGACGCGTGGCTGAGCCCGGTGCGGGGGGTGATCCGGCCCTGGTGCTCGTAGTGCAGGAACGGCACCGCCATCCACTCGGCCATGGAGTCGAACATCGCGATTTCGATCGCCTTGCCGCGGCCGGTGCGCTCGCGCTCGTAGAGCGCCTGGAGGACGGCGGCGTGGGCGTTCATACCGGTGCCGATGTCCGCGATCGAGACGCCGACCTTCACCGCCTCTTCCGGCGTTCCGGTGACGCTGCAGATGCCGCTTTCGGCCTGCACCAGCATGTCGTACGCGCGCAGGCCTCGGGCAGGGGTCGACTGCCGGTAACCCACGATGTCGAGCGCGATCAGGCGGGGATGGCGCGCGACGAGATCCTTGGCGCCGAGACCGAGCCGCACGCTGGCGCCCGGCGCGAGATTCTGCACGAACACGTCGGCCTTCGCGACCAGCGCATGGGCGAGCGCCAGATCCGCCTCGGACTTAAGGTCCAGGGCCGCGCTCTCCTTGCCTCGGTTCAACCAGGCGAAATAGGCGCTGATCCCCTTCACGCTGCGGTCGTAATGCCGCGCGGTGTCGCCTTCGATCCGCTCGAGCTTGATCACCCGCGCGCCGGCGTCGGCGAGCCGCATCGTGCATGTCGGAGCGGCGACCGCCTGCTCAAGGCTGACGACGAGGAGGCCTTCGAGCGGACCGGTCATCGGGAATCCTTCAGTACGAGCGGGGCAGGCCGAGGACGTGCTCGGCGATGTAAGACAGCACGAGGTTCGTCGAGATAGGCGCCACTTGGTAGAGGCGCGTCTCCCGGAACTTGCGTTCCACGTCGTACTCCTCCGCGAAGGCGAAGCCGCCATGGGTCTGGATGCAGGCGTTCGCGGCTTCCCAGGAGGCGTCGGCGGCCAGCATCTTCGCCATGTTGGCCTCGGGCCCGCAATCGAGGCCGGCTTCGAACTTTTCGGCGGCCTCGCGGACCATCAGCTCCGCCGCACGCATGGCGGCGTAAGCCTTGGCGATGGGGAACTGGACGCCCTGGTTCTGGCCGATCGGCCGGCCGAAGACGCTGCGCTCGCTGGCGTAGGCCGTCGCTTTCCGGATGAACCATTTAGCGTCGCCGATGCACTCGGCGGCGATCAGGATGCGTTCGGCGTTCATGCCGGAAAGGATGTAGCGGAAGCCCTTGCCCTCCTCGCCGACGAGGTTCTCGGCCGGCACGCGGACGTCGTCGAAGAACACCTCGGTGGTCGCGTGGTTCATCATCGTCCGGATCGGCCGGATGGTCATGCCGGCCTGCTTCGCCTCCGCCATGTCCAACACGAACACGGACAGGCCGTCCGTGCGCTTGGCCGCCTGCTCCTTCGGCGTGGTGCGGGCGAGCAGGAGCATCAGGTCGGAGTGTTCGGCGCGGCTGGTCCAGATCTTCTGGCCGTTCACGACGTAGTGGTCGCCGTCGAGGCGGGCGAAGGTCTTGATCGAGGAGGTGTCGGTGCCGCTGGTCGGCTCGGTCACGCCGAACGCCTGCAGGCGAAGCGCGCCGGAGGCGATGCCGGGCAGGTACTTGGCTTTCTGCGCGTCGCTCCCGTGCCGGAGCAGCGCGCCCATGATGTACATCTGGGCGTGGCAGGCCGCGCCGTTGCAGCCCTGCAGCTGGATTTCCTCGAGCACCGCCGCCGCGGCGGAGAGCGGCAGCCCGACGCCGCCATACTCCTCCGGAATGAGCACGGAGAGATAACCGGCCTCGGTCAGCGCCTCGACGAAGGCGGAGGGGTAGGCCATCTCGCGATCGAGCCCGCGCCAGTACTCGCCCGGAAACTGCGCGCAGAGCTTGGCGACGCTCTCGCGGATCTCCGCATAGGTCTCGCGCGCGGCTGTCGTCATGGCGTCTCGTGCTCCCTGATGAGGGGAAGCGTTAGCGGCGCCCAGCCATGCCCACAAATAGCAATCGTGGCTTTGAGGTATCGCGTTCTGATCTAGCTCGCGTCACCCTCGGTCGGGCGCGAGCTTGTGGCCAAGCCAGACGCCCCGCCCGACGAGGTCCGCCGCGATCTCCATGAAGGCGTCGCCGACGAAGCGAGCGGCGGGGCTCACCGGTCGATCCGCTGGAAACGCCAGAACCACCCGGCGGGTGGGAGCGGGATCAACAAGAGGAGCGGCGGAAAGCTCTCCGCGCTCGACCTGCGCGTAGATCGGCGCGAGCGGCAGGATCGTGGGCCCGAAGCCGCCGCGCACCAGCGCGATCATGCCGCCAAACGAGTCCGCCTCGACGCTGGCCGTGAGCGCGATCCCGGCCTTGCGCGCGCAGTCCTCGACGATGGCGCGCAGGCCGTGACGTGGGCTCGGCAGCACCAGGTCGCGCCCCGCGAGGCTTGCGAAGGCGACCGCCTCGCTACGATCGAGCCCTTCCTCGCCTGCGCCGACCAGAAGCAGGCTTTCCGTCATCACCGGGCGAATGCGCAGCGAGCGCATGGGCTGCGGGTCATAGGAAATGCCGATGTCGACCTCGCCGCGCTGCAGCCAATCCAGCACATGGCCGGAGAAGGCGGATGCGAAGCGGATGGCGAGCTGGGGATGCTCGCGCTTGACCCGGGCGGCGACCGGCACGGTCGCGATCTCGGCGACGGTCGAGGTCATGCCGATCGTGACGGCGCCGCGATAGGACGAGCCGCCCCCCGAGGTCGTGGCCCGAATGGCGTCGAGTTCAGCCATGATGCGGGTCGCGTGGGCCAGCACGTCGCGCCCCACGTCGGTGATCTGCATGCCGCGGCCGTGGCGCTCGAACAGCGGCTGGCCGATCTCCTGCTCCAGCATCCGGATCTGCCGGCTGAGCGCGGGCTGCGCGATGCGCAGCCGATCCGCCGCCTTGCTCAGGCTGCCAAGCTCGGCCACGTGGATCAGTGTTTTGAGCTGGTGGACGTCCATGTCCCGGACCTATCGCCGAATGCTAAAGCTGAGTTCGCGATATAACATTTCTCGATGGTCGCGCCCTCCGCTACCTCTTGGGATCGAGGCGCCGCTCGACCGGCGCCCGTGACAGGTCCGAAACAGGGCCGATGGGAGGATGGGAATGGTCTTCAGGCGCCTCGCCGCTGCGGCGGCCTTCGCTTTCGTTTCGACAGTCGCGCCGGTGTCGGCGCAGGACTTCCCCAAGGGACCGGTCACAATGCTGGTGCCGTTCGCAGCGGGCGGACCTACCGACGTGGTCGCCCGGCTCGTCGCGCGGGTGATGGAGAAGGAGCTCGGACAGCCGGTGCTGGTCGAGAACGCGACGGGGGCCGGCGGCACGCTGGCGTCCGGCCGGCTCGCCCGCGCGGCGCCCGACGGGCAGACGATCCTGCTGCACCACATGGGCATCACCACAAGCGCAACGCTCTATCGCAAGCTCGCCTACGATCCTAAGACCGCCTTCGGCTTCGTTGGTCAGGTCACGACAGTTCCGATGCTGCTGGTGAGCCGGCCGAACTTCGAGCCGGCCGACTTCAAGGCGCTGCTCGCCTACATCAAGGACAACAAGGACAAGGTTTCGCTCGCAAACGCCGGCCCCGGGGCGGTGAGCCACATCTGCGGCATGCTTTTCATGCAGCTGACGGGCGTGAAGCTGACGACCGTGCCCTACAAGGGGACCGGCCCCGCGATGACCGACACGATGGGCGGACAGGTCGACCTGCTGTGCGACCAGACCACCGGCGCGACGGGTCCGGTGAAGACCCATAAGGTGAAGGCCTACGCCACCGCGACCGCCGAGCGCATCCCCGTGCTGCCGGACGTGCCGACCGCCGCCGAACTCGGCCTCAAAGGCTTCGAGGTCGGCGTCTGGCACGGCATGTACGTTCCCGCCGGGACGCCCGCGCCGGTGGTCGACAAGCTCAACGCCGCTCTGAAGGCCGCGCTCCACGATCCCGAGACCGTCAGGCGCTTCGCTGAACTCGGCACGGCGCCGGTGTCCGACGCGGAAGCGACGCCGGAGGGCCTGAAGGCGAAGTACTTCGCCGAAATCGACCGCTGGGCGCCGATCATCAAGGCCGCCGGCGAATACGCCGACTGATCGTCCTTGCCAGGCGCCCCCGCCGCGTTCCGGCGTGGGCGCGGCATCCCGGAGAGCCGACCCCATGACCGAGAGCCTTCCCGCCTACAAGATCGTCGGCGAGCGCCGCTTCCGCGAGACCTCCGGTCTCTATTTCGAG
This sequence comes from Methylopila sp. Yamaguchi, assembly GCF_002897035.1. Taxonomy (GTDB): domain Bacteria; phylum Pseudomonadota; class Alphaproteobacteria; order Rhizobiales; family Methylopilaceae; genus Methylopila. The sequence goes on from NZ_BAUX01000006.1 coordinate 150,856, forward strand.
GATTTCGAGCCCGGCGATGTCTACGAACATCGGCCAGGCCGGACGCTCCTCGATGTGGACAACGTGTGGTTCACGCTGCTGACCATGAACACGCAGCAGGTCCATTTCGACGCCGCCTACGCCGACAAGACCGAGTGGAAGAAGCTGTTGGTGGACTCGACCTTCACGCTGGCGCTGCTCACGGGGATGAGCGTCCGCACCGTGAGCGCGAAGGTGGTCGCCAATCTCGGCTGGGATAAGGTCAAGGCGACCGCGCCGGTGTTCGCCGGCGACACGCTCTACGCCGAGAGCACGGTGCTTTCGAAGCGCGAGTCCAAGAGCCGACCGCAACAGGGCATCGTCACGGTGCTCACCCGCGGCGTGAACCAGGACGGCGCCGAGGTGATGAGCTTCGAGCGGACCATGCTGGTGTACCGCCGCGGTCAGTCGCCGGAAGAGGCCGCGAATTACTGAGAGTCTCTCTCCAGAGGTCGACGCCAGGGAGCTCCGATAAGCGATCGCCGGGTTCCGTCAGGCGCGGCCTCGCTCGGCAAACTTTCCTTGAGGCGGAGCGTTGGGTTGATCCGGGGGCAATCAACCGGAGACTGACATGAGCGACCTGACGATCACCGACCTCGCGGAAAAGATGCGCGACATCGATTTCGCGATGCTCTTCACAACGACTGACAACGGCGCGCTGGCGGGCCGTCCGATGAGCAACAACCGCGACGTCGAATACGCTGGGGATTCTTTCTACTTCACCTTCGAGCAGTCTCGGACGGTGGCCGACGTCGAGCGCGATCCCAAGGTCGCGCTGTCATTCCAAGGGTCCAAAGGGCTTCTGGGCAAGCCGCCGCTCTTCGCCTCCGTGCAAGGCGTCGCCGAACTGATCCGCGACAAGGGCGCGTTCGCGCAACATTGGACCAAGGATCTCGACCGCTGGTTTCCGGACGGCGTCGATACGCCGGGGGTCGTGCTGATCAAAGTGCGCGCCGAGCGTATCCACTACTGGAACGGCGAAGACGCCGGCGAGATCCGTCCCTGACGGCTGCTTAGCTCGCCCTCTCGCGGCTGAAAAAGCGAAAGGAGCGCCGACAAGATCGACGCTCCTCGCCTCAGTTCAACTTGCCTGCCGGATCTCGTCGCGGCTCGGAAGCCGCCAGTTCGGCCGAATGTAGTGGCAGGTGTAACCGTTGGGAAAACGCTCGAGATAGTCCTGGTGCTCGGGTTCGGCCTCCCAGAACGGCCCGACTGCTGCAACCTCGGTGACCACTTTGCCCGGCCAGAGCCCGGACGCGTTGACGTCGGCGATCGTCTCCTCGGCGATCTGACGCTGGACGTCGTCCACATAGAAGATCGCCGATCGATAGCCGAGGCCGCGATCGTTGCCCTGACGGTTCAGCGTCGTCGGGTCGTGGATCTGGAAGAAGAACTCCAGCATCCGTCGGAAGCTCGTGATCTTCGGGTCGAAGATGATCTCGATCGCTTCGGCGTGGGTGCCGTGGTTCCGATAGGTGGCGTTCGGCACGTCGCCGCCGCTGTAGCCCACCCGGGTCGAAACCACGCCCGGCTGCTTCCGGATCAGGTCCTGCATGCCCCAGAAGCACCCGCCGGCCAGAACCGCGCGTTCGGTGGTCGTGCTCATCGCCGTCTCCTTGGGTTGGATCATGGGCAGAATATCGGGACGACCGAGAGACTTTTCAAAGCGCTTGATCAGGCGCGCGAAGGGCCGGGCTTCTCCAGCATAATGCGCGAGCTCTTTTCGACGAAGTCGCGGATCGCGCCGGACATCATCGACAGCATCAGAGGCACCTCGATCTCGCCCCGGACGAGCGCGTCCTCCACCTCGATGGCGACGCGGACGGACTGCCCCATGGCGGAGATCTGAAGCGCCAGCTTGTCTTCGGCTGTCCATGAGGACGAGACCGTCCCGCCGCCTGGGATGTGCCTCTCCAAGGCGGGGAGCCCGTTTTCGATCCGGCGTTTCGCTTCAGCCCGGCCAAGGCTGTGGGGGATCTCGAATTTCAATGCGCCGCTCCCGTCCGTTGACGGGCGCTGCCTATCACATTTTGGCGCGGCCCAGGATGACGCGGGCGGGGAAGCGCTCTCACGCTCCGCAGTTCCGGCGGCGCGAGCCGAGAGCGGTCTAAACGGGCGCGCCGTTGTTGCGGGTGATCTGCACCTTGGGCCGACCCTCCACGCCGCCGAAGCTCCGGTAGACGTAGTCGGTCTTGCCCGAGTCCGCCGCCTTCAGCGCGAGCGAGGTGATCTTGGCGTGGAACGGCGACAGCGAGCAGGCGGGATCGGCGTTCGCCGGGTCGCCGGTGATCGCCAGCGCTTGGCAGCGGCAGCCCCCAAAGTCGATCTCCTTGCGCGGGCAGGAGGTGCAGGGCTCCTTCATCCAGCTCGTGCCGCGGTAGGCCTCGAACGCGGAGCCGTGCTCCCAGATCTCCGACAGGCTCTTGTCGGTGACGTAGTCGAACACGAGGTGGGGGATGGTCTCGGCCGCGTGGCAAGGGAGCACCTTGCCCTGGGGCGTCACGTTCAGGGACTGCTTTCCCCAGCCGCCGACGCAGGGCTTCGGAAGGCGGGCGTAATAGTCAGGCACCACGGCGTCGATGACGAGCTTCCCCTGAAGCTCCTCCCGCAGCCGCTCGACGGTGGCCGCGGCCGCCATCACCTGCTCGCGCGTCGGCATGAGCATGTTCCGGTTCTCGAGCGCCCAGCCGTAGTACTGGGAATGAGCGATCTCGACCCGCCGGGCGCCGAACTCCAGCGCCATGTTCACCAGCGCCTCGATGTTCTCGATGTTGGCGCGGTGGATCACGGCGTTGATGGTCAGCGGCAGACCAAGCTCGAGCACTTGGCCCGCAAGAATGCGCTTCTTCTCATGCGCGCCCTTGAGGCCCGCGATGCGGTCGGCGTTGTCGGGCAGCGCATCCTGGATCGACAGCTGGACATGGTCGAGGCCGGCGTCCGCCAACTCCTTGAGCTTGTCGTAGGTGACGCCGATCCCTGACGTGATGAGGTTGGTGTAGAGCCCGACCTTCACCGCATGGGCCGTCAACTCCACGATGTCCCGGCGCGCCGTCGGCTCGCCGCCCGACAGGTGGAGATGAAGCACGCCCATGGCGGCGGCTTCCGAAAACACCCGCTTCCAGGTCTCGGTGTCGAGCTCCAGCGAGCGCTTCTCGAGGTCCACGGGATTGGAGCAGTAGGGGCAGGACAATGGGCAGCGGTGCGTGAGTTCCGCCAGCATCCCAAGCGGCGCCGGCGGCGGCACGCGGGTCGCCGTGGACGGGTTCGGAACGGTCATGTCGTTCATCGCGCGTTCCTTTCCATCGTGCCGAGACTGCGTCCTTCATGGCGCCGTCCCAGCGAAGCGCGTCCGGCCTGAACGGCTCTAGGCATGGCCGCTCGGAAATTCCCTCGCCGTCGCCTCAGTTCAGATCCAACACGCGCTTGGCCTGAAGATCGGCCAACATCTTCTTCACGTCAGCCTCAATCGTCTCGCGGGGGGCCGCATAGGCGGTCGCGAGATCGTCGACGATCGCCGTGACGGTCCGAACGCCGTCGCAGCGTTCCAGCACCGCGACTGCAATCGCGTCCGGCTTCAGCACGCGCTCGGGCGCGAGCAGGAGCCATTCGTTGCGCACCTCGTCACGGCGAAGACGCACGCCGCGCGGAAGTTTCGGAACCGCGTCCGAGGACACCTCGATCATTCCGCGGCCTGCTGGGCGTCGCCGCGCTCGGCCCGGAACGCGTCCGGCCAAGGCTTGGCGTAGATATAACCGTGCTCCAGAGCGTCGAGCATGCTCCAGAGCATCGAGCACTTGAACTCAAGAGCCGCGATCGCCGCGTCCTGATGCTCGCGGGTCTTCGCATGCTCGAACACGTAGGCGAGGGCGAAGTCGCTGTCGCGTTTGGCCTGAACCGGGCGCTTGTTGAAGTAGGCCAGCGTCTCAGGCGTCACGTAGTCGTAGTGCGCCAGCATGCCCTCTGAGCGCACCTTGATGACGGACGGGGAAAACAGCTCGGTCAACGAGGAGGCGATCGCCTCGAGCAGCGGGCGGTCGCGGCAGAACGAGATGTAGGCCGTCACGGCGAATTTGGTCGCGGGGAGGGCGAGCCGGCCAGACATCACGGTCTCGCGGTCGAGGCCAAGATCGTCGGTGAGCTTCAGCCACTTGGCGATGCCGCCCTCGCCCTCGCGCTCACCGTCGTGGTCGATGATGCGCTGACGCCATTCACGCCGCATGGCGGCGTCCTCCAGCCGCGCGAGGATTTGGGAATCCTTCTGCGGGATGCAGGCCTGATAGAGGTACCGGTTGAGCGCCCAGGCCTCGACCTCGGTGCGAGTGCACTGGCCTGATTGCAAACGGATCTGGAAGGGATGCCGGCTGTGGTACCGCCGGGCGCCGACGTCGCGAAGACGCGCCTCGAGTTCGGCGTTTGAGAGAAGGTCTGCCATCGCGAAGTCCTCCGCAGATCTCAAGCCGCGGTTGTTCCGCGGTCTTCGAACGTCCGTTCCGAGGCGAGGCCGCCCAGCGCGACCTCCAGCCCGTCTTCCGACACCCGCCATCCCGCCGCCTCGACCGCCTCTCGCTCCGCCGAGCCGTCGACCAGGATGCGGTTGGTGTTGTTGATGTGAATGTAGATCTTCTGACCCACCTGCACACTGTCGAAGGCGTGCAGCGATCCGCCTTCCCCCGAGATCGGCACATGCCCCATGCGGCGTCCGGTCTTTACGCCGACGCCCGCCTGGCGCATTTCGTCGTCCTCGAACACCGTGCCGTCGAAAAGCAGCGCGTCTGCGCCGTCGACACGGGCAAGCACGCCGGCGTCGACCGTCGCGCATCCCGGTATGTAAACCAGAGTCGTCCCGTCGCGCGTGATCTCGACCCCGACCGTGTCGCCGCCGGCGTCGCCGATGGTGAGGTTCTCGGTCTCGAGATAGAGCGGCACCTTCCCGGGGACCCCGAAGAACTCGATCGTCGAGTCGTCTATCCGGAACGGCTTGTTCAGCGCCACGACTTCGCGCGCGACCATGTCCTTCGCCAGCACGCCAAAGATCGGATTGGCGTCCAGAATGCCGGAGATCTGCGAGGTTGCGTAGACAGTTAGCGGCGAACGCTCACGCAGCGTGATAAGGCCATCGACGTGGTCCACGTCGCCGTTGGTGAGAACCACGGAACGGATGGGTGTCTCTCGCAGCCCTGTCGGCTGCAGCAGAGGCGTCGCCAGAATCTGGGAGCGAAGGTCGGGAGACGCATTGAAGAGCGTCCAGCGCCCGGCTCCAGTCTCGACCGCGATGGACGACTGCGTGCGACGCTTCACGCGTGGATCGTTCTTCCACGCCAGATCGCACACCGGACAGCGGCAATTCCACTGAGGAAAGCCGCCGCCGGCGGCAGATCCAAGGACGACAAAGCGCAACGTCATGATGTTAATCCGCCGCTGCGCCTGTCATCCCTTACTACAATCCAACTAAGCTCAGAGCTCAGCCGGGCTGTAGGACGTGACTTCGAGGCCCACCGGGGTCTCAGAGACGATCGGAGCGGTCCAAATGGCCATTGTAGCCTCCTTCGGGGTTTCCTAAGACTTCCGCGCCGACGGATAGCATCCGGTTCGATTTGGCGCACGGTGGAATATAGCTTCCGCGCCACCCCGCCGCCATAGAACTCCGCCTTAAATCTTGGTAATGCGGAAGCCTTTTTCTCAAGAACCTCTTACGTTTGCGTCGGCCATGGGGACCGGCGACGGCGCGTCGTCGCCGCAATCCCGCCGTGCTCTTGGCCGCGTCTCATTTTGCTGCAACCGATCGCATCGGCGCCGGGTCGACGGCATCATCCGTTTGTCGGAGGCGGGGAGATCGGTCCGGCAGATTGATCGGTTGACCGTTCGCTTGACGCGTCAAGCGGGGTTGATCATTGTCCCGCGCCATGAAGGCCGAGCCGTCGACCCGCATCAACCGGATCGTCATTATCTGCGGTTAGCTGAAAAGCGGGCCGCGGCGGTTTTTTCTTGATCTTTGGATGAGAGAAGAACGACCTCCCGGCCGATGAGGAGGACGGCGCTTGTCTGCGCTTAAGATCTACAACTCGCTGACCCGCACGAAGGATGACTTCGCGCCGATCGATCCCACGAATGTGCGGATGTACGTGTGCGGGCCGACGGTCTACGACCGCGCCCACATCGGCAACGCGCGCCCGGTCATTGTCTTTGATCTCATGTACCGGCTGCTCCGCCATCTCTACGGCGCCGAGCATGTGACCTATGTCCGCAACGTCACCGACGTGGACGACAAGATCAACGCCCGCGCCGCCGAGCGTGGGATCAGCATTCGCGCGTTGACCGAAGACACCGCCCGCGGGTTCCGCGAGGACGTGGCGGAGCTTGGGACGCTGCGGCCGAGCCACGAGCCGCGCGCGACCGAGTTCATCTGCCGCGGCGCGGACGAGCTCGACATGGTGAAGCTGGTCGAGCGCCTGATCGCCCGCGGCCACGCCTACGAGGCGGACGGGCACGTGCTCTTCGACGTCGCGTCGATGCCCGCCTATGGCCGCCTTGCGCGTCGTTCGCTGGACGAGATGGAAGCCGGCGCCCGCGTCGAGGTCGCCTCATACAAGAAAGGCCCGATGGACTTCGTGCTGTGGAAGCCTTCGAAGGAGGGCGAGCCGGCCTGGACGTCGCCCTGGGGGCAGGGCCGTCCGGGCTGGCACCTCGAATGCTCCGCGATGTCCGCCGCGCTGCTCGGCGAGACCTTCGACATCCACGGCGGCGGCATCGACCTGATCTTTCCGCACCACGAGAACGAGATCGCCCAGTCGACCTGCTGCTTCGGCCGGGACACCATGGCGAACGTCTGGATGCACAACGGTTTCCTGCAGGTGGAGGGCGAAAAGATGTCGAAGTCCCTCGGCAACTTCGTCACTATCCGCGAGGTGCTGGCCGACTGGCCGGGCGACGTCGCTCGCCTCGCCATGCTCTCGGCCCATTACCGGCAGCCGATCAACTGGACGCTCAAGGGCCTCCAGGAGGCCGAGCGGACGCTCGCGCAATGGTTCGACGCCGCGGCGGGCGAGGCTGACCCGCGGCCGGCCGAGACCGTGGTCGAGGCGCTGTCAGACGACCTCAACACGCCGAAAATGATCGCCGAGATTCATCGCCTCAAGTCCGAGGGTCGCCGCAAGCCGCTCGCCGGGACGCTCGCCTTCCTCGGTTTCCGGCCCGATGTGCTCGCTGACTGGCAGGCGGCCAAGGCGCCGGAGCTCAGCGTGCCTCAGGAGGAGATCGAGCGCCTCGTCGATGCGCGGCTCGAGGCTCGCCGTGAGCGAAACTGGGCCGAGGCCGACCGGATCCGCGACGAGTTGCTCGCCAAGGGCGTCGTGCTGAAGGACGGGGCCGGCGGCACCACGTGGGAGGTCGCCCGGTGAGCGACGCGTCGTGACCCGCGAGCGGGTCTATCTGTTCGACACGACGCTGCGTGACGGCGCGCAGACGGCGGGGGTCGACTTCACGCTCGCGGACAAGATGGCGGTGGCGACGATGCTCGACCGCTTGGGCGTCGACTACGTCGAGGGCGGCTACCCCGGCGCGAACCCTACCGACACGGCGTTCTTCTCAGAAAACCGAACCACGCGGTCGACGTTCGTGGCCTTCGGGATGACGAAGCGGGCCGGGCGGTCGGTCGAGAACGACGCCGGCCTTCAGGGCGTGCTGCAGGCCAAGGCGGCCGCGTGCTGCTTCGTGGGCAAGAGCTGGGATTTCCACGTCGTCCATGCATTGGGGATCACGCTCGAAGAGAACGTCGATCAGATCCGCGAAACCGTCGCCGCCGCAATCGCGGCGGGGCGGGAGGCGATGATCGATTGCGAACACTTCTTCGACGGCTACAAGGCCAATCCGGATTACGCGCTGGCCTGCGCCAAAGCGGCCTACGACGCCGGCGCGCGCTGGGTGGTGCTGTGCGACACCAACGGCGGCGCGACGCCGGACGAGGTCGCGGCGATCGTAGCCAAAGCCAAGGCGGTGGTGCCGGGCGCGAACCTCGGCATCCACGCCCACGACGACATGGGCCTCGCCGTGGCGAATTCGCTCGCCGCCGTCGATGCTGGCGTGCGGCAGATCCAGGGCACGCTGAACGGCCTCGGCGAACGCTGCGGCAACGCCAACCTCGCAACGCTCATCCCTACGCTCAAGCTGAAGCCTGACTACTCCGAACGGTTCGAGATCGGCGTGTCGGACGAGGGTCTCGCCACCCTGACGCAGTTGTCGCGCGCCTTCGACGAGCTCTTGAACCGGCCGTCGAACCGGCACGCGCCTTACGTCGGCGCGAACGCCTTCGCGACCAAGGCGGGCATCCACGCCTCGGCCATTCTGAAGGATCCTCGCACCTACGAGCACGTCTCGCCGGAAACCGTCGGCAACCACCGGCGGCTGCTGGTGTCGGACCAGGGCGGCAAGTCCAACCTCGTGTCGGAGCTCTCCCGCATTGGGGTGGAGGTCGACAAGGCGGATCCGCGGCTCGACCGGCTGCTCGCCGAGGTAAAGCGACGCGAGGCGGAGGGCTACGCCTACGAGGGGGCCGACGCCTCCTTCGCCCTCCTGGCCAACCGCGCGCTCGGCCGCGTGCCGGATTTTTTCGCGATCGAAAGCTTCCGCGTGATGGTGGAGCGCCGCCACAACGCGCTGGGCGAACTCGCCACCATGTCCGAGGCGGTCGTGAAGCTGACCGTGGACGGCGAGACGCTGATCACGGCGGCTGAGGGCAACGGTCCGATAAACGCGCTCGACGTGGCGTTGCGCAAGGATCTCGGGCGCTACCAGCCTTACATCGCCGACCTCAGGCTCACGGACTACAAGGTCCGCATCCTGAACGGCGGCACGGAAGCCGTCACCCGCGTCCTGATAGAGTCGACCGATGGCGACGGCGTCGTTTGGACCACGGTCGGCGTGTCGCCCAACATCATCGACGCCTCGTTCGAGGCGCTGGTCGACAGCCTGACCTACAAGTTGCTGAAGGCGGGCGCGCCAGCGCCGCAAGGCGCCGTTCGCCAGATCGGGCCGGCGGACTAGCGCCGGCCAATCTCCCGGTCCTCGACGCCGCGGTCCGAGCCGAGAGCCGGCGTCTCGGAGGGGGCCGCCGGCGCGGGCACCTCCAGCCGTCGGCTCGCCGCGGCCTGAGCCGGCGGGAGCGCGGCGTTTTACATTCGGGCGTCGAACTCCGACAGCGCTCCGGATGGAGGCTGCGGAGCGTAGGTCGCGACCCAGCGGACGTTCTGACGGAGCACGGCGAAATAGGCGCCGAAGTTCGCCGAGCGCTCGGAACGACCCGGCTCGTTCCAGTACCATGCGCCGGAATGCCAGAAATTGTAGGGCGAGGTGTTGACTCGCTCGTACGTCCCCGTGCTGTAGAAGACGCCGGGATTAAACGCGTAGCGGGGCCAGCTCACCGGCTGCGTCGAGAGAAGCGCGCCGGCCTGAATTGATTGAGGAACCGCGCGTAGTCGAGCGGCGACAACCGCCACCCTCCGTAGGAGCTCACGATCCTGACCGATCCATGGCGCTTAACAGTAGGTGATGCCACCTAGGCGTCGTAACGGAACCTTACGAGTCAGACCCGTAGCCCGCGGCTTTGAGCGGTTCGGAGGAAAATTGACGACGGTGCAGGATGACTGTCACGAGCGTCGTCGTCACGAGCAGCGCCCAGGGGCTGACGAACCAGCCGATGTAGGCCAACGAGAAGAACAGTCCGCGGAGGCCCCGGTTGAAGTGCCGTCCAGCCTCGATGTTCATCCGCGCCGCGCGCTCCAGCGCGACGTCCATTTCCGGCGTGTCGATCTCCTCGCGCGGCGGAGCGCAGACGATGAGGATCGAGCCGTAGTTGAACAGCCGGTACGCCCAGACGAACTTGAAGAAGGCGTAGACCAGGATGGCGGCGAGGCCGAGGATCTTCGCGTCGTAGACCTCGCGGGTGGTCACGAGGCCGAAGGGTAGGGCGGCGAACACCTCGACCGCCTCGCTGCTCGCGCCGAGAGCCGCCAGCGCGCCGCCGATCGCGATGAGAGAGGTCGACGCGAAGAAGGCCGACCCGTTCTGAAGCCCCTGCATCGTGATCGAATCCGGCATCCGGTTCTCGCGCGCCGCCATCCGCCGCATCCAGTCCCGGCGCCGTTCGGCCATCACGGAGTTCAGGCTGCGCCGCGACCGTTCCGACCACGTGTAGTGGCCGAACCAGACGATCAGAAAGTAGATTACGGCGGCGATGTCGAGCGGCGAGCCGGTCAAGGTCATGCTCGGGAGTTTAAGCGCGGCGCGCGGCGGATGCGCAATGCCGCCCGGCTCACAGCAGCCCGAGAGAGCGGAGCTCGGCCACGAGATGCGGCGGGAGGCCGGGCGCCGCGGCTTCGTCCGTCGCCGCGTCCTTCGGGGCGTCGGCGCCCGGCAGGTAGCGCCAGCCCTGAAACGGACGCCGCGGCGCGGGACGCGTGGCGATCAGCTCCGGCGACAGCACCAGATCGCACCGCTCGATCCCATCGGCGCCTTTGGCGGAGCGAAGGTCGACGAGAGGCTGGCGAACCAGGATGACGCCCTTGATCACCCAGTAGAGCGAGCCCCCGTCGAGCAGCTCCGCGGCGCGCTTCGGCGCCATCCGGGTGGTGTGAACCTGCTCTTCCGGCAGTCCGCGACGCCGCTTCTCGGCCATGCGCTCCACGACCCACGACCGCAGATCCTCGACCGAATCGCAACCGACGCAGAGTTTCTGGAGGTGGAGCGGCATTAGGGTCTCACGGCCGGGGACGTTGTCACCTTAGCCCGTCGCGCTTCCTGTGCGGGCGCCGAGTTCAATGCGTCCACAACAGAGCCGGTACAGCCGTTTAGATGCCCGGAGCGCGTTGCCAGCCGGAAACGTCGAGCTTGTTGCGCAGGCCCTTGCAGGGCTGCACCGTGACGCCGGGCACCACCGGCACGCGGCGCCGGTTCGCTTCCGACAAACCCCGCATTGTTTCCGCGCAGGCGATGATGGTGAGGCCGGGAGCCTTCAGACGCGCGATGTCGCGCTGGACGGTCGTCGTGCCGGGGATCACCGAGATGACGCCCCGGTTCGCAAGGATCAAGTTGAACTTGCGGCCGCGTCCGCCTCTGACGAAGTCCGAGCCGGCCCTGAGCGCGCGCTGAAACCCGGCGGGATCGTGGTTCTCGACGGTGGCGTACTGTTCGTCACCCGGCGCAGCTTGAACGGGCGCGGCGAAGCCGAGGAGCAGCGCCGCCGCGGCGATGGCGGCGGCCGGCAGTAAAGGCGAAAACGTCATAAGCGTCCTCCGGACGAAGGGGGCGATCTGCGTCGCCCTCCCGTTCATTCCTCGTTCGAAAGCAGTCCCCTGAAGACATGCTCCAGGAAGTTGCGCTCCTGCCCGGCGGTCGGCGTGACCTCGCCGATGAAGTCGAAGAGGCGTCCGTCCTTGAGGCCGAAGTTGGCGATTCGCTGAACACGGCGGTTCTGGTCGAAATAGACCGCGACCACGCGTTGATCGGTGATCGTCGGATTCATGAAGGCGACCGAGCGCTTGGTCGTCTGGGAGATGTAATAATAGACCTCTCCCTTCAGCGTCGCGGTCGTGGAAGGCGTGCCGAGCACCACGAGCACCTGCTCCTGGCTCGAGCCGACGGGCACCTGCTGCAGGGAGCTCTCGGAGAGGACGTAGCCCTTTTGCTGCGTCTCGGCGCAACCGGCGAGCGCGACTGAGGCCAGTCCGAGAACGAGCGTCGCCGCGGCGGCGCGCCCGGTGGCGGTCGTCTTCCCAAGCGAGATCGGCATGTGCTGGACTTCCTCCCGAAACGCGGCACGCGCAACTCATGACGGGTTGACGCGCCCGTCGCCGGACTTGTGCCACCGCCGCACTTGGCGTAACCCGCGGCACGGCCCAGTTCAACAGGCGAAAGCGGCTGCGGTCCGCAGCCGCGCAGCGGTTCCAAGGCGACGACGGGCGATGGTGTTTGGTCTGTTCCAGCGGCGCGATGCGCCCACGCCGTCCACGACCGAGCGCGTCTACGGGCTGATCGTCGCCCAGGCGCGCGCGCCGATCTTTTATCGAGAGCTCGGCGTGCCCGATACGGTGATGGGGCGCTACGAGATGATCGTGTTGCACGCCTTCTTATATTTCCACCGGCTAAAGGCGGCTGAGCCCGCCGCGAAGGACGCGGCGCAGGACGTGTTCGACCTCATGTTCTCCGAGACGGACTCGGCGCTGCGCGAGATTGGCGTCGGCGACCTGACGGTTCCGAAGCGGATCAAGAGCATGGCGGGCGTGTTCTACGCGCGCGCCGCGGCCTATGACGCCGCGCTGACCTCGGCCGACGACGCTGACCTCATAGCGGCGCTCGCGGCGGGCCCGTTTGAAGGCGCCGACGCGCCGGGCGCCCGGCCGCTTGCGCGCTACCTCCGCTTGTCGGTCGAGGCGCTCGCGGCGCAGTCCGTTTCCGCGCTCGTTCAATCCGGACCCGCGTTCCCGCAGGCGGAGGCTTCATCATGACCGCATCGCCCTTGTCCCGCCCGATCGCTGTGGCGGACGTCGGTCCGAATGGCCTCACCGTGGACATCGTGGCTGACGCGGCCGAACGCGCGGCCTTGGCGAAGGCCAATGAGGCGATCGCGGTGGAAGACCTGCGCGCCGAAGTCACGATGCGGCCGTTCGGGAAGGACGGGGTCGCCGTCTCGGGCCGCGTCGACGCCAAGGTCCAGCGCATGTGCGGCGTGACGCTCGAGCCGTTCGTCGAAACGGTCAGCGAGCCGATCGACGTCCGTTTCGCTCCGGCCTCCGAGGTCTTGGCGGTCGAGGAGGGCGGCGAGATCGAACTTGGGCCGGACGACCCGCCGGACCCCTTCGTGGGCGGCGTGATCGACGTCGGCGCCGTGGTGTCCGAGTTCCTGACGCTCGGCCTCGATCCCTACCCCCGCAAGCCCGGCGCGACTTTCGAGCAGCCTGAGGATCCGGACGGCGACGGATCGCCGTTCGCCGAGCTCCGAAAGCTCAAGCGTCCCGATGACGGGGGGTGAGCGCAACGTTCGCCGAGGGTTGCCACCCCGTCGCCAACCGTTATGGTCCGCGCGCGCCGCGCTCCCCCGGGCGTTTGCCCGCGTCCGCTGAGAGATCTCGTCTTCTGCGCCCCATGACCGACACAGTCCGCCTCGCCCTCGACGCCATGGGCGGCGACCATGGCCCCTCAGTCGTCGTGCCGGGCGCCGCGCTCGCGCTCGCGCGCAAACCGGACATGACGTTCCTCTTCGTTGGCGACGAGGCGAAGATCCGGCCGCTCGTCGACGCCGAGCCGCGGCTGGCCGGGCGCTGCGAGATTCTCCACACCGACGTCGCCGTGCGCATGGACGACAAGCCGAGCGTCGCGCTCCGCAAGGGGCGTTGGAAGTCGTCGATGTGGCTCGCCCTCGACGCGGTGAAGACCCATCGCTCCGACGCGGTCGTCTCCGCCGGGAACACCGGGGCGCTGATGGCTATGTCCCGATTCTGCCTGAGGATGATGGCGGACGTCGAGCGCCCGGCGATCGCGGCGATCTGGCCGACGCTCCGCGGCGAAAGCATCGTGCTCGACGTCGGCGCGACCATCGGCGCCGACGCCCGACAGCTCGTCGACTTCGCGGTGATGGGCTCCGCCATGGCGCGGATCCTGTTCGATCTCGATCGGCCGACCGTCGCGTTGCTCAACGTCGGCGTGGAGGAGATCAAGGGCGTCGAGCAGGTGAAGGAAGCGGCCCGCATCCTGCGCGAGGAGGATTTCCCCGCCCTCGACTTCCGCGGCTTCGTCGAGGGCGACGACCTCGGCAAAGGCACAGTCGACGTGGTCGTGACGGAGGGTTTCTCCGGCAACATTGCGCTCAAGACGGCGGAGGGGACTGCGCGTCAGATCGCGGAGTACCTGCGCTCGGCCATGGGCCGCACCTGGCTCTCTAAGCTTGGGTACCTGTTCGCGCGCGGGGCCTTCGACACGCTCAAGGAAAAGATGGATCCCCGAAAGGTGAACGGCGGCGTGTTTCTCGGTCTTGACGGCGTGGTGATCAAGAGCCACGGCGGGACCGACGCCGAAGGGTTCGCCTCCGCGGTGGAGGTTGGCTACGAAATGGTGCGGTACGATTTGATGACGAAGATCCGGCAGGGGCTGCTTCACGACCACGGGGCCGACGCGCCCCCGCCGTCGCCGGCGTCTCTCGCGGGAGCGGCGTCGTGAGCCGCATCCGGTCCGTGGTGCGCGGTTGTGGGGCGTATCTCCCCTCGGAAGTGCTGACGAACGCCGATCTGGCGAAGACGGTCGACACGTCGGACGAGTGGATCGTCCAGCGCACCGGCATTCGCCAACGCCACATCGCCGCCCATGGCGAGATGACCTCCGATCTCGCGCTCTTCGCCGCGCGCGAGGCGCTCGCGAACGGCGGCGTCGAGGCGTCGGAGATCGACCTCATCATTCTCGCGACGGCGACCCCGGACAACACCTTTCCGGCGACCGCCACGACCGTTCAGGCGGCGCTCGGCATCACGCACGGTTTCGCGTTCGACGTGCAGGCGGTTTGCTCCGGATTCCTTTACGCGCTTGCGACCGCCGACAAGTTCCTCATGTCGGGCCAGCACAAGCGCGCGCTGGTCATCGGCTCGGAAACGTTCTCGCGCATCCTCGACTGGACCGACCGCGGCACCTGCGTGCTGTTCGGCGACGGCGCCGGCGCCGTAGTTCTCGAAGCCCAGGAGCAACCCGGCGAGAGCAGCGACCGAGGCGTGCTGACGACGCATCTGCGCTCCGACGGGCGGCACAAGAGCAAGCTGTTCGTCGATGGCGGTCCGTCGTCCACCGGCACGGTCGGCCATCTCAGGATGGAGGGTCGCGAGGTCTTTCGCCACGCCGTCGGCATGATCACCGACGTGATCGAGGACGCCTTTGCGGCGACCGGCGAGACCGCGGACAGCATCGACTGGTTCGTTCCGCACCAGGCCAATCGCCGTATCATCGACGCGAGCGCCCAGAAGCTTCACATCGCGCCGGAAAAGGTGGTGCTGACCGTCGACCACCACGGCAACACCTCGGCCGCTTCCATACCGCTGGCCCTCGCGGAGGCGTGCGCCGACGGGCGCATCAAGCAGGGCGACCTCGTGCTGCTCGAGGCGATGGGAGGCGGGTTTACCTGGGGATCCGCCCTTGTGCGTTGGTGAGCGTTCGACGAACGAAGGAGCGGCGCACGTTGACCATCGCTCCCGTGCTGAATAGCCTTTAGCCTCAATAACCTCTCGCCGCGAAAGCGAGAGGGCGGGCGGCCATCCGGGGGAAGCGATTGATGACGGGGCGCACGGTGACGCGCGCTGATCTGTGCGAGGCGGTCTACCAGAAGGTGGGCCTGTCGCGGACCGAATCGGCGTCTCTGGTCGAAATGGTGCTGGCCGAGATCGGGGACTGCCTCGAGCGTGGCGAGACGGTGAAGCTTTCGTCGTTCGGCTCGTTCGTTGTGCGCGGCAAGGGTCAGCGCGTCGGGCGGAATCCGAAGAGCGGCCAGGAAGTTCCGATCCCGCCCCGCCGGGTCATGGTGTTCAAGCCGTCGAACATTCTCAAGGACCGCATCAACGGCGCCGCAGGCGCCGCCGCCAAGCCTAAGTCGCGCTCGAAAGCCAAGGCGAACGGCGCGGCCTGACGGAAAGAGGTGAGCTGTGGAGAAGGGTCCCGAAGCCTTCCGCACGATAAGCGAGGTCGCCGAAGAGCTTGGCGTTCCGCAGCACGTGCTGCGCTTCTGGGAGACCCGTTTCCCGCAGATCAAGCCGATCAAGAGGGGCGGCGGACGCCGCTACTACCGCCCCAACGACGTCGATCTCCTCACCGGCATCAAGCGCCTGCTGTACGGCGAGGGCTACACGATCCGGGGAGTCCAGCGGATCTTGAGAGAGCAGGGCGGCCGGAAGGTCGCGGCCTATGCGGAGGGCGGCGCGCCTGCGTCTGACGCCGCGGATCAGGATCCGGCCGAAGCGCGCGCCGACCGCGCCGCGGAGGCCGAAGCGTCGGTCGGTTTGCTGGGCTTGCAAGCCGGGCCGGAACTCTGGGCGCCGCAGCGCCGGCCCTTGTCCGAGGTTTCCCCTTCCGCCCAAGTGACGGCTCCTGCGCCAGCCGCCGCCCCCGCTCGCGTGGAGCCCCTGCCTGAATCCGCTCCGAAGCGCGCGACATTCGCTCTGCCGGAGGGTCACGCGGAGCGGCTGCGAGCGGCGCTCGCCGAGCTCGAGGCCTGCCGCCGTCTGCTCGACGAACGGCTTTAAAGCTCCACATAGGGTTGCGTACGTGTCGCCCCGCCCGTTAACGGAATGTGAGTGGTATCCGAGGGGAGATGCGCGGGATGGCGTGGGATTCGAGCGTTGCGTAGACGAAAGCCCCCCGGCGTGCGCCGGTCGTTGTTGGCCGGCGCGGCTGCGGCCGCGCTGTGCGCGGGAGGAATCGCGCACGCTCAGCAGGACGCGCCGCCCGCCGCAACCTCCGCCGCGGCGACCGCCGTCGCCGGCGTCTCCTACGTCACCACCGTCTCCGTCGTCGGTGGAGACGCCGCCGTTCAGAAGATCGTCGACGACACCTCCACCCTCAAATCTCTTCAGAAAGATTCGCCGCCGGGCGCCGCCGGGCTCGTCGGGCGCGCCAAGGTCGACATAGAGCGGCTTGCGGCCGCGCTGATGGCCACCGGGCGCTACGGCGCGATCGTCGACGTGACCATCGCCGGCGTCTCCGTTACGACGACCAGCGCGCCTGACGTGGCGCAGCGGTCGCGACGACCGGTGCCAGTGGTGATCAAGGTCGACCCGGGTCCGGTGTTCACAATCGGTCGCGTCGCCATCCGCAATGCGGAGCGCTCCGTCGTCCTGCCCCGGATCGAGCCTCAGAAGATCGGCCTCTCAGCCGGGGCGCCGGCGCCCTCGTCGGCGGTCTTCGGCGCAGAGGCCAAGATCGTCGACCAGTTGCGACGCGATGGCTATCCCTTCGCCAAGGTCGCGAACCGCGAGGTGATCGCCGACCACGCGGCGAAGAAGCTGGACGTGACGATCGACGTCGCGGCCGGACCCCGCTCGCCGTTTGGCGAGGTTTCGATCAACGGCACGAAGGACGTCGACCCGGCGGTGGTCCGCGGCCGCGTGCCGTTCGAACCCGGCGACCGGTACGACCCGGAGAAGATGGTCGAACTGCGGGACGAGCTTGCGAAGCTCGACGTGTTCTCCTCGATCCGCGTGAAAGAGGGGACCGCGCCCGACGCCCAGGGGCGCGTGCCGGTGACGATCGACGTGGAGGAGAAGAAGTTCCGCTACGTCGGCGCGGCCGCGAAGTACAGCACCACCGACGGAGCGAGCGTCAGCGCCTACTGGGGCCACCGCAACCTGTTCGGCGGCGCGGAGAAGCTGCGCGTGGAGGCGAGCGCCTCGCGCCTGATCAGCAACGATCCGAAGGACTACGAATACGCGGTCAAGACCTCGTTCGAGAAACCCGGGATCTGGGGCGGCTTCGACGACCTGCTGGCCGAGGTTGAGGCGATGCGCGAGCGTCCCGACGCCTACTGGCGCGACGGCGCCCGCGCCGCCGTCGCCATCCGCCGGCGCCTCACCAGCGACCTCTCGATCCAGGCGGGTCTCGAGGTCGAGGGCTCGACGATCCGGGACACCTTCCGCGAGAAGGATTTCCTGCTGGTCGGTCTCCCGCTCGGCGCGACGTTCGACAACACCGACAGCAAGCTCGACCCGACCGAGGGCTTCCGCGCCACCCTGACGGCCGCGCCATACTTCAACACGACCGGCGACGCGCCTTCGCTGAACATTATCAAGGGGCAGGTCTCGGCCTACCAGAAGCTGGACGAGGACGCCCGGTTCATCGCCGCGGGGCGCATCGGCTTCGGCTCGATCATCGGGCCGAGCGCGATCGAGGACGTGCCGGCGAACCGGCGGTTCTTCGCAGGCGGCGGCGGTTCGGTCCGCGGCTTCGCCTACCAGAGCGCCAGCCCCTACTGCGATTCCTCGCGGCCCACGCCTAAGCGGGCCCTCGACTGCAAGAAGGACACGCCCGTCGGCGGCCGAAGCCTGCTCGAGGCGTCCGCCGAGATGCGGATCAAGATCACCGACACCATCGGCGTGGTCCCCTTCGTCGACGCCGGCGCCGCCTTCGACAAGACCTATCCGGACTTCGGCGAGAACATCCGCGTCGGCGCGGGCGTCGGCCTGCGTTATTACACCGCGATCGGACCCATTCGATTCGACGTGGCGACGCCTGTCATGGGCAAGACGAAAAACGATCCGCTGGTCGCATTCTACGTGAGCGTCGGACAGTCGTTCTGACGAAGCAGGGCCTGGATAGACGGTATCCCTGTACATCAGGCGTCCGCGCAGGCTCTATGGACGAACAGTCCGCCCAATCAGCGCCGCGAGGCGATCCGGGGCGGCATGCGAACGGAATCCGATGGCCATTCTGAAGCGCGCGCTGATCGTCCTCGTCGTCCTGCTGATGATCCCGGTCGTTCTGGTCGCTGGGCTCTTCGTCTTCGCCCGCACCGAGACGGGTCTCGCGACGATCGCGAATCTCGCCCAGACCTACGGCAGCACGGCCGACTCGAAGATCGCGATCGGCAAGATCGAGGGATCGTTCCCGGATGATCTCACCATCCGCGACCTCGCTCTGGCCGATCGCGATGGCGTCTGGCTGACGATTGACCGGGTGCGTCTCGCCTGGGCCCCGCTCGCTCTGTTTTCTCGCAAGGTGCAGGTCGAAGCGCTGGAGCTCGGTCGCGTGGACGTCGCGCGCGCGCCAAATCTGCCGGCCTCGACCGAGCCGGAACCGGTTTCCGATCCCAACGCGCCGCTGATCCCCGACCTGCCCGTCGAGATCGAGTTGAAGCGCCTTGCGGTGGACGATCTCAATCTCGCACAGGCGCTCATGGGCGTGCCCGCGCGGCTCGCCGCCGACATGTCCGCGTCGCTGCGCAACCCACGGGACGGGGTCGACGCTCGCTTCGACGTGCGCCGCATCGATGGCGTTGCAGGGCGGATCAAGGGCTCCGCAAGCTTCTCCCCGCAGACCGAGCGGTTTCAGATTTCGATCCGCGGCGGCGAACCCGCCGGCGGGCTGATCGCGCGGCTGGCCGACATGCCCGGCCAACCTCCAATCGATTTAGGGATCGAAGGCGGCGGAACGCTCGACGCGCTGCGCGTGCAGGCGGCGCTGACGGCGGGAGACCGGGGCCGGCTCGATGCGGTGGTGGAGTTGGCGGGCGAGGGGGCGGGACGCAGGGTCAAGCTCTCGCTTGACGGCGACGTCGGACGCATCGCGCCGCCGGCCTACGCCGCGCTCGTGGATGGCCCGACGAAGGCGAACATCGACGCCTTCGTGCCCACGGAAGGCGCCATCCGCATCGCGGACGCCGTGTTCGATCTTCCCGCGGCCCGCCTCGCGGTCAAAGGCGCAGTCGATCTGGCCGCCGAGACGCTCGACGTCGCCTATGACCTCAAGGCGGGCGACGCTTCGCGCTTCGCGGCCCTGCTGCCGCCGGGGATCGCCTGGGGCGCCATCTCCGCGGTCGGTTCCGCGAAGGGGCCGTTCACGCACCCCCACATCGTGGCGACGGTCGACGGGACCGGCCTGAACGCGACGCAAGGCGGCGCGGCGACCGCGCATATCACTCTCGACGCGGAGCCGAACGGACCGCTTACCGACGATGCGACCCGAATTGCGGCGAAGGGAACGATCGACGCCAAGAGCGTCACCTTCGCCGACGACCGGCTGCTCGCCGGGGCGGGTCGGGACCTAACGGCGGCCTTCGACTTGGTCGCCACCGTCGCCGGCGCCGCGGACATCGCGAAAGCGGACGTCGCGCTTGGCGACATCAAGGCGTCTTACGCCGGCGCCGTCTCCGCGGACATGGCGAAGGGCAAGATCATGCTTGCGGCCGCAGATCTCTCGCCTTTGTCCGCGTTGGCGGGGCGCGCCTTGGCGGGGTCCGCCAACCTCGCGGCCGACGTCGATGTGGCCTTCGATCTGTCGCGGCTGGCGGTCGCGGCGAACGGCGAGGGCAAGGGTCTGAAGGTCGGCGTCGATCAGGTCGACGCGCTGACCGGAGGCGACCTCGCGATCACGGGCGGAGTGGTGCGCGCCGAGAACGGCTCGTTCGCGTTCAACGGTTTGAAGCTCACCGGCAAGCACGTCTCGCTGGCGGCGGACGGCTCCGCAACCCTGCAGGACGCCGACGTCACCTTCCGCGCCGAGGTCGAGGATCTCTACCTCGTCGATCCCCGCGCGGCCGGCCGCGCCACGCTCGACGGCAAGCTTACCGGCCGGCTCGACGATCTCGCCGTGACGGCGAAGCTCGCCGTTCCCGAGGGTCGGGCGATGGACCGTGTGATCAAGGACCTCACCGTTGACGTCGATGCGACGGACGTGACCGGCGCGGTCGGCGGGGTCGTCCGTCTCGGCGGCTCGCTGGACGGTAAGCCCGTGCGTGGCCAGGGGCGGCTCGTCACCGAGGCCGACGGCGCGCGCAGGCTTGAGGACGTCGACCTCGTCGTCGCGACCGCGAGCGTCAAGGGCGGCGTCTCGATCACTCCCGCAGGGCTTGCGACCGGCCGGATGGCGATCGCCGCTCCCGACCTCGCGGAAGTCGGCGCGCTGGCGTTAATGGAACTCGGCGGTCGGCTGTCCGCGGACGTCGGGCTTTCTGTCGAAAACGGCGTGCAGAAAGCGGTTGTGACGGCGAACGGCGCCGACATCGCCGCGCCGGGCGCTCGCGTCGGCAAGATCGACGTCGCGACCACTGTGCTCGATCCCACCGGCAAGATCACCGTGGACGGCGTCGTCAACGGATCTGGGATCGCGGTGGGGGGGCAAGTCGTCGAACGTCTCGCGATCAAGGCGAAGGGCGCGCCGGACGGCATGGACGTGACCGCCGACGTGACGGCGCTGGGCACCGCGGCCTCCGCCGCCGGTCGCGTGGTCTATGCGCCGGCTGAGACTCGCATCGACCTGTCCAAGCTCGATCTGAAAGGCGGCGGCCAAGAGGCGACCCTCGCAGGCCCCGCAAAAGTGCGACTGATCGGACCGGACGTGTTCATCGACGCCTTCGCATTGAAAGCGGGACAGGGCGGCGCCTTGGACCTATCGGGCAAGGCGGGCCAGACGCTCGATCTCTCCGTCGTCATTCGCGATCTGCCGCTTGCGCTCGCCAACGCCTTCGCGCCGGACCTTGGCGTGCGCGGCGCGCTGGGCGCGACGGCCAAGGTCACCGGACCCGCCACGGCCCCCGTCGCCGACTTCGACGTGACGATGCGCGACCTCTCCATGTCGCAGACCCGCGCGTCCGACGTCGGGCCGCTGACGGTCGCGACCAAGGGGCGCTACGTCGGCGATCGGGTGACAACCGACACCACCGTAACTGGCGCCGGCGGGTTGCGGCTGACGGCCGTCGGCTCGGCGCCGATCGCCGCCGGCGATCTCGACATGGACGTCTCGATCCGGGCTCTGCCGCTGAAGCTCGCGAACGGCTTCGTTGAGGGATTCGGGCTAGCAGGTCAGCTGAACGGCGACGCCAAGGTGACCGGTCCGATCGCGGCTCCGCGGGGAACCTATGCGGCGAAGATCGACGGGTTCACCTCCTCGAGGGCCAAGGGCGTGCCGGCCGTGGCGATCGAGACCAAGGGCGAGCTCCAGGGCGTCCGCGTCACGACCGACACGGTGATCACCGGCGGCGGGGGCATCCGGGCCACAGCGAAGGGATCGGCACCGATCGGCGCCGGCCCGCTCGACATGGACATCGCCATCGCCGAGCTGCCGCTGTCGCTTGCGAACGCCTTCATGCCGGAGCTCGGGCTCGCCGGCAGGCTCCAAGGCGGCGCTAAGGTCACCGGCCCAGTCTCGGCGCCGCGCGGCGGCTACGACTTCAAGATCACCGGTCTGACGGCGGCCCAGGCCAGGGGCGTGCCGGCGCTGCAGGTGACGACCAAGGGCGAACTCGAAGGCGCCCGGGTGACCACCAACACCGAGGTGACCGGAGGCGGCGGGCTGCGACTGACGGCGAGGGGCGTCGCGCCGATCGGCGCCGGCGACCTCGATCTGACGGTGGAGCTTCGCAGCGTTCCCGTGGCGCTGGCGAACGGGTTCTCGCCCGGCCTCGGCGCACAGGGCACGTTGCAAGGGGACGCCAAGGTCTCGGGTCCGATCGCCGCGCCTCGCGGAACCTATACGGTGAAGGTCTCCAACCTCTCGACGGCGCAGACGCGCAGCGCGGGCGTGCCGGCCGCGCAGATCGACAGCAAAGGTCGGCTCGAAGGCGTGCGCGTCGTGACGGAGACGGTCGTCACCGGCGCGGGCGGGCTTCGGGTCACCGCGAACGGGTCGGCGCCGCTGGGACAAGGGAACCTGGATCTCCGCGTGGTTGGGCGCGCCCCGCTCGCCTTCCTCAACGACACGCTTTCGGTCTCGGGAGACCGCGTCGACGGCGCCGCCAGCTTCGACGTGAAGGTCGGCGGATCCACGTCCGCGCCGGCGATCGACGGCACGGCGCGGCTCGAGAACGCGTCCTACTCCAACCGCGCCTCGGGTCTCCAGCTGCGCGGCATCCAGGCCGTCGTCGCCGGCAGCGGAACGAACGTCGAGGTTAGGAGCCTGCGCGCCACCACCCGCAATGGCGGCACGATCTCAGGCTCCGGACGAGTGGCGGTCGATCCCGGGCGCGGCTTCCCGGGTGAGATCCGCATCCAAGCGCAGAACGCTGAGGTCGTGGGCACCGACATCGTGACCGCTGTGATCGACAGTAACCTTACGCTTCAAGGGGCGCTCGCCCGCAGGCCGATCGTCTCCGGCAACATCCGGGCGCGGTCCGTGGAAATCCAGATCCCGGATCGGCTGCCCGCTCAGTACACACCGCTCGAAGGCGTCAAGCATCGGGGCGCGCCGGCCCGCGTGACGTCGCAGCTCAAAGCCGTGAACGCCGGCAAGAAGACTGCGAAGTCGGAGGACGGATTTGTCGCGACCCTCGACATCGACGTCCAGGCCAATGACCGCATCTTTATTCGCGGAATGGGCATCACGTCGGAAGCCGGCGGCTCCATCAAGTTGGCCGGAACCTCGGCCAATCCGCAGCCGGTCGGCGCGTTCGAACTGCGCTCCGGCCGCGGCCAGATCGTGGTCATCGGCCAGAGGCTCACCTTCACCCGCGGATCGGTGTCCTTCGCCGGCGATCTCGATCCGACGCTCGATTTTCTCGCCGAGACCAAGGCGCGGGACATCACCGCCCAAGTCATCGTGACTGGGACCGCGTCGCGGCCGCAGATCAACTTCACCTCCCAACCGACGCTGCCGACCGACGAAGTGCTGGCGCGTCTGCTGTTCAAGAAGTCGGCCGGCGAACTGAACGCGAGCGAAGCGCTGCAACTGGCGCAGGGCCTCGCGCAGTACACCGGCGGCGCGGGCTCCGGCGCGCTCGACAGCGTGCGCAAGAGCCTGGGGGTGGACGTCCTCGACGTCACCGCGGGCGACGGGCAGGGCGGAGGACCTGCGGTGGGCGTGGGTCGGTATATCTCCGACAACATCTATCTCGGCGTCCGTCAGGGCACGAGCCCGGACTCGAGCCGGGTCACCGTCGACATCGACGTGACGAAGAACGTGAAGGTCCAGGGCGAAACGGGCGCGAGCGGCGACGCCTCCGCTGGCGTCGCCGTGGAATGGGATTACTAGCGTTGTGACGGACGGCGAGGCCGAGCGCCGCGCGAAGATCACGGCCGCCGTCGAGGCGGTAAGGACGCGCTTTCTCGCGAGCTTCGACGACAGGTTGGCGGAGCTTGAAAGCCTCGCCGCGGCGGCCTGCGCAGGCGACGAAGACGCTCGCGTCGCGCTCCAGCGGGGCCTTCACACGGTCGCGGGAACGGCGCCGACGCTCGGGCTTCACGACCTCGGAGCAGCAGTCCGGGCGCTTGAAGAAGCGGTGGGGCGGGGCGAGCCGCTTGGGAGAGGAGAGGTTAGCGCCAAGCTTCGAACGCCGCGATCCTGAAGGCAAGAGCTGCGGCATGGCGTGCATAGCGAATCAACTGTTGCGCATTTAAATTGTATTGCGGCAAAATCGTGGCCCAGGGGCGGGGGCAACGATGACCTGGGCGGCGCGGTGGGCTATGGCCGCTGCAATTCTCGCGGCGGCGCCGGGTGCGGCGTGCGCGGGAGCGTTCACGCTTAGGAACGGTGAGACGAAGCTGTTTGCGACGGCCTACGTGACGTCCGGCGATCATTACTTCGACGCTCGTGGGCGGCTCAGAGCGCGCGATCGGCTCAAGAAGCAGGAGCTTCAGCTCTACGTCGAACATGGCGTCACAGATGGCCTGACTGTCTTTGGCGCAGGGGCTCTTCAGCAGATCACCGTCTCGGGCGAGGAGCGCGCGCAAAGAAGCGGCTTGGGGCGCACTGAGCTCGGGGCGCGCATCCGACTGGCCGAACCCGGCGCCTGGATCGTCTCCGCGCAGGGGGGAGTCGTGATCGCCGGCGCGAAGCGTTCGGATGGCCTTGCCGCGATCGGCGAGACGGATGATCAGGTCGACGTGCGTCTTCTCGTGGCGCGCAGCTTCGACGCTTTCGCGCGGCCGGCCTTCCTCGACGTCCAAGCGGGCTACAGGACGCGGAGCGGCGATCCCGCGAACGAGATCCGGGTCGACGCGACGCTTGGCGTCCGCCCCGCCCCACGCTGGTTGCTTCTGGCGCAGAGCTTCAACGTCTTCGGCCAGGGCCGATGGGACGGCCCCTATGCGCTGAAGCAGCGCACCCACAAGGTTCAAGCGGCCGCCCTCCTTGACCTGACGTCGACGATGACGATTTACGCCGCTGTCTTCGCAACGCCTGCGGCGCGCGACGCGCTTGACGAGCGTGGCGCGCAATTGGGAATCGGCTACCGGTTCTGAGCCGGGGTGCGGCGAAGGGACAAAGCCGCGGGCCTTTATCCGACCGCGCGGCTTTGGTTCACTGCGCCCGCTGGCCCCAGGGCCCAACAGGCCTCCGATGACGCTCCACGCGGACGGCCGACCACCGGAAGGAAGCACACGCATGAAGTTTCAACTGCTCGCTGCGGCGGCGGCGTTGTTGGTCGGCTTCGCCGGCGCGGCCGAGGCTCATGGCCCGACGCGCCAGAAGACCACCCAGTCGATTGAGATCAACGCGGCGCCCGACAAGGTCTGGACCGTGATCGGCAACTTCCAGGACATGAGCTGGCTGCCGCCGGTCGAGAAGACCGAGGGCTCGGGCGGCAACGACAAGGATGCGACGCGCACGCTGACGCTCAAGGGCGGAGCGACCGTCAAGGAGCAGCTTACGAAGTACGACGCCGACACGAAGACCTACGCCTATCGGATCACCGAGGTTGACGTGAAGGTGCTGCCAGTCACCAACTACTCCTCGCACATCAGCGTCAAAGGTGAGGGCGACAAGTCGACGGTGACGTGGCAGGGCGCGTTCTACCGCGGCTTCCCGAACAACGATCCGCCGCCGGAGCTCTCGGACGAGGCGGCCATCAAGGCCGTTAACGAGCTCTACCAGGCCGGCCTCGCTTCGGTGAAGGAAAAGGTCGAGAAGGGAAGCTGACCCCTCCCATGCGCGCGGCCATGGTCGCGCTAAGCCTCGTCGTCGCAGGCGCCGCCAGCGCCGACGAGGCCTTCATCACGAACCAGAACGGCGACGACCTAACCGTTCTCGATCTGGCCACCGGCAAAACTGTCGCGACCATCCCCATCGGGGGAAAGCCGGCGGGCGTTGCGGTGAGCGCCGATGGGGCGCGAGTCTACGTCACTAGTCCCGAAGGCAAGGCGCTGACGGTAGTCGACGCGGCAGGCCGTACGGTGCTCGATCGCATTTCGCTGGAAGGCGGCCCGCTTGGCGTCGCCGTCCATCCCGGCGGCTCGCCCGTCTATGTGGCGGACTGGTACGCGAAGCACATCCTCGTCGTTGATCCCGTCGCTCGCGCCGTGACCGCCCGCGTCGACGTCGGCGCTTCACCTTCCGGCCTTGCGGTGACGCCGGACGGCGCCACGCTGCTCTCGGCGGACCGGGACTCTGATCAGGTGTCGTTCGTCGACCTCAAGACCCTGCACCGCGTCGCCACGGTCCCAGTCGGCCAGCGTCCGTTCGGCGTGACCATCGACCGCGACGGCCGGCGCGCCTACACGGCGAACGTGGGCAGTAACGATGTCTCCGTCATCGACATCGCGAGCCGAAAGGTGGTGGGAGTCGTGAAGGTCGGTGAACGGCCCTATGTCGTCGGTCTCGCCGCCGACAGGGCGTTCGTCAGCAATCAATACGCGGAGAGCGTCTCCGTGTTCGACGTCACGACGCTGCAAACGCTCGCCACGGTGCCGGTCGGGGAGTACCCCGAAGGCGTAGAAGCCTCCGCGGACCAGACGAAGATTTACGTCGCCAATTGGTTCTCGAACGCGGTGTCGGTGATCGACGTCGCGACCTTGAAGGTCGAGAATACGCTCGATGTGGGCGATGGGCCCCGGGCGTTCGGCGCGTTTATCCGGCCGACGCCCCGGCAAGCAAAGCCTTAAGGTCCGACGCCAGCGCGATGGGATCAAAGGGCTTGGCGATGACGCCTAAGGCTCCGAGCTCCTTGAACCGCTGGATCTCGCGGCCCTGCGTCCGCGCGGTCATAAAGACAACGGGAACCCCTCGTGACTCGGGCCGTTCCCTCAACCGAAACAGCGTCGTGGGGCCATCCATCTCGGGCATCATCACGTCGAGGAGTATGACGTCTGGAAGGCAGTTGCGAACCGCGGCCAAAGCTTCGGCGCCGGACGAGACCGTCTCAACGGTGATGTCGGGATCTAGGCTGAGCGACATGCTGACGATCTCGCGGATGTCCGCCTCGTCGTCGACGTAGAGAATCCGCAAGCCGCGCCCCCCAAGGCGGGTCGTCGTTAGGCGATCGCGCCCATCGCGCTCCAGATAATCGCGCCGGACATCAACGCGAGACCAATAACGTCACCGGTCAGCAACTGACGTTCAATTGGGTTATGCGGCGCAGTGTTCAGCATCGAATCATCGACGAAATCAATGTCCGATTCGGCATAGTCGATGATCTCATCCGGCCGAGCCGGCGTCATGGAGAACGTGTCGACCGAGCGCGAACCGACGTCTATCGGGCGAGCACTCGAGGTCTTGGCGGTTTCGAGAACGTAAAACATGAGCGGCGCTCAGCTTGTTAAGTTGATTGCCGTGTGAACGTGCGAAAGGGCCGCCGCGTTCCCGCGGGGCCCCAAATCTTCACGAAATCTTTAAATCGGGCGTGACGCGGGTCGCCGCGTTAAGCCTCTTCGTCTTCGTCGAGCAGATGCTCGACCGCTCCGATGGCCACTTCGAGATCCGCGATCTTTCGCAGAGCGCCGTCGGAAGGTAGCGTTTTCGCCTTGGCGGCGGCGGTCAGGAGTTCGCGCTGGGCCGTCTTCAGACGGTCGAGCAAAGCCTGGTAGTCATCCATCGGCGGAGCGGTCCTGGGAATTGGGGAGGCGCGAAGCGCTGGCTTCACGGGGCGCCCGATCGACGTTTCGAAAAGAATGGTCGGAGCGAGAGGATTTGAACCTCCGACCCCTAGTCCCCCAGACTAGTGCGCTAACCGGGCTGCGCCACGCTCCGACACCCTCGCGGGTCGCGATGCTCTAGAGCCATTCCGCGCTCGGCGCAACCCGTCTTCGACGTCTTCAGCCTCTGCAAACGCGTCCGGAAGCGGTCTCTCACACTGCTCCTGAAGACCCGTGGCTCGCGGCTCTGGCCAAAAGCTCGATCGTCTTCGGATCGCGCTCCCCGCTGCAAAAGGTCTCGAGCGCGCGCGCGAAGACGCCGCGGTCGGGGCTCGCCTGCGCGAACAGCGTCGCCGACGAGCGGAACTTCATGTCGTCCGGCGATCCGAAGATGCCATGCAGCCCGCGGTCCGCATGCTGCAACGTCGCTTCGAAGCTTTCCGCGAGCCGGGGCCCAAGCGTGGGATGGGCGAGGTAGGCCCGCGCTTCCTCGATTGACCCGACGCCGTAGAAGGTTGCCGTCGTAGAGATCCCGAGACCTCTCAGCTGGGGGAAGACGAACCACATCCAGTGGCTGCGCTTCCTGCCGGTCCGCAGCTCGTCGAGGGCCGTGGCGTAGATCCCCTCCTGCGCAAAAACAAAGCGGTCAAGGTTGAACGGGTCGCTGGACATCACTCACCTCGCAACTCTGGAGCGGACGCAACGCGAATGCTCCATTGATAACGATCCGTCGCGCACCTGGCGGCGATTCCGCGGACGATCGCGTCGGACGTCTGTAATTTTTTCCCGACCGCCCCAATAGATGATACCGAGCCGCCTCGAGGAGTGTGACATGGCGCGTGCGGACGGACGGACATCTACGGGCAACGAGGGCCTCGACGTCGTGTTGCGGGGGGGCTTGGTCACGAACCGGCTCTATCTGCTCGAAGGGTCGCCGGGCTCCGGAAAGACCACGCTAGCTCTTCAGTTCTTGCTGGACGGGGCCGCGCGGGGCGAGCCAGGTCTTTACGTGACGCTATCCGAAACCGACGAAGAGCTGCGCGGGGTCGCGGCCTCTCACGGATGGTCCCTCGACACGATCTCCATCTTCGAGCTCGCCGCCGCCGAGGAGGCGCTCGGCGCGGAGAGGCAACAATCGATTCTCCACCCCTGGGAGAACGAGCTGGGCGGCACCATCCAGTTGATCAAAAGCGAGGTGCAGCGGATCAGGCCGCGCCGCGTCGTCTTCGACAGCCTGTCTGAGATGCGGCTGCTCGCGCAGGATCCCTTGCGGTACCGCCGCCAGGTGCTCGCGCTCAAACAGTTCTTCGCCCCGCTCGACGTCACGGTCTTCATCGTCGACGACCTCACCGGCGAAGAGTCAGGTCAGCGCGACGCGCATCTTCATAGCCTCTGTCACGGTGTCATTACCCTGCAGCGGCTCACGCTCGACTTCGGCGCCGCCCGTCGGCGGCTTGAGGTCCAGAAACTGCGCGGCGTCGACTTCATCGGCGGGTACCACGACTTCGTCCTGCGCAAGGGCGGCCTTGAGGTTTACCCGCGCCTGATAGCGGCGGATCACCACGAGCCGTTCGTGGGAGAGCCCGTCCCGAGCGGCGTCGCGGAGCTCGACCAACTTCTCGGCGGCGGCCCGCGTCGGGGCACGACCACCCTGATTTCAGGGCCGGCCGGCGCGGGCAAGACGACGATCGCGCTGCAGTACGTCTTCGCCGCTTGCGAGCGTGGCGAGAACTGCACGATCTACGAGTTCGACGAGCGGATCGGCACCATGTTGTCGCGTTCGAAGGCCATGGGCCTCGATCTCGAGGCTCATATCGAGGCGGGGCGGCTCGTCATCCAGCAGATCCACCCCGCTGAAATTTCGCCGGGAGAGTTTGCCTGGCGCGTGCGCCAAGAGGTTGAGGGGCGCGACTCCCGCCTTGTCATCATCGACAGCCTGAACGGCTACCTGGCGGCGATGCCTCAGGAGCAGCAACTCCTCCTGCAGGTGCACGAGCTGTTGTCGTACTTGAACCAACGCGGCGTAACGACGTTGCAGATAAACCCTCAGACAGGGCTTGTCGGGAGCATGGTCACCGGATCGATCGACATCTCCTACGTGTCTGACGCGGTGATACTTATCCGCTTCTTCGAAGCGGAGGGGCGCATACGCAAGGCGATCTCGGTCCTGAAGAATCGCAGCGGCCAGCACGAAGACGCGGTCCGCGAGCTGAGGATTGATTCGCAGGGCGTTCGAGTCGGCGCGCCGCTGTCGGAGTTTAGAGGCGTCCTGACGGGCACTCCCGAATATGTGGGGCCCCAGTCGCCGCTGATGGAAGATCGCGGCGATGGCGCCTAGCGATCCGAGCGACAACATCTGCGTCCTGGTCTGCGCTCCATTTGGCCACGACGCCGTCAGCACGGTCGCTCTGCTTCAGGAAGCCGGCTACGGCGCAAGGGCTCTGGCGGATCTCTCAGACGCGGACGCCCTTCGGGACGAACGCATCGGAGCGCTGTTGCTGACCGAAGAGGCTTTGCGGCACGGCGACGCGGGGCTGACGCGCGCTCTGGACGCTCAGGAGCCCTGGGCGGATCTGCCCATCCTGTTCCTGACTGCGCCGCGATCGCGGGCCACGCCCTGGCATATTGAGCACGTTCGTTTCCGCCTGCCGCCAAGCGCCACCAACGTCATCGTGTTGGAGCGCCCCATCGGGGCGGTGTCGCTTGTGAGCGCGGTCGCCTCGGCGCTGCGCGCCCGCCGCAAGCAGTACGAGATTCGGGACAGCATCGCCGCCCAGAAGCGGGTGGCCGACAAGCTCGATGAGCTGGTGCAGGAACGGACACGTGATCTGGAGCAGGCGCTGCAGCAGCTTCGGACGGAGGTCGCGGATCGCGAGCGCGCCGAGGAACAACTGCGCCAAGCTCAGAAGATGGAGGCCGTCGGCCAACTCACCGGCGGCATCGCGCACGACTTCAACAACATGCTTACGGGCGTCATAGGCTCACTCGACATCATTCGGCGACGGATCGACTCAGGCCGCCTTGACGACCTCGAACGGTTCATGACGGCGGCCTCCACGTCAGCGCAGCGCGCCGCGAACTTGACCCAGCGCCTCCTCGCCTTCTCGCGCCGCCAGTCGCTTGATCCACGGGCCATCGACGTCAACGCGCTCGTGCGCTCGCTCGAAGAGCTGCTGCTGCGGACGATTGGCGAGAGCATTGTGTTGCAGCTCTCGCTGGCTGAGCCGCTCGACGCCGCGATCGCCGACGCGAACCAACTGGAAAGCGCGATTCTAAATCTTGCGATCAACGCGCGGGACGCAATGCCGGACGGCGGGGCGCTCACAGTCGAAACTCGGGAGGTCGAGATCGAGCCCGGCGCACGGCACGATCGCGACCTCCCGGCGGGCGCTTACATCGTCATCACGATCGCCGACACCGGCGTTGGGATATCGACGGAGAGGATGAAGAAGGTGTTCGACCCCTTCTTCACCACCAAGCCGATCGGCCAAGGCACGGGTCTGGGTCTGTCCATGGTCTATGGCTTCGCGAAGCAGAGCGGGGGACAGGCCAAGATCTCAAGCAGGGTCGGGCAGGGCACGTCCGTCAGCCTGTACCTGCCATCCGCGGGATCGTCGTCCGTTCAGGCGGCCGCGGTGCAGCCGGTCGGACCGCGGATCGCGGACGGCGATGGCGAGCGCGTGCTGATCGTCGAGGACGAGGACGCCGTCCGACAGGTGCTGCGGGAGGCCCTTAACGAGCTTGGCTACGAGACGGAGGAAGCGGCGGACGCACAGGCGGCGCTGCGGCTACTCGCCTCGGAACGACGCTTTGACATGATGATTTCCGACGTCGGACTGCCTGGCATGAACGGCCGCCAGCTGGCTGACGAGGCGCGGACCGCCCGGCCGAGGCTGCCGATCCTGTTCGTGACGGGATACGCGGAAAATGCGGAGTTTCGCGCCGGATTTCTTGGCGCCAACATGTCCATGATCACCAAGCCGTTCACGCTCGAGACCGTCGCTGACAAGATTCGAAGCATGCTGGCGGTCCAAGCGCCGCCTCGGAGCCGCGCGATCGCGCCCGATCAAGCGCCGCGCGCCGACTGACGCAGTCTGGTGCCGGTTGAGGGGATCGAACCCCCGACCTTCGGTTTACAAAACCGCTGCTCTACCGCTGAGCTAAACCGGCGCTGGCGCTACTCGCCGTGTATTGTCAGTGACCGTCAGCCCGCAACTCAACTCCACTCGATTGGGCTGCGGCGTGTCTTATGATCGCCCTTGGTGGACGCCCGCTCATCGCCTGAAGTAGCGGCGCGGTCAAGCGCCGCCCAGCGGTCTTTGCATGATGACCGTGTCGAGCCACCGCCCGAACTTGAAGCCGACGTCCGTCATGGTGCCGACCATGCGAAACCCAGCGCGGGCGTGAACGGCAATCGAGCCGGCGTTCGCGCTGTCGCCGATCACGGCGATCATCTGGCGGAGCCTCCCCGTCGCTTCGCAGCGGAGGATCAGCTGCTCCAACAAGGCGCGTCCGAGGCCGCGGCCTTGCGCCGCCGCGGCAAGGTAGATCGAGTCCTCGACCGTGTGGCGGTAGGCTGCGCGGGGTCTGTGAGGGCCGGCGTAAGCGAAGCCCACGACCACGCCGCCGACCTCCGCGACGATGTAGGGCAGCCCGACGTCCTGCACCGCGCGCATGCGCCGGGCCATCTCCTCGACAACAGGCGGAACCTCCTCGAACGAGGCGGTGCCGTGCAGCACGTGCTCGGCGTAGATCCGGGCGACGGCGGAGACGTCGCCGGGCTCCGCGGTGCGGATCGACCATGCGCCGGCGTCGTTCGTCATGGGGCGCGCTCCCGGACAGGACCCTGCGGGGGAGCTCCGACGCTCCGCCGCAGGGCGAGGGTTCAGCCCCCGAAGGACTTCGCGATCAGCGCCGGCTCGTAGGCGCCGGCGGTGAAGCTCTTGCCGGTCGACAGCGCCGTCACGGTCACGACAGCCGGCGAGAACAGGCCGGCGTCGCAGGCGTAGAAGTCGTAGTTGTAGCCCGCGAAGATCTCCCCGAACGGGCGGCCGTGATCGCGCGACGTCGAGGAGGGAAGGCCGTTGGCGAGCTGCTCGGCCTCGTCCTCCGGCCCTTCCACGTAGAGCGAGATCTCGCCGCCATAGAGCACCGCGTCGTTGGTGCGGCCCATGCCGGACATGAAGTCGGCGGCCGGCGGCGGGACCGGCGCGACGCCCGCGCCGTCCACGATTCGCTCCAGCGGGAAGTGCAGCGAGTGCGCCTTGTGCAGCGCGACCTCGAGCACGCGGCCGACCACCTGCACGGAGCCCGCGAGGCTCGTCGTGGGGGTGAGGATCAGCGTCAGTTTGTCTTCCGCCACGCCGCACTCCTTGGCGATGTGCGCGATCAGCGAGTCCGGCGGGCGCTTGTCAGTCTCGAGCACGAGCGTCGCGGTTTCCGCGGCGTCCTTGTAGCCGAGCTCTCCGAACAGCTCCTCCTTGGCCCAGAGAGCGCGCGCGGGGCCGGAGCCGAGGGCGAAGAAATCGCCGTCGGACAGGCTCCAGCCCGCGTACTGGCTGCCGAGGCAAGCGATCACCGGATCGACGGTGGTGATCTGGATCGCCGTGTTCCAGCGCGGGAAGCGCGTGTCGGGGGCGAAGGTCGCCCTGCCCATCCCGCCGAGGCAGATCTCGGTGATGCGCCGGCCCGCCTCGAGACCGCCTCGGACGGCGATGCCGGCGTCGACGATGGTCGCGCCGGTCGCGGTGCGCTCCACGCCGAGCCGCAGCGTCTGGGCGTCTGCGATGAGGGAGGCGACGTGCGGCGCGACGAGGGCGCCGACGCTGGGGCGGGATTGGGTCATGCGGACACCGTTGTTCGTGTTGGCCGGGCGGCCGGAAGGACCGCGCCGAGCGAGGTTAGGAGGCGCAAGCGCCGCGCTGAGACCAGCCCGCGCGCGGCCTCGGGAGTGGCGGCGGCGGCGAACGCCGTGCAGACCGGCGCGCCGCGGGGAATGACGTCGTCGGCCGCGGGCCAGTCGGCGGTCCACGAGGGCCGCTCGAGGCCGGCGACGGCGCAGTCGGCGGGAGCGTAGATAACCGCCGCCGCCTGGGGCGCCAGGGCCGCGGGCGGCGCGGTGGGATGCCGCCCTGCGGAGGCGTCCAGATGAGCGGCGAGCAGGGACGCCGGTCCCCGGTCGAACACGTCGAGCGTCGCGCCGGGTCGAGGATTGACCTCAAGCACGACGAAGGCGTCGCCCTCGACCAGAAGATCGAGACTCGCAAGTCCGCGCAGGCCGGTTTCCGCCACGATCCCGTCGATGCAGGTCTCGACGGCTGATCGCATCGCGTTGGTGACCGGCACAGGCCCGACCGCCCCGCCGTACCGGAACGGCGCGTGCGCCGCCGGGTCGCTCCATTGACGCGAGAAGCCGATGAGCATCGCCCGGCGACCGTCGGCGAGGAACAGCGCCGAGAGCGGAGCGCCGGCTGCGGGTTGCTGGAAATAGCGGCCGCGCGCCGCGCGTCCGCCAAGGCGAATATGCCCTCCGCCGGACGCGCCGGCGCGCTTGGAGAGCCAACCCGGCCGCGCGTCGGCGGCGACGGGCGGATGCGGCGCCTCGATCCGACGCAACATCGCGGCGAGCTCGAACGGGTCCTTGAGCTGCGCCACGGTCTCGGCGGAGGCTCCGCTCACCGGCCAGCGACGATCGATCGCGGCCATTAGTCCCGGCGCGTGCTCGAAGCCGGCCCCGAGCACGACCGGCGTTCCAGGCGGCGCATGCCGCTCGAGCGCCGCCAACAGCCGGCGGCGGACGAATCCGCGCGCCCCCCCCTCGACGCGCACAGCCCGCGCCGCATGCTCGCGCGTGTCGGCGTCGGCGAACAGGTCGAGGCTGAGCGCGCGCAGACCCGCGCGCTTCGCCGAACGCGCGAGCGCGCGGGCGGAAAGGGCGACGACGACGACGTCGAAGGGGTCAGGCCGAAAGGGTGCGGGCGAGCTCATAGGCCTCAAGGACGCCCACTCTGAGCGCCACGTCGGAATTGCGGATCCGCTTCAGGATCTGGTGCTGCACCTGGTACTTCAGCTGGCCGATCACCAGAGCGCCCACGCCGACGCCGTAGGGCAGGGCGATCCCATCGTCGTTGGCGCCGACGCCCGCGATGCCCGTGGGGGGCACGGCGTTGATGTCGGCCGCGACCAGCAGGCTTGTGGCGGCCTCCAGCACGTCGCGTGAGATGACCTCGACGCCGGCGGAAGCCGCCGTCAGGATCACCTCGGCCTGCGGCACGAGCGCCTTCTTCTCGGCGTCGTCGGTCGCGACGGCGCAATCCAGAATGACGCCGAAGCGCTTCTTGAAGTCGATCGCTTTGACCTCGACGTCCTCGATCACCCGGTGGCTGACGAGCGTGACCTCCGCGCCCTGCTGGGCGGCGATCACCGCCGCGATGCCGCCGACGATGCCGGTCGCGCCGTAGATCTGCACCTTCGCGCCCTTCAGGCCTTCGGGGCGCTTCCCGGCCAGATGCTTCTCAACCAAGGCGATCATCGCGGCCGCGGTGGTGAAGGAGCCTGCGGGGTCGGCGAAGATCGAGATCTCGAACGGCGCGAACAGCGCGCCGCCTGCGGCCTTCATCTGGTCGAGCGCCAGGCTCGCGTCCTTGCCGCCGATGAACAGCACGGTGCGCTTGGCGTCGTCCGGCGAGCGCGAGAACATCGCGTCCTGGGTGAGGCCGACGACGTCCTTGAGACCCACCTCGACGTTCGCCGAGATCACGTGGAAGCCCGCGTCCACCGCCATGTTCACGTCGAACGGGCTCGTGTGCTTGAGCGGCGTGATCATGTGGAAGATCGGTTCAGCGTCGGACATGCGTCTCTCCGGTAAGCAGAAGACCCTCCGCGCCGGCGTCGCCGGGAAGGTCCTCGATGTCGGCCCCGCGGCGCGCGCCGCGGGTGATTTCGAAGGCGACGTTCGGCCGGCCGGCGAAGCGCGCGCGGAGCTCCGCCGCGAGCGCCTCGGCCTCCCGCGCGTCGCCGAGGACGGCGAAGCCGGTCGGGCCCCATGAGCTCTGGCCGACGCCCGGCACGCCGCGCGCTTCGATCACGGCCAGGGCCTCCGCGACGTCGGCGCTGGTGAAGCGCCCGCCCTGAGCCTTTGCGAAATGATCGCCGAGGCGCCGCTGCATCTCGCCGATCGCGCGTCCGAAGGCGTGCGCGTCCCCTTCGGCGGCGGCGGGCATCGCGCCGAGCACGGCGAGACGGCACAGCCGATCGGCCAGCTCTTCGGGGAAGGGCGGCAGGCTCGCCATCGCGGCGGTCTCGCGCTGACCGCTCAGCCCGGCGAGGGCGTGGTCGTAGATCAGCAGGATTCGCCAGGACGAGGGGATCGCAGCGCGGGCGACGATCGGCGGCGGCTCGTCGCGGGCGCCGCGTCCGCCGTCGAGAATCACCCCGCCGGTTTCAAACGCGCCGAGGCCGATGCTGGAGCGCTGGCCGCGTCCCAGCGACGCGGCGAGCGCTCGGGGGCTGACGTTCAACGCCTCCAACCGCGCCAGAGCCGCCCCGACGGCGAGCCCGAGTTGAGTGCCCGATCCAAGGCCGGCGTGCGCCGGCAGGGCCTCCTCGACCTCCACCGCCACCTTGTCGGACAGCTTGAACGCGGCGGCGAGCGTGCGGACCGCAGCCGCGGCGCGGTCGGCGTCAGGGCCCGTCGCGCTCAGGCGGGGCGCGCGGCGCAACGTCACGCGGGTGACAGGCGTCTCGAGGGAGAGGCCGAGCCCGCCGTAACGCCGTCCGAGAGCGCCGCCGAGATCCAGGAAACCGACGTGCAGGCGCCCGGGCGCGCTCACCCTTACGGCGTGCGGCGCTTCCGAGCCGCGTCGGGGCGGCGTTGCTGGCGTGCTGGTTCGGTCCATGGCGTTTCCGCGCGCACCTTAGGGGCAGCAAACCGCCCGCGCCATCCTTGCGGGATGCGCCAAAAGCCTAGCCGGACGAAACGTCGCGCCGCGTTGCGCGGGTTGATCCGCCCATGTAACGGTCCCGGTCAAATCAAAAACCCGAGGAGCGCCCAAGTGGCCGATCCGAAAACGACGATCCCGCCTGAGGAAGTCGAACGGCGTCTCGCCGCTGACCTTCCCAAGTGGCGGCTCGAGGACGGCTGGATACGCCGCACCTACAAGACGACAGGCTGGAAGAGCACGCTGATGGTGATCAACACCGTCGGCCATCTTGCCGAGGCGGCGTGGCACCATCCCGATCTGACCGCCTCCTACGCCTGGGTCGAAGTGCGTCTCATGTCGCACGACGCCAAGGGCATCACCGAGCGCGATTTCGAGCTCGCGGCGAAAATCGAGAGCGTCGTGCAGTGGAAGCCCGCGGAAGACGACGCCCTCGAAGGCACACCCCAAGGCGACCTTCGCTTCTCCTATGTGAAGTATGACTGAGGGCCACATGGCGGAAACGACGAGCCACGACGTCGTCTGCCCGTTCTGCGGGATCGGCTGCGACGACGTCACGCTCACCGTCGACGGCGCCGCCGTCACGGCGGCGGAGGGAACCTGCGGCCGCGCGGCGCAGCTGTTCGCGCGCTCCGGCGCTCCGGCGCCTTCGGCGCGGATCGCGGGCAGGGACGTCTCGTTCGAGGAGGCCGTGGCCGAAGCTGCGAAGCGCCTCGGCGCCTCCAAGACGATTGCCTATGCGGGCCTCGGGACCGACGTCGACGGCGTTCGCGCCGTGCTGAAGCTCGCCGCCAAGACCGGCGGCAGCGTCGACCACTACGCCTCCGAGGGCATGTTTCGGAACCTCGCGAGCTCCCAGCGCAAGGGCTGGGTCGCGACCACCTTCGCCGAGGTGCGGAACCGCTGCGACCTGTTCGTCGTGGTGGGCCCCGATCCGTCAAAAGCCTATCACCGAGTCTACGAGCGGGTGCTGCCGGCGACGGGTCGCTTCGTCGAAGGCCCGCGCCGCGTGGTCTTTCTCGGCGGCGCCCCGACCGAGGACGCCAAGAGCCAGCTTGAGGGTCTGAGCGTCGAGATCATCGCGACGCCCGAAGGCGGCCTGGTCGACGCGCTGTCGCAGCTGTCGGCGCTTGTGGCGGGGTCGGTTCCTCCCGCCGCCGGCCCTGAGATCAAGGCGCTCGCCGAGGCGCTGAAGGCCGCCCGCTACGGCGTGCTCGCCTGGAGCGCGGCCTCGCTCGACGACGACGGCGACCTCGTGATCGAACGCGCCGTCTCGGTCGTCGACGCGCTCAACGTCA
Source organism: Methylopila sp. Yamaguchi (assembly GCF_002897035.1). Classification (GTDB taxonomy): domain Bacteria; phylum Pseudomonadota; class Alphaproteobacteria; order Rhizobiales; family Methylopilaceae; genus Methylopila. The sequence goes on from NZ_BAUX01000006.1 coordinate 188,623, forward strand.
CCACCCGCGCAGCCTGCCTTCCGCTGTCCGGCAAGGACAACCTCACCGGCGCCTACCACGCCACGCTCTGGAACGTCGGTTTCCCATTGCGCGTCGGCTTCCGCGACGGTGTCTCGGACCATGACCAGACGGCCTACGCCACTGCGAACGCGGTCAAGGAGGCCGATCTCGTGGTCTGGACCTCGGCCTTCCGGCCCGAGCTTCCGCCAGCGTCGGCCGCTGCGGTCATCGCGCTTTCGCATCCGGACACCGTGTTTGACACGGAGCCGGCCGTGTTCATCCCCGTCGGACAGCCCGGGCTCGATCACCAGGGGCTCGCGTTCCGCGCCGACTCCGTTGTCGGTCTGCCGCTGCGCCGCTATCGCGACGCGGGGCTGAAGAGCGTCGCGGACGTCGTGACGCTCATTTCGGAGGCGCGCGCATGAGCGCCGTGCGGATCATCAACGGCCGGGTTCTGGACCCGGCGAACGGCGAGTCCAGCGTCGTCCGTGACGTCGTCATCGACGGCGGCCGCATCGTCGACGCCAAGGGCTTCTCCGGAGCGACGGAGACGATCGACGCCCGGGGCGGCGTCGTCATGGCCGGCGCGATCGACATCCACAGCCACATCGCCGGCGGCAAGTCGAATATCACTCGGCTGCTGATGGTCGAGGAGCAGCGCGCCAACCGCGAGCCCAAAGGCGACTTCTGCGGCTGTGGCGGCGGCCTCTCCACCATGACCGCGCACGCCACCGGATGCCGTTACGCCGAGATGGGCTACACCGCGGTGTTCGAGCCCGCGATGGTCGCGGCCAACGCTCGCCATATGCACGCCGAGATGAAGGACATCCCCTTCCTCGACACCGGCGGATACGTGGTGCTCGGCAACGACGACTTCCTCCTGGACCTGATCTCGAGCGGAGCCGGCCAGCAGGCCGTCAATGACTACGTCGCCTGGCAGCTCGCGGCGACCAAGGCGATGGCGGTGAAGATCGTCAATCCGGGCGGCATCAACGCCTTTAAGTTCAACCAGCGGAAGCTCGATCTCGACGAGGCGAACCCGCACTACGAGATCACGCCGCGCACGATCCTGACCACGCTGATCAAGGCCGTGACGGAGCTGGGCCTCGCCCATCCGATCCATCTCCACGGCTGCAATCTGGGGGTTCCCGGCAACGAGGACACGACGCTCGCGACCATCGCGGCGACGGAAGGACTGCCGCTGCACATGACGCATGTGCAGTTCCACTCCTACGGAACCGAGGGCGACAAGAAGTTCTCGTCCGGCGCGGCCAAGATCGCGGAGGCGGTCAACGCCAACCCGAACATCTCGATCGACGTCGGGCAGGTGATGTTCGGTCAGACCGTGACCGCCTCGGCTGACCTGATGTCGCAGCACCGCAACCGCGGCATCGCGTCGCCGAAGCGGTGGATCGGGATGGACATGGAGATGGACGCCGCCTGCGGCATCGTCCCCTTCGTCTACAAGGAAAAGTCCTTCGTGAACGCTCTGCAGTGGGCGATCGGGCTGGAGCTGTTCCTGCTGGTCGAGGACCCCTGGCGGATCTTCCTGACGACCGACCACCCCAACGGCGCGCCGTTCACCACTTATCCGCACCTCATTCGGCTGCTGATGGACAAGGACTTCCGCGACGAGCACTTCGCGCGGCTGCCGAAGGCGGTGCGCAAGCACTCGATCGTCGGCGAGCTGAAGCGCGAGTACACGCTGGAGGAGATCGCGATCGTCACCCGCGCGGCGCCCGCCAAGATCCTCGGCTTCAAGGACCGTGGCCATCTCGGCGCGGGCGCGGTGGGCGACGTGGTGATCTACCGCGACGATCCGGACCGCGAGGCCATGTTCACCAAGGCCGACTACGTGCTGAAGAACGGCCAGGTCATCGTGAAGGACGGCGAGATCGTCAGCATCGCCTACGGCCAGACCCACCAGGTCGCGCCGGACTACGACACGGGGATCGAGACGAAGCTCGACCGCTGGTTCGACGAGGCGATGGGCTTCAAGGCGAAGACGTTCAAGATCGCGGACGACGAGATCCGCGACGGGCAGGGCGCGGTCACCCACGCCACGACGAGGTCGGCATGATCCTGAACGGCGTCGAGATCCGCGATTCGTTCGCGGAGGCGTTTCCGATGGTCGGCACGCGCCTGATCATCACCGCCGACACCCCCAAGTGGGCGATGATCGCCGCGAAGACCATGACGGGCTTCGCGACCTCGGTCATCGGCTGCGGCTGCGAGGCCGGCGTCGAGCGCGAGCTCGCGCCCGAGGACACGCCCGACGGCCGTCCGGGCGTGGCGGTGCTGATCTTCGCCATGGACATCAAGGGCCTGAAGGCCGTCGTGCCGCTGCGCATCGGCCAGTGCGTGCTGACCTCGCCCACCTCCGCCTGCTACGCGGGCATGGAGGGCGGCGACGTCGTCTCCATCGGCAAGGCGCTGCGCTACTTCGGCGACGGCTGGCAGATCGCCAAGAACGTCGACGGCCGCCGCATCTGGCGCGTGCCTGTCATGGAAGGAGAGTTCGTCTGTGACCACGAGAGCGGCACGGTTTCGGGCGTCGGCGGCGGCAACATCCTGATTCTTGGAACCTCGCGCGCGGAAACGCTCGCGGCGGCGGAAGTCGCCGTCGAGGCGATGGAGAAGGTCGAGGGCTGCATCCTGCCGTTCCCCGGCGGCATCGTGCGCTCAGGCTCAAAGGTCGGCTCCAAGTACAAGGGCATGTTCGCCTCCTCGAACAACGCCTACTGCCCGACGCTGCGCGCGCAGACCGAGACCAAGCTGCCCCCGGAGGTCGCCTCCGTGCAGGAGATCGTGATCGACGGCGTCAGCTTCGAGGCGGTTTCGGCCTGCACCAAGGCGGGCATCGAGGCGCTGGTGGCGCTCGGGCGCGACAAGGGCGTGGTCGCGATCGACGCCGGCAACTACGGCGGCAATCTCGGCCCCTATCACTTCAAGCTGCGGGAGATCATGGCGTGACCGGCTTTGTCCTCACCCCCCGCGGCGCGTTCGACGCGCGCGTCGACCTCACGGGCGCGCTTCCCGGAGCAAGCGACCTCGAGCGGCTGTCGATCGGCTACGGCTTCCGGCGCGTGGCGCTCGGCGACCTGTTCTCCGTGTCCGGCTCCGGCGCGGATCGGCTGACGATCGCCGGCGGCTCGCCGCTGCTCGACCGGGTCGCGGCCGGGCTCACCTCGGGCGAACTCGTGGTCGACGGCGACGTCGGCGCTGAGCTGGCCAAGGGCGCGACGGGCGGCTCGGTCGTCGTGAACGGCTCGGCCGGCGCCTATGCCGCGAGCGAGCTCGCGGGCGCCCACGTCACCATCTCCGGCGACGTCGGCGAGCGGCTCGGCGCCGCCGGCGACGGGGCCCGGCGTGGACTCAGCTCCGGAACCGTCGTGGTTGGCGGTTCCGCTGGCCTTCGGGCGGGCGAACGCCAGCGCGGCGGCGTCATCGTCGTGAAGGGCGACGTGGCCGAAGGCGCCGCGACCGACCTGATCGCCGGCACCTTCGCGGTCGGCGGCGCGCTCCGCGGCCTCGCCGGACGCGGCATGAAGCGCGGCACATTGCTGCTGCGCTCCGCGGAGGGGCTGTCGTCCGGCTTCGCGGACGCCGGCGAGCACGACCTCGTCATGCTGCGAGTGCTGGTTCGCCGCTCCGAGGCGCTGGCCGAGCTGTTCGGCGAGGGCCTCACGCGCGCGCGGCGTTTCGCGGGCGATCTCAACGTCGCCGGCAAGGGCGAGGCGCTGATCGTCAGCGCCTGACGCGTCGGTCAGTATCGGTCAGGCGGGCGAAGACGAGCCCGCCGACAAGGCCGGTCGTGCACATCAGCGCAAGCCCGACCGCGCCTCGGACTGCGGCGACCAGCGTCGGCATCGGGGTGAAGAACCCCATGACCGCAAAGGCGGTCCAAAGCCCTGCGACGCCCGCGAGCCCCAAAATCGCCGTCCGCCAGCGCGGCGCAAAGCGCGTGGCGAGCAGGCCGACGAGGAGCGCGGGCAGAAGCGCCGCGCCCGCGATCGCCGCCATCACCGGTCCGAACCGCACGAGGTCCTCCGCGGTCGTCGCCGCGTTGAGGCCGAGGGTCAGCGGCGCCCCGAGAAGGGCGAGGGCGGCGAGGTTCACCTGCGTCTGCACGACGCTGGCGACGAGCGCGGTCGCGAGCACGGCGAGGCCAAACGGAAGCGCCAGTCGCAGAGCCTTGGTCACGGGTCTCGAATCCTCTCGCGCAGTCGTGCGGCGCTTCGCCCCTTGCCGCGCGGGGGCGCGACCCAACCCTTTGTAGCGCGCAACCCCACCGGAGCGACCCTTGCCACGCGCGTTCGCCGCCGCCGTTCTGGCCCTTGCCCTGACGCCCCTCGCAGCCCGCGCGGACGCGCCCCGCGCTGATCCCGCAAGCTACGTCGTCGAGATGGTCGTCGCGGGCCTCAATCGGCCGTGGTCGGTCGCCCTGTTGCCCGACGGTCGCCGCTTGATCACCGAAAGCGCGGGCCGGCTGCGGGTGGTCTCGGCCGCCGGTGAAATGCGGGACGTCGCGCTCGACGGCCTGCCGTCGATCTACAACGGCGGGCAGGGCGGCCTGATGGACGTGGTCCCGGACCCGGACTTCGCGGCCAATGGGTGGATCTACCTCACCATGAGCTACGGCGAACGCGGCGCCAACGGCACGCGGCTGGTGCGGGCGACGCTCGCCGGCGAGCGGCTCGAGGACGTCCGAACGCTGTTCAGCGGCACGCCGAAGAGCGGAAACTCCAACAACGGCGGCCGTCTCGCCTTTCTTCCAGACGGCACGCTGGTCCTCGCCATCGGCGACGGCTTCGATCGCCGGGAGGACGCGCAGGATCCCTCGAACCACCTCGGCAAGCTGGTGCGCCTCGACCGCGACGGCGGCGTCCCTGCCGACAACCCATTCGCCGGTCGGCCGGGGGCGGCGCACGAGGTGTTCAGCCTGGGCCACCGCAACGTGCAGGGCGCCGCCGTCGATCCCGCGGACGGCGCGCTGCTCGTCTCCGAGCACGGACCTCGCGGCGGCGACGAGATCAACCGCATCCGGCCCGGCGCAAACTATGGCTGGCCGCTCGTCACCGGCGGCCTCGATTACACCTTCGCCCGCGTCACCCCGTTCCGGGAGCTCACCGGCTACGAGGCGCCCCTGCTTGAGTGGACGCCTTCAATCGCGCCGGCCGGGCTCGCGGTCTACGCTGGCGCGCTGTTTCCCGGCTGGCGCGGCGACCTGCTGGTTCCCGCGCTAAAGGAGAAGGCGGTGCGTCGGGTCCGGCGGGAGAGCGGCCAGATCGTGGGGCAGGAGCTTCTGCTTGCCGAGCGCGACGAGCGGATGCGCGACGTGAAGGTCGCGCCCGACGGGTCGATCTACGTCCTGACGGACGGGCCGGACGCCAAGCTGCTGCGGCTGGTCCCGCCCGCGCGCTGACCGCGTTCTAAGATCCGGGGGACGCCTCGGCGCCGATCGCGAGCCAGGCGCGCGCTGCGTGGGAGAGGTAGGCGCCGCGCCGCCAGACCATCGCCATGTCCCAGCGCGCGGCCGGCTCCTCGAGCGTGACCCGGGCGACGCCGGGATGGGGGCGCTGCTCCACCATGAACTGCGGCAGGAACGCGACGCCGACGCCGAGCGCCGCCAGCTCCACGATGAAGTCGATCTGGCTGCTGCGCGCCGCGATCGACGGCTCGAAACCGGACGCGCGGCATGCGTCGAGCAGGATGCGGTTTAGCGCGAAGCCTCGCTCAAACAGCACGAACGGCTGCTCGCGCAGGTCCGCCATTCGAATCGAAGGGCGTTCCGCCAGCGGATGGCCGGTCGCGAGCAGCGCCGCCAGCGGCTCCCGCCGCACGATGCGCCATTCGAAATCGTCCGCGACCGGAAGCAGCGAAGCGGCGAGGTCGATCTCGCCCGCCCGCAGCAGCTCCTCCAGCCGATCGCTGCCGTACTCCACCAGCCGCACGTCGACGCCGGGGTAGCGCTGGCGGTACACGGCGAACAGTGGCGCGAACAGCGTGCTGCTGCCGATCGGCGGGAGCCCGAGCCGCAGCGAGCCGCGCTTCAGGCCCCGCACCTCGTCCAGCTCCGCGAGCAGATCGTCGCGCTCGGCGAGCAGCTTCACGGCGCGGCGGTACACGGTCTCGCCGGCGGTCGTCAGCGCGGCGCGGTGGCCCACGCGGTCGAGCAGCGTCATGCCGAGCTCGTCCTCCAACTGGCGCACGGCCTTGCTGACGGCGGACTGGGTCGTGAACACCGTCTTGGCGGCGTTCGAAAAGCCGCCCTGCCGGACGACCTCCACGAAGGCGCGCAACGTCCGGAACTCCATTATCATTCCTATAAGGACTGATCAAAAGTCTAACAAGTCATTATGGGCATAACGCATCGGGGTGTAGAAGGGGGCCTGGAGATTTTCGCCATGACCGCCGCCCGGATCGCCGTTTCCCTTCGCCGCAGCTTTCACCACAGCCGGCTCGCCCAGATCGCGTTGATCGCGGCGCTTTGGCTCGTGGGCGAGGCGGTCGTGCGCGTTTCCGGCGCGCCGCTGCCGGGCGCGGTGGTCGGCCTGGGGCTCACGCTGCTGCTGCTCGCCACCGGCCGGCTCAGCCTGTTCAGCCTGCGCCGCGGCGCGAACTGGCTGATCGCGGAGATGCTGCTGTTCTTCGTGCCGCTCGTCGTCGCGGTCGTCGACCATCACGAACTGCTCGGCCTGCTGGGTCTGAAGATCCTGGTGGTGATCCTGGGCGGCACCGCCGCCGTCATTGGGATGACCGCCTTCACCGTCGAGCTGTGCTGCCGTCTGGGGGCGCGCCATGGACATGCGGCTTGAGGCGTCGCTCGGCCAGGCGCTGCTCTGGTCGGCGGCGACGATCGGCTTCTATCTCGTCGCGAAGGCGCTCTACCGCCGCTGGCGGCTCTGGTGGCTCACGCCGCTCGCGGTGACGCCGGCGCTGGTCGTGGGGGCGGTTCTCGCGCTGCACGTGAGCTACGCCGACTACATCGGCGGCGCGGGTTGGCTGGCGGTGCTTCTCGGTCCCGTGACCGTCGCCTTCGCCGCGCCGATCTACGAGCAGCGCGGCCTGATTCGCCGGCATTGGCCGGTGCTCGCGGCCGGCATGGCCGCGGGCAGCGCGACCGCATTCCTGACCGGCTGGGGGCTCGCGACCCTGCTGGGGCTCGACGACGAGCTGAGGCTCAGTCTGCTGCCGCGCTCCATCAGCACGCCGTTCGCCATGACGGTTTCAGGCGACATCGGCGGCACGCCGGAGCTGACGGCCCTGTTCGTGATGCTCACCGGCGTCCTCGGCGCAGCCTTGGGCGACCTCATGCTGAACCACTTGCCGATCCGTTCCGCGCTCGCGCGGGGCGCGCTGTTCGGAGTCGCCGCTCACGGCGCGGGCACGGCGCGGGCCCATGAGATCGGGCGCGAGGAGGGCTCCATCGCCGGGCTGGTGATGGTGCTGGTCGGCCTGATGAACGTGCTGGCCGCGCCGCTCGCGGCGATGCTGCTCCGCTGAGAGCACGCGGACGTGCAACTCCCAAGGCCTTGGCTGGTGGCTGATCACCGCCATGTTCTCACCGCGCCTCGGGCTCTGCGCAGGAGAGCGTGGCGGCCCGCGGCGGGACGGTGTATCGCGTGGGATACGGACGCGTTCGCGCGACTCGGGGCGAATCTGTGGCGCGCGGACGGCGCGCGTGGGACGGGGAATTGACGATGCGGTTTTGCATTCAGGCGCTGCTGGCCGCGGCGCTCGTGACCGGAAGCGCGGCTGCGGCGGCGGCGCAGAGCACCCCGGCGCTGTACGCCCAGACGGAGCAGACGCTGCGCGCCAAGCTGAAGTCGGCTTACGCCGGACAGCCGGCCCGCTTCGGCTTCGAGAACTTCCGCCGCCGCAGTAACGGCAAGGACGAGGCGGTCTGCGGCCAGGCGACGATTTATCTCGGCCGCGACAAGCCGAGCCTCGTGCGCTTCGTCTACCGCTACAACGCCGGCGACGCGGCGATCGAGACCCTGGGCGCCGAGGACACGCGGACCGTTCAGGCGCTTTGGACGCCGCTCTGCCTGCGCGGCCGCCCGATCGAGTGAGCGTCCCTCTCGTCATCCTCGCGGCCGTGGCGCGCAATCGCGTCATCGGCCGCGACAACGACATGCCCTGGCGGCTGTCGAGCGACCTGAAGCGCTTCAAGGAGGTCACGATGGGCAAGCCGCTCATCGTCGGCCGCCGCAACCACGCCGCCATCGGCCGGGCGCTGCCGGGGCGCGAGACCATCGTGCTGACCCGCGACCGCAAGTTCCGGGAGGGTGGCGTCCACGTGGCGCACGACCTCAAGGACGCGCTCGGGCTGGCGGAGGCGCTCGCCGAGGAGATGGGCGCCGACGAGATCATCAGCGCCGGGGGCGGCGAGATCTACGCGCTGACCATTCCGCTGGCGCAGCGCATGCGGCTGACCGAAATCGACGCCGAGCCTGAAGGCGACGTGCTGTTTCCGGAGTACAATCCCGCGGAATGGCGGGAGACGTTCCGCGAGGCCCATCCGGCCGGCGGTCGCGACGACCATGCCTTCGTGTTTCGCGACCTCGTGCGCGAGCGCGGGCTGAAACGCTTGTGATCGAGGCGACCCGCTTTCGCCATTGACGGCCGATCACGCGCACGCCACCTGCGGAGCGCTTGAATCCCTTCGCGTTGAACGCGGGAAAGCCGTCGCCTATAAGCGGCGCGTGACATCGAACGGCGCGGGTTCCCGTCCGTCATCCTGAAGGAGCATCGATGCCCTGGAGCAACCAGAGTGGCGGCGGCGGAGGCGGCGGCCCTTGGGGAAGCAAGCCCGGCGGGCCTTGGGGACAAGGTCCCCAGCAGCAGGGCCCCACGCCGCCGAATCTCGACGAACTGATCCGCCGCGGGCAGGACCGTCTGCGTACCGTCCTGCCGGGCGGCGGCGGCGGATCGCGCGGCGTGCTGGTGCTGGCCGTGGTGGCGGTGGTGGCCTGGGCGCTCTCAGGGTTCTACCGCGTCGAAGCCGACGAGGAAGGCATCGTGCTGCGCTTCGGCGCCTACAACCGGACCACTCAGCCCGGCCTCAACTTCCATCTGCCCTATCCCATCGAGACGGTGCTGACGCCCAAGGTCACGACGCAGAACTCGATCGAGGTCGGCATGCGGACCAACGTCGGTCGGAGCACCGCGGTCTCCTCCCGCGAGGTGCCGCAGGAAAGCCTGATGCTGACCGGCGACGAGAACATCGTCGACGTGAATTTCTCGGTGGTGTGGATGATCAAGCCCGCCGACGTCAGCAGCGGCCGCCCGAGCGGCGCGGCGGACTATCTGTTCAATCTCCAGAACCCCGAAGGCACGATCAAGGCGGTGGCCGAGAGCGCCATGCGCGAGGTGGTCGGCCGTTCGAAGCTTCAGCAGATCCTGACCGAAGGCACGCCCGAGACGGAAGCCGCGAGCGTGCCGACCACGGCTCCGGGAGCTCCTCCGATCGAGCCGGTGCGGCCGAGGGAAGAGGTCCAGTCGGCCGCCGTCACAGCGGCGGCGGTCCGCGAACTCATGCAGAAGGCGCTCGACGGTTACGACTCGGGCGTCGAAATCGCTCAGGTCCAGCTGCAGAAGATCGCTCCTCCCGGCGACGTCATCGAGGCGTTCCGTGAGGTGCAGGCGGCGCAGGCGGATCGCATCCGCCTGACCAACGAGGCGCAGGCCTACGCCAACCGCGTCGTCCCCGAAGCCCGTGGCCGCGCGGCCCAGACCATCCAGGCGGCCGAGGGCTACAAGGCCGCCGTCGTCGCCGACGCGCAGGGACAGGCGTCGCGCTTCAGTCAGGTCGCGGCGGTCTATCGGACGGCGCCGGACATCACGCGCGAGCGGCTGTTCCTCGAGACGATGGAGCGGGTGATCGGGGGCGTCGACAAGGTCATCATCGATCCGAAGGCGTCCGGGCAGGGCGTGGTGCCCTTCCTTCCGCTCGATCAGTTGCAGGGCGCCGCCCAGCAGCAGAGCCAGCAACAGCGCCAGGCGCCGCGCGCGACCGTCGGCACGGGAGCGGGCCAATGAACCGCAACATCCTCGGCGGTTTCGTCGCCGCCATCGTCGTGTTCGCGCTCGTCGCGGCGTACAGCTCCCTCTACGTCGTGACGCAGACCGAGCAGGTCATCGTGCTTCGGTTCGGGCAGCCGGTCGACACCGTCACCCAGCCGGGCCTGCACGCCAAGCTGCCGTTCATCGAGAGCGTGACCCGCATCGACAAGCGGATCCTGGACCTCGACATGCCCGAGCGCGAAGCGACGGCGAACGATCAGAAGCGCCTCGTCGTCGACGCGTTCTCGCGCTACAGGATCATCAACCCGCTGGTGTTCCGTCAGGCGGTGTCGGCCTCCGTCGAGCAGGCGAACACCCGCCTCACAAACGTGTTGAACGACGCGCTGCTCGAGGCGATCCGTTCGAACAGCTTCCAGCAGATCGTCCGCGACCGGCGCGACCAGATCATGGCTCGCATCCGGGACCAGGCGAACCGCGAGGCCGCTCGCTTCGGTGTCCAGATCGTCGACGTCCGGATTCGGCGCGCCGACCTGCCGGAGCAGAACTCCAAAGCGGTGTTCGAGCGGATGCGCTCCGAACGCGCGCAAGAGGCGGCGCAGATCCGCGCGCGCGGAGCCGAGCAGGCGCAGGGCATCCGCGCGCGTTCGGATCGCGACGCGCAGGTCATCGTGGCGGAAGCGAACCGCGACGCGGAGATTACGCGTGGCCAAGGTGAAGCCGAGAAGACCAAGCTCCTTGCCGACGCCTACGGCGGCCAGCAGGATTTCTTCGCCTTCTACCGCTCGATGCAAGCCTATGAGGCGAGCATGAAAACGGGGACCCGGATGGTGCTGGCGCCGGACAGCGAATTCTTCCGCTTCTTCCAGCGTCCTTCGGGCCTACCTGCGGCTCCGGCCGCCCCCGCCCAGGCGCAATGACCGACCTGTTGGCCGCCCTCGGTCTCGTGCTCGCGATCGAGGGCGTGCTTTTCGCCGGGTTTCCCGGTGCCGCGAAAAGGGCGAGCGCGAACGTGGTCGCGACGCCCGAAGGCGTATTGAGGACGATCGGCCTGTTTTCGGCCCTCGTCGGCGTGATCCTCGTCTGGCTCGTACGAGGCTGAAGAGCGCCAGGCAGGTCTAAGGCGCCCCGGCCCCGTCCTCTTTTCGCCTTTTCGTCGTCGTGTAGAGTGGCGGCCGAAATCGGACGCGCCCCCGCCCGCGTCCAACCAGCTTTGAGGAGACGTCATGAGCGAGCCAGCCGTCCGCAAGGCGATCCGCGCCCGCCGCGCGCTCGCCTTCGCCCTCGCCGCCGCGACCGCGGTCTCGCCGATGGCGCTCGCGCCCGCCCAAGCCCGGCCGGCGCCCGACAGCTTCGCCGACCTCGCCGAAGGCCTGCTCGACTCGGTGGTGAACATCTCCACCTCGCAGAACGCCCCGGCCCAGAAGGAAGTGACCCCGCCGAAGGCGCCCGAGGGCTCGCCGTTCGAGGAGTTCTTCGACGAATTCTTCAACAAGCGGAACGGCCAGGGCGGCCCGCAGCAGCGGCAGCGCAAGCAGAGCTCGCTCGGCTCCGGCTTCGTGGTCGACGCCAGCGGGATCGTCGTCACCAACAATCACGTCATCGACGGCGCTGACGAGATCGTCGTGAACTTCCCCGACGGCACCAAGCTGACCGCCGAGCTCGTAGGCAAGGACGCCAAGACCGACATCGCAGTCCTGCGGGTGAAGCCCACGAAGCCGCTGAAGGCGGTGAAGTTCGGCGACGCGCAGAAGCTCAGGGTCGGGGACTGGGTGCTCGCGATCGGCAACCCGTTCGGTCTGGGCGGCTCGGTCTCGGCCGGCATCGTGTCGGCGCGCGACCGGAACATCAATTCCGGCCCCTACGACAACTTCATCCAGACCGACGCCGCCATCAACCGCGGCAACTCCGGCGGACCGCTGTTCAACATGAACGGCGAGGTCGTCGGCATCAACACGGCGATCATCTCGCCGTCCGGCGGCTCGATCGGCATCGGCTTCTCCGTCCCGGCGAACACCGCCCAGCCGGTGGTCGATCAGATCCTCAAGTTTGGCGAAACGCGCCGCGGCTGGATCGGCGTCCGCATCCAGCAGGTCACCGACGACATCGCCGAAAGCCTCGGCGTTTCGGGCGCCGAGAAGGGCGCGCTGATCGCCGGCGTCAACGACGACGGCCCCGCCGCAAAGGGAGGGATCGAAGTCGGCGACGTGGTGCTGAAGTTCGACGGCAAGAGCGTGCGCGACATGCGCGATCTGCCGCGGATCGTCGCCGACACCCCGATCGATCGCGAGGTCGAGGTGGTGCTGCTGCGCAAGGGCAAGCAGGAGACCCGCAAGATCACCGTGGGTCGGCTGGAGGAGGCCGAGCCGAAGAACGCCGCGCTGAAGCCCCCGACTGCGGCCGAAGAGCCGAAGACCGGCGCAGCGCTCGGCCTGCGGTTCTCGTCGGTTACGGATGAGCTGAAGACCAAGTTCCAGCTGAAGCCGGACGCCAAGGGCGTGGTCGTCACCGGCGTCGACGAGGGCTCGAACGCTCAGGAGAAGAACATCCAGCCCGGCGACCTGCTGATCGAGGTGGCGCAGGAGACGGTGCAGACGCCCTCCGACGTCGCCGCGCGCATCGATGCGCTGAAGAAGGACGGCAAGAAGACCGCGTTGCTTCTGCTCTCGAATCGCCAGGGCGACGTCCGGTTCGTGGCGGTGTCGATCGACTGAGCGCCGCCGTCCGACGGGGCGGAGAGGTTAGAGCTTCACCGCCTCGTTGAGTCGTCCGAGTTCGGCTTCGATCAGCTTCATCACGCCTTCGCTGGTGGTCGCAAGCGCGTTCATCTCCTGAGCGACCACGTTGAAGCCCACGCCGTGCTCGGCGGCGCGCGCCGCCTCTATGCGCGCGTTCAGCGCCAGCAGGCGCAGGGTCTTCAGCGTCTTGAAGATTTGCGCGATCGAGCCGTTCATCGCCTTCACGGAGGCGCGGCCGCTGTCGAGCTTTTCGGCCAGGCGCGTGAGTCGGCTGGACTCCAGGATGATGCCGTCGAGATACTGCGGCGTGCCGGTGACGGGATCGGGATCGCACGCGCCTCCGGTCTCGTGGACATAGCGCCAGCCGCCGTCCGGGGCCTTGAGGCGGTAGGCGACCTGCCACCGGCCTCCGGTCTCGAGCGCTTTGGCCACGGCGTCGTTGACGCTCTGGATGTCTTCGGGATGGATCAGCGCGCTGAACGACTTCCGCTGGCGCACGAACGCGTCGCCGTCCTCTCCGGTCAGGGCCTGGAAGCCCGACGACACCCACACCATCGCGTAGTCGTCGCGATTGAGGCCGCGATAGAGGAAGCCGTCGATGCGGCTGCCGATGCTTTCCGTGTAGTCCGCGAGATCGATGACCGCCGCGCCGCGCACGCTCGACATGGGAAGACCTTGGTCCAGAGCCGGGTCGAACGCGCCGCCCGCACGTCCGATCGTGGCGATTGGATCGTCACAGGCTTAACGAGACGTTTCGCGGGGCGAAAAATCGTTGCGCGGCACGGGGATGCGCCGAAAACGCCTTTCCGTTGGGCGCCGACATCGGCGGATCTGGGCTGCGGACTGATGACGACCGCGGAATTTGCTTAGCCGGCAGGCAAACGCGTCAGCCTGAGACGATCTCATCGGACGTGTAGCCCTGTAGATAGAGCAGGGCGCTGAGATCGCCGTGATCGATTCGCACGTGAGCCGCTTCTGCGACCGCAGGTTTCGCGTGGTAGGCCACTCCGAGCCCGGCCCCGCCCAGCATCGCGAGATCGTTCGCTCCGTCGCCCACCGCCAGCGTGTCCGTGCGATCCAGGCCCTTCGCTTTGATCAAGTCGTTCAGCGCGGCGAGCTTCGCGTCCCGGCCGAGGATCGGCTCCACCACCCGGCCCGCCAGCAGGTCCGCTTCCACCTCAAGCACGTTCGCGCGGTTCTCGTCGAAGCCGAGCTTCGCGGCCACGGCTTCGGTGAAGGCGGTGAACCCGCCCGAGACGAGCGCCGCGTAGGCGCCGTTCGCGCGCATGGTGGCGACGAGGGCGAGGCCGCCGGGCGTCAAAGTGATGCGTTGGTCCAGCACGTCGGCGATGGTCTCCGCGGCGGGCAGGCCCTTGAGCAGCGCGACTCGCTCGCGGAGCGCCGGCTCGAACTCGATCTCGCCGCGCATCGCCCGCTCGGTGATCGCGGCGACCTTGTCCTTCAGACCTAGCCCCGCGGCGAGTTCGTCCAGGCACTCCTGCTCGATCATGGTCGAATCCATGTCGGCGATGAGCAGGCGCTTGCGGCGGCCCTCGACCGCGACGACGGCGACGTCGACCGGAGCGCGTTCAATCGCGCCGAGAAGGCGACGGCGGAGCGCGCGGCGATCGCTCTCGCCCTCCACGATGAACTCGGCCGCGACGCCGCCGTCGAGCATCCGCACTTCGGCGCCTTGGACGACCTGCGCCGCCTTCATAACGAGCGCGGCGTCGACCACGGGCTCGTTCGGGTTGGCGATCAGCACGGCGGCGAGGGCGGACATGGACACTCCGGCGGAGAAGGAACGTGGCGGGCGCAATCCTCGTGTCTATAACGACCGCGCGGCGCGCAGGGAAACGGACGGCGCGCAGGTGAGGGCGATGAGACAGGATCCATGACGGCGCCGATCGCGGCGGTTCTGATCGCGGGCCCGACCGCCTCGGGCAAGTCGGCGCTGGCTCTCGCCCTCGCCGAACGCTGGGGCGGCGTGGTGGTCAACGCCGACGCCACGCAGGTCTACGCCGACCTTCGAGTCCTGAGCGCTCGTCCCGCGGACGCCGATCTCGCCCGCGCGCCTCATGCGCTCTACGGCCATGTAGACGGCGCAACGCCCTACGCCGTCGGATCCTGGCTAGAGGATGTTAAGGGCGTTTTGAGCGGCGGTCGTTTGCCGATTGTGGTCGGGGGAACAGGCCTCTATTTCGATGCGCTGACCCGAGGCTTGTCGACGGTGCCCGAGATTGCGCCGGAGATAAGAGAGCGGTGGCGCCGCGCCGGCGGGGCGGACGTCGATCTCCACGCGGAGCTCGCCGCGCGCGACCCGGTCATGGCGGCCCGGCTCAGGCCGTCCGATCCGCAGCGGCTCATGCGCGCGCTGGAGGTGATCGAGAGCACGGGCCGCTCGTTGAGCCGGTGGCAGCAGGAGACGGGCGCCCCGCTGCTTCCGCCGGAGGCAGCGCTCCGGCTGGTGCTGGCGCCGGACCGATCGGCCCTGGACCTCCGTATCGCGCGGCGGCTCGAGGCCATGCTGGAGGAGGGCGCAGCGGAGGAAGCCGAGCGCCTCGTCTCACGCGGTCTGTCCGAAGGAGCGCCCGTCATGAAGGCGGTCGGCGTCCAGGCCTTCGCCGCGTGGAAGCGCGGCGAAATCGCGCGGGAGGAGGCCGTCGAGCGCACCCGCCTCGACACGCGACGCTACGCCAAGCGGCAGTCGACGTGGTTTCGCAATCGCATGGCGGACTGGCGCCATGTGGCGCCCGAGGACGCGGAAGCGGCAGCCCTCGACGCGCTGGCGGCCAGGGGCGTCGGGGGACGGTAGGTCGTACGGCGGAGCGGCGGCTGTTACGCCGCCGCGGCCCGACGCTTCGCGCTTTCGGCCTCCGCCGCGGCGAGCAGGATGCAAATCGCGATCCCCTCTGAGGCCGCCTTCACGTCCGCAAGCGAGGGGAAGGACGGCGCCAGCCGGAGGTTCGAATCGTGCGGGTCCTTGCCATGAGGCCAGGTCGCCCCGGCGCCGGTCAGCAGCAGGCCGGCTTCCTTGGCGAGCTGGACCACGCGCGAGGCGGCGCCCTCGACCACGTCGACGCTGACGAAGTAGCCGCCCTCCGGCTTCGTCCAGCGCGCCGCGCCCGTCCCGGCGAGCCGGGCCTCGAGCGCGTCCGTCACCGCGGCGAACTTCGGGGCGAGCAGGGCGCGGTGCTTATCCATGTGGGCGTGCAGGCCCGCTTCATCCTTGAGGAAGCGGACGTGACGGAGCTGGTTCAGCTTGTCCGGCCCGATGGTGCGCTTCGAGGCGCTCGCCAGGAACCACTTCACGTTGGCGGCCGACGACGCGAAGAACGACAGGCCTGCGCCGGCGAGCGTCATCTTGGAGGTCGAGGCGAAAACGAAGGCGCGGTCGGGGTTGCCGGCCTCGGCGCAGGCGTCGACGACGTTGAGGATCTCGCGCTTCGCCTCCGTCAGGTGATGCAGGACATAGGCGTTGTCCCAGAACAGCCGGAAGTCCGGCGCCCCGGTCTTCATGGTCGCGAGCCGACGGATGGTCTCGTCGGAATAGACGTCCGCCGACGGGTTGGCGTACTTCGGGACGTTCCACATGCCCTTTACGGAGGGGTCGCGGACCAGTTCCTCCACCTTGTCCATGTCGGGCCCGTCGCCGACGAGCGGAACGGGGATCATCCTGATCCCGTACTCCTCACAGATGGCGAAGTGCCGGTCGTAGCCGGGGACAGGGCACAGGAAGGCGATGTCGCTCTCCTTGCTCCAGGGTCGCTCCGATCCCGGAACGCCCTTAAGCAGAGCCCAGACGATCGTGTCGTGCATCAGCGCGAGGCTGGAGTTGTCGCCCACGACGATGCGGTCCGGGGTGGCGCCCAGCGTGCCGGCGAACAGCGCGCGGGTCTCGGCGAGACCTTGGACGCCGCCATAGTTGCGGGCGTCCTCGCCGGCTTCGGAAATGTGGTCGCGGTTGCCCGGCAGGGCGAGCATGCCTTCCGCGAGGTCGAGTTGCTCCGGCGCCGGCTTGCCGCGGGTCATGTCGAGCTTCAGCCCGCGGGCGCGGAACGCGTCGTAGTCGGCGCGGGTGCGGGCCGTCAGGCCCTCGAGATCGGCGGCGGAGAGATCGGCGAGCACGGCGGGCGTCCTTGAAACGAAGGGCCTAAGTCTTTCGGCGACGCTATACGCGCGCGAGCGTCGCCGCGCCAGCAGGCGCCGACGTCAATTCAGCGCCTGCGGCGTCATGGTATACCTGTCGACGAGACACTCGAGCGGACGCAGGGCGGACCATGCGCATTCTGGTTTTCCAGCATCTCGACGTAGAGCATCCCGGCGTGTTCCGCGACATTTGGGACGCCAAGGGCCATGACTGGATCCCGGTCGAACTCGACGCCGGCGAGCCGATTCCGGAGCTCGAGGGGTTCGACATGCTGGCGGTCATGGGCGGCCCCATGGACGTCTGGCAGGAGGACGCGCATCCCTGGCTCAAGCCCGAGAAGGCCGCCATCCGCAGTTGGGTGCGGGATCTGCGCCGACCCTATTTCGGCGTCTGCCTGGGTCATCAGTTGCTCGCAGATGCGCTTGGCGGCCGGGTGACGCCGATGGACGCGCCCGAGGTTGGACTGGCGCGAGTCGATCTTACGGAGGCCGGAGCGTCCGATCCGATCTTCGACGGATTTCCGCGGACGATCGAAACCCTGCAGTGGCACGGCTGCGAAGTGTCCAAGCTGCCGGAGGGCGCCGTCGCTCTCGCCGCCAACGCCGCCTGCGCGGTGCAGGCGATGCGGTGGGGCGACCGCGCCTACGGCTTTCAATACCACTCCGAAATCACGCCCCAGACGACCGAGGACTGGACGCGGATCCCGGAGTACCGCGCGAGCCTCGAGCAGGCGCTCGGGGTGGAGGCCGCCGCGGGCCTAGGCGCGCAGGTCGAGCCGAAGCTGCCGGCGTTTCGCGCCGACGCGGAACGGCTCGACCGCAACTTCGCGGCGATCGTGGCGAAGCTCGGCGCCACGGTCTGAACGGTTCGCGTCAGCGGGCGGGCGGGGCGGGGCTGTCCGTCGCCAGGCGCTTGGTCGGGGCGGGACGACTTGCCCGCGCGCGCTCCGGCCCCCGGCGTCGGGCCCCGATCAGGCTCGACGCCGCGGCCGCCAGCCCGAACGCCAGCGCCCAACCGGCGGGGCGGACGCCATAGCCGGGATCGAGGTTCGCGCCCAGCACGCGCCAAGGATCGACGCCTGTGGCGAGCCCGTACCACAGCGCTTCGGAGGCGGCCGTGAACAGGCCGGTCGCGACGGCGAGGCCGAGCAACCAGGGCAGGGCGATCTCGCGGCCGTCGTGACGGGCCTGCAGCCAGCGCCAGCCCATGGCCCAGCCGAACAGGCCCCACATCAGCATGGGTTCGCCGACATCGAGCTTGGACTGCATGGCGAAGTGCAGCACGGCAAGACCCGCGATGCCGTAGGCCGCCTTGTGGAGCTGGCCCCAGCGCTTCGCCCCCATCCGCCGCACCATGCCGTCGGTGGAGGTGGCCCCCAAGGCGATCAGGCCGAGCAGCGCCACGAAGCCGACCGCAAGATAGATCCGCAAGACGATCTCGGTCGCGATCCGGCTCAGCACGAGCTCCTGGTCGATCGCGTAGAGCCCAAGATGGAGGGCGGCGTAGGCCAGCGCCGCCAGCCCGATGCGGCGGCGCACGAGCTGCAGCCGGCTCCAGTGCCAGAGCCGCCGGAACGGGGTGACGGCGAGCGACAGCAGCAAGAACCGGAAGGCCCAATCGCCAGTTAAATGGATGGCGTCGTAGATCGGACGGGCCGAGGCTTCTCCTCCCGGCCGCAGCGCCGCGCCGGAGGCCGCGCCGCCGAACGCGGAGGGTCCGTCGGGCGCGAGGCCCGGCGGGACGCCGAAGGGCGGCGCGAGGGCTGGGCCCGAGAAGTCGCCGTTCGCGGCGCGCAGGGCGAGCCAGACGGCCGGGGCCATGAGAGCCAGGAGCGTGAGCGCCAGCAGTGGCGAGAAGCGGCCGGAACGGTCGCGAAGGAGCGGCATCGGAACGTCCTGCGTGGTGGTTCGATCTCGTCTACGAAACCTTCGGTTCGGCCGTTACCCCGGCGACGTCCGTCGCTGAGAAAAGCGCAAAACCCCTTAAATTTGAGAGGCGTCGCGAACCCCGGCTTAGGGCGTGCGTGGCATTGTGAAGGCCAGTCACAGGTGCCCCCGCCCCATGTTCAAGCTGCGTGATGTGCGTGCGTTCGTTCGAGTCCCGCGAATACGAAATCGTAGCGCCGCCCTGTCGTTGTGCTACGCGGTCGGCCTCTTGGCCGATCAGATCATAGGCGTCGGGGCCGCGGGGTATCCATTGCTCCTGATCGCGGCGCCGGCGGCGGTCGGCATGCTGGTGCGCACGGGCGATCGGCTCGATCCGATCGATCTGCTGAAGCTGTTCGCGGTCCACATCGTCATGGGCCTGCTCTTTCGCTTTCCGCCGGAGGCGACGCTCTGGGCCGGCGCGCGCGACGTCGCGACGATCGCGGTCGGCGTGCTCGCCTTCCAGCTGATGCGCCGCCGTGGCGCGGTCGCGTCTCCCATCGGCCTGATGGGCGCGCTCCTCGTCGTCGCCCTCGCAAGCTCGCTTGCGGCGGTGGCGGTCGAAGCGGCGGCCATGCTCGGCGGCGGCGCGCTCGACGGGGTCCGGCTCGCCGCGCTGATGATGGTCGGCGTGGTCTCGATGACCCTGATGCTGTCGATCAGCATCACGCAAGGCAGGGACCGGTCGAAATCTTTTCTCGACAGTCAGGTGACCAACGAACGCGAGCCCCGCGCCTGGGAATATGTCGGCGCGGCGGCGGTCGCCATGCTCATGGTCGAGTTTTCGATCGTGACCGGCTGGCCGGTGGCGGCCCTGGCGGCGTCGGTCGCTCTGCTCTGGTTCGCGCTGCGGCTTGGCCTGTTCGCGACGACGGTCGCGGCTTTCGGTTTCGCGGTCCTCTTCCTCATGCACGGCGCGGCCGCGCCCTGGCCGGAGCCGTTTAGCCCCGCGCGCACGGCGGCGGGCGACATCCTGCGCTACGTCGCGCTCGCCTTGCTGGCGACGCCGAGCATCGTCGTCGCGACGGTCGTGTTCGAGCAACAGCGCCTTAAGCGGATGTTCGCCTACCGCGCGCGCCACGACGCGCTCACGCGCCTCACCAACCGTGCCCACTTTCTCGAGATGCTGCACGCCTACGCCGAAGCGGCCCGCCGCCAGGAGCGGCGATTCCTTTTGCTGCTCGTCGATCTCGATCACTTCAAGGCGGTCAACGACACGTTCGGCCACGCGCGCGGCGACAAGATGCTGATCGCGGTGTCGTCGCGCATCCGCGCCTCCTTCCGGGCGACCGACGTCGTCGCGCGCCTAGGCGGCGACGAATTCGCCGTGATCGCGCCGATCTCCTCGGTCGAGGACGCCATGAGGCTCGCCAAACGCGTCGTCGACAACGTCTACCAGGACTGCGATCTCGAGGGCGTCTCCCTCCGCCCGAGCGTCACCGTCGGCGGGGTGCTCGCGCCGGACAACGGCGCCGGGTCGGAGCGGCTGCTGCTGCTTGCGGACGAGGCGCTCTACAAGGCGAAGGCCGCCGGCCGGAACTGTTGGCGGTTCGCGGGCGACGAGCTGCGGCGGCCGGCGATGCTCCCCCCGGCTGCGGCGGTCGCGGCTCCCGACCACGAGTTCGAGACGGTTTTCATCGACTGAACCTCGGTCGGCATGCGGGCGCCGCGCCTGCCGGCGCTCATCACTGGGGCAAGCTTTATGCCTTGACGAGCGAACGGCGCGCGCGTAGCGTCCGCGCAACTTTACGACAGGAGCGGCCACGTGGCGCGCAATCTCATTCTCGTAAGCAGGGCGTCATCCCAGGAGCGGACCAGATAGGTTCGCTTCCGAGTGATGACGCCTAAGCCAAGGGCTCCCCAGCGGGCCCTTTTTTGTTGTCCGGCGTCCAACGCGGCGTCGGGTGGTTTCAGGGTCGATACGGCGAAAGGACAAACGCCATGACCGAGATGATGACCGGCGCGGAGATGGTCGTCCGCGCGCTGCAGGATCAGGGCGTCGAGCACATCTTCGGCTATCCCGGCGGCGCGGTGCTTCCGATCTACGACGCGCTTTTTCAGCAGGACAAGGTCGAGCACGTGCTCGTCCGGCACGAGCAGGGCGCGGCGCACGCGGCCGAGGGCTACGCGCGTTCGACGGGCAAGCCCGGCCTTGTGCTCGTCACCTCCGGCCCCGGCGCAACGAACGCCGTGACGGGCCTGACCGACGCGCTGATGGACTCGATCCCGCTGATCTGCATCACCGGCCAGGTCCCGACGCATCTCATCGGCTCGGACGCGTTCCAGGAGTGCGACACGGTCGGCATCACCCGGCCCTGCACCAAGCACAATTACCTGGTGAAGGACGTCAACGAGCTCGCGCAGATCCTGCATGAGGCGTTCTACGTCGCGACCAACGGCCGGCCGGGGCCCGTCGTCATCGACATCCCGAAGGACGTCCAGTTCGCGACCGGCGCCTACGTCGGACCGCAGAACGTCGTCCATAAGAGCTACCAGCCCAAGGTCGAGGGGGACATCGAGCGCATCAAGGCGGCGGTGCAGCTGATCGCCTCCGCAAAGAAGCCGGTGTTCTACACCGGCGGCGGCGTCATCAACTCCGGTCCGCGGGCGAGCGAGTTGCTGCGCGAATTCGCGGCCCTCACCGGCGCGCCGGTGACTTCGACGCTGATGGGCCTCGGCGCCTATCCGGCTTCGGGCCCGGCGTGGCTCGGCATGCTCGGCATGCACGGGACTTACGAGGCCAACCACGCGATGCACGATTGCGACGTGATGGTCTGCATCGGAGCCCGCTTCGACGACCGCATCACCGGCCGGCTCGACGCGTTCTCGCCGAACTCGAAGAAGATCCACATCGACATCGACCCGTCGCAGATCAACAAGAACGTCAAGGTTCAGATCCCGATCATCGGCGACGTCGCCCATGTCCTCGCCGACATGATCCGGATCTGGAAAGCGACTTCCGCCAAGATCGACGCCGACGCGCTCGCCTCCTGGTGGAGCGAGGTCGACGGCTGGCGCGCGCGCAAGAGCCTCGGCTACCGGGGTTCGCAGGAGGTCATCAAGCCTCAGCATGCGATCGAGCGGCTGTACGAGCTGACCAAGAACCGGAAGACCTACATCACCACCGAGGTCGGCCAGCATCAGATGTGGGCGGCGCAGTACTACCGCTTCGAGGAGCCGAACCGCTGGATGACCTCCGGCGGCCTCGGCACCATGGGCTACGGACTGCCGGCGGCGGTGGGCGTCCAGAAGGCGCATCCCGACGCGCTCGTCATCGACATCGCCGGCGAAGCCTCGATCCAGATGATGCTTCAGGAGCTATCGACCGCGGTCCAGTACAAGCTGCCGGTCAAGGTGTTCATCCTGAACAACGAGTACATGGGCATGGTGCGGCAGTGGCAGCAGCTGCTGCACGGCGGCCGTTACTCCAACTCGTACTCCGAGGCGCTGCCGGACTTCGTGAAGCTGGCGGAAGCCTATGGCGGCACGGGCATCCGGGTGCAGGACCCCGCGGACCTCGACGCAGCCATCCAGGCGATGATCGACGCGCCGGGCTTCGCCGTCGTCGACTGCCTCGTCGACAAGATGGAGAACTGCTTCCCGATGATCCCCTCGGGGCGGGCGCACAACGAGATGCTGCTCAACGACGACGCGGACGAGAGCATCAACGCCGCGATCACGGGCGCCGGCCAGGCGCTGGTGTGATCCGCGCCTGAAGGACGCGTCATCCCGGACGGCCGAAGGCCGATCCGGGACCGTCCTCAGGATCGAGCGCCCTTTTCTTCGGAAGACGATCCCGGCTCTCGCTCCGCACGACCGGGATGACGTCCTTGTCCAACGCATAAGAAGAACCCCATGCCGCCTCTGCCGACCGGTTCCGCCTACTTCATGGACGACGCGCATCCGCCGCTCGCCCGCCACACGCTCGCGATCCTCGTCGACAACGAGCCTGGCGTGCTCGCCCGCGTCATCGGCCTGTTCTCGGGTCGCGGCTACAACATCGACAGCCTGACGGTGTCCGAGGTCAGCCACGAGAGCCATCTCTCCCGCATCACCATCGTGACCACGGGTCCCGACGGCGTCGTCGATCAGATCAAGAGCCAGCTGGACCGGCTGGTGCCGGTGCATTCGGTGGTCGACCTCACGCTGACCGGCAAGGCGCTGGAGCGCGAACTGCTGCTCGTGAAGGTGCGCGGCAAAGGCGACGATCGCGTCGAGGCTCTGCGCATCGCCGAGGCGTTCCGCGCCCGGGTGATCGACGCGACGACCGAAAGCTTCGTGTTCGAGCTGACGGGCAAGCCCGACAAGCTCGATCAGTTCATCTCGCTGATGGTGCCGCTCGGCCTCGTGGAGGTGGCGCGCACCGGCGTCGCCGCGATCGCTCGCGGCCCCGAGGGCATGGCGGCCTGATCCGAGGGCGACCCCGTCCGACGGTTCCCGGAAGACATCCTTAACGCTCCTTGGAAATGTGGCGGAAATGCGCGGCGGCACCTTCCGCGCGACGTGGACCGTCGTTTGCGCGCTGGATAGAGTTCCTGTGCCTGCACCCCTTTTTGTCCGTCGAACGAAAGGGGCGCGCTCTTCGGGCATGGGGGATCGGATGTTTCGTGGGGCCAAAACGGGTCTAGCCGCAGCGTGCTTGGCGGTCGGCCTCGCGACCGCCGCTCAGGCGTTCGAACCGGTTCGCACCGACCGGTTGGTGTCGAAGGTCGACGACACGAAAATCCTCGTCCATCTGCGGGAGTTGCAGGCGATTGCAGAGCGGCGCGGCGGCAATCGCGCCTCGGCAACTCTTGGATACCTCGACAGCGTCCGTTACGTCCGCAGCGCCCTGGCGGCGGCGGGCTACGACGCTCAGGCCCGACCGTTCGAGTTCGACCTGTTCACTGAGAACGCCCCACCGGTCTTCAACAGGATCGGGCCAGATCCGACCACGTTCACGCCCGACGTCGACTTTGCGACCGCGGAGTACTCCGGGAAGGGCGACGTCCGTGGATTGGTCGCGCGGGTGGGGCATACTCAGGTGCCGCCGCCCGCCGAACCGGGCTCGACAAGCGGGTGTCTGGCGCGTGATTTCAACGCCGTGTCGGGCCGCATCGCGCTGATCCAGCGCGGCACGTGCTCGTTCCTTCAGAAGGTGCGGCTGGCGGAGGCCGCCGGCGCAATCGGCGCAATCATCTTCAACGAAGGGCAGCCCGGGAGGGACGACCTTCTCGTCCCGACGTTCAGCGAGCGGGTGGCGATTCCGGTGGTCGGCGCCACCTACGCGCTCGGGCGGCGACTCTACGAGCAGTCGTTCAACGGCGCCGTTCGTGTTCGGCTGGTGGTGGACGCAACCACGGAGACGGTCGCGAGCTACAACGTCATCGCCGAATTGCCGGGGCGCAACGCCGACCGGACCGTCGTGGTCGGCGCCCACCTCGACTCGGTCGCGGCGGGGCCGGGGATCAACGACAACGGCTCAGGCGCGGCGGCGCTGCTGACGATCGCAAGCGAGCTCAAGGCGCTCGGCCTCCAGCCGCAGAACACCGTCCGCTTCGCCTTCTGGGGCGGCGAGGAATCTGGCTTGCGCGGGTCGACGCACTACGTCACGCAACTGACGGACGCCCAGCGCGCGAAGATCGCGTTGAACCTCAACTTCGATATGCTGGGTTCGCCGAACTTCGTGCGGTTCGTCTACGACGGCGACGGCTCGATCGGCGATCCCGGCCCGCCCGGCTCGGACATCATCGAGCAGGTCTTCACGGACTTCTTCGACAGCCGCAACCTTCCGAGCGCGCCGAGCTTGTTCGATGGACGCTCAGACTATTTCGCCTTCATCGAGGCCGGCATCCCTGCGGGCGGTCTGTTCTCCGGCGCGGAGGACCGGAAGTCGGCGGCCGAAGCGGAGCGGTTCGGAGGCGCGGCGGGCGAGCCCTATGACGCCTGCTACCATCAGGCGTGCGACACGATCGCCAACGTGAACCCCGGCGTGCTCCGGCAGATGGCCAAGGCCGCCGCGCACGCGGTGTACACCTTCGCCATGACCAAGGAAGACGTCCGGGCCGCCCCCACAGCCCGATCGTCTCAGCCTCGTCCGAACGCCGCCGCGAAGGCGGAGTACCGCGGGCCGAAGCTGGTGCGCTGACGCCGGCGAGGCTCGCGCGCAGACGCGCCCTGGTCTGTACGGGGAAGACTTAGACCGGGCGTGGCTCGCGCGAGATCAGGCTTGCGCAGCCCGGCGGAATGGGCCATACGACCGAACCGTAACGTACGGTACGGCAAGATGGACGGCGGCGGTCGAGACGGTCAGAGCGAGGGAATGACGGAGCGGCGCGAAGCTGTGCTCGCCGCCGTGCTCGCGCTTCTCGTCGAAAAGGGCGCCGCGGCTCTCACTATGACGGCTGTCGCTCGCAGCGCGAGTTGCTCCAAGGAAACGCTTTACAAGTGGTTCGGCGACCGCGACGGGCTGCTCACCGAGACCGTCCGCTGGCAGGCGTCCAAGGTCCGGGCCGGCGCTTACGACCGCCAGCATCTCGACGCCGGCGCGTTGCGGGAGAGCCTCGAGGGCTTCGCAGCGAACTGGCTGAGCGTGATCTCGTCCGAGACCTCGGTCGCCCTGAACCGCGTGGCGATCGGGCAGGCCGAGACCCTGGGCGGGATCGTGCTGGCGAACGGGCGCTTCGCGATCGGGGAGCGGCTCAAAGGCCTGCTGCTGGACGCGCGGAGCGCTGGACTGGTCGCCTTCGACGACGCCGAGGAGGCGTTCCGCACCTTCTTCGGCCTCGTGGGCCGGGACGTTCAGATCCGCTTGCTGCTCGGCGACCGGTTCACGATCGACGACGCCGCCATAGCCGACGACGCGCGGCGCGCCGTCCAACAGTTCCTTGCCCTGTATGGGGCGACGAAAACGCCGGCGAAGGCCGGCTGATCTCCACGAAAACTCCCATAGGGAAGGGCCTCAGGATGCGCGTTTATTACGACCGCGACGCCGATATCAACCTCATCAAGGGCAAGTCCGTCGCCGTGATCGGCTACGGCAGCCAGGGCCATGCGCACGCGCTCAACATGCGCGACAGCGGCGTGACGAACGTGATCATCGGCCTGCGGCCGGGCTCCGCTTCGGCGAAGAAGGCCGAAGCGGAAGGCTTCAAGGTCATGTCGCCGGCCGAGGCCGCGAAGGTGGCCGACGTGGTCATGATGCTGACCCCGGACGAACTGCAGGCGGACATCTACAAGGAGAGCCTTGAGGGCAACATGAAGGAGGGCGCGGCCCTTCTCTTCGCGCATGGCCTCAACGTGCACTTCAACCTGATCGAGCCGCGCAAGGACATCGACGTCCTGATGGTGGCTCCCAAGGGCCCGGGTCACACCGTCCGCGGCGAGTATCAGAAGGGCGGCGGCGTGCCGTCGCTGATCGCGATCGCCCAGGACTACACCGGCAACGCGCACGACATCGGCCTGTCCTACGCCTCGGCCATCGGCGGCGGCCGCGCCGGCATCATCGAGACCACGTTCAAGGAAGAGTGCGAGACCGACCTGTTCGGCGAGCAGGTCGTCCTCTGCGGCGGCCTCGTCGAGCTGATCCGCGCCGGCTTCGAGACGCTGGTCGAGGCGGGCTACGCTCCCGAGATGGCTTACTTCGAGTGCCTCCACGAGGTGAAGCTGATCGTCGACCTCATCTATGAGGGCGGCATCGCCAACATGAACTACTCGATCTCGAACACCGCCGAGTACGGCGAGTACGTCACCGGACCGCGCATCATCACCCCCGAGACCAAGCTCGAGATGAAGCGCGTGCTGGCCGACATCCAGGGCGGGATCTTTACCCGCAACTGGATGCTGGAGAACAAGGTCAACCAGACCTCGTTCAAGGCGACCCGCGCGAAGAACGACGCTCACCAGATCGAAGAGGTCGGCGAGAAGCTCCGCGCCATGATGCCGTGGATCAAGGCCAAGGCCATGGTCGACAAGGCCAAGAACTAAGACGCACAGAAGGGCCCGGAGCAGACTTTGGGCCCTTCGCCCCTCGGGCGCGGCGGAATTGGATCGAGGCCTCGATCCTTCGTTGAACTGAGCGCCTTAACCGTCGTTCCACTTCTTCTGCGTGAGGATCGTCATCCCCTTCATTGGACCTGACGATGCGCCTTCATAATAGCGAAGCCGTCGATCCGACCGAGGCGGCCTATCTTCGGGCCGTGCTCGAAGCCTACGCGCGCCAAGTCCCCGTTCTCTACGTCATCCTCACGATCAGCGCGGTCACCCTCGCGGCTTCGCATCTGCGCGTCGCGCCGCTGGCTCTCGCCGTGGCGGCGCCGGCGGTCCTCATCGCAATCTGCACGTTGCGGATCGTAACATGGGCGCGGCGCCGCAACCGGCCGATGGATTACCCCGCTGCGCGCAGGGCGTTGCGGACCGCGAACATCCTCGGTCCTGTGCTCGGCGCGGGCTTTCTCGGCTGGGCGCTCGCTCTGTTCCAATACAGCGACCCATTCCTGCAGGCCCACGTCATCTTCTTTTGCGGGTTCACCGTGGTGAGCTGCATCTTCTGCCAGCTCCACGCACGAACGGCTGCGCTCGGCGTGACCCTGGCGGTCGTGCCGGCCTTGACGCTCTTCCTCCTAACGCGTGGTCAACCGACGCTCGTCGCGATCGGCGTCAATCTCGCGCTCGTCAGCGCGGCCATGGTGCGGATGCTCTTCGTGCACTCCCGAAGCTTCCGGGAGATGATCCTCGGTCAATTGGAAACGAAGCGGCTGAGCGACGAGAACTACCGCCTCGCCAATCTCGACAGTCTGACGTCGCTTCCCAATCGTCGTCGCTTCTTCGCGCGCCTCGACGAGGCGATCGAAAACGTAGGCAGTCGGGGGCGCTTCGTGGTGGGCGTCATCGACCTCGACGGGTTCAAGCCCATCAACGACCTCTACGGCCATATCGCGGGCGACAAGGTGCTCATCGAAGCGGGGGACCGCTTGGCGGCGGCCGCGGGAGACGACACCTTCATCAGCAGGCTGGGCGGCGACGAGTTCGCGGTGATCTTCGCAGGGAGCGTCAGCGACGCCGAAGCGCTCGGTTTTGCGGAGCGGATGTGCGCGGCCTTGCAGGCCCCCTTTGCGCTTCAGGGCGGCTCGGCGAAGATCTCCGCGTCAGTGGGTCTGGTGTCCAGCGACCAATGCGGCGGGTCGGCGAAGCTGCTGTACGAGCGCGCGGATTACGCTCTCTATTTCGCCAAGGGCGCCCGGCGCGGCCATCCCGTGATGTTCTCTGCGGAGCACGAGACCGCGATCCGCCGATTCCACGCGGTCGAGCAGGCGCTCATGAGCGCGGACATCGACCGGGAGTTCTCGCTGAACTACCAGCCGATCGTCGATGCGCGCACCGGCAAGGTCGGTTCGCTCGAGGCCTTGGCGCGTTGGACGTCGCCGACGGCGGGGGTCGTGTCGCCGGCGGATTTCATCCCAGTCGCCGAGCGCAGCGAACTGATCAACTACATCACGCAGGCGCTGCTGCGGCGGGCGCTGGCCGACGCGGCCGCTTGGCCGGATCACGTCGGCCTGTCCTTCAACCTTTCAGCGCGCGACCTCTCGCCCGAGGCCATGCTTGGGATCATAGGTTTGGTGCGGGCATCAGGACTTGATCCGAAACGGCTCGTGTTCGAGATCACCGAGACGGCGGCCATGCGGGACTTCGCGCTCGCGGAAAGCGCGCTGAACGCCCTGCACGCCCTTGGCGTGGGCGTCGCGCTCGACGACTTCGGCGCCGGACATTCGAGCCTGACCTACGTGAGGCTTCTACCGCTGGACGAGATCAAGATCGACCGCGGCTTCATCCTCGACATCGAACGCGACCCGACCTCGCGGGACATCACGAGGTCGATGGTCGATCTCTGTCGCAATCTGAAGCTCGCCTGCGTGATCGAGGGGGTGGAGACGGAAACCCAGCGCGACATCCTGACCGGGCTGGGGTGCCGGCTGATGCAAGGGTATCTCTTCAGTCCTCCGCTCAAGGCGGAGGACATCCCGCTCCGCCTCGGAGACGCGCTCCTCGCGGCCTGACCGTCAGCCGATGGAAAGCTCCGGCGCCTCACGCAGCTTCGCGGCGTCGCGCAGAGGCGGCGCGCCGAACAAGCGGCTGTACTCCCGTGAGAACTGAGAGGGGCTGTCGTAGCCGACGGCGTGACCGGCCGAGGCCGCGTCCCGGGCCTGGCTCAGGATCAGCCGTCGGGCCTCCTGCAGCCGCAGCTGTTTCTGGTACTGCAGCGGGCTCATCGCGGTCACCGTCTTGAAATGCGCGTGCAAGGCGGAGGGGCTCATGCCGGCGGCGTCGCACACCGAGTCGATGCGGAACGGCTCGCGGAAATTGCGCCGAATCCAGTCGATCGCCCGGTTCACTTGGCCGAGCTTGCTGTCGGCCAGCGCGATCTGGCGCAGCCGCGACGCCTGATCGCCCGTCATGAGGCGGTAAAGGATCTCTTTCTCGACAAGCGGGGCGAGGGCGCCGATGTCGTCCGGCTGATCCAGCAGCCGCGTCAGGCGCACGACGGCGTCGATCAGGTCCGGCGTCATCCGCGCAAGCCCTAAACCCGGCCCGGCGGGAAGGTCGCGGCGGTCCAATCCGTGCTCGATCATCATCGCGCTTAAAGCTGCGGGATCGAGATCCAGACGCAGCCCGAGGTACGGCTCGGCGTCCGACGCTTCGGTGACCTGCGCGACAATGGGCAGATCGACCGAGACGACCAGATAGCGCGCAGGATCGTAGCCGTAGATCGCGCCGTTCAGCATCACCTGCTTGCGGCCTTGGGCGATGATGCAGAACGCGGGCTCGTAAAGGGCGTGGACGGGCTCGGTCGGCTGTGAGGACCGAAACAGCGAAAGGCGCGGGACCGCCGTCGCGGTGACGCCGTCTTCCGTGGCGTATCGCGCAATCATCGCCGCGAGTTCGGTGGTGTCGGCCATCGCCGCATCTCCTTGTCGATCCCCGCCGCGTGCTCGGATCGCAGCGCCGGAGGATTGCATCGTCGCGCCGCAACATAGGAGGGCGACGCGAGCCTAGGCTAGAGCCGCGCCATCACGTTCGGAGGATCGTGCAAGATTTCCGGAGGATCGGGGCGTCGGCGCGTCGTGTACCGGAACATGCGACCCGACCGCTCGGTAAAGCGATCGTTTCTTCCGCTCGCGTTGCGTCGCTGACGAAAACGGGGGAGAAACGCCGGCTTCTCCGCCACCCTCGAGATCCCCGGCCCCCAATGACCTTCGACAGCGTGATGACGACGGTGCTCGAGTTCGTGCGGGAGCACGAAGCCTGGGCGCCGGTGATCGTATTCGTTCTCGCCTTCCTCGAATCGATCGTCGGGCTGTCGCTCGCGGTTCCCTCGACGCCGCTGTTCGTCGGCGTCGGCGCGTTGATCGGCGCAAGCAACATCGCGTTCTGGCCGATCTTCGCAGGCGTCGCGCTTGGCGGCTTTCTGGGGGACTGGGCGTCCTATGCGCTCGGCTATCGCCTGAAGGACCGGGTGCTGGAATGGAAGACGATCAAAAGCCGGCCAGAGATCATTCATCGTACGCAGCACTTCGTGCAGAAGTGGGGCGCGCCGGGCGTGTTCGTCGGCCGCTTCATCAGCCCCATCCGGTCCTTCGTGCCTTTCGTCGCCGGCATGTTCGAGATGGGGCAGGTTCGCTTTCAGGCGGCGAACGCCAGTTCCGCGGTTGTCTGGGCCTACATCCTGCTCGCGCCAGGCGGCGTCTTCCTGCGCGACTACTTCGCCTGACGCATCAGCGCGGACGATCGTCGCAATCACCGATCGGAACTCGACGGGCCGGCGGGAGCGGCGCTAGAACCGGCGCGGCAAGAGCGGGGCGCGCTGATGAACATCCTGTCGATCCAGTCTCACGTCGCCTATGGCCACGTCGGCAACGCCTCCGCGGCGTTCCCGATGCAGCGTCTCGGCCATGAGGTCTGGGCGATCAACACCGTGCAGTTCTCGAATCACACGGGTTACGGCGCCTGGCGCGGCCCCGTGTTTCCCGCCGAGGCCATCCGCGAGGTGGTGACCGGCGTCGAGGAGCGGGGGGTCCTGCCGTCCTGCGGCGGGGTGCTGTCCGGCTACATGGGCGACGCGGCGATCGGCGAGGCGATCCTCGACGCGGTCGGCCGCGTGCGCGCGGCGAACCCCGAAGCGCTCTACTGCTGCGATCCGGTGATCGGCGACGTCGGCCGCGGCGTGTTCGTGCGGCCGGGCATTCCGGAGTTCATGCGGGACCGCGCCCTGCCGGCCGCGGACGTCGTTACTCCAAACCAGTTCGAACTGGAGTACCTGACCGGCGTCACGATCGGCTCGCTCGGCGCGGCCGTCGCCGCAGTCGACGCCCTGAGGGCGCGGGGCCCGAGGGCGGCGCTGGTCACCAGCCTGCGGACGCCCGAAACGCCGGAGGACGCGATCGATCTGCTCGCGGTCGACGGGGAGGGCGCCTTCCGCCTCCGCACCCCGCTGCTGCCGCTCTCGGTAAACGGCGCGGGCGACGCGATCGCGGCCCTGTTTTTCGTGCATCTGTCCACGACCGGCTCGGCCGCACAGGCGCTGTCGCTTGCGGGATCGTCCGTCTACGGACTGCTGAAAGCCACCGCCGAGGCCGGCTCCCGCGAGATCCTCACGATCGCTGCGCAAGACGAGTTCGTGCGCCCGAGCCGGCTGTTCCAGCCAGAGCGGGTGTAGAGCGGCGTAGCGGGCAAAGCGCCGCGCCGGTTTCCCGCAGGCTATGGGTCTTCAGGAGGAGGTTTTCATGGGCCGTCGGTATGTGATTCTCGACGTCTTCGCCGATCGTCCCTTTGCAGGGAACCCGCTCGCCGTGGTGCTCGACACGGAAGGCCTGGACGCCGCCGGGATGCAAGTGATCGCGCGCGAGTTCAACCTCTCGGAGACGGTGTTCCTGCTGCCGGCGGAGGTCGACGGCCGGAAGGCGCGGCTGCGCATCTTCATGCCGCACAAGGAGTTGCCCTTCGCAGGCCATCCAACCGTTGGCGCAGCCGTACTTCTCGGCCTTTTGACGGGCGTCGGCGCCAAGGGCGCGGAAGGCGCGTTCGAGGTGGAGGAGGCGATCGGCGTCATCGATTGCCGTGTGCTGCTGACGAGCAAGACCGCTGGCCGCGCTACGTTCACCCTGCCAAGGCTCCCTACCTCCGCCGGCGAGCCGTCGTCGGAGGAGGCGGCCGCGGCCGCGCTCGGAATCGAGGCGGCGGACATCGGCTTCGGCGCTCATAAGCTGGCGCGGTTCTCGGCGGGCAATCCCTTCACCTTCGTACCGGTGAAAGACGCCGCCACTGTCGCCCGCGTGCAGGCGGACAGCGCGCTGTGGGCGAGCGCATTCGGGGACGACCGGAATTCAGCGGTCTTCGTCTACACTCGCGAGACGGCCGACGCCGCCAATAGTTTTCACGCTCGTATGCTCGAGCCGGCGATCACCGAAGATCCGGCGACAGGCTCCGCCGCAGCCGCATTTGCCGGCGTCGTCATGGCGTTCGAAAGACCTGCGGATGGCGCTCACCTCATCAAGATCGAGCAAGGCTACGAAATGGGCCGCCCCAGCTCGATCGAACTCGGGCTTGATGTCGCCGGCGGCCAACTTGTGACCGCATCGGTCGGCGGATCGGCCGTCGTCGTCGCGGAGGGAACGCTGCTCGGCTGACGCGGGAGCAGTAGCAGAGAGGGAATTTTTAGAGATGTAGGCGTCTGAATGGTCCGGAAGAGACCAAGAGACCTCCACGATGCGGCCGAAAGAACCGGACAGCGCGCGCCGACGGCTATTTGCGGCCCTGGCGCTTAACTACGCGCTCACGCTTTTAGCTCTCGCCGCGAGCAACGTGTCGGTCGATTACCGCTCGTTTATAGCATTCACCCTCTGCATTATGCCCTTCTTGGCGCTTTCGGCGTTCGCGCACTGGCGGGAAGCGCCGCGGTTGGGCGACGCGCTCGCTGTGTTCGCGGTGGGTCTATTGGCGATGTCGCCAACACTTGCGCTCACCTACGCAGCCATCGGAGCGGCGCAGCCGCTGGCCGACGCGACCCTGGCGAGGTGGGACGCCGCGATCGGTTTCAATTGGCGCGCGTTCATCGCCTTCGTCGATTCACGCCCATGGCTCGCTGAAAGCCTGCGGTACTCCTATTCCGCTTTCAGTCCCCAAATGCTGCTCATCCCCGTTTGCCTCGCGCTTGCGGGGCAAACCCCACGCGCCTGCGCGTTGGTCTTCGCCTTCATGGTCCTCTGCGCTTCGGCGTCGCTGGTCAGCGTGTGGTTCCCCGCAACGGGAGCTTACGCCACCTACGGCGTCGGCCACGCGGACATGAAAAGCATCAACACCTGGTACAGCTTCGCGTTCTTGGACCAATTCAACGGCGTGCGGAACGATCCGACGTTCGTGCTGAGCCTGAACCATGCCGCAGGAATACTCACCTTTCCTTCGGTTCACGCCGGCGTTGCAGCCTTGTGCGTTTGGGGCGCATGGCGGAGCCCGACCTTTCGCTGGCCGGCGCTGGCTCTCAACGTGGCGATGGCTGCCGCCGCCGTCTCGCACGCAAGCCACTATGCCGTGGACGTCATCGCAGGCGTAACGCTCGCAGCCTGTTCTGCGGTGATCGCGAAACGCCTCTTCTTGCGGTCGGAAGCTTCCGACCGCGCGATACCGGCCGCTGCACAGCCCTCGCTGGCCCGGTCTCCCGCGGGGTTACCCGTTGATCGCCGCGTGCAACGAGCGTAAACGTGGCCTTCGCGCCGGCTGCGTCCGGCGTTTGCTTTGCGGACTTCGGACAGGCGTCATGCGCGCGAGCGGCGACATCATCGTGGATCGGACGACGGCCGTCGCGGCCGACGCCTCCGCGCGCCCGTTCGCCGGCCGACTTCTCCTTACGCGCCCCTGAGGGCCGGCCGGGCTTTGTCGCCCTGGCGCTCAGGGGACGCCGAGACCCGACCCAGCACGCGACGCCGCGAGCCCGCTGACGGCCACATCTGAGCCGGCCGAGCCGCCCGGAT
This sequence comes from Methylopila sp. Yamaguchi, assembly GCF_002897035.1. Taxonomy (GTDB): domain Bacteria; phylum Pseudomonadota; class Alphaproteobacteria; order Rhizobiales; family Methylopilaceae; genus Methylopila. Next base: position 222,464 of record NZ_BAUX01000006.1, read on the forward strand.
CCCGAAGGACCTATTCCGATGACCGCATCCACCGACCGGATCGTCATTTTCGACACCACGCTGCGCGACGGCGAGCAATGCCCCGGCGCCACCATGACGTTCGAGGAGAAGCTCGACGTCGCCCATTTGCTCGACCGGATGGGCGTCGACGTCATCGAAGCCGGCTTCCCGATCGCCTCGAACGGCGACTTCGAAGCCGTGGCCGAAATCGCCCGCCGCTCCGACGCGGCCGTCATCGCCGGACTCGCCCGGGCGATCCCCGCCGACATCGCCCGCTGCGGCGAGGCGGTGCGATTCGCTCGGCGCCCGCGGATCCACACCTTCGTCTCGACCTCGCCGATCCATCTCGCGCACCAGATGCGCAAGACCGAGGAGCAGGTGCTGGAGATCATCTCGGCCACCGTGGCGCAGGCGCGTAATCTGGTCGAGGACGTCGAATGGTCGGCGATGGACGCCACCCGAACCCCGATCGAGTACCTCTGCCGGGCGGTCGAGGCCGCGATCAAGGCGGGCGCCACCACGATCAACCTGCCGGACACGGTCGGCTACGCGACGCCCGACGAGTACCGCGCGATGTTCGTCCAGGTGCGCGAGCGCGTCCCGGGGGCGGACAAGGCGATCTTCTCCACGCACTGCCATGACGATCTCGGCCTGGCGGTCGCGAACTCGCTGGCGGGCGTAGCGGGCGGCGCGCGCCAGATCGAGTGCACCGTCAACGGCATCGGCGAACGCGCAGGCAACGCCGCGCTCGAGGAGATCGTGATGGCGCTGAAGGTGCGCCGGGACGCCATGCCCTACGAGACGGGCGTGGAGTCGACGCTGCTGACGCGCGCCTCGCGCCTCGTCTCCGCCGCGACCTCGTTCCCGGTGCAGTACAACAAGGCGATCGTCGGCAAGAACGCCTTCGCGCATGAGAGCGGCATCCACCAGGACGGCATGCTGAAGCACTCCGAGACCTACGAGATCATGACGCCGGGGTCGGTCGGGGTGTCCAAGACCTCGCTGGTGATGGGTAAGCATTCCGGCCGCGCCGCCTTCAAGGACAAGCTGAAGACGCTCGGCTACGAACTCGGCGAGAACGCGCTGCAGGACGCCTTCACCCGCTTCAAGGAACTCGCGGACCGCAAGAAGCACGTCTACGACGAGGACATCGAGGCGCTGGTCGACAACCAGATCGCGAGCGGCAACGACCGGATCAAAGTGCTGTCGCTGACGGTGATCGCCGGCACCATGGGGCCGCAGTCCGCCACTCTGACGCTCGACATCGACGGGGTTCACACCACGGTCCAGGCGGTCGGCAACGGTCCGGTGGACGCGATCTTCAACGCGATCCAGCGCGTGGTCCCGCATGAGGCGCAACTCGCGCTCTATCAGGTCCACGCTGTAACCGAAGGCACCGACGCCCAGGCGGAGGTCTCGGTGCGGCTGGAGGAGGGCGACAAAACGGTGACCGGCCGCGGAGCCGATCCCGACACGCTCGTCGCCTCCGCGCGCGCCTATGTGGCGGCCCTGAACAAGCTCGCGACCAAGCGCGTCAGCCTGAACGCGCAGGCCGCGATCCGGGCCTGATCGTCGGCATACCGGAAACTGCTTAGGGGCCGCCGCAAGGCGGCCTCTTTTCGTTCAACCTCTTGGCATCAGCTCGATGACGCGCGATCGTAAAACCGCCGATCACGGGCTTGCGTTCATGGTGCGCCGCCGCAATCTCGCCTCGATCGGTTGCGTTCGACTTAAGCATCATCGATAAGCGAGCAGCCCATCAAGACGCGTAATGCGCGGATCGGGAAGAGCTACGGAGACGCGCCGCCCCATAGGCGGGCGATCGACCGTCACAGGGGCGTGAGGAGGGAAATTCCTATGTTCAAGTCGCTTGCCGCCGCCGTGGCGGCCTTCGGTGTCCTGACGGGCTCCGCCGTCGCCGAGACCTATCCGTCCCGCGTGATCACCATGATCGTGCCGTTCTCCGCCGGCGGCCCGACCGATACGGTCAGCCGCCTCGTGGCGGAAGCCATGAGCAAGGACCTCGGCCAGCAGATCGTGATCGAAAACGTCGGCGGCGCCGGCGGAACGCTCGGCGCAGGCCGCGTCGCCAAGGCTGATCCGGACGGTTACACGCTGCTGCTCCACCACATCGGCATGTCGACCAGCGCCACGCTCTACCGCAAGCTGCCCTACGACACGCTCAACGCTTTCGACTACGTGGGCCTCGTCACCGACGTGCCGATGACCATCGTCGCCCGCGCCAATTTCGAGCCGGCCGACATGAAGGCGCTCGTGGAGTATGCGAAGGCCAACAAGGACAAGGTGACCTACGCCAACGCCGGCATCGGCGCGGCGTCGCACCTCTGCGGCATGCTGTTCATGTCGAAGATCGAGACCCCGCTGACGACCGTGCCGTACAAGGGCACCGGTCCCGCGATGACGGATCTGGTCGGCGGGCAGGTCGACCTGATGTGCGACCAGACCACGAACACGACGAATCAGATCAAGGGCGGCAAGATCAAGGCCTACGCCACGACGACCAAGGAGCGCCTCGCGGCGCTGCCGAACGTGCCGACGGCCGCCGAAGGCGGGCTCACCGACTTCGAGGTCGGCATCTGGCACGGCGTCTACGCCCCCAAGGGCACCTCGCCGGAGATCATCGCGAAGCTTTCGGCCTCGCTCCAGAAGGCGTTGAAGGATCCGAACGTCGTCAAGCGCTTCGCCGATCTCGGCACCGTCCCCTCGTCCGAGGCCGATGCGACTCCCGAGGCGCTGAAGGCGAAGCTGACCTCCGAGATCGCCCGCTGGGCGCCGGTGATCAAAGCCGCCGGCGTCTACGCCGACTGACCTCTCTGGAGCCGGGAGCGGCGGGGCGACCCGCCGCTCCCGTTCTATTCGGCGCCCGCTTATGCGGGTCGACGCGTTCGTTCCCGAGGCCATTCCATGCAAATCAACACACGTGACGCCGCGGCCGGCGTCATCTTCATCGTGATCGCCGGGCTGTTCGCCCTCGGCACGCAAGAGCTGACGATCGGCAGCGCGCTGCGGATGGGCCCCGGCTACTTCCCGCTGGTGCTGGCGGGGGTGCTCGGCTTCATCGGCTTCGTTACTCTCTTCAAGGCGGTCGGCAAGGCGCAGTCGCCGATGACCGGCGTGCCCTGGCGGGGCCTGATCCTGATCCTCGGCGCCCCCGTGGTGTTCGGCCTCACGCTTCGGGGCCTCGGCCTCGCGGCCGCGACCGCGCTCGTGGTCGCGATCTCCGCTTACGCCAGCCGGCGCGCCACGTTCGTCATGGCCGCCTCGCTCACCGTCGGGCTGACGATCTTCTGCGTTGTGGTGTTCAGCTATGGCCTTGGTTTGCCGGTCCAGCGGATCGGCCCCTGGCTGACCTTTTAAAGCGAGGCTGAGATGGAGATCCTTCAAAATCTCGGGCTTGGCCTCGCGACCGCCGCGGAGCCGGTCAACCTGCTGTTCTGCTTCATCGGCGTGCTGCTCGGCACGTTGATCGGAGTGCTGCCGGGCATCGGCCCGACGGCGACCATTGCGATGCTCCTGCCGATCACCTTCGGGTTCGAACCGGCGACGTCGCTGATCATGCTCTCCGGCATCTATTACGGCGCGCAGTACGGCGGCTCGACGACCGCGATCCTGATCAACCTGCCGGGCGAGAGCTCGTCGGCCGTGACCGCGATCGACGGCTACCAGATGGCCAAGCAGGGCAGGGCGGGTCCGGCGCTCGCCACCGCCGCGCTCGGCTCGTTCTTCGCCGGCTCGGTGGCGACGGTGCTGATCGCGCTGTTCGCGCCGCCGCTCACCGAAGTCGCGCTGAAGTTTGGCCCGGCGGAGTACTTCTCGCTTCTGATGCTGGGCCTCGTGGCGTCGGTCGCGCTCGCGCACGGCTCCGTCATCAAGGCGCTCGGCATGATCGTGATCGGGCTTCTGCTCGGTCTCATTGGGTCGGACGTCAACACCGGCGCCCAGCGTTTCACGATGGGCTTCCTGGAGCTCGCCGACGGGGTCAACTTCGTCGCGGTCGCGGTCGGCGTGTTCGGCATCGCCGAAATTCTGCGCAACCTCGAGGACGAGAGCGACCGCGAGGTGATGGTGAAGAAGGTCACCGGCCTCTTCCCCAGCAAGGAGGACTTCAAGGCGGCGTGGGCGCCGGTCGTGCGCGGCACGGCGCTTGGTTCGATCCTCGGCATCCTGCCGGGCGGCGGCGCGGTGCTGTCCTCGTTCGCGGCCTACACCGTGGAGAAGCGCATCTCGAAGACGCCCGAACGCTTCGGCAAGGGCGCGATCGAGGGCGTGGCGGCCCCGGAAGCCGCGAACAACGCTGGCGCGCAGACCTCGTTCATCCCGATGCTGACGCTCGGCATCCCGGCGAACCCGGTGATGGCGCTGATGATCGGCGCGATGATCATCCAGGGCATCCAGCCCGGGCCGAACGTCGCGGTGGAGAAGCCGGAGCTGTTCTGGGGCGTCATCGCCTCGATGTGGATCGGCAACCTGATGCTGGTGTTGCTGAACCTGCCGCTGATCGGGCTGTGGGTGCGGCTGCTGACGGTGCCTTACACGGTGCTGTTCCCGGCTATTCTCGCCTTCTGCTGCATCGGCGTCTACAGCGTGAACTCGAACGCGTTCGACCTCTATGCGGTCGCCGCCTTCGGGCTGCTCGGCTATGTGCTGGTCAAGCTCGAATGCGAGCCGGCGCCCCTTCTGCTCGGCTTCGTTCTAGGACCGATGCTGGAGGAGAATCTGCGCCGCGCGATGACCATCTCCCGTGGCGATCCGACGGTGTTCTTCACCCGGCCCCTGAGCGCGGGCCTGCTCATTGTGGCGGTCCTCGTGCTCGTCGTCGTCTTCCTCCCCTCCGTGCGCAAAAAGCGCGACGAGGTTTTCCAGGAAGAGTGATCGACAAGGCTAGACAGGCGCGGGATGGTTTGTTACATCCCGCGCCATCGAAGCGATGCGGCGTCCCGAACGTCACTTTTCGATCGGGCGCATAGCTCAGTTGGTAGAGCAGCTGACTCTTAATCAGCGGGTCCTAGGTTCGAGCCCTAGTGCGCCCACCAAGTCTTTCTTGGTGTTTACCGCCGCATCATCGAGACGTTCCCAGCGGACGTCATGTGGTTGTGCCAACGACCGGCCTGCTTGGTTCATCTAGCAAGCGGCGGTCGGCCCGACCTTCCGCCAAGCGGCGCCCTTAGTGATCAAGCAGAGCAATCGCACGGCCTGCCCGAGGGGCCGAACGTCCAGCGGATCCGAGCCGCCGGACGCTTCTTCGCGCACCCGACCTCAGTCGTCGGAGCGGCTGGCTTCTCCGAGACCGGCGCTGTGCGGCTGCTCCTTTTGCATGAGGGTCAGAGCCGCGAGCGCGTTCACCAACGGCGCGACCGCGTTGCCGAAGTCATAGGGATCGAGTTTGCCGAGCGTGTGATTGTTGAACTCCTGATGCAGGAGCGAAACGATCGAGCGCCGCGCTTCGTCGATTTCGGTTTCGTTGGAATCGGTCATGTCTGCCTTGCCTGATGCGCCGTGCGCGCTGCGATCGTCCGCAGGAAGTAGCGTGATCGGCGAGGAAGCAATCCCGCGGGGCTAAAGAAAGGACGGAGACGGGGCAAGCCCTCGAACCGTCCTCTTTGCGCGAGGTCCGGCGCATGCGCCGAGGCCGCCATGCGGCTCCGGCCGCTCGCCTCGCCCCGACGTGAACGACCATTCTTCGAGAGAATCGCTCCGCCAGCTCGGTCTCGCGCCGTCGACCGGCCGGGAGCAGCTTAGCGCACTTGCCCACTCGGCGCTGACGACGTCCGCAACCGGGTGATTCCCAACCCGTGCGTTTCCGTCGTAGCGTGCCGTTCCCCGATCACGCGGCCAACCGGTCATCGATGTCGTCTCGATCGCATCCTACGAAGCCACGCGACTGGGCGGCGGCCGGCTGCGCGGCGGCCGCGGGCGTGGTCGCGGTCCTCTCCGGACTAAACGCGACCTTCGGTTGGCCGGATCTCAACACAGCCGCTCCGGCTTCGAGGTTCGACGCGGCGTGGGTGGACGGAGCCTTGGCGCTGCTGGCTGCGGCCTGGGCCGGCGTCTACGGGCCGATGCGCTCGTTCCAGAGGGCAGGAGCCGCGCTCGCGACGCTGGTCGCCGTCGGGTGCGTGGCGCAGCTTCTGACGTTCGCTTATTCGAGCGGGATCGGCGGAGAGCAACTCGCCTACGCTCCGGCCCTCGCCGTGCTGTGCACCGCGCTCGCTCTGGCGCTCGCCAACGTGGAATCCAGCCTCGCCGAGAACCTGCGCCAGGCGTTCCGGCTTGTCGGCGTCGCGATCGCCGTCTTCGCGCTCGCGCTTTATGCGATGAAGCCCGCCGCGCTCGCCGCAGTCGCAGGCTTCGGCGTGGTGTCCCTGCCGAGCGCAACGGCGCTGGCGCTGCTTCATCTCGCGATCGGACTGGCGCGGCAGTCGTCGACGCTGCGCTGGCGGATTGCGCCGGTCGGCGTGCTGGCGCTGACGCCGCTCGCGGCGCTCACGGTGTACTTCGCGAGCGCAGAGCGCGACATCGCGTTGAAGCAGGCGGAGACGCGGCTCGCGGGTCTCGCTCGCCTCGGGGTGGAGCAACAGGACGCGGTCATCGAGCAGGTGCGGCGCACGCTGGTCTTCCTCGCGCGTTTTGCGGAGATCCGCACGCCCGGACCCGCCTGCGACGCGACCCTTGCCCGCTTCGCCAGCTTGTATGGGCTGACGTCGTCGCTGTTTGTCGTTGGACGCTCCGGCGAGGTGCTGTGCGCCCCCAGGCGCGCGGAGCGATCGGTCTCGCTTGGCGATCGCGACTATGTCCGCGAAGCTTTCGCGGCCCAGAGCTTCACCGTCAGCGGCTACATCGTCACCAAGGTGCAGCGGCGCGCGTCGATCGCGGTCGTTCAGCCTCTGCTGCTTCCCGGCGGCGGCAATGTGCTCATCGGCGCCATCATCAACCTCGAGGCTCTGGGAGACTCGCTGGACCGGCTTTCAGCGGGAGGCGACCGCGACACCGTGCTGACGCTCGTCGATAAGCACGGCGTCGTCATTGCCCGGCGGCCGGACGACCGCGATCAGATTGGCGCGCCGGCGTTCGCGCGCGCGCCGGCCGAGATGCTCACGGCCAGCAAAGCCGCGTTCGAGGGGCCGGGCGAGGGCGGCGAGCCTTTCGTCTTCGTCAAGCGCCCCCTGGCCTTCAGCGAAGGGCGCCTCATCGTCGGCTTGCCCAAGCGGCAGATCGTCGAGCCGATCGACGCGCGGATGAACCGCCGTCTCGGCCTGATCAGCATCCTTCTGGCCGCCTCACTCGCGCTTGGCGTCCTGGGCGCCGAAATGCTGGTTCTTCGCCCCGTGCGGCGGCTCACGACCTACGCCCAGCGGCTTCAGGGCGACGATTCGGAGGAGGGTTCGCTGGCGGGGGCCCGGGGCGAAATCGGGATGTTGAGCCGCGCGCTGACGGCGACCTCAGCGGCGATCCGCGATCGAGAGCGCCGTCTGGTCGAGGCGGAGGCTCTGTTCCGCGGCTTGTTCGATCATTCCCCCGATTCAAAGGCGATCGTTCGCGTGGAGCCCGACGGCGCGTTCCGGCTCGAGACCTGGAACGACGCGGCCGTGCACGCGAGCGGCCTGCGGCAGGACGACGTCGTCGGGCGGACGCCCGCGGAGATTTTCCCTGGCGGAACCGGGCTCGCGCTCGAGGCGGATCTGCGCACGGCGGTCGAGGCCCGCCAGCCATTCTCGGCCGAGCGCGAAGCGGTCATGCACGGCGCTCCGGCCGCCTACGAAGTCGTTTACGTGCCGCTGAAAGACGCCGACGGGCGCGTCGAACGCGTGTTCGTCAGCGCGCGCGAAATCAGCGAGCGCAAGCGCGTCGAGCGCATGAAGACCGAGTTCGTGTCGACCGTCAGCCACGAACTGCGGACTCCGCTCACCTCGATCGCCGGCTCGCTCGGCCTGCTCGCGGAGGGGGTCGCGGGTCCGCTGGGAGACAAGGCGCGGCATCTGATCGGCATCGCTCATGCCAACAGCTTGCGCCTCGTCCGGCTCATCAACGACATCCTGGACATCGAGAAGATCGAGGCAGGCCGCATGGCCTTCGATCTCGGCCCGGTGGCGCTGGAAGCCTTGGTCGAGGACGCCGTGACGAGCCTCAGGGGCTACGCCCAGTCGTTTGACGTCCAGGTCGAGGTTCTGTGCGGACCGGAGCCCATCATCGTGCGCGGCGACGCCGACCGTCTGAGCCAGGTGGCGACAAACCTGATCTCAAACGCGATCAAGTTTTCTCCAAAAGGCGAGACCGTCACCGTCGTCGTCGACGTGGACGGCGCCGCCGCGCGGCTGCGGGTGCGCGACCACGGCCCGGGCGTCCCCATCGCGTTCCGGCCGCACGTCTTCTCGAAGTTCGCCCAAGCCGACGGGTCCGACAGCCGGCGCAAGGGCGGGACGGGGCTCGGCCTCGCCATCGTCAAGGAGATCGTGGAGCGGCACGCTGGGTCAGTCGGATTTGTCAGCGAGCCGGGCGAGGGCGCCGAGTTCCAGGTGCGGCTGCCGCGGGTGCGGGACGAGCGCGAAGCGACACGATCCGCGCCGGACCGACGGCCCTGCATCCTCGTGTGCGAGGACGACGCGATCATCGGCGCGATCCTCTCCGAACAGCTCTCCGACGCCGGGTTCCGCACCATACTCGCCACGACCGTACGAAGCGCGAAAGCTGCGGCGACCGGAGACGTCCAGGCCATCCTGGTCGACCTGCGGCTCCCTGATGGCCACGGCATAACGCTGATCCGGGATCTGCGCGCGTCCCCCGCGACTGCGACGACGCCGATCATCGTGGTCTCCGCGGAAGCGGACGCCGGTCGCCGCGACGCGCGCGCGGCCATGCTCGACGTCGTGGCCTGGCTCGAGAAGCCGGTCGACGTCCAGCGCCTTTCAAGCCTCCTGCGCGACCGGTTGAGACCGCGCGGGGGACGGCCCCGGATCCTGCATGTCGAGGACGACGCCGACCTCTGCAAAGTGGTGGCCGCGGCCGTCATGCCGATCGCTGACGTCGTGTCCGCGCGCAGCTTGATCGAGGCGCGCGCCCGGCTTGTGGACACCGCCTTCGATCTCGCGATCATCGACGTGGCGCTCGGCGACGGGAGCGGGCTCGAGCTGCTTGCGGATCTCGAGGCGACGACGCCGCGGCCGATCCCCGCCATCATCTTCTCCGCGCACGACGTCGACGGCGACGTCGCCCCCCAGGCCGCCGCGGCGCTGACGAAGTCGCGAACCTCGCTTACAGCGCTGGTGGACGCCGTGAAGCGCCTCGTCGGCCAGTTCGATTCGACCGGCGGCGAGGCGGCGCGGCGGACTGGGCTGGCCTAGACGCAGAAAGGCCGGTCGTAGGGCGACCGGCCTTTACCAATATCAATCCGGAACCGCCAGCCGAGTTCGGCGAGCGCCGGTTGAGATGTTTCAGTGCCTGAGGGCCGACCGTGCGGCGTCCGCGGTCTTACCAACGGTCTTCTGGGCCTTGCCCTCAACCTGCTCGGCCTTGCCGTCGGCTTCGAGCCGGACGTTGCCTGTGGCCTTCCCGAGCCCTTCCTTGCCCTTGCCGACGGCCTCCTTCACGGCGCCCTTCACAGTGTTCTTGTCCATGTCGTTCTCCCTTCGGCGCTTGGCGCCTCATCTTTCCGTTGGTTCAGAGGAAAAACCGGCCCAGGACGACGCCGACAAGCAGCGCCGCGCCGGTGGCCGCAAGCGGATTGCGCCGAATGGTGTTCTCGAACCCTTCGAACTCGCTTTCGAAGCGGTCTCCGGCCTCGGCGTAGGCCGTTCGCCCGCGGCGGTTGGCGCGGCGCAGGTTGCGCTCCGCCGAATCGCCTGCGTCATCGAGGGCGTCGCCCACCCTCTCGCCCGCCGCGCGGGCGCGTTCCGCGGCGGTTTGCCCGGCGGACTTCACGCCGTCGGCCAGATCGTCGACTTTCTCGGAGATGTTGGGATCCGCCATGTCGCTTCTGTCCTTTCGTCGTCCGGCGTTCAACGCCGGACCAGCGCCGCCGTCGGCGGCGGGAGTGGCGGCTAAACGTGCGGCTGGAACAGGAGTTCCATCCGTCGCCTTGCACGGGGACGCCTCTTGAGAAACGCGGCTGTGAAAAAGGGGAGGCGTCGCATGCGTTTGCCCGCTTGCGGAGCGCCGCGGTCCCTCCTATAAGGGCCGCCGTCGGCCGCGGAGTGTAGCGCAGCCTGGTAGCGCACCTCGTTCGGGACGAGGGGGTCGCAGGTTCGAATCCTGCCACTCCGACCAGCCGACTTACGCTGTCGCGGATATCCCGATCCGCCGCCCGGCTTGGGCGATACGGCGCTCGTCGACCCGCAAAGCATGCACGTCACCAAGCGTCGTCGGCCGGCAAGGCGTCGTGCAACCGACAACCTGTTCTCGTCTTGGCCACGAAGAGCGGCTTGATCACCCTTGCGGCGGCGGCCGCCGCTTACGTCGTCGACCGTTGGGCTCGGCGCCGTTGACCCGGCTTTGCCGGCGTCGCATGGATCGGCGGGCGTGGCGTCCGGAGCTTTGGTCCGCGATGCAAGCGGATGTGCGAGGCGGGCGGCGACAACGGTGACGCGCTGGATCGAATGGTCCCTGGCTTGGCTGCGGGCGCAGGCTGAAGCGGCGCGCTGGGCCGCCGGACGTTCGCATGCCGAGGTGAAGGCGTGGACGGTCAAGGTCGCCGCCAAGGCGCGGACCGCTTCGTCCGCCCGTCCCAAGGGGCCCCGTAAGTCGCGCAGCCCCGCCGGGCTTCGCATCGCCGTCGCGGCCCTCTCCCGACGACTTAGGGGCCATGGCGCCCGCTGGTCGCGCTCGGCGCGCGCGGTCCTCGTCGCCGCCAGCGACAAGGCGACGAGACGGCTGCGCAGCACCAGCCCCCCGTCGGGCTCCAAGCCCAAGGTCATGACGCGACCGGTCGTCCCTGTGCGGCGGCGCGGCGACGCGGCGTCGCGCATGAGGTCGGCCGTCGGCGCCGTCGCGCTTGCGGTCCGTCGACGGTCCTCGGCGACGGCCGGGGCGGTGCGCGGCCTCGCCCGCCGACGGAGCCCTCGGTCGCAACCGCAATCGCCTGGACCAAGGGGGCGCGCGCGTGCGTGGGCGCCGGCGGCGCTCGGCGGCGCGGCCCTCGGGGGCGTGCTGCTGGTGTTCGCGCTCGCGATCTGGCGGATCTCCGCGCAGACCGGCCTGATCGACGACCCGAGCCAGGTTCATGTCGCCCCGGCGCCGGTCCCGGCCGCCGCCGACGTCGTCGCGCCCTCGGCCGCGGTTGAGCCCGCGCCGGCGGAAGAGCCGGGGCCCGCCTTCGACAAGGGTTGGCTGCGGGAGCCGTTCGCGCGTCCGACTCGCTTCATGCGCCGCCTGGAGGCGACGCCCGCCCAGCTTTGCGGGCGGCTCCGGCAGCTCGGCTTGCCCGAGGCGCCGGTGACCCCCGGACCCCTTCCGACGTCGCCGGGTTGGTACTGTCTGGCCTATCAGGCGCTCGGGGACAGCGGATCGAGCCTGATCGTCACCCTGCGCGGCGGGCGGCCGACCGCGGTCGACGTCGTCCGCTTGAAGCTGAACGTGCTGAAGCCTGGCGACGACCGGGAGGTCACCCGCACGGCGACCGATGCTGTCGAGGGCCTCCACGCGACGTTCGGCTGGCGGGCGCCGCAGCGGGTGCTGCGGGCGATCGCGCAGAAGACGAGCCTCCGGCTGGAGGAGCACGGGGCCCGTTACGAACTGCTGCGCGAGGAAGGCGCCGAAGTCCGCCTGAACGTGCTCATGACCTTCTACGACGACGGAGCGATCCTCGATCCGGCGCGGTTCGTCCCCGCGCCGCCGTGGCGCTGACGGGGAACCCCGTCAGAGCCCGAAACGGACGCCGGTCGCGAGGTTCGCAGCGGCCGCCCATTCGCCGGCGGGGGCCTTCGCGCCGCCCTCGGGCTGGACGCGGGTGATCCGGAAGCGCCCATCCGCGCAGACGACGAGGACGCCGCCGTCCTCGTCCAGACCGACCACTTCGCCGAGCTTGCCGCCGATGTCCTTCGGCGTCTTGGCGGGCAGCGGGACGGCTTCGAGGATCTTGACGGTCTGGCCGTCCAGCGTCGTCCAGGCGCCGGGGGAGGGGTTGCAGCCGCGGATCAGGCGGTCGATCTGCTCCCAGGGCTTGCCCCAGTCGATCTCGGCGTTCGCCGCGCGGCAGAGGCCCTCGTAGGTCGCCTTGTCCTCGTCCTGGCGGATGCGCGGCGCGGTCCCCGCCTTCACCAGATCGACGGCCTCAAGCATCGCCTCGATGCCCATCGGGAACAGCCGGTCGAAGTAGACCGAGCCGAGCGTGTCCTTCGGGCCGATCGGGGTGGTCTTCTGCAGAAGCACATCGCCGGTGTCGAGGCCGTCGTCGGGCCAGAAGATCGAGAGCCCGGTCTCGGCCTCGCCCTTGATGATCGGCCAGTTGATGGCCGAAGCGCCGCGGTAGGCCGGCAGCAGCGAGGGGTGGTACTGGATCGAGCCGTGGGTCGGGATGTTCAGGAAGCTCGAGGGCACGAACAGCGTGACGAAGGCCATGACCTGCAGGTCCGGCTCGAGCGCCCGGAAAGCCTCCGCGACCTCGTCCGACTTGTACGACGCGGGCTGGCGCACCTCGAGGCCATGGGCGAGCGCCGCTTCCTTCAGGGGGTCGGGCTTCTGGCCCTCCTTCTCCGGGGCGACATAGACCGCGACCACCGTCTCGCCCCGCGCAAGCAGCGCCTCCAGGACCGCCTTGCCGAAGGCCTGCTGACCGTGGACCACGATGCGCATGGATCAATCTCCGTTCTGGCGGCGGCGCCGGAACAGATGCGTAGCGGAACCGCCCGACATAAAAAACCGCCCGCCGCATCTTCCCGGGACGTTTTGGACGTCCATCCCGGAAAGACGCGGCGGGCGGGCCGCAAGGAGCGGTGATTACTCGGCCGCGAGGCGCTGGATCTGGCCCACGGCGCCCGATCCCTCGATCTCCGCGATCTCGTTGTCGGAATAGCCCAGCACCTGACGCAGGATCTCGTCGGTGTGCTCGCCGAGCAGCGGCGAGCGCTCGACCTCGACCGGGCTGCCCGAGAGCTTGATCGGGCTTCCGACCGTCAGATACTTGCCGCGGGTCGGGTGATCGACCTCAACGACGGTGCCCGACTGGCGCAGAGACTCGTCCTCGGCGATCTCCTTCATGGAGAGGATCGGCCCGCAGGGGATGTCGTACTTGTTGAGGATGTCCATGGCCTCGAACTTGTCGTGCTTCATGGTCCACGCCTCGATGCGCGTGAAGATCTCGTTCAGATGCGGCAGGCGCGCCTTCGGAGTCGCGTAGTTCGGATCGGTCTTCCAGCTCGGCTCGCCGATGATGTCGCAGATCGGCTCCCACACCGGGGCCTGGGTGATGAAGTAGAGATAGGCGTTGGGATCATGCTCCCAGCCCTTGCACTTCAAGATGCGGCCGGGCTGTCCGCCGCCCGAGTCGTTGCCGGCGCGCGGAACCGCGTCGCCGAACTCGATCCCTTCGCCGAACTGGCTGTACTCGCGCAGCGGGCCGTGGGCGAGACGCTGCTGATCGCGCAGCTTCACGCGGCACAGGTTCAACACGGCGTCCTGCATGGCGCAGTCCACCCGCTGGCCCTTGCCGGAATGGGTGCGATGGAAGAGCGCGGTGACGATGCCGAGCGCGAGATGGAGGCCCGTGCCGGAATCGCCGATCTGGGCGCCGGTCACCATCGGAATGTCGTCGCGGAAGCCGGTGGTCGAGGCCGAGCCGCCCGCGCACTGCGCGACGTTCTCGTAGACCTTGCAGTCCTGGTAGCGGCCGGGGCCGAAGCCCTTCACGGACGCCAGGATCATGCGCGGATTGGCTTCCTGGATCTTCTCCCAGGTGAGGCCCATCCGGTCGAGCGCGCCCGGCGCGAAGTTCTCGACGAGCACGTCGCACTCCTTCACGAGGCGCCACAGCACCTCCTTGCCCTTCGCGTTCTTCGAGTCGAGCGTGATGGAGCGCTTGTTGTGGTTCAGCATCGTGAAATAGAGGCTGTCCACATCGGGAATGTCCTGCAGCTGCGCGCGGGTCGCATCGCCGACGCCGGGGCGCTCGACCTTGATCACGTCAGCGCCGAACCAGGCCAGGAGCTGCGTGCAGGTCGGACCGGACTGGACGTGGGTGAAGTCCAGCACGCGGACGCCTTCGAGAGCCTTGCTCATAATGCTTCCCTGTCTCTCATTCCGTCACGTCGACCCTGCAGGCGCCCGGTCGACGGTTGTCACGGCCAGATGACGGCGCGGAGACCGCGCCGTCAATGCGGCTCTGGTATTAGATATACCTCATGCGACTCTTGGTCTCCGGCGGCTCATCGCCGGAGACCTGTCGCAAGGCGCGTCACTTCTTCTTGACGACGCTCTGCGGATTGAGGCTGCCGATGTTGCCGCTCTCCGTGCCGGCCGCGGGGTCGATCACGGCGTTGATGAGCGTCGGACGTCCTGAGTCCATCGCGGCGTCGACCGCGCGCTTCAGCTCATCCGGCGTGGTCACGTTCACGCCGACGCCGCCGAAGGCCTCCATCATCTTGTCGTAGCGGGCGTCCGCCACGAACACCGTCGGGGCGACGTCCTCGCCGCCGGTCGGGTTCACGTCCGTGCCGCGGTAGATGCCGTTGTTGTTGAAGACGACCACGCAGACCGGAAGGTTGTAGCGGCAGATCGTCTCCACCTCCATTCCGGAGAAGCCGAAGGCCGAGTCGCCCTCGACCGCCAGCACCGGCTTGCCGGTCTCCACCGCCGCGGCGATGGCGAAGCCCATGCCGATGCCCATGATGCCCCAGGTGCCGACGTCCAGGCGCTTGCGCGGCTGGTACATGTCGATGATCCCGCGGGCGAGGTCGAGCGTGTTCGCGCCCTCGTTCACGAGGATCGCGTCAGGCCGCTCCTGGATCACCTTCTTGAGCGCGCCGAGCGCGCCATGGAAGTCCATCGGCGCGGCGTTCTTGCCGAGCTTCGCGGCCATCTTGGAGACGTTCGCCTCCTTCTTGGCCTTCAGGGTCTCCGTCCATTCGGACGGCACGGCCGGCCAGCTCGAGTCGACGCCCGCGAGCAGCGCCTCGACGCAGGAGCCGATGTCGCCGACGACCGGGGCGACGATCTCGACGTTCGAGTCCATTTCCTTGGGCTCGATGTCGATCTGGATGAACTTCTTGGAGCCCGGCGCGCCCCAGGTCTTGCCCTTGCCGTGGCTCAGCAGCCAGTTCAGCCGGGCGCCGACCAGCAGCACCACGTCCGAATCCTTCAGCGCGGTCGAACGAGCGGCGCCGGCAGACAGCGGATGGGTGTCGGGCAGCAGGCCCTTCGCCATGCTCATCGGCACGTAGGGAATGCCGGTGCGCTCGACCAGTTCGCGCACGAGGTCGTCGGCCTGGGCGTAAGCCGCGCCCTTGCCGAGGACGATGAGCGGACGCTTCGCGCTCTTGAGGACGTCGAGCGCGCGCTTGATGGCGGACGGGGCGGGGAGTTGGGCCGGGGCGGCGTCGATCACCTTGACGAGGGACTTTGCGCCCTTGTCCGCGTCGAGCACCTGGCTGAACAGCTTGGCGGGCAGGTCGAGATAGACGCCGCCCGGACGGCCGGACACCGCGGCGCGAATCGCGCGGGCGACGGCGATCCCGATGTCCTCCGCGTGCAGCACGCGGAAGGCGGCCTTGCACAGCGGCTTGGCGATGGCGAGCTGGTCCATCTCCTCGTAATCGCCCTGCTGCAGGTCGACGATCTCGCGCTCGGACGAGCCGGAGATGAGGATCATCGGGAAGCAGTTGGTGGTGGCGTTCGCGAGCGCCGTCAGGCCGTTCAGGAAGCCGGGCGCCGAAACGGTGAGGCACACGCCGGGCTTCTTGGTGAGGAACCCGGCGATCGCTGCGGCGTTGCCCGCATGCTGCTCGTGGCGGAAGGAGATGACGCGCATCCCCTCGGCCTGAGCGAGGCGGCCGAGGTCGGTGATCGGAATGCCGGGAACGCCGTAGATCGTGGTGATGTCGTTCAGCTTCAGCGCGTCGATGACGAGGTGGAAGCCATCGGTAAGTTCGGGCTCCGCGGCGATCTGCGGGTCCATCACCGGGGCGAGGTTCCGTTCTTCGGCGGGCGATTCGATTTTAAGGGCTGCGGCGCTCGACATGGGACATTCCTCCAGGGGCTTTTTTGCGTTGAGGCCGACGAACGGCCCAATTCTCGAAGCGGCGCGATGAGGCGCCTGCCAGACTTCGAAATCGCGTGGCTTCGGCTCTTCGGCCGCTGTTCCTCGCTTTTCCGCGCGGTAGCGCGGGGGGCAGACGACGCTCCGGTTTCGCGCCGGGCGAGAGGCTGAAAGGCCGCCTCCGGTCCGCCTGTCGCGCCGTTCGGAACGCTCGTCATCAGGTGCGCCAAAATCTGGCATGCCAGATACGAAACGTCAACGAGACCTGCGACCGCATGGCCTATTGACCCATGCTGCATCGCAAAAGCTACGGGCGGAAAACAGCTTTCTCTCGGTTTCGTGAGCAGTGCTGGCATGCCAAATACATCGCGACCAATACTTTCGTTTAATAAAAGCGGCGGGCAGGCTGTTCCCCCGAGGGCGTCGCAAGACCCGTATTGGCGCCCCGGTTCACCGGGGTCGACGAGCTCTCCAGATCAGGCTCAACCTGCGGTCGCGACGGGTATGCGTCCGCTTGGTCGGACACTGAGAGCCCTTGGCGCTCTAAGCGTCGAAGCGTCGCAGCGACGCAATTTCGCATTCGACTAAGGCGTCGTTTTCAAAGCGCAACGCGCTCCGTTTAAGGTGCGCCAGTAGACCACGACCGGGCGCCTTTTTCTCGTTATTGGACATTTGTTGTGCAGCGCAGCGTAAGGACGAACGAACATTTCGTCCCTTGCACGTTTGGCATAACGGATACCAAGATGGCCCCAGTGAGCGAGCAACGCCACGTAATGAGAAAAATTCTCAGGGGTAGGAAATGACCACAGCGCTACAGGCCGGGGAGCCCGGCCACCGCGTCAGCGACGCCTATCGTTGGACGCAATTGGCCATCGGCGTCATCTGCATGGTGATGATCGCCAACCTGCAATACGGGTGGACGTTCTTCGTCCCCGACATTCAGAAGCAGTTCGGATGGGATCGCGCGGCGATCCAGTGGGCGTTCACCCTGTTCGTGCTGTTCGAGACCTGGCTCGTGCCGGTCGAAGGCTGGTTCGTCGACAAGTACGGTCCGCGAGTGGTCGTGATCTTCGGCGGCGTCCTGTGCGGCGTCGGCTGGGTGATCAACGGCTACGCCTCTTCGCTCAACCAGTTCTACCTCGGCCAGGTGATCGCGGGCATCGGCGCCGGCGCCGTCTACGGCACCTGCGTGGGCAACGCCCTGAAGTGGTTCCCCGACAAGCGCGGCCTTGCGGCCGGCATCACCGCCGCCGGCTTCGGCGCCGGCGCGGCGCTGACCGTCGCTCCGATCCAGTCTATGATCGCGAACTCGGGCTATCAGGCCGCGTTCATCAACTTCGGCATCGGCCAGGCCGTGATCATCTGCGCGATGGCGATCCTCCTCGTCGCGCCGAAATCCGGCCAGACGCCCGCGGTCGCGTTCAACGCCGCGAACGCTCAGAGCCGCCGCAACTACCGCCCGACTGAAGTGCTGCGCCAGCCGATCTTCTGGCTGATGTACGCCATGTTCGTCGCCGTCGGCGCTGGCGGCCTGATGATCACCGCCAACCTGAAGCCGATCGCCGCGGACCTGCACATCGACAAAGTCGACGTGACGCTCGTGGGCCTGACCATGACGGTCGTGACCTTCTCCGCCACCATCGACCGCATCCTGAACGGACTGACCCGCCCCTTCTTCGGCTGGATCTCGGACAAGATCGGCCGCGAGAACACCATGTTCATCGCCTTCGCGATGGAAGGCATCGGCATCTACCTGCTCTACCTCTGGGGTTCGGATCCGGTGTGGTTCGTGCTGCTGTCGGGCTTCGTCTTCTTCGCCTGGGGCGAGATCTACTCGCTGTTCCCGGCGACCTGCACGGACACCTTCGGCTCGAAGTTCGCCGCCACCAACGCCGGCATGCTCTACACCGCCAAGGGCACGGCGGCGCTGCTGGTGCCCTTCGCGAACTACATGCAGCAGGCTCAGGGCTCGTGGGACGGCGTGTTCCTGATCGCCGCCGGCGCGAACATCGCGGCCTCGATCCTTGCAGTCGCGGTGCTCAAGCCCTGGCGCAAGTCGGTGGTCGCGAAGGCTCAGGCCGAGACCGACACGGCGCCTGCGCCGCGCGTCGCCACCGCCTGATACGGTTCCCGCGGTCCGCGGGCGCGCTAGCCCTCCGCGCGTCCGTCCGCGGCTCCTCGGCCCCCGGCGCTTCGGCTCCGGGGGCCTTTTCATGAGAGGTTCTTTCGACCGGCCCCCCGCCGAAATGACGATCGAGCTTCGCGCCGAGATGCGGCAGAAGACGTGACGCATCCTCGACGCCTTCTTCGGTCCCGCCGGGCGGATCCGCCGCCGCAACGCCTCCTTCTCTAGCTGAGAGCGCTTGATGAACATTCACGAGTACCAAGCGAAGAGCATTCTTCGTGAGCACGGCGCGCCCGTGCCGAACGGCTTCCCGATCTTTTCCCTCGACGACGTCGAGAACGCCGCGAACGCTCTCGGCGGACCCGTGTGGGTGGTGAAGTCGCAGATTCACGCGGGCGGCCGCGGCAAGGGGAAGTTCGTTGAGCCTGAGGCTGGCGAGGCTGGCGGCGTTCGGCTGTCGCGCTCTGTGGATGAGGTGAAGGCGAACGTCCGCC
>NZ_BAUX01000007.1 GCF_002897035.1 Methylopila sp. Yamaguchi
CAGGTGGCCCAGGCCACGATCCCGACGCCGCCCGCAGGCCCCGACATGGTGTGGCGCTCCGGCGCCCAGTCGCTGCGCGGCGCCCAGCCGGGCGCCGAGGCGGGCCTCGCCGCCGTCTCGTCGATCCCGACGCCGCGTCCCCGCCCCGCCGCGCCGCAGAGCGCGGTGGCGGTCTTGGCCGCGATCCCGACGCCGACCCCGGTCGAGCGCCAGCCGCGCCAGATCGACGCCGCGACGGCCAGCGCCTATCAGGCCGAGGCGACCATGCTGCCGCCGCTGCCAGACGCCTTCCTCTCGAAGCGTCAGCCGCAGCCGGAGATGACCCTCGCCTACGCCGCGCCGCAGGCCACCGCGCCTCAGCCGACCGACAACCGCTCCCGCGCCGTGGCCGCGCCCCAGGCGCAGCACAAGGTCCCGGCTCCGGTCGTCGCCGCCGACCCGAACGTCCGCGTGCTGTCGCCGGACGCGACGCCCGCCGCGGTTTACGCCGCCGCCACCGCGGTGCGCCGCGCGGTGCTGCCGACGCCGACCGAGCCGATGGTCAGCGCCCGCTTCGAGGACGCGGTCCGCGTCGCCGTGAGCGCGACGCCGGCCCTGCGCGACGCCGACGACGCGACCTTCGTGCATCCCGACCAGACGCACGTGGCCAGCCTGATGACGGCTCCCACCGCGGCGCTGGTCGGTGGCTTCGGCGCCGACCCGAGCCACGGCGCCCGCATCGACAGGTTCTCGGGCTCGTCGGTGATGCTCCTGAGGGTGCAGTCTTTCGCCCCGGCCGGGTCCAGCACCGCGAGCCTCGCGCGCTCCCGCGGCTAACGCTGTCCCGAACGCCACACGAAAAAGCCCCGGACGTCGCCGTCCGGGGCTTTTTCGTTGGCGCCTGCGCGTCCTCTCAGGTCGTGGGCATGCCCAGCGCCTGGAGGTAGAGGTCGAGAATCGCCTCCATCTCGGCGCGCTCGTCCGCGTCCTGCTTGCGCAGCGAGATCACCTTCCGCAGCACCTTGACGTCGAAGCCGTTGCCCTTGGCCTCGGCGTAGACCTCCTTGATGTCGTCGGAGATGCCCTTCTTCTCCTCCTCGAGCCGCTCGATGCGCTCGACGAAAGCGGTCAGCTGATCCTTGGCGATATCGTCCGGATTGACCGTGCTCACATGCCTCTCCTCGAAATTTGGAGCGTCCGGTTCGCAGAACCACGCTCGGCCGTCAAGCCGGGAGACATGCGCCGTTGTGCGTCTCCGTTCCCCTCGGATCGCCGGACGCGACGGTCCGGAGAAGCGGACTGCCGCAGCGCGCGCCCCTCAGTGCTTCGCGCGGGCCTCGAAGGCGGCCTGCTGCTCGGGAGTCGCCTCGCTCTGGAAGCGCGCCTTCCACTCCTCGTAGGGCATGCCGTAGATCGCCTCGCGCGACTGCTCCTTGCTGACGTCGAGGCCGCGGGCGTCGGCGGCGTCCTTCATCCAGTTCGAGAGGCAGTTCCGGCAGAAGTTCGCGAGATTCATGAGGTCGATGTTCTGCACGTCGGGGCGGTCGCGCAGGTGCTTGACCAGCCGGCGGAACACCGCCGCCTCGAGCTCGGTGGTGGTCGCGGCGTCGACGCCCGGCAGTTCGGACGGCGGCAGACGGGTGAGATCGACCTTGGGGGCGTCGGTCATGGGGTTCTCCTGCGCGTGTCGGTGCGCGAGCCGAAGTGGGTGATCCGCCGCATCTCGGGCCGCTCGAGGATCGGCGGCAGCAGCCGCGCGAACCGGGCGGCCCAGCCGGCCTGGCCGGCCTCGTCGGCCACCAGGTCCTGCCGAAGTTCGACCAGCACGTGCGGCAAGCCGCGCTGGGTGCCGTGGCGGTGCATGGTGTCGCCCTTCAGGGCGCCGTCATAGGGCTCGTTGTCGCCGACGACGAGATCGCCCTCGGCTTCGAGGGCGGCGAGGAGGGGCTTGGCCAGCCGATCGTCCCGGTCCCACAACAGGCCCGCATGCCACGGCCGCGGACGGCCCTTCCAGGCCGGCGTGAAACTGTGGAGCGCGATCACGACGGGCGTCTCGCCGGCGTCGATCATGGCGTCGATGCGGGCGGTGATCGCATCGTGATAAGGCCGATGATAGCGTTCGAGACGTCGGCGGACCTCGGCGGCGTCGATACGGGCGTTCCCCGGCACGACGGCGCCGTCGGAGAGTCGCATGACCAGCGTCGGGTCGTCCTCGCCGCGGTTGGGGTCGATCACCAGCCGCGAGGTGGTCGACAGCACGGCCGGAACGCCGAGCGTTTCCGCCAGCCGCAGGGTCACCTCCCGCATGCCGATGTCGTAGGCGATGTGACGGTCGAACTCAGACGGCGGAAGCCCGAGGTCGCCGAGCTCCGGCGGGACGCGGGCCGAGGCGTGGTCGCATAGCAGCAGCAGCCGGGCGTCCGGACGGCCTTCGACGACCTCGAACGCGGCGTATTCGTCTTTGGTTGCGGGCGAAAATGGGTCGCAGAGCATGGTCCTGAGGACTGTAGTGACGCGCGCCCGTCGATGCCATAGGAAGGGCCGCCCGTCCCGCCGGACGGAGCCGACAACGACGAGAAGACGCCGGAGAGGATGACGACCATCGGGGGAGCGGCGGACAGCCGCGGAGAGCCGCTCGCCGGAGCCTATGCGGCGCTTCTGCTGGGCGCGCTCGCGATGGGCGCGTCGCCGATCCTCGTGCGCCTCGCCGAGGTCGGGCCGTTCGCGAGCGCCTTCTGGCGCGTCGCGACCGCGCTTCCGCTGCTTTGGGCCTGGAGCCAACTGGAGCAGCGCGGCGACGCCAAGCTCGCCCGAGGCGTCACGAAGCCCGTGGCGTTGGCCGGCCTGTTCTTCACCGGCGACCTCGTGTTCTGGCATCTCGCGATCATGAACACGACGGTCGCCAACGCCACGTTCTTCGCCACCACCTCGCCGATCTGGGTCGTCGTGTTCTCGGTGCTGCTGCTGCGTGAGCGCGTCGCGGGCCGGACGCTGCTTGGGCTCGCGCTCGCGCTCGCGGGCGGGGCCGCGCTGATCGGCGAGAGCATGAGCGTCGATCCGGCGCGTCTCGCCGGAGACCTCTACGGCGTGGTCACCTCGGTGTTTTTCGGCGCCTATTTCCTGGCCGTCAGCCGCGCCCGGCGCAGCCACGGCTCGGGCCGGCTGATCTTCCTGTCGTCGCTGATCACCGCCTCGGCCCTCGGCGCGATCGCCTTCGCCTTCGAGGACCGGCTGCTGCCCGCGAGCCTCAGCGGCGCGGCGGCGCTGCTCGCGCTCGGGATCGTCAGCCACGCCGGCGGCCAAGGGCTGCTGGCGGTCGCGCTTGGGCGGCTTCCGGCGACCTTCTCGTCGCTCGTGATCTTCCTCGAGGCGATCGCCGCCGCCCTGCTCGGCTGGGCCGTGCTCGGCGAACGCCTTTCCGCCGTCCAGGCCTTGGGCGGCGTCGTTATCCTGCTCGGTATCTACGTCGCGCGACCGCGCGCCGTTCCTGTGGAGCCTCATCCATGACGCCAGACGAACGCCGCCAGCTTCTCCGTCGCGCCTTCGACGCCGGCGTCGCGGCCGCCCACCCGGCCGTGTGCATCCCCGCCCACCTCCCGGCTCCGCCGAAGGGCCGCGTGATCGTGCTGGCCGCCGGCAAGGGCGGCGGCGCCTGCGCCGAGATCGCCGAGAAGGTCTATCGCGAGCAGTACGGCCTCGGGCCGGACCGGCTGATCGGTCTCGCCGTGACCCGCCACGGCCACGCCCGGCCGACCGAGTGGATCAAGGTGATCGAAGCGGGACACCCGGTGCCGGACGCCGCCGGCCTCCAGGGCGCGGCCGACACGCTCGCGCTCGCCGAACAGGCGGGTCCGGACGACCTCGTGGTCGCGCTGATCACCGGCGGCGGCTCCGCCAACTGGGTCGCGCCGGCGGCCGGTCTCGACTTGGCGGTCAAGCAGGGGACAACCAAGGCCCTGCTGCGCTCCGGGGCGCCGATCGACGCCATTAACACCGTGCGCAAGCATCTCTCGCGCATCAAGGGCGGCCGCCTCGCCCGCGCCGCCTACCCCGCCAGGGTGGTGACGCTTGCGATCTCCGACGTGCCGCGCGACGACCCTTCGGTCATCGCCTCCGGCCCGACCGTGCCGGACGCCTCGACGCTGGCCGACGCCCGCGCGGCGCTGGAGCGGTACAAGGTGACGCCGCATCCGGACGTCGCTCGGGCGCTGTCGGATCCCGCAAACGAAAGCCCGAAGCCGGGCGACGCCGCGTTCGAGCACGCGAGCTTCACCGTCGTGTCCCGCCCTGCGGACGCGTTGGCCGCGGCGATCAAGACGCTCGAGGACGCGGGCGTCGAGGTGCGGGTGGTCGGAGCCGACCTCGAGGGCGAGGCGCGCGAAGTCGCCGCCGAGCACGCCGCGATCGCACGTGGGCTCGAGGCGCTGGCGCGGCCGGTCGCATTGATCTCGGGGGGCGAACTCACGGTCACCATCCGCGGCCAGAACGGGCGCGGCGGACCGAACCAGGAGTATGCGCTGGCGCTGGCCCATGCGCTCAGGGGCGTCTCGGGATGGGCGGCGCTTGCCGGCGACACCGACGGCGCGGACGGCGGCGGCGGATCGCCCGAGGATCCCGCCGGCGCCGTGGTCGATCCGGGCACGCTCGAACGCGCCGACGCCAAGGGTCTCGATACCGCCCACTTCCTGGCGGAGAACGACAGCACCGGATTCTTCGAGCAGACGGGGGACGGGCTCTACACCGGCCCGACGTGCACGAATGTCAACGACCTGCGCATTCTACTCGTTGACAGCGTTTAACCATCACCGCACAAAGCGCCCCTGACGCGTCGCAACGCCAGCGTTCCCCCGCCGTATGACGATTCGCTTTCCAGAACGCTCGCGCGCATCGCGCCGCCTCCCGCATCTCGCGGTTGCAGCGGGCGTCGTCGCGGCGGGCGTCGTGGCGGCGGGCGCGGCGCAGGCGGACTTCCGGCTTTGCAACAAGACCGACAGCCGCATCGGCGTGTCGATCGGCTACAAGGACAAGGACGTCTGGTCGACCGAGGGCTGGTGGAACGTTTCCGCCAACTCCTGCGAGACGCTGCTTCGGGGGCCGCTGGCCGCTCGCTTCTACTACGTCTACGCGATTGACTACGACCGCGGCGGCGAATGGAACGGCAAGGCTTACATGTGCACCCGCGGCAAGGAATTCACAATTCGGGGGATCGAAGACTGCCTCGCGCGCGGTTATGACCGTTCCGGATTCTTTGAGATCGACACCGGCGAACAGAGGAGCTGGACGGTGCAGTTGACCGAACCGACCGCGAGGGCGGCCGACCCGGCCCAGACCCAGCCGGCCCCGCGCGCGGCCGTGCCGCCCGCCGCGACGAACGGCCTCAACGCCGGCGTCCAGCTGGGCGCAGCGGTCCGATGAGGCGGCTGCGACGCGTCAAGATCCTCGCAACCCTTGGTCCGGCGTCGTCGACGCCGGAAATGGTCGAGAAGCTGTTCCGGGCGGGAGCCGACGTCTTCCGCATCAACATGAGCCACACCAGTCACGACCGGATGCGCGAACTCGTGCAGACGATCCGCGACGTCGAGGACGAGGTGGGCCGTCCGATCGGCATCCTAATCGACCTTCAGGGCCCGAAGCTGCGCGTCGGCAAGTTCGCCGAGGGCGCCGCCATGCTGAAGGCGGGCCAGAGCTTCACGCTCGATTCCGACGAGGCCCCGGGCGATGAGAACCGGGTTCGCCTGCCGCATCCGGAGATCCTCGAGGCGCTGGAGCCCGGCCACACGCTGCTCCTCGACGACGGCAAGATCCGCCTCGTCGCGCGGTCCTGCACGCCGACGTCGACGACGGCCGAAGTGGTCGTCGGCGGCCGCCTGTCGGACCGCAAGGGCGTCAGCCTGCCGGACACGCTGATCAAGACCTCGGCGATGACGCCGAAGGACCACGCCGACCTCGAGGCCGCGCTCGCGACCGAGAGCGTCGACTGGATCGCGCTGTCCTTCGTGCAGCGGCCGGAGGACATCTCGGAGGCCCGCGACATCATCAAGGGCCGGGTCGGGGTGATGACCAAGATCGAGAAGCCCCAGGCGATGACCCGGCTCGCCGAGATCATCGAGCTGTCGGACTCGGTCATGGTCGCGCGCGGCGACCTCGGCGTCGAGATGCCGCTCGAAAAGGTGCCGGGCCTGCAGAAGCAGATGACCCGCGCCTGCCGCCGCGCCGGCAAGCCGGTGATCATCGCGACGCAGATGCTCGAATCGATGATCACGCAGGCGACCCCGACCCGCGCCGAGGTGTCTGACGTCGCGACCGCGGTGTTCGAGGGCGCGGACGCCATCATGCTGTCCGCCGAAAGCGCCGCCGGCGCCTACCCGGTCGAGGCGGTCGCAATGATGAACTCGATCGCGACCAACGTGGAGAGCGATCCCTACTACCGCTCGATCATCGACGCGCAGCACGCCGAGCCCGAGGCGACAGGCGCCGACGCGATTTCCGCCGCCGCGCGGCAGATCGCCGAGACGCTCGACCTCGCCGCGATCATCTGCTGGACAGCCTACGGCACGACAGCGCGCCGCGCCGCCCGCGAGCGGCCGAAGCAGCCGATCATCGCGCTGACGCCGAGCCTCGAGACCAGCCGGCGGCTCGCGCTCGTCTGGGGCGTGCATTCGGTGCTGACGCACGACGCCCATGATCTCGACGACATGGTCGACCGCGGGTGCGACATCGCCAAGGACCAGGGCATCGCCCAGGACGGCGAGCGCGTGATCATCTCCGCCGGCGTCCCGCTTCGAACGCCCGGCGCGACCAACATGCTGCGCATCGCCTACGTCGACGGCGACCACACGCGCGACTGACGAGGCGAACCGCATCTGAGACCGAAAACGGCGCGCCTGCGAAGGCGCGCCGTTTCACTTTTGAGCGGGCGTCTTCATGGCCAGCGCGTCGATCTCGTCGACCACGCGGTCGGTGGCGCTCCAGTGCGGCATGTGGCCGACGCCGGGGATGACGACCAGCCGAGAGCCCCGGATCTGCCGCGCAAGCGGACGCGAATGCACCTCCGGCGCCACGATGCCGTCCTTGTCGGACGTGACGATCGTCGTCGGTACGCGGATGGCTCCGTAGCGCGGCGCCTGGACGCGCAGGAAGGCCTTGAGATCAGTCAGATCCTGGGCGTTGGCCCGAAACTCCGACGGCCGCAGGATGAGCTTGGCGTCGGTGCGTTCGACGTAGCCCGGCGGCGTGGAGCGAGGCGCGAACACGCTCGCGATCGAGCGGTCAAAAGTCGCGAGGCCGACCGGCGCGACGATCGTCGCCACGAACAGGTCGCCGATCAGCGGCGTGGCGGCGAGGCTGTTGTACCAGGCGACGCCGCCTGGCCAGGGGTGCGTCGCGCCCGAGAGCAGCGCAAGCCCCGACACGTGATCCGGATGGTCGAGCGCGAGCTTCGTCGCGACCGAACCCGCCCAGGAGTGGCCCACGACGACGACGCGGCCGACCTTCAGCGCTTCCAGCGCCTGCACGACCGCGTCCGCCTGCGCCGCGGGCGACGCCATCTCCCGTCCGCCGAGACGATCGCTGCGGCCGTGTCCCGGACGGTCGACGAGGATGACGCGGTGACGCGCCGCCAGCCGCCGGCCGATCGACTCCTCGAGGTCCTTGAGGTTTCCGCTCGCGCCGTGGAGGAGAAGCAGCGTGCGGCCGGACGGGGCGCCCTGCGGATCGAGGATGACGACATTGAGCGTGCCGCCCCGCACGGGCACGCGCAGGGTCTCGGCGTTGGTCTTGGCGGCGAGCTGCTCGCCGCGACGGGCCTCGACGGCGGACGCGGCGGCCAGCAACGCCGCAAGCGTCAGCGTCGCCGCGATGACGAAGGTCGCCACCTTTGCGGGGCGCATCAGATCGGCTGGCCTTCGACCTTCAGCGTCAGCTCGTCGATCGCGCGTTTCAAGCCATCGGCGGCGGGATAGAGCGCATAGGCCTTGCGGTAGGCGCCGAGCGCCTTCGCGTCCAGACCCGACTCCTGAAGGATGCGGCCGAGTCCGATCCACACGCCGAAGTGGCGCGGCTCCCGCAGCAGCGTTTCATGCATGTCGACCATCGCCTGGTCGTAGTCGTTGGCCGCGACGTGGATCGCCGCCCGGCGGCTCCAGCCCTCGGCGAAGTCCGGCTTGAGGCTGACGACCTCGCCCAGGATCTTCAGCGCCATGCCGGTGTTGGCCTTGCGCTGCGCCTCGAGCGCGCGGGTGGTGAGAAGATCGACCGTGTCGCTGCCGGAGCGCGTCCAGAGCGCCTGAACGGCGGCCGCGATGCGTTTGGCGGTCTGCGGGTCCTCGGTCTTCGCGAGACGACCGAGCAGTTCGTCGACCGCCTTGCCGCGCCCGTCTCGCGCGTTCTCGCCGGTCGCCGCGGGATCCGCGGCTGGCGGCGACGGGGCCGCGTCGGGCGGCGCAGGGAGAATGGGAGTCGTGGTCTCCGGCGAGCCGTCGAGCGGCGGCGCGGGCTGCGCGGAGGCTCCTGCGCAGCCGAGACCGAGAGCGACGGCAAGCGCCGCAACCAAGCGAAAACGCATCATGGCCCGAAGCTTACGCTCCGGACCCGCGCGCCGTCAAAACACATGAGCCTTCAAGACATGCACGCGGCGCGTGCGCCGCGAGGGCGATCCGCAACGCGGCGGACGCCGTAGAACGCCTTCAGCCCTGGCGGGCCTTGTAGCGCTTCTGGGTCTTGTTGATGATGTAGACGCGGCCCTTGCGGCGCACGATGCGGTTGTCGCGGTGGCGGTTGCGCAGCGACTTCAGCGAGTTGCGGATCTTCATGGCTCTCGTCCTCAAGACGCCGGCCGCGTGCGCGGCGACTTGCGTCGGTCGTGTTCGTGTCTGTCGGGGCGGACAGGACGCGGATCGGCCGCGACCACGGCGACCGCCGGTTCGGGCCGCCTTCTAGTCGGACGCGGGGCAATTTGCAAGGCCGGAGACGCAGCGTCCCCCTTCGCACGCGCCATCTCGCACCTGCGAAAGGCGAGATTGTCCGCGCGGCGCGCCTGTGGTCTAGGGGGCGTCAACGACAAAACAGAATAGGGGATGCGGAAATGGCCTCGGACCTGCGTTTGCGCCGCAGCGTGCTCTACATGCCGGGCTCCAACCAGCGCGCGCTGGACAAGGCCAAGACCCTTCACGCCGACGCCCTTATCCTCGACCTCGAAGACGCGGTGGCGCCCGACGCCAAGGACATCGCCCGTGAGCAGGTCTGCGCCGCCGTGAAGGCCGGCGGATATGGCGACCGCGAGCTCATCATCCGCGTGAACGCGCCGCAAACGCCTTGGGGCGAGGCCGACCTGCACGCCGCGATCGAGGCCAAGCCGGACGCGATCCTGATGCCGAAGGTCTCCTCCCCAGCCGTGCTCGAGAGCATCGCCAACCGCCTCGAGGCGCTCGACGCGCCGGAGAGCGTGAAGATCTGGGCGATGATCGAGACGCCCGCCTCGATTCTGAACATCCGGGAGATCGCGGCCTCCCGGCGCCTTCTGCCGGGCGCCCGCCTCACCTGCCTGGTGCTCGGAACCAACGACCTCGCCAAGGACACCTGGGCGCAGATCGTCCCCGGTCGCGTGCCCATGCTGCCGTGGATCATGCTGGCGCTCGCCGCCGCCCGCGCGGAAGGCCTCACGATCCTGGACGGCGTGTTCAACGACATCGCGGACGTCGACGGCTGCCGCGCCGAGTGCCGGCAGTCGCGCGACCTCGGCTTCGACGGCAAGACCATCATCCACCCCGACCAGATCGAGCCCGCCAACACCAGCTTCGCGCCGACCGACGAGGAGGTCGCCCGCGCCCGCAAGGTGATCGACGTGTTCGACGAGCCCGAGAACGCCAAGCGCGGGGCCATCAAGATCGACGGCCGGATGTACGAACGCCAGCACATCGGCATGGCCCGCCGGGCCGTCGCCTGGCGCGAGGCGATCGACGCGAAGGGCTACTGAAGGCGCGCCTGCGGCTTGCGGATCGCAGGCTGGCCGGGGTCATATCGCCTGCAATGATCGACCTCTCCCTCATGGAGGCGCGGCGGATCGCGCTTCTTGCCTGCGGCCTCGCAGGCCCGCGGCCCGCCCGCGCCGGCCCCGCCGCCCTGACCGCGCTCTACGACCGGCTCGCGATGACGCAGATCGACAGCGTCAACGTGCTCGCCCGCGCCCACCTGATGCCGGCGTTCTCGCGGCTCGGCGGCTACGACGTGGCGCGGCTCGACCGGATGCAGAGGGGACCGAAGCGGGCGCTGTTTGAATACTGGGGGCACGAGGCCTCGCTGATCCGGACGGATCTCCAGCCGGCGCTGCGCTGGCGCATGGCGCGGGCGCGCGAGGGCCGCGGGATCTACGCGGGGCTCGCCCGGTTCGGGCGCGAGCGAAAGGACTTCGTGGAGGCGACGCTGGCCGAGGTCGCCCGGCGCGGGCCGCTGTCAGCCGGCGAACTCGGGGCGGGCGCCAAGGGCGAAGGCGGCTGGTGGGGCTGGAGCGAGGCCAAAATCGCGCTCGAGTGGTTGTTCTGGGCGGGCCTCGTCACCACCCGCTCCCGCCGCGGATTCGAGCGGATCTACGATCTCACCGAGCGCGCCCTGCCCCAGGCCGCGTCCCTGCCGACGCCGGCCGAGCCGGAGGCGCAGCGCATCTTGCTGCGGTCGGCCGCCCGGGCTCTCGGGATCGCGACGGCGAGCGACCTCAGGGCCTACTGGCGCATCGGACCGGAGGACGCCAAGGCGCGGATTCCCGAACTCGTCGAGGCCGGGGACCTCGTCCCGGCGCGCGTCGAGGGCTGGTCGCAGCCGGCCTACCTCGCGCCCGGCGCCGAACCTCCGAAGCGGCGGCCGCGGGCGGCGGCGCTGGTCTCGCCGTTCGACCCGCTGCTCTGGGAGCGCGACCGGGCCGAGAGGCTGTTCGGCTTTCGCTACCGCATCGAGATCTACACGCCCGCGCACAAGCGCGAGCACGGCTACTACGTGCTGCCCTTCGTCCTGGGCGAGCGGATCGCGGCCCGCCTCGACCTCAAGGCGGACAGGGCCGCCGGGCGGCTGGTGGTCGCAGCGGCCCATCTCGAACCCGGGGCGCCGGCGGGCGAGACCGTCGAGGCGCTCGCGTCCGAACTCCAGCTGTTGCGGGCCTGGCTCGGCCTGTCCGACGTGGCGGTCGCGCCGGCGGGCGACCTCGCGCCGGCGCTTGCGCTCCATTCGGCGATGGCCTCCGCGGTTAACATGGGTTAACCGGCGGTGAACGGGGTGTTAACGCGAAGGGGAATCGCGGGGATGCGCGTGCTGATCGTCGAGGACGACATGGTGATCGCCGGCAATCTCGGTCCGATCATCACGCGGGCCGGCCATGATCTGGTTGGGCTGGCGGCCGACAAGGGAAGCGCGATCGCGCTGCTGCGGTCCACGCGGGTCGACTTCGCCTTCATCGACATTCACCTGCTCGACGGCTGGACCGGCGTCGACGTGGCCCGCGTCGCGGGGGAGGAAGGCGCGGTCGCGGTCTTCACCACGGCGAACCGCAGCCTGGTGCCGGCCGACTTCGCCGGCGCCTGCGGGGTGATCGAAAAGCCCTACCGCGACGAGCCGATCGAGGCGGCGCTCGCCTATGTCGCCGCCCGGCTCGCCGACGGCCAGGCCGCCGCCCCGCCGCCGCCCGGCCTCGAGCTGTCGCCACAGTGGGCCAAGCGGCTGACCGCGACCCGTCGCGCCCGACCCATCGCGACCGAAAGCCGGCTCGGCGCCTGAAGCGCTTGCGCTCCGGCGCGCGCGCCGGTATCGGCGAAGCGTTCCGGGCGGCCGCTCCGCCCGGCGACCAGAGAGAGAGCGCGCATGGCCTCCAAGCTCGAGCAGCTCCGCCGGATGTCGGTGGTCGTGGCCGACACCGGCGAGATCGAAACCGTCCGCCGGCTCAAACCCCAGGACTGCACCACCAACCCCTCGCTCATCCTCAAGGCGGTGGACGGGGGCGCGGCGGCCGCCGTGGTCGACGAGGGCGTGGCCTGGGGCAAGCGCCAGTCGGGCGCGCCGGAGGCCGTCGCCCGCGCGGTCTGCGACCGGCTGGCCGTCTCGCTCGGCGTGGAGCTCAGCCGCCTCGTGCCGGGCCGGGTCTCGACCGAGGTCGACGCCGACCTCTCCTTCGACGCCGAAGCGACCCTCGCCAAGGCCCGCGCCCTCATCGCCGCCTACAAGGAGCGCGGCGTCGAGCGCGACCGCATCCTGGTCAAGATCGCCGCCACCTGGGAGGGGGCGCAGGCCGCCAGGATCCTCCAGGCGGAGGGGATCGACTGCAACATGACGCTGATCTTCGGCCTGCCGCAGGCCGCGATCTGCGCCGAGGCCAAGGCCTTCCTGATCTCGCCCTTCGTCGGCCGAATCCTGGACTGGCATGTCAAGGCCGGCGGCGGCCCCTACGCCCCCGAGGAGGACCCCGGCGTCCGTTCGGTCAAGGCGATCTACGCCGACTACAAGAGCCGCGGCGTCGAGACGGTGGTCATGGCCGCCTCGTTCCGCAACGCCGGCGAGATCGAGGCGCTCGCCGGCTGCGACCGTCTGACCATCAGCCCCGCCCTGCTCGACGAGCTGGCGGCGGCCGAGGGCGACCTGCCGCGCCGGCTCGACCCCGCGACGCCCGACGCGCCCCCCGCTCCGGCCCCAACCGACGAGGCCGGCTTCCGCTTCGCGCTCAACCAGGACCCGATGGCGACGGAGAAGCTCGCCGAGGGCATCCGCCAGTTTGTCAAAGACCTGAATACGTTGCGCGGGCTTGTGGCGAAGCGGCTGACGGCCTGAGGCCCTGACAGAACGCGACACCCCGTTTGCTGCACCGAGAGAGGCTTTGACTTCTCGTGCGCTGTCGTTGCATCGTTAGCAGATGCAGCATTAGGGGGCACGCATGACCGAAGAGATCGCCACGTCGATTGAGACTGCCGACCCGACGCACAAGATTGTCGCAATGGTCGACGGTAAAAAGAGGGTCGTCGGTCAGTCGTTCAACCGCGGCAAGGAAGCGACATTCGGTCCCTCCGAAATGCAGCTGACCCGGCCGACGGGCCTCGAGCGCTATCTCACCAAGGGCCTGATGCCGGGGGAGCGCTTCATCGGTGCCGACACCACGATCGTCGCCTTCGGCAGCTGCTTCGCGAACAACATCAGTAACTACTTAAATAACATCGGCTACAACGTCGCCACGAAGAAAGATAATGTCGCCTACATCTCGCGCATGGGCGACGGCATGGTCAATACCTACGCCATCCGCCAGCAGTTCGAGTGGGCGTGGAACAACGTGGTCCCGAAGGCTGATCTCTGGCGCGGCTATGACGCCGAGGAGTTCGGCTACGACGAGACGGTGCGGCTGCGCACGGCTGAGCTGTTTGACGCCGCCGAGGTGTTCATCATCACCCTCGGCCTGTCCGAGGTCTGGTACGACGAGCCCACCGGCGAGGTGTTCTGGCGGGCCGTTCCGAAAGACAAGTACGACCCGGAGCGCCATAAGTTCCGTGTCGCCGGGTTCTCGGAAAGTCTCGAGAACCTTAAGGCCATCTACGAACTGATCCGCGAGCGCAAGCCAGAGGCCGCAATCGTTTTCACGGTGTCGCCGATCCCGCTGGCCGCGACCTTCCGGCCGATCTCCTGCATCGTCGCGAACTCCGAATCCAAGGCCATCCTGCGCGCGGCGCTCGGCGAACTGCTGCGCGACAAGCAGCCTACCGACGACAAGCTGTTCTACTTCCCGTCATATGAGATCGTGACGGAAGCGTTCCACCACCAGTTCGGAGGCGACCGCCGGCATGTGTTCCCACACGTGTTGGACCTGAACATGAAGGCGTTCGAACGCTTCTACTGCAAAACGGAGCTTTCGGACGCGGAGCTTCAGAAGGTCTACGCCGACGCGATCGAGCGCGACAAGGAACTCGGAGGTAACGACCAAGCCGCGGCAAGGGCGCGCATCGTCGCTCAGAAAAAAGAGGCGAAGGCGAAGCTGCTTGCGGACAAAAAGGCGCGCGGCTCGAACACGACCAGCATCAAGAGGCCCAAGCGGCGCGCGGTCGACAAGAAGATTAGCGCCACCGATGGAGCAGCGGCGGGCGACGCGACCGCCCTGACCCCTTCCGATAAGCGCGAGGCGCTCGTGGCCGAACGGAGAGCGGCGAGGCGGGCGGAGCGTAAGGCTGAGGCCGCGAGCGCCGCCGCGAAGCCGCAGGACGGCAGCCGCGCGGCCTGAGCCATTAGGTTCGCTGGCTTTTGCGACGCCAAGCCTTGCGCCGCGAGGGGCGAGCCTTGGCGTTGTCGAGAGTCTTGAGGCGGACGCGGGCTACGAATGCGCTTGGCCTGCCAGTCATGGCCGTCTCTGCATGCTCGCCGATCCCGTCGGACGGCGTCAGTCCTCCCCCAGCATCTTCGCCCGGATCTGCTCGACGCGGCCGAGCCGTTCGGCGGCCTCTTGGCTCATGAGCTCCGTCACGCGCGCGACCAGCGCCTCGGTGACCGCCGTCAGGCTGGTGAAGCTGTCCCAGGCGCCGGCGCTTTCCGTCGCGCCGATCAGCGTCGCCTCGGCCGACGCCGCCGCGGGGGCGTCGGCCGCGTCGGTCAGCAGGATCACGGAAGCCCCCCGCTCCGCGGCGAAGGCGCAGAGCCGCACCACGTCCGGCTGGTAGCGCCGCACGTCGTAGGCGACCACGACGGTGCGGCGACCCACGTCGATCAGCCGGTCCGGCCAAGTCGCCGACAGCGAGCCGATCTCCTCGACCCCGCCGCGCACGATCTCGAGGTGGCGCACCAGCAGCCGGGCCAGCGCCTGGCTGAACCGCCCGCCGACGACCAGCACGCGCCGGCGCGGGTCCGACAGCCGCTTCGCGGCGGTTTCGAACGCGGCGCGGTCGAGCGCGCCGAAGGTCGCGGAGAGGTTCGCCGCCAGCTTCGCGCCGAAGGCGGCAAGCCGATCGTCGCCCTCCGTGTGGGCCGTCGTCGCGCGATGGGCGGTCCAGCGGCCAAGGGGCGAGGCGCGCTCCCCCGCCAGCTCCGCCTTGAGCTGGTCCTGCAGGTCGTGCCAGGCCGCGAAGCCGAGCTTGGCGAGCAGTCTTAAGACGGTCTGCGAACTGGCTCCGGCGCCGCGGGCGAAGCGCGCCATGGGGGCGAGGCCGGCGACGGGGTAGTGCTCGCGCAGATGAGCGGCGGCGCGCCGCTCCTGCGGCGTCAGTCCGCCGTCGATCTCGCGCAGCGCCTCCGCCACCGTCCGCGGCCGCCGCCCCGCCTCGCCATCCGCCATTCGTCGCCCCCGACC
Organism: Methylopila sp. Yamaguchi; assembly: GCF_002897035.1. Lineage (GTDB taxonomy): Bacteria > Pseudomonadota > Alphaproteobacteria > Rhizobiales > Methylopilaceae > Methylopila. The sequence goes on from NZ_BAUX01000007.1 coordinate 15,275, forward strand.
GCCTATTCGCGCGCCATGCTGAAGTTAACGGCGCATGACGCCACCACGCATATTGACAGACGATCAACCTGCGCGGAACGTTCATTCCAAACACGGGACGGTGAAGACATTCGCCGCGGCATCGGACGGGGGACGCGTCGACCGGCGCGGAGACGAGGGCGCCGCGCTCGACCACTGACGACAACGGGGATTGAGCGGCATGGCACAGGACGGCAAAGGCGGCGTCACCTACCAGACGGTGGACGCCGGATACTTCGAGAAGCGCGGACTGACCCGCTACGCGGGCGTGGCGAGCCTCTGGGCGCTCGGCGTCGGCGCCGTCATCTCCGGCCACTTCTCCGGCTGGAACTTCGGCTTCGCCACCGGCGGCTGGGGCGGCATGCTGGTCGCGGGCCTGATCATCGCGGTGATGTACCTCGGCCTTACCTTCTCGATCGCCGAGATGTCGGCGGCCCTGCCGCACACCGGCGCGGCCTACTCCTTCGCCCGCACGGCGATGGGCCCCTGGGGCGGCTTCTTCACCGGCCTCTGCGAGAACGTCGAGTACGTCATCACGCCGGCGGTGGTCGTCACCTTCATCACCGGCTACGTCAACTCGATCTTCGGCCTGGACCCGGCCTATTCGCCCGTGATCTGGCTGGCGTTCTACGTGATCTTCGTGGCGCTGAACGTGTTCGGCCTGGAGCTGTCGTTCAAGGTGACGATGGTGTTCACGCTGCTCTCGCTCGCCGTGCTGGTGTTCTTCTGGGTCAGCGCGATCCCGCACATGGATTTCTCGCGCTGGGCGCTGAACATCGCGGCCGGCCCGGACGGCGCGCCGGTGGAGCTGCCGGAGGGCGGCGGATCCTGGTTCCCGTTCGGCGTCTCGGGCGTGCTCGCCACGCTGCCCTTCGCGGTGTGGCTGTTCCTCGCCATCGAGCAGCTGCCGCTCGCGGCGGAGGAGTCGATCGACCCGGCGCGCGACATGCCGAAGGGCATCGTGCTGGGGATGGTCACGCTGATCGTCTCGGCCTTCATGATCGTGCTGCTGAACCCGTCGGTGGAGGGCGTGGGCTCGTTCCACCTCGCGACGGCGCTCGAGCCGCTGCTCGACGGCTTCAAGGCGATCTACGGCGACGGAGGCGTCGTCATCCTGGGCATCGTGGCGCTCACGGGCCTGATCTCGAGCTTCCACACCATCCTCTACGCGCAGGGCCGGCAGATCTACTCGCTCTCGCGCGCGGGCTACTTCCCGCGCGGGCTCTCGGTGACGCATTCGACCTACCGCACCCCCTACGTCGCGATGATCGTCGGTTCGGTGGTCGGGTTCGGCGTGATGCTGATCATCTGGTTCGCGCTCGGCGCCGAGACCGCGGGCTCCACCATCGGCAGCGTGCTGCTCAACATGGCGGTCTCAGGGGCGATGTTCTCCTACATCGCGCAGGCGGTCTCGTTCATCCTGCTGCGCAAGAACGCGCCGCACATCAAGCGCCCGTTCAAGAGCCCGGCCGGCGTCGCTGGAGCGGTGCTGACGATCGTGATCGCGATCGTCACGCTGTTCTACCAGGTGCAGGATCCGAACTTCACCAAGGGCGTGCTCTGGGTGCTGGTGTGGTTCGCGATCGCGACCGTCTACTTCGCGCTCTACGGCCGTCACAAGCTTGTGCTCTCGCCGGAGGAAGAGTTCGCCCTCTCCGGCGGCAAGGGCGAGTACAAATCGCACTGAGCGCCGTACGGCGCGACGTCACGCGCGCATCCCGGCCCCGCGGCCGGGATGCGGCAGCCGGGCCCTGGACACCATGAGCGCGCCCTCGCCGCACACCGCTGACAGCCTTCTCGCCCTGGCGGGGGAGCGCGGGCTCTCCCACGTCAAGGTCGGCGTAACAGACGCGGACGGAGTGCTGCGCGGCAAGTACATGAGCCGCGAGAAGTTCGCCTCGGCGCTCGCCAAGGGCTTCGGCTTCTGCGACGTGATCTTCGGCTGGGATTCGAACGACCAGCTCTACGACAACACGAGCTTCACCGGTTGGCGGACGGCCTTTCCCGACGCGGAGGTCCGCCTCGTTCCCGAGACCGCGCGCGACCTGCCGCTCGAAGGCGACATGCTGTTCGTGCTGGGCGAGTTCGCGGGGCGGGCCGAGGCGCTGTGCCCGCGGGGGCTGTTCAAGCGCGTGCTCGCCCGCGCCGCGGACATGGGCTTTTCCGTCAAGGCCGCCGCGGAGTTCGAATTCTTCCTGTTCGAGGAGACGCCGCGCTCGGTCCGCGACAAGGGTTACGCCCGCCTGACGCCGCTGACGCCCGGCTTCTTCGGCTATTCCGTGCTGCGCTCGGGCGTCCACTCCGAGCTCTACGCCGACCTGCTGAAGCTCTGCGCGGACATGCGCATGCCGATCGAGGGGCTGCACACCGAAACCGGGCCGGGGGTGCTCGAGGCCGCGATCGAGGTGTCCGACGCGCTCGAGGCCGCCGACCGCGCCACGCTGTTCAAGACCATGACCAAGACCTTCGCCCAGAAGCGCGGACTAATGGCGACCTTCATGGCCAAGTGGTCCCCGGACTACCCCGGCCAGTCCGGCCACCTGCACCTGTCGCTGCTGGACGCGGACGGCGGCTCGGCCTTCCATGACGCGGCGAAGCCGCACGGCATGTCGGACGCCATGCGCTGGTTCGTGGGCGGGCAGCAGGCGCTGATGCCGGAGCTCCTCGCCATGGCCGCGCCGACCGTCAACGCCTACACCCGCATGGTTCCGGGCTTCTGGGCGCCAACCGACGCGACCTGGGGCGTCGAGAACCGCACCTGCGCGCTGCGCGTGATCGAAGGCGGCCCGAAGGCGCAGCGCGTCGAGTACCGGATCACCGCCGCTGACATAAACCCCTACGTCGCGCTCTCCGCGGCTCTGGGCTCGGGGCTTTGGGGGATCGCGAACCGGATCGAGCCGGACGCCCCCGTGACGGGCAGCGCCTACGACATGCGCCACCCGCCGGAGCGCGCCCTGCCCCGCTCGCTCGGCGAGGCGGCGGCGCGGCTTGCGAGGTCGAAGCCGGCGCAGGAGCTTTTTGGCGCCGCATTCGTGGAGCATTGGGCCGCGACCCGCGACTGGGAGCAGCGCGCCTTCGACAAGGCGATCACCGACTGGGAGCTGCAGCGGTATTTTGAGATCATCTGACTTGCGTCGTCCCCGACGCCCGAAGGGCGCGCTGGGACCGTCATCCGCGCGAAACGCGTTCTTCTGACAACGATCCCGGCTCTGCGCGGCTGCCGCCGCTTCGGCCGGGACGACGGGTGCCTTCCATGACCGACCTCATCTGCATCTCCCCCATCGACGGCCGCGAGGTCGCGCGGCGGCCGATCGACGGCCCCGGCGTCGTCGCGGCGGCCGTCGCCGACGCGAAGCGCGCGCAGGCGGAGTGGGCGCATGTCCCGATCGCCGAGCGGGGCGCCAAGATGCTCGCCTTCCTCGACGCGCTGCTCGGCCTCAACCAGCAGATCATTCCCGAGCTCGCGCTGCAGATGGGCCGCCCCGTGCGCTACGGCGGCGAGATGCGCGGCGTCGAGGAACGCGTGAAGCACTGCGTCGCGATCGCCGAAAAGGCGCTGGCCCCGCTCGTCCCGGAGCCGAAGCCGGGCTTCCGGCGCATGATCAAGCGCACGCCGATCGGCGTCGTGCTGGTGATCGCGCCGTGGAACTACCCCTTCCTCACCGCGGTCAACACCATCGTTCCGGCGCTGATCGCGGGCAACGCGGTGCTGCTGAAGCACGCCAACCAGACGATCCTGGCCGGCGAGCGGCTGCAGGAGGCGATGGACAAGGCGGGCCTGCCGAAGGGCCTGTTCCGCAACCTCTACCTCGGCCACGACGAGACCTCGGACCTGATCCGCTCCGGCGCCGTCGGCCACATCAACTTCACCGGCTCCGTCGGCGGCGGCCGGGCCATCGAGCGCGCGGCGGCGGGAACCTTCGCGAGCCTCGGGCTGGAGCTCGGCGGCAAGGACCCGGCCTACGTCCGGGCCGACGCCGACCTCGACTTCGCGATCGAGAACCTCGCGGACGGCGCCTTCTACAACTCCGGCCAGTGCTGCTGCGGGATCGAGCGCGTCTACGTGCACGAGAGCCTCTACGACCGCTTCGTGGACGGCGTCGTCGAGGCCGCGTCGAAGTACGTGCTCGGGAACCCGCTCGACGACGCCACCACGCTCGGGCCGATGTCCGCCACCCGCTTCGCCGAGACCGTCCGCGCCCAGACCGCGGAGGCGATCGCCAAGGGCGCGAAGGCCCATCTCGACCCGCGCGCCTTCGCAGCCGACAAGGCGGGCACACCCTATCTGGCTCCCCAGGTGCTCACCAACGTCGACCACTCCATGAGCGTGATGATGGAGGAGAGCTTCGGGCCCGTGGTCGGGATCATGAAGGTCTCCGGCGACGAGGAGGCGCTGCGGCTGATGAACGACAGCCCCTACGGGCTCACCGCCTCGATCTGGACCAAGGACATCGACCTGGCCGAAGCGCTCGGCGACCGCGTCGAGACCGGCACCGTGTTCATGAACCGCTGCGACTACCTCGACCCGGCGCTGGCCTGGACCGGGGTCAAGGACACCGGCCGCGGCGCCGGCCTCTCCGAGATCGGCTTCCACACGCTGACGCGGCCGAAGAGCTTCCATCTCCGCGAGATGACCTGAGGCGTCCCGCCTCCACCCAAGCCGCTGTCATGGTCCGGCCTGACCGGACCATCCACCTCCGGCGTCGAGCGCGGCGCCGAGGGTGGGTCCTCCGTCAAGCCGGAGGACGACGGTCGAGTTTCCGAAAGCGCTTCGGCGCCGACACTGCCGCGAGACCGCCCATGACGAGCCCCTTCACCGCCGCCTGGAACTACCCCACCCGCGTCCTCGTCGGGCCCGGCCGCATCGCGGACCTTGGCGAGGCCTGCGCCCAAGCCGGGATCGCGCGGCCGCTGCTCGTCACCGATCCCGGACTGATGAGCACGCCGCTCGTCGCCCGCGCGCTCGCCGTGCTGGAGGCGGCCGGCAGCCCGGCGTCGACCTTCTCCGAGGTGAAGGGCAACCCGACCAACGCCAACGTCGAGGCCGGGGTGGCGGCCTACGAGGCGGCGGGGGCCGACGGCGTCGTCGCCTTCGGCGGCGGTTCCGGGCTCGACGTCGGCAAGATGGTCGCCTTCATGGCCGGCCAGACCCGGCCGATCTGGGACTTCGAGGACGTGGGCGACTGGTGGACCCGCGCCGACGCCGCGGCGATCGCGCCGATCGTGGCCGTCCCCACCACCGCCGGCACCGGCTCCGAGGTCGGCCGCGCCGCGGTCGTCACCAACGAGGCGAGCCACGAGAAGAAGATCATCTTCCACCCGAAGATGCAGCCGACGGTCGTCATCCTCGATCCCGAGCTGACGGTCGGGCTGCCGCCAAAACTGACGGCCTGGACCGGCTTCGACGCGCTCGCCCACTGCCTCGAAGCGTTTTCCGCCCCAGGCTTCCACCCCCTGGCCGACGGCGTCGCCGTGAACGGCGCGCGGCTGATCAAGCTCTATCTGCCCCGCGCCGTGGCCGACGGGGCCGACATCGAGGCCCGCGCCAACATGCTCGCCGCAGCCAGCATGGGCGCGACCGCCTTCCAGAAGGGCCTCGGCGCCATCCACTCGCTGTCGCACCCCGTCGGCGCGCTCTACGACACCCACCACGGGCTCACCAACGGCGTGGTCATGCCCTACGTCCTCCTCGCCAACCGCCCGGCGATCCAGGAGCGCTTCACCCACCTCGCGCGCTCGTTCGAGATCGACGGCGGGTTCGACGGGTTCATCGACTGGATCCTGCGCTTCCGCGAGGACCTGCACGTCCCCCATTCGCTGGCCGAACTCGGCGTGGATGAGAGCCGCATCGACGAGATGGCGGAGAAGGCCGAGCGCGATCCCTCGACCGGCGGCAATCCCATCCCGTTCAAGGCGGCCGACTTCGCGCGGCTCTACCGCGCCGCGATCCGGGGCGACCTCGACGCGGCGCGGGCGTGACGGCGATGCGCCCGCTGCGCCTCCTCGTCGTCGAGGGCAACCCCAAGGCCATGCGCGAGCGGCACGCGGCCGTCTCAGGGCGGACGCCGAGCGCGTTCTACGCCGACATCCTCTCGGGGCTTGCGGCCGACGAGACACTCGAGGCCACGGTCGACATCTGCTTTCCGGCGGACGAGGGCGCGAACCTGCCGGACGGCTCGGACCTCGCGTCCTACGACGGCGTCGCGATCACGGGCTCCGGGCTCAATCTCTGGAAAGCGGAGCGCGAGTCCCTGGTTCAGGTCGACTTCGCCCGCGCGGTCTACGACGCCGGCGTACCTTTCTTCGGCTCGTGCTGGGGCCTGCAGGTGGCCGCGGTCGCGGCCGGCGGGGAGGTGAAGCTGAACCCGCAAGGCCGCGAGATCGGCATCGCCCGCGCGATCCACATCACAGACGCCGGCAGAGGCCATCCGCTCCATGCCGGCCGGACCCAGGTGTTCGACGCGCCCGCGATCCACTCCGACGAGGTGGCGGCCGTGCCGCCGGGCGCGATCGTGACCGCGACCAACGAGCTCTGCGCGGTGCAGGCAGCCGAGATCCGGCATGGCGACGGCGTGTTCTGGGGCGTTCAGTTTCACCCCGAGTACACCTTCGCCGAGCTCGGCGGGATCCTGTCGCGCTACACGCCGATCATGCTGGAGGAGGGTTTCTTTCGCGACGGCGAGGAGGCGGCGGGCTACATCACCGATCTTGTCGCGCTCGACGCCGATCCCGGCCGCAAGGACGTCGCCTGGCGCCTCGGCGTCGCGCCCTCCGTCCTCGATCCGAGGATCCGCCGCACCGAGCTGATCAACTGGCTGAAGCTTCAGGTGCTGCCCACGGCGAGCGCGCGCGTGAGGGGGTGAGGCGCGGCGGCTCGGCTGGCCGCTGCGCTTGTGTGCCGGCCTTGAGCCGGGACCCAGGACCACGCCGATCGCTCATCTGGCGCCGTCATCCCCCGGCTTTTCCGGGGGATCCAGGCCGGACGTCGGGCGCGTGGATAGCTGGACGCCCCGGACACGCCGGGGGATGACAAGCCTAATTCTGTAGGTGTCGCAATTCGGGGCCGACTGCCTGCTTCGAGACGCCTCCTTACAGGAGGCTCCTCAGCATGAGGACGTTCGAGCGCATGGCGATCCGGATCCCAAACCTCCTCATGCTGAGGAGGCGCGGAACGCGCCGTCTCGAAGCACGCGCGCGGCTCCCGCCGCGCTAAAGCCCTACGGCTTCAGGTCCATCGGCAGCGCGCCGGGGGCGGCGGTGAGCGAGATCGTCACGCGGCGGTTGGCGGCGATCTGGGGGGCGTCGGGGAACATCGGATCGGTGGCCGCCTTGCCCTGCACCGAGGTGAAGCGACCGTCCGGGACGCCGTTCGAGGCCAAAAGCTCCCGCGCCGCGCTGGCCCGGTCGGCGGACAGGCGCCAGGCGTCGAGCGAGCCGGCCTCGGACACGCCGGCCGCGGTGTGGCCGGTGACGTAGATCGGGTAGTTCAGCGCGCGGATCGTCGGCGCCATGGCGGTCAGCGCGTCGACGATGCGCTGCGAAGGCCGCGCCGAGCCGGGCTGGAACATGGAGCGGCCGTCCTGGTCGATCAGCGAGATCGACACGCCCTCGGAGTTGTCCTCGACGACGATCTGGTTCGAGACGTCCGCGATTTCCGGCATGGAGCGCAGCGCCTGGCGCAGGCTCGCGGCGGCGCGGGCGTAGCCGCGGGCGACGGCCGCGGTGTCCGCCTTGTCCTTGGACAGCGGCCCCGAGAGGTTCGCGGCGTCGTTCATGGTCTTGGCGCTGTTGTTCAGCAGCTCGGTGCGCGTCGGCGTGCCGCCGATGTCGATCACGCCCGCCGCCACGACCTCCCGCTGCGAGCCGAAAGCCTCGCGCATGGAGCCGGCGACCGCCGCCATTTTCTTCTTGTCCTGGTTCGAGAACGCCACCAGCACCACGAAGAAGGCCATCAGCAGGCCCATCAGGTCGGCGAAGGTGACGAACCAGCCGTGGCCGCCGCCATGGTCGGCGTGCTTCTTCTTGGCCATGTCAGGCCGCCGCCTCGATGACGGCGGCGCGGTGCTTCTCCGGCAGGTAGGCGATCAGCATTTCCTTGACGACCGCGGGGCTCTTGCCCGCCCGCAGCTGGAGCACGCCGTCGATCACCAGCGTCTGGTTCAGCTCGTCATGGGCGAACTTGATGGCGAGCTTGTCGGCGATCGGAAGGAAGAAGAAATTGCCGACGACGGCGCCGTAGAGCGTCGCGAGCAGCGCGATGGCCATGAACACGCCGAGCTTCGACGGGTCCGACATTTCGGCGAACATCTGCACCATGCCGATCAGCGTCCCGATCATGCCGAAGGCCGGCGCGCAGTCGCCGATGCCCCGGAACACTTTGCCGGCCATTTCCAGCCGATGCAGGTTCAGGTCGCGTTCGCGCTCCAGGGTCTCGCGGATGAAGGTCTCGTCGAAGCCGTCGGCGACGTAGCGCACGCCCTTGGCGAGGAACGGATCGTGCGGCGTGGCCTTGTCGAGGCCCACCGGACCGGACTTGCGCACGATCGCCGCCATCTCGGCGATTTCAGCGATCAGGTCGCGCGGGTTGCCGTGGCTGCCGCGGAACACGGTCTTGAGCGCGGTCGGGAAGGACGAGAGGAAGGCGCCCAGTTCGAAGCGGATCAAAGTGGCGGTGATCGAGCCGCCGAAAATCACGATCACGGCGTGCTCGGAGTAGTAGCGCTCCAGCCCGCCGCCCTCGTGGATGAGGAAGCTGAGGACGCCGATGCCGCCGACGAAACCGATGATGGTCGCGAAATCCATGTCCGCCCCTTAGCGCCCGCCGCACCGGAATTCTTCCGCGGCCGTGGGGAGGAAGGTGAAGATTCCCGGTTAAGGCGGGGTGAAGGCTGGGCGCGCCTCGACGCTAACCGAAACGACAGGTCTCCTCAGTTATGCGTGGAGGATGTTCGTGCGCTTCGTCACTCACAAGAAAGACCCCCGCTCCGGTCGCCGCCAGGGCCTGTTTGCGGCGGCGCGAGACCTTCGAGAGAGCGGTCGGCTGTCCCTTTGGGACGAGCAACGTTTGGACGCTCTTCGGGAGTGGTTCGCCGACAACCTTCCCGTTCCGAACCGCTTCTCGGTGTCGGCTCGCCCGAACCGGAAGAGTCAGGCGATAAGCTGGTTCAAGTCCACGTCGAAAGACAGCATCGCGCACATCCGCGACTATGCGGCGGTGCTAGAAGAGTACGGCGTGCTCGTAGAGATGATTCAAACCGCGCGTCCAGGCTTTGTCGTCTACGAAGACCCGTATCAGATCGTCGCGTATCCATTCGCGGACACCGACACCTGACAGCGACCCGTCACGCCACGCCGAGCTTGAGCAGGTCGTGGATGTGGACGAGGCCGACCGGCTTGCCGCCGTCCACCACGAACAGGGCGGTGATCGCCCGGCTTTGCAGTTCGCTCAGCGCCTGGGCGGCGAGGTCGGTCGAGCGCACCGTGCGTGGCGAGCGGGTCATGACCTCCTCGACCGCCATGGCGGTGAGGCCGGGGCCCATGTGGCGGCGAAGGTCGCCGTCGGTGACGATGCCGACCAGCGCGCCGCCCGCGTCCGTCACGCCGACGCAGCCGAAGCTCTTCGCCGACATCACGATCAGCGCCTCGGACATCTTGGTGCCGAGCGGCGCGAGCGGCACGGATTCGCCCTGATGCATGGCGTCGCGGACGAAGGTGAGCACCGCGCCGAGCTTGCCGCCGGGATGGAACCGACGGAAGTCGGACGGCGTGAAGCTGCGGCTCTCCAGCAGCGCGACGGCCAGCGCGTCGCCGATCGCCATCTGCATGGTGGTCGAGGTGGTGGGGGCGAGGCCGTGCGGGCAGGCCTCGGTCGCGCGCGGCAGCACCAGCGCGATGTCCGCCTCGCGGCCGAGCGCGCTGTCCTCGCGCGAGGTGACGGCGATCAGCGGCACCCGGAACCGGCCGGTGTAGTGCACCATGTCGCGCAGCTCCGCGGTCTCGCCGGACCACGACAGCGCGAGCACCACGTCGTCGGAGGTGATCATGCCGAGGTCGCCGTGGCTGGCCTCGGCCGGATGCACGAAGAAGGCAGGGGTGCCAGTGGAGGCGAAGGTCGCCGCGATCTTGCGGCCCACGTGGCCGCTCTTGCCCATGCCGGAGACGATGATGCGCCCGCGCGCCGCTGCGATCGTCTCGACCGCGCAGGCGAAGGGGGCGCCCAGAGCTCCGTTCAGCGCCGCGGCCAGCTCCGAGAGGCCCGCGGCTTCGGTCTCCACGGTGCGCAGCGCCGAGGCGACGGACTGCGCCGGCGTCGTCACCACGGGGGACGGGGGGGTGCGCAGAGCTTCGGCCATCGAACGGATCAGTCCTGGTATGCGGCGGGTCCGCTAGGCGCGGGCCCTTGACGAACCCCCTAACTAGCACCGCCGCCGCGATCGCGCCAAGCAGGCCTCCAGCGGGCCCCCGGCAAGGCTTTGTTAACCACGATGGTTTCAAGGTCGTTAACCACGCCGCCGGTTCGCGCCGCGCCGGTCCCCGTCCACGCGCCGTTCCAAGGACGCCATGCCGCGCGCGCAGCGCCTTGCAGCCCTCGCCCTCGTCGCGCTCGTCGCGGCGGCCGGCGTCGCGCGCGGTCAGGAGGCTCTCGACGACGAACCGCTGCGCCGGCTCGACCCCGACACGCTCGCGGGGGGCGATTACGGCGGGACCGAGCCCCAGCCGCTCGCAGGCGGCGCCTACGGCCGGGAGCCGCAGGCCGCGCCACGCGCCGCGGCGGTCGAGGAGCCGCTGACCACCCAACTCCAGATCGGCGACCCGCTGGCGGGGTCGCGCGCGGGCCTCGGGGCGCCGCCGCGCGTGCCGCGCGCGCGCCGGCTCGCGGACGAGCCCTATAGCCCCACGGGGATCCGGGCAGGCGCCTTCATCCTGCGGCCGACGCTCGAGAGCACAGCGGGCTACGACACCAATCCGAACGAGGTGAAGAGCGGCGGCAGGGGCTCGGCCTACGGACGCCTCCGCGGCGATCTCGACGCGGTCTCCGACTGGTCGCGCCACCAGCTCGAGGTGCGGCTCAGCGGCCAGATCCGCAAGTTCACCAACGCCCCCGAGATCGGCCTCGAGCCGCAGGCCAGCGCGACCGTCGACGGCCGGATCGACGTGACCGACGACACGCAGATCGTCACCCAGCTTCGCGCCTCGATCACCACCTCGAGCCCGGGCGACCCGGAGACTCCGACCGACGTCGACGGCGACGAGATCCAGAAGTCCTACGGCGCGACGCTGGGAGTCGCGAAACGCTTCAACCGCTTCAGCCTGCAGCTCGACGGGCTGTTCGACCGCTACCTCTACGACGACAGTCCGCTCCAAGGCGGCGGCAAGCTCGACAACTCCGACCGCATCTACAACGCCTACGAGGTCCGGCTGCGCGGGGCCTACGAGCTCTCGCCACGGCTGCAGCCCTTCGCCGAGATCGCGGTGGACACGCGCGACTACGACCGGTCGGTCGACGACGCCGGCGTGCGGCGCGGCTCGGACGGCTACGCGCTGCGGGCCGGCGCGAAGTTCGAGGCGACGCGGCTGATCGCCGGCGAGTTGGCGCTGGGCTACGGGCGCCAGACGCCGAAGGACAACAGCCTCGATCCGGTCGAGGGCCTGTTGATCGACGGCTCGATCGCCTGGGTCCCGACCGCGCTCACCACCGTGCGGCTCAACGCCCGCAGCGCGCTGCAGGAGACGAACCTCTCGGGCGCGAGCGGCGTGCTGACGCGCTCGGTCGGAGTGGCGGTCGAGCATGCGCTGCGCCGCAACGTGCTGCTGACGGCCCGCGCGACCGTGGAGCGGCTCGACTACAGAGGCATCGGCCGCATCGACGACGCCGTCACCCTGGCGCTCGAGGGCGAGTACCGGCTGAACCGGTCGCTCTCGCTGATCGGCAGCTTCCAGCACGAGAAGCTCGCCAGCTCCGAGAGCGGCGAGGGCTACAGCTCCTCGATCATCGAGGTCGGCCTGCGTCTCAGGCGCTGACCGGGCGCGCCCACGTGCGCCAACGAACGTGGACCTCGACGCCGGAGGCGGGTCCTCCGGCCAAGCCGGAGGACGACGTCGCGGGTAGGATCGGCCGCAGCGTTGAGGGCGCGCCTCAGCCCCTGAGCAGGGCCTCGAGCTCCTTGCGGAAATCGCCCACCAAATCGTCGCGCTCGAGCGCGTAGGCGACGTTCGCCGTGAGGAACCCGATCTTGGAGCCGGTGTCGAACACCCGACCCTCGAAGGCGAAGCCGGAGAAAGGCTGCTCCTTGGCGAGCGTAAGCATGGCGTCGGTCAACTGGATCTCGCCGCCGGCGCCCGCCTCCTGCTTCGCAAGCAGGGTGAAGATCTCGGGCTGCAGGATGTAGCGGCCGGAAATGGCGTAGTTCGATTCCGCGGTGCCCGGCTTCGGCTTCTCGACCATCGAGGTCATCTTGAAGCCCTTGCCGATCTTCTCGCCCGCGCCGACGATGCCGTACTGGTGGGTCTGGTCGTCCGGCACCTCGTAGGTCGCGACCACGTTGCCGCCGGCGGCGTTGTAGACGTCGATCATCTCGGCGAGGCAGCTGCGGTCTTCGCTCTGGTGCAGCATGTCGGGCAGCAGCAGCGCGAAAGGCTCATTGCCTACGAGCTCGCGCGCGCACCACACCGCGTGGCCGAGGCCGAGGGGCTCCTGCTGACGGGTGAAGCTCGCCTGCCCGGCGCTCGGCAGGTCCTCCTTGAGGAGGCGCAGCGCGTCCAGCTTGCCGCGGCGCTCCAGCGTCGCCTCGAGCTCGAACTGCTTGTCGAAGTGATCTTCGATGACGCCCTTGTTTCGCCCGGTGACGAAGATGAAATGCTCGATGCCGGCCTCGCGGGCCTCGTCCACCACGTGCTGGATCACCGGCCGGTCGACCACCGTCAGCATCTCCTTCGGCACCGCCTTGGTGGCGGGGAGGAAGCGGGTGCCGAGGCCCGCGACGGGAAACACGGCCTTGCGGATGGGACGGGACATTGGTTCTCCGGGCGTTCGCGTCTTTTTGTGAACGGCGGTCCATTGGCCGTCGTCCGTGCGTAGTTTTGGGGCTGAGAGCCGCCGCGTAAAGGCGCGGCGCGGAAGGAGAGCGACGCGAGACCGTTTCGGCGCTCACGTCCTGCTGATCATCAAGGCCGAACGCGGTTAACCGAATGCAAACTCTGGCGCGTATGCTGCCCGCAGACATGATGAACGCAATCGGGCGGCTTCGGCGGCCCGGCTCAGAGGAGACGTGGACATGCGCTTTGCAGGTCGCCCCGTCCGGTTCGCCAGCGCCACGCTGACCGCCGCCCTGCTCGGCCTCGCTTCCGCGAGTCCGGCCGCGGCGGATGCGATCGACCAGCGGTTCCAGGCCTTCGTCGCCCAGCTCCGCCCGCAGGCTGCGGCCGCGGGCGTCAGCGCCGGGACCTTCGACCGCGCCTTCCGCGGCCTTAAGCCGGACCGCGAGGCGATCGAGAAGTCGCAGTACCAGCCCGAGTTCAAGACGACGATGGCGCAGTACATCGACACGCGAGTGTCGGACACGCGCATCAACGCCGGCCGGACCAACTACCAGCAGTGGGGCAAGACGCTCGCGGCGCTCGAGCGCTCGACCGGCGTCGACCGCTACGCCATTCTCTCGGTCTGGGGCATGGAGACCAACTACGGCGGCTCCATGGGCGGCCACAACGTCATCGAGGCGCTCGCGACGCTGGCCTGCTGCCAGACGCGGCGGCCGGAGTTCTTCCGCAAGGAGCTGATCACGGCGCTGCAGATCCTGCAGCGGGGCGACGTGACGCCGGAAAACATGATCGGCTCCTGGGCCGGCGCTATGGGCCACACCCAATTCATGCCGACAAGCTTCAAGGCCTACGCCGCGGACGGCGACGGCGACGGCCGCCGCGACATCTGGACCTCGGTGCCGGACGCCCTGGCCTCGACTGCGAACTACCTGAAGAAGCACGGCTGGCGCTCGGGCGAGACCTGGGGCTACGAGGTCATCATCCCGGCGGGCGTGACCGCCAAGGCCGGCGCCAAGATGCCGCTCGGCCGGTGGCAGGCGGCGGGCGTGCAGCGCGCCTCCGGCGGCGGCTTCGCCCGCGCGACCGACGTCGCGACCCTGCTGCAGCCGGCCGGCCCGCGCGGGCCGTCGTTCCTGATGATGCAGAACTTCCGGGTCATCAAGCGCTACAACAACGCCGACAGCTACGCCCTCGCGGTCGGGCACCTCGCCGACCGCATCCGCGGCGGCGGCGGTTTCGTGACCCCCTGGCCGAACCACGACAAGCCGCTCGACGAACAGGAGCGGCTGGAGCTGCAGGCGCTGCTCGCCCGCCGCGGCTTCGACATCGGCGAGCCCGACGGCAAGATCGGACCCGCGACCCGGGAGGCGATCATGTCCTACCAGCAGCGCCAGGGCCTCGCGCCGGACGGCTACGCCGGCGTCTCGCTGCTCCGCCACCTGCGCTCGGCCCGCTGAGGAGCCGGCCGCATGGTCGGGGCCGGAGGATCATGGTAGCGTTAGCGCCATGATCCGGCGCACCCCGACCGGCGCGTTCCCAGCGCGCCTGCTGGCTGTCAGTCTGGCCTTGAGCGGGCTTGCGCTCTCGCTCGCCCCGGCCTTGGCCCAGGAGGGCTACTACCGCCGCTATTACGACGCGCCCGGCGGATACGTGCGGGAGCGGTCCTACGACCGCTACGACGAAGACCGCATGATCGACGAGCGGGTCAACGCCTACCGGCGCGAGGCGCTGGCGCGCCGCGAGGCGGAGCGGAGGCGGGCCTTGGACGAGGCCGCTCGCTACGTGCGCCGGCGCGAGAGCCAGCCCAACTTCCTGCAGCGCCTGTTCGGCGCGCGGCCCCGCGATCCGGAGATCGACGACGGCTGGACCGCCCGCCGCGATCCGGGAGCGGTCGAGGTGCGGCCGAAGCCGCGCGCCCGCCGCAAGCCCGCGGAGCCCACACCGACGCCGGTGCCGCCGATCCCGACCGGCGATCCCGCCGCCCCTGTCACGCCGCCCAGCGTCTTCGTCGCCGTGCTCGGCGACAGCGTCGCGGACGGTCTCGCCGGCGGGCTTCAGGAGGCCTTCGCCGATGCGCCCGAGATCGGGATCAAGCGCTACGCCCGCCCCAACGCCGGCCTCGTGCGCGCGGACTACCACGACTTCGCGGAAGCCGCCCGAAAGGCGGCGGACGAGGGCCCGCTCGCCTATGCGGTGATCGACGTCGGCGTGAACGACCGCCAGCCGTTCCTCGACATGCGCGACGCGGCGCCGCTCTCGCCGCGCTGGCGCGAGCGCTACCTCGCGCGGGTCGACGCGCTGATCGCGCCGTTCAAGGCGAAGAACATCCCGGTCTATTGGGTCGGCCTCGCGCCCTCCTCCAGCGCCCGCGCGAACTCCGACCTGATCGCGCTGAACGCCATGGTGAAGGAACGGGTGCAGGCGGCGGGAGGCACCTTCGTGGACGTCTGGGAAGGCTTCGTCGACGAGAATGGCGACTACGCCGCCGTGGGCCCGCAGCTCGACGGCCAGAACGCGCGCCTGCGGCTCGAAGACGGGGTGCATTTCTCCAAAGCCGGCTCCCGTAAGCTCGCGCACTACGTCGAGCAGGAGATCCGCAAGTCCTACCAGCCGAAACCGGCCGAGGCCCTCGTCGGCGCGACGCCGAACGGCGGCGAACCCAACGCCTCGCCGCTCGTCGATCGGCCGAAGCCGCTTGCCGGACCGGTGGTGGTGCTGACCGCGCCGCGGCGCTCCGAGGGCGGCGCCCTCTTGGGGGGCGCGGCGTCCGGGCCGCGTTCGGACGCCGTGGAGCGTCTGCTGGTGCGCGGCGAGGCGCTCAACGCCGACCCCGGCCGGCTCGACGACCACCGCTGGCCAGGCGCGGACGCCCCGAAAGCCGAGCCCGCCAAGCCGGACGCAGCCAAGCTGGACGCAGCCAAGCCTGACGCCCCCGCTGAGCCGGCCAAGCCGAAGTCTTGAGCCTGAAGGCTCCCTGAACGTCGTCGCGCCGGCGCCGCCGCTCGGGTCCTGGACGTGATCCAGGACCAAAAACACGGCGCGGCGGGAAAACCCCAAGGGCGGCCGTTTGCTCGTTCTCCCGCCCGCGGGGTCAGGGTCCCGGATCGAGTCCGGGACGCGAGCAGAGCGATGCTTTGAGCGATCGCCCGCGGCCTCGTCAGCGCGGGAGCTTGGACGAGCCCATCAGGAAGGTGTCGATCGCGTTGGCGGCCTGACGGCCCTCGCGGATCGCCCACACCACCAGCGACTGCCCGCGGCGCATATCGCCGGCGGCGAACACCTTCGGGTTCGAGGTGACGTAGCTGGTCTCGTCGGCCAGCACGTTGCCGCGCTTGTCGAGCGCGACGCCGGACTGCTCCACGAGGCCCTCCTTCACCGGCCCGGAGAAACCGAGCGCGATGAAAACGAGATCGGCCTTGAGGACGAACTCGGAGCCCGGGATCGGCTGGCGCTTGGCGTCGGCGCGGGCGCATTTCACGCCCACGACCTTGCCGTTCTTGCCCTCGATGCCCAACGTGACCGCGGCGAACTCGCGCTCCGCGCCCTCAGCCTGGCTGGACGAGGTGCGGAACTTCGTCGGCCAGTAGGGCCAGGTCAGCAGCTTGTCCTCGACCTTCGGCGGCACCGGCCGGATGTCGAGCTGCGTGACCGAGATCGCGCCTTGGCGGAACGAGGTGCCGACACAGTCGGAGGCGGTGTCGCCGCCGCCGATGACGACGACGTGCTTGGCGAAGGCCTCGACCGGCGTTTCCGGAATGTGGTTCTCAAAGCCGACGCGCCGGTTCTGCTGCACCAGGAAGGGCATGGCGTAGTGCACGCCCTTGAGGTCCTGGCCCGGCAGCTGCGGGTCGCGCGGGCGCTCCGCGCCGCCCGCGAACAGTACGGCGTCATGGCTCTCGACCAGTTCGGAGACCGGCATGGTGACGCCGACGTTCACGCCGTAGTGGAACGTGACGCCCTCGGCCTCCATCTGCTCGACGCGCCGGTCGATGTGGCGCTTCTCCATCTTGAAGTCGGGGATGCCGTAGCGCATCAGGCCGCCGGCCTTAGGCTCGCGCTCGTAGACGTGGACGTCGTGGCCCGCGCGGGCGAGCTGCTGGGCCGCAGCCATCCCCGCGGGACCGGAGCCGATGATCGCCACCGTCTTTCCGGTCTTGGCCTCCGGCGTCTCGGGCGCGATCCAGCCGTTGGCCCAGGCCTTGTCGGCGATCGCCTGCTCGACCGTCTTGATCGCGACCGGCGTGTTCTCGAGGTTCAGCGTGCACGCCTCCTCGCACGGCGCGGGGCAGATGCGGCCGGTGAACTCCGGGAAGTTGTTGGTGGAGTGGAGGTTGCGGGAGGCCTCCTTCCAGTCGTCGGCGTAGACGAGGTCGTTCCAGTCCGGGATCTGGTTGTTGACCGGGCAGCCCTGCGGCCCGTGGCAGAACGGGATGCCGCAGTCCATGCAGCGCGCCGCCTGGCCGGCGACCTCCGCGTCCGACAGCGGCAGCGTGAACTCGCGGTAATGCCGGATGCGGTCGGACGCCGGCTGATACCGCGCTTCCTGCCGGTCGATCTCAAGAAAGCCTGTAACCTTGCCCATCGTATGGTCTCCTCCCGCGGAGGCCCTTGTCGCTAGCGCGCCCGGCGCGTCGCTCTCCGGCCCGAGCGCCTGAGGCGCCGGGCCGATCGTTCGCCGCGTTAAGCTCTATCCTGATGACGGTCCCGGAGCGACCCTGCGGGCTCCGGGACGACGATGTCCTGCGCGTGACGGAAGCCCGTCGCTCACTCCGCCGCCTGCAGCGTCCGCGCCTTCTCCATCTCACGGAGCGCGCGGCGGTACTCGACCGGCATCACCTTCACGAACTTGTTCCGGTAGGTCGCCCAGTCGTCGAGGATCGCCTTGGCGCGCGCGGAGTCGGTATGCGCAAGGTGCGCCGCGATGAGCTGCTTCAGCCGCTCCTCGTCGTGCCGGGTCATGTCGGGATCGACGTGGATCCGGCCCTTGAACTCGAGGTCGCCGCCATGGTGGTGAAGCTCCTCCAGAAGCTCCTCCTCCTCCGGCACCGGCTCGAGGTCGACCATCGAGAGGTTGCAGCGCGCGGCGAAGTCGCCGGCCTCGTCGAGCACATAGGCGACGCCGCCCGACATGCCGGCCGCGAAGTTGCGCCCGGTCTTGCCGAGCACCACCACAACGCCGCCGGTCATGTACTCGCAGCCATGGTCGCCCGCGCCCTCGACGACGGCGATCGCGCCGGAGTTGCGGACCGCGAAGCGCTCGCCCGCGACACCGCGGAAGTAGCACTCGCCCTCGATCGCGCCGTAGAGCACGGTGTTGCCGACGATGATCGACTCCTCCGCCACGATACCGGCGTCCTCAGCCGGGCGGATGATGATGCGCCCGCCCGAGAGGCCCTTGCCGACGTAGTCGTTGGCCTCGCCGGTAAGATGCATCGTGACGCCCGCCGCGAGGAACGCGCCGAAGCTCTGGCCGGCGGTGCCGGTCAGCTTCACCGTGATGGTGTCGTCGGGCAGGCCCGCGGCGCCGTGCGCCATGGCGACCGCGCCCGAGAGCATGGCGCCCGCGGAGCGGTTGCGGCTCTTGATCGCGCGCTCGATCACGACGGTCTCGCCGTTCTCGATCGCCGGCTTCGCGGCCTCGATCAGGTCGCGGTCGAGCACGGCCTCCAGATGGTGGTCCTGCACCTCGGCGTGGCGGATCGCGACGTCGGCGCCGACCACGGGCTTGGCGAACAGCTTCGCGAAATCGAGGCCCCTCGCCTTCCAGTGGCCGATGGCCTCCCGCTTGTCGAGCAGGTCGGAACGGCCGATCACCTCGTCCAGCGTCGTCGCGCCCATCTCGGCCAGGATCTGCCGGACCTCTTCGGCGACGAAGAACAGGTAGTCGATGACGTTCTCCGGCGTGCCCTTGAAGCGCTTGCGCAGCACCGGGTCCTGGGTCGCGATGCCCACGGGACAGGTGTTCAGGTGGCACTTGCGCATCATCAGGCAGCCGGCCGCGATCAGCGGCGCGGTCGAGAAGCCGAACTCGTCCGCCCCGAGCAGCGCGCCGACGATGACGTCGCGGCCCGTGCGCAGGCCGCCGTCGACCTGCAGGCGGACGCGGCCGCGCAGCTTGTTCATGACGAGCGTCTGCTGGGTCTCGGCGAGGCCGGTCTCCCAAGGGCCGCCGGCGTGCTTCAGCGAGGTCAGCGGGCTCGCGCCGGTGCCGCCCTCGAAGCCGGAGATGGTGATGTGGTCCGCGCGCGCCTTGGCGACGCCCGCCGCGACCGTGCCGACGCCGACCTCGGAGACGAGCTTCACCGACACGTCAGCCTGCGGGTTGACGTTCTTCAGGTCGTAGATGAGCTGCGCCAGATCCTCGATCGAGTAGATGTCGTGGTGCGGCGGCGGCGAGATCAGGCCGACGCCCGGCGTGGAGCGCCGGACCTTGGCGATCGCGGCGTCGACCTTGTGACCGGGCAGCTGGCCGCCCTCGCCGGGCTTCGCGCCCTGCGCCACCTTGATCTGGATGGTGTCGGCGTTGACCAGGTACTCGGTCGTCACGCCGAAACGGCCCGACGCGACCTGCTTGATCGCCGAACGCTTCGAGTCGCCGTTCGGAAGCGCGATGAAGCGCTCCGGCTCCTCGCCGCCCTCGCCCGTGTTCGACTTGCCGCCGATCCGGTTCATGGCGATCGCGAGCGCCTCGTGCGCCTCGCGGCTAATCGAGCCGAACGACATGGCGCCCGTGACGAAGCGCTTCACGATCTCGGACGCCGGCTCGACCTGCTCGAGCGGCACGGCCTCGCGGCCGCGCTCCTGAGCGGTCTTGATGCGGAACAGGCCGCGCAGGGTCAGCAGGCGCTCGGCCTGCTCGTTCATGTCGCGCGCGAAGTCCTCGTACTTGGCGAAGGACCGGGTGCGGACCGCGTGCTGCAGGTCCGCGACCGACTCCGGCGTCCAGGCATGATCCTCGCCGCGGATGCGGTAGGCGTACTCGCCCCCGACCTCGAGCGCGGAGCGCAGCACCGGCACGTCCGCGAAGGCGAGCGTGTGGCGGCGCACCGTCTCCTCGGCGACTTCCGCCAGTCCGACGCCGCCGACCGGGGTGGCGGTGCCGGTGAAGAACTTGTCGACGAAGTCCTTGGACAGGCCGACCGCGTCGAAGATCTGCGCGCCGCAATAGGACTGGTAGGTCGAGATGCCCATCTTGGACATCACCTTCAGCAGGCCCTTGCCGATCGACTTGATGTAGCGCGCGCGCACCTCGGTCGCGTCCACGCGCTCGGGGAAGTCGAGCGCCTGGTGCATCGAAGCGAGGGTCTCGAACGCCAGATAGGGGTTGATCGCCTCGGCGCCGTAGCCCGCGAGCACCGCGAAGTGGTGCACCTCGCGCGGCTCGCCGCTCTCGACCACGAGGCCGACCGAGGTGCGCAGGCCCTTGCGGATCAGGTTGTGGTGCACGGCCGCCGTGGCGAGCGCCGCCGGGATCGCGATGCGCTTCGGGCCGACCAGACGGTCCGACAGCACGACGATGTTGAAGCCGCCGTGGACGGCCGCGGTCGCGCGCTCGCACAGCCGCTCGATGGCGTCCGCCATGCCGGCGGCGCCCTTCTCGACGGGGTAGGTCGTGTCCAGCGTGCGCGACTGGAACTGGCTTTCCGCCAGATCGTCGATCGCGCGGATCTTCTCCAGGTCCTCGTTGGTGAGGATCGGCTGGCGCACCTCGAGCCGCTTCTTCTTGGACGAGCCGTCCAGGTCGAACAGGTTCGGCCGCGGCCCGATGAAGGACACGAGGCTCATCACGAGCTCCTCGCGGATCGGGTCGATCGGCGGGTTCGTGACCTGGGCGAAGTTCTGCTTGAAGTAGGTGTAGAGCAGCTTGGAGCGGGTCGAGAGCGCCGACAGCGGCGTGTCGGTGCCCATGGAGCCGGTCGCCTCCTGGCCCGTCGTCGCCATCGGCGTCAGCAGGAGCTTGATGTCCTCCTGGGTGTAGCCGAAGGCCTGCTGGCGGTCGAGCAGGCTCACCTCCGGGCGCGGCCGGGGCGCCGGCGCGTCGGGCAGGTCCTCGAGCACGAGCTGCGTCTTGGCGAGCCACTCCTTGTAGGGGCGCGCGTCGGCGAGGCTCGACTTCATCTCCTCGTCGGAGACGATGCGGCCTTCCGCGAGGTCGATCAGCAGCATGCGGCCGGGCTGCAGCCGCCACTTGCGGACGATCTTGCTCTCCGGGAAGGGCAGCACGCCCATCTCGGACGCCATCACGACAAGGTCGTCGTCGGTGACGTACCAGCGGGCCGGACGAAGGCCGTTGCGGTCGAGCGTGGCGCCGATCTGGCGGCCGTCGGTGAAGGCGATCGCGGCCGGCCCGTCCCACGGCTCCATCACGGCGGCGTGGTACTCGTAGAAAGCGCGGCGCTGCTCGTCCATCAACGGGTTGCCGGCCCAGGCCTCCGGCACCAGCACCATCATGGCGTGGACCAGGCTGTAGCCGCCCTGCACCAGGAACTCGAGCGCGTTGTCGAGGCACGCGGTGTCGGACTGGCCCTCATAACTGATGGGCCAGAGCTTCGAGATGTCGTTGCCGTAAAGCTCGCTGTCGACGGAGGCCTGACGGGCCGCCATCCAGTTCACGTTGCCCCGCAGCGTGTTGATTTCGCCGTTGTGCGCGACCATCCGGTAGGGGTGCGCCAGCGACCAGGCCGGGAACGTGTTGGTGGAGAAGCGCTGGTGCACGAGCGCGAGCGCGCTCTCGAACCGCTCGTCCTTCAGGTCGGGGTAGTACGCCGAGAGCTGGTCGGCCAGGAACATGCCCTTGTAGACGATGGTCCGGCACGACAGCGAGACGGGGTAGTACGACGAGGCGCGCGGATCGGCACCGTAGATCTCGTTCGAGACCACCTTGCGCAGGATGAACAGCTTGCGCTCGAAATCGTCCTCGCTGTCGATCGACGGCGAGCGGCCGACGAAGACCTGCAGCTGCACGGGCTCGGTCGGCTTCACGCTCTCGCCGAGCGAGGAGTTGTCGGTCGGCACCTCGCGCCAGCCGAGGAAGGTCTGTCCCTCCTCGACCACCACGCGCTCGAACACCGCCTTGAGGTTCGCGACGGCCGCGGGGTCGCGCGGGGCGAAGACGTGGCCGACCGCGTAGAAGCCCGGCTCCGGCAGCGTGAAGCCGAGACGCTCGGCCTCCGCGGCGAAGAACTTGTGGGGGATCTGCACCAGCATGCCGGCGCCGTCGCCGGCGCGCGGGTCCGCGCCCACGGCGCCGCGATGCTCGAGGTTCTCGAGAATCTTTACGCCGTGCTGGATGATGGTGTGGCTCTTGCGGCCCTTCATGTCGGCCACGAAGCCGACGCCGCACGAGTCCTTCTCATGGCGCGGGTCGTAGAGGCCCTGCGCCGGCGGAAGGCCGTGGTCGATCGCGATCGGTTTCGCGGCGGCGCGAGCGGTCGCGTCGTCGCGGTCGAAGCCGTGCGCCGGAGAGGTCATCTCGTTCTCGATCGTCTCGGTCATGGCGCACCCCATGATGCCGCCGGCTGGAAGGCCGGCATGGTTGCTCGTTCCGCGTCTCGCGATGTCACCGACGCGCGTTCCCGCAACGCGACCGGCCCCATCCTCCGCCGCCCTTTACGCTAAGGGCGCGAGCTCTGGAACCGTTCTTGAGTGAATAAGGAACGTGGCCGTCATGCAAATGGACAGCCTTACTGTCCTATCGCGGGCGCGAACATGTCAGAAAGGCGGCCTGCGCACAAGCGGCGCCAAGGGCTCATATGGCGATTTTCAGACGCCGCCGGGCAGCTATGCGCAATTTAGCATACGCGCGCCAGGGCGCCGCGACATTTTATGTCGCCGGCCCCAGCGGCCCAGCTGCCCGGCGCCCATCGCCCAGCCGTTTTCCCGGCTATCGCCCTCGACGAACGGGGGGCCACGCCGGTAGCGTCTGCGACCTTGCGCCTAAGCCTTAAGGAGCCTCCCCCATGTTCTTCGTCAGCGACAACGCCGCGCCCGCGGCCGACGCCGTGCTCTCGGCGCTCGCGCGCGTTAACGCCGGCCTGTCGGCCCCCTACGGCAAGGACGAGGCGACCAAGCGGGTGGAGCGCAAGCTCGCAGAGGTGTTCGAGCGCGACGTCGCAGTCTCGCTCGTCACGACCGGCACTGCGGCCAACGCCATCGCGCTCGCGCAGCTCACCGCCCCGTGGAAGGCCGTGATCTGCCACGAAGAGGCGCACGTGATGCACGATGAGTGCGGCGCCCCTGAGTTCTTCACCAACGGCGCGAAACTCGCTGGCGTCTCCGGCCTCGACGGGAAGATCACGCCCGACGGGCTGAGGGCGCTGCTGGACCGCGACTTCTGGACGCCGCCGACCCACGTGGCGCCGGCGGCCCTTACGATCAGCCAGGCGACCGAAGCTGGCACGGTCTACTCGGCGTCCGAAGTCGGCGCGCTCGCGGACGTCGCGAAGGCGCGCGGCTTGCGCGTCCACATGGACGGCGCGCGATTCGCCAACGCGGTCGCAAGCGCCAACGTCTCGCCCGCGGAGCTGACCTGGAAAGCGGGCGTCGACATTTTGTCGTTCGGCTTCACCAAGAACGGCGCGATGGCGGCCGAGGCGATCGTGGTGTTCGACAAGGCGCTCGCCGCCGACCTCGCGGAGCGGCGCAAGCGCAGCGGACACCTGTGGTCGAAGGGGCGCTACATCGCCGCCCAGATCGAGGCGATGCTGGCGGACGACCTCTGGATCGCCTTCGGCCGCCGCGCCAACGCCTCCGCCAACCGGCTGGCGCGCGGGCTCGAGGCGCGCGGCCTGACGCTCGCCTTCCCGCGCCAGGCGAACGAGGTGTTCGTGCATCTGCCCGCCGCGGTCGACGCCGCGCTGAAGGCTGCGGGCGGCGTCTACTACACCTGGTCGAGCGAGGCCGTGCGGCCCGAGCGGAAGGGGCGTCCCGGCGACGTCTTCGCCCGCCTGATCGCGTCCTTCGCCACGACCGACGCGGAGGTCGACGGCCTGCTCGGCGTCGTCGACCAAGCGCTCGTGGCGGCCTGACCACTAGACACAAAAAAGCGCCCCGGTCTCCCGGGGCGCTTCCTCTCGGTTCGGGCGAGCGGCGCTTACGCGGCCTGCTGCACCTGAGCCTCGATCGCGGCGGGCTTCGCGCCTGCGCCGATCGGAATCGCGCGCGGCTTCTTCGCCTCAGGCACCTCGCGGACGAGCTCAATGTGAAGGAGCCCGTTCTCGAGGTTCGCGCCGGTCACCTGCACGTGGTCGGCGAGCTGGAAGCGGCGCTCGAAGGCGCGGGCGGCGATCCCCTGGTGGAGCACCTCGCCCCGACGTTCCTCCGGCTGCTTCTCGCCGCGGACGCTGAGCGCGTTTTCCTTCACCTCGATCGCAAGGTCCTTTTCAGCGAACCCGGCCACCGCGACGGTGATGCGGTAGGCGTTCTCGTCCGTGCGCTCGATGTTGTAGGGCGGGTAGCCCGGAGCCGCCTCGCCGCCCGCGACGTTGTCGAGCAGGGAGAAGAGACGGTCGAAGCCCACGGTCGAACGGTAGAGCGGGGTGAGATCGAACTGGCGCATGGTACATATCCTCTTTCAAGCGACATGACGTGCGGCCCGCCATCGAGGCCGGGCCGTTTGTTCAACGATCGCAGCCTGTTGGCCTGCGACAGGAGTTAGGTAGGAAGGCGGTTTTGGGCTTGCAAGACCCCCCGTGGCCGTCCCGCGACGGCTCTGCTAAGGCTTGATTCCAGCCCGCCCGAACTCGGGGTTTTTGTGATCCGCGCCACGCGTTCCGCGCTTCAGCCCGTCCGCGACAGCTTCGTCAGCGCGCCCGGCGTTCCGCAGCCCACGGGCGCGGTCTGCCGCACCTTCGTTACGACGGACGGCGTCGCCCTGCGCGGCGCGGTGTGGCGGCCGGAGGGCGCGGCGCGCGGCACGGTCTGCGTGTTCCAAGGCCGGGCCGAGTTCATCGAGAAATACGCCGAGGTCGCAGACGACCTCCTGAAGCGCGGCTTCGCCGTCGCGACCTTCGACTTCCGCGGCCAGGGCGGCTCGCAGCGGCTGCTCGCGAACCCGCTGAAGGGCCATGTCGACAGCTTCGACGACTACCGCCTCGACGCGGAGGCCTTCATGCGGCAGGTGGCGCTGACGGAGGCGCCGGGCCCCTACTATGCGCTGGGGCACTCGATGTCCGCGCCGGTGCTGGTCGCGCTCGCGCTGCGCCAGCCGCAGTGGTTCGAGCGGCTGGTGCTCGTCGCGCCGATGATCGGCCTGCCCTTCGCCCGGGTCGAGTTTTTCGCGCGAGGGCTCGCCACGGGCCTCGGGCGGCTGGGATTCTCCGGCGCCTACATCCCCCGCGGTGGGGACCGGATCATGGCGCTCCGCCCCTTCGAGCGGAACCCGGTGACGCGGGATCCGGAGCGTTACGGCCGGTCGGTGGCGCTGATCACGCAGGAGCCCGGCCTCGCGCTCGGCTCGCCCACCATCGGCTGGGTGCACGCCGCCTTCCGGGCGATGACGGCGACCGCGCTGCCTGGCGTGCCGGAGTCCTTCCGCACGCCGACGCTCGTCATCTCCGCCGGCGCCGACCGCATCGTCGATCCCCGAGCGAGCGAACGCTTCGCCGCCCGCATCCGCGGCGGCGGCCACATCCGCCTCGACGGCGCCGAACACGAGATCCTGATGGAGCGCGACCGGATTCGCGAGCTGTTCTGGGCGGCGTTCGACGCCTTCGTGCCGGGCAGCCGGACGCTGGCCTGACCCTCAGGCGTCCGGCGCGTGCGGGTTTGGCCCGTAGGCGTTCGCGCCCGGGGTGCCGCGGACGAAGCCGAGGTAGATCAGCAACGCAAGCGAGACGCAGCTCGCGGCCACCGCCATCACGAAGAGCGCGCCGCTCGCCTCCTCGACCGCGTAGGACAACAGGCCCGACAGCCCGACGGCGACGAAGCCGAGCCAGCCGTTGCGGCCGAGATCATGGAAACGGCGGACCGTGATCGACGCCCAGCTGCCCAGGCTGATCGCGAGGCCGATGCCCACGAGCGCAAAGAACGCGACTCGGCTGTAGCTCGCGGCGAGCAGTCCGGCGAACACGAAGGGCAGCGCGATCAGTCCTGCCTGAAGCGAGCGCTTCCAGTAGGTCAGCCGGCTGATGCGCCCCCGGAACGACAGGAACGTGGAGCAGAAGCGCGTCAGCATCCCACGCCCTCCGAACGGCCCGGACTCACCTGCGCGCCAGCCGCTCGAGCGCGAGCGCGTGCAGACGCTTGTCGCCCGCGGCGATGATACGCCCGCCGTCGGTTGCCGGACCTCCGTCCCAGGTCGTGACGACCCCGCCCGCGCCCTCGACGATCGGGATCAGCGCGACGATGTCGAACGGCTTCAAGTCGGCTTCGATCACCAGGTCGACATGGCCGGCCGCTAGCATGGCGTAGCCGTAGCAGTCGGCGCCCCAGCGGGTGAGCTTCGCGTCGCGCGACACGGCGTCGAAGGTCGCGCGCTCCTCCTCCGTGAACATGGTCGGCGAGGTCGACATCATCAGCGCGTCCTCGATCCGCGCGCAGGAGCGGGTGCGCAGGCGGCGCTGGCCGCCGCGTCCCGCATAGCTCGCGCTCGCGCCGTCGCCGAAGAAGCGCTCGCCGACGAAGGGCTGGTTCATCAGCCCGAAGCAGGGCGCGCCGCCCCGGGTGAGTCCGATCAGCGTGCCCCAGATCGGCATGCCGAGAATGAAGGAACGGGTGCCGTCGATCGGGTCGAGCACCCAGACGAATTCGGCGTCGGTCCGGTCGTCGCCATGCTCCTCGCCGACGATGCCGTGCTCGGGGAAGGTCTCGCGGATCAGCGCCCGCATGACGCTCTCGCCGGCCTTGTCGGCCGCGGTCACCGGGTCGAAGCCGCCGCCGTGGCCCTTGTCCTCGACGCCGACCGACGTGCGGAAGAACGGCAGGATCGCCTCGCCCGAGGCGGCGGCGAGGCGATCGACGAAGGCGGTGAAATCGACGGCCGTCATGGACGAGCTCCTTGGCGCGGCGTCGCCGCGGACGCGAGGGCGCCAGAGGGCCAAAATCGCGCGCTTTGAGCAAGCGTGATGACGCGATCCCCAGCCGCAGGTGCGAAAGCAACGCGACAGAGCAAAAAGAAAACGCCGGATACTGCGACAGGCAGTCGCAGCCGGCGATTTAGGTCATTAGAGCTTGCGTTTTGTGCGGCGCGGCCGCATCTTATTGCAGCGCGGCATTGCGATCTCCGGTCGCGACGCCGCCGCCCTCCTTGGGCGTTTCCTCCCTAGACTTGGGCCGCTGGTTAACGCCGGCGGCCTTTTTTTGTTGTCTGTCGTCCAGGTGGCGGGACATTGGCGGCGATTGGCCGCGTTTGCAAGTCCTTTTCCTATCGATCCATCGGCGAAACCCTCGCAACGACTTGGACTTTCGGATAGGGCCTACGAAAGTCTATTCCGCCGCGAGTCGATGGACGCCGAGAGCCGCGAGCGGTGCGCCGGCGATCGCGCGGACCAGCGTCGTCATGTCGGCCTGGACCTTGGCGAAGCCCTTGGTCTTCGCGTGCGCGCGTTCGTCCATGTAGAGCGCGCGGTTGATCTCGATCTGGAGGGCGTGGAAGCCGCTGCCCGGCGCGCCGTAGTGTTCCGTGATGTAGCCGCCGGCGTACGGGCGGTTGCGCAAGACGAGGTAGCCGAGGTCGCGCAGCGTCTGCTCCGCGAAGTCCACCAGCGCCGGCGCGCAGCTCGTGCCGTAGCGGTCGCCGAGCACGACGTCGGCCCGTGGCCGGTCCTCGCGCAGCGCGCCGGCGGAGGGCATGGAGTGGCAATCCACCAGCAGCGCCGCGCCGTGCAGCCGGTGCGCGCGGGCGATGAGACGGCCGAGCGTCCGGTGATAGGGCTTGTAGTAGGTCTCGATCCGCGCGAGCGCCTCGTCGACCGGCAGGCGCGCGCCATAGATCTCCTGCGCCTCCCCCACGATCCGGGCGATGGTCCCGAGGCCGCCGGCGACCCGGAGCGAGCGGGTGTTGGCGAAGGGCGGCAGACGCCCGTCGAACATCCGGGGGTCGAGCTCGTAGGGCTCCCGGTTGACGTCCAGGAAGGCGCGCGGGAAAT
Organism: Methylopila sp. Yamaguchi; assembly: GCF_002897035.1. Taxonomy (GTDB): domain Bacteria; phylum Pseudomonadota; class Alphaproteobacteria; order Rhizobiales; family Methylopilaceae; genus Methylopila. The sequence goes on from NZ_BAUX01000007.1 coordinate 43,417, forward strand.
GCGCGCGCATCAGCGGCGCCCCGAAGCTTGGCGCCGCGGCGAACAGTTCGTCGACGAAGGCGTCCTCGGACCGGCGGAGGGTTCGCGGGTCGAGCCGCGAGGCCGCGAGGAAGCTTGCGGGATAGGTCGCGCCCGAATGGGGCGAGTTGAACGTGGCCGCGCCCACGCCGCCGTCCGGTTCGGCGACGTCGAAGGCGGGATCGACCGCATCGTTGGGCGAGACGTGCGTCACGGTGCGCGGAAAGCTCCGGGAAGGCTGCCGGGGAGATGGCCCGCCGAGGGGGCGATAGTTGCCGAACGGCGACGCTTCTGTCCATCGCGACGCCTGCGCAAACGCTCTGTTTACCAAGCCGGGCACTTATGGAATGACTTGATTCAGCAGCCGAGACGCAAGGCCCTCGCCCCGTGAACGCGAATTCAAAGATCCTGCTCGCCGAAGACGACGACGACATGCGCCGCTTCCTCGTCAAGGCGTTGGAGAACGCCGGCCATTCGGTCGTCTCCTTCGACAACGGGCTGTCGGCCTACCACCGCCTGCGCGAGGAGCCGTTCGAGCTCCTGCTGACCGACATCGTGATGCCGGAGATGGACGGCATCGAGCTCGCCCGGCGCGCCACGCAGCTCGACCCCGACATCAAGGTGATGTTCATCACCGGCTTCGCGGCCGTGGCGCTCAACCCCGACAGCCAGACCCCGAAGGACGCGAAGATCCTGTCGAAGCCGTTCCACCTGCGCGAGCTGGTGACGGAAGTCGACAAGCTGCTCGCCGCCTGAGGCCGCCTCCCTGCCGCTTCGCGACCTCGTTCCGCCCCTCCTGATCGTCGCCGCCCTGCTGATCTGGGCGTCGGGCGCGTTCGATCGGCCCGGCTTCGAGGGCGTGGGAGAGGGATTCGCGCTTGGCGCGGCCTGCGCCGTCCCGCTCTGGCTCCTCAGCCTGAGGCGGCGCGCAGCGGCGCGGAAACAGCGCGACGAGGCCGAGCGCTGATCCGTCTCACAAAGCGTCGCGCGACCGCTTGCAAGGCCCCTTGCATGCCCCAAAGCGATCCGATATAGCCGGCGCTCTGTTCCGGACCGCCTCCCGCGCGGTTCGGGATCACAAGGTTCGGCCAAGCGCGCAAGCGCCGCCCGGGCGTGTAGCTCAGCGGGAGAGCACTACGTTGACATCGTAGGGGTCACAGGTTCGATCCCTGTCACGCCCACCAACAGAATGAGGCGGTTCCGGAGCTTCCGGGCCGCCTCATTTTTTTTGGCCATGGAAAAGGCCACGGAAACGGTCGCATTCATCCGCCAGCCGCTGCGACCTGATGGTCGGGATGATGGTGCATTTAGACTTGCTCCAGCACCTTCATGGACACGCCGAAATAGCCCGCGGCTTCGTAAGGCGGGACACGCGCGTGCATGGCCCAGGTGATAGCCGTGTGCCGCAGTATGTGCGACGTGACGTCGTTCCCGCGCCCGGCCGCCTTGACGGCCTCGGCCTAAGGCTCGCCGTTCCTTCAAGATGGGTTCGCCGTGCCAGTGCATGCACGATGTGGCGGATTGCGGAGACTGATGATCTTCCATCCTCAGCCGCTCGCTCCGTCAGCCTAGCGAAGGCTGCCTCATCGGCCGACCGCCATCTTCTTAGGTGCGGACGAAGGCGCCTATGAAGCCGCGCCGGAGGCTGGCGCTTGCGCGTCACGCGCTGAGCTGTTCCCCGCCGATGAAGTACGTTCGTCTCTAAATCGACCCATCCACCTGTGGAGTTCGGTCCCCACTGGAGCCCGAGCAGAGCTCCATGCCGTGTTCCGGTGTAGAAGGCCGAGCAGAATGAAACGGACGAGGTGATGGTAGCCCTTTCGGTGCGCGGCGCGGATCAGCGCAGCCGCCCGACGAGCGCTGCCCCCCCCAGGACACTAGTCGGGGACGTCCGCTCGCCCTGTATCAACGGGGTGGACGACAGGACTCGCGCACGACGAGAGAGACCGGCACCCGGACGCAGCGCGGAGGTTCGGTTGTGCGGCCGGTAACGCGGTCGAGGAGCATCTGGGCGGCGTGACGGCCCATTTCCGCGCGATCCCACTGCAGCGCGGTGATCGCCGGCGTCGAAAGCTCCGCGAGGTCGGAGTCGCCGCCGCTCACGACCGACACGTCGCGGCCGATGGCGAGGCCCGCGGCTTTCAGGGCGCGCATCGCTCCCGCCAGCATGTCGATGCCCGCGACAAAGACGGCCGTCGGCGGCTCGGGCCGCTGCATGAGCGCGGCGGTTTCGCGGAACGTGAACTCGTTCGACAGCGAGTGGTCGCGGATGAGCGACGGGTCCGGCTCCAGCCCCGCCGCTCTGAAGGCGTCGCGGTAGCCCGCGATGCGGCTGCGCGACGGATGCGCATGAGGGTCGCCGACGAACAGCGCGATGCGGCGGTGGCCGAGCGACAGCAGATAATCCGTCGCCTGCCGCGCGCCAGAGCGATGGTCCGCCGCCACCCGGTCGACGCTCTGGATCATCTCCCGGTCGATTAAGACCAGCGGCATCTTGGCCTGTTCGACCGCCGCGATCAGCTCGGGGTCGTTCTCGTCGCTGATCGTCATCATCACGCCGTCGACGCGCCGTTGCGCGAACTTGCGCAACAGCGACAGCTCCACCGCCTTGTCGTTCGCCGTGCTCGCCAGGAGGAAGGTATAGTCGGCGGCGCGGAAGATGCGCTCCGCCTCCTTCACGTAGGAGACGTAGCCGGGGATGTCGAAGTCCCTGATCGCGCAGGCGATCATGTGGGTGCGGGCGCTGCGCATGCTCTGCGCCACCGCGTTCCGCTCGTAGCCGAGCGAGGCGATGGCGCGCTGGACGCGCTCGCGCACATCGCGCGTGACGGAGGGATGGTCGTTCAGCACGCGCGACACAGTCCCCACCGCGACCTCGGCCGAGCGCGCCACGTCGCGGATCGTGAACTCACGTCCTGCCTTTTTGACCACGCGACCCTCCCCCAGATGAACCGGAATCGAATCCGTTCATCGCGACAGGCCTATCCTAACGAGGGCCAGGCGTCGATCATACCCACTATTTCGAGGGATTTTTTCAACATGGGAACGCGGAGCGGACCAGATCAGAGATAAAACCCTCGACCAATTTGGAACCGGTTCATTGACCAATCGAAGCTTCGCTGCTACTCGTTTGGGCGAGATCGAAAAGCATGCAGCAAGCGAGGCCGAGCCGTGTTCCAGGTCGCTGAACGCCTGACCCGCATCAAGCCGTCTCCCACCGTCGTGCTGTCCGGCAAGGTCGCAGCCAGGGTCGCCGCGGGACACGACGTCCTCGGCCTGGTCGCCGGCGAACCGGACTTCGACACGCCGGACAACATCAAGCAGGCGGCGATCGACGCCATCCGCCGCGGCGACACGAAGTACACCGCGATCGACGGAACCGCCGCGCTGAAGCAGGCGATCTCCGCGAAGTTCGAGCGCGAGAACGGACTGTCCTACGCGCCCGACGAGATCATCGTCTCCACAGGCGGGAAGCAGGTGATCTACAACGCGCTTATGGCGAGCGTGAGCGCCGGCGACGAGGTGATCGTCCCCGCGCCGTACTGGGTGTCCTACCCTGAAATGGTGACGCTCGCCGAGGGGACGCCGATCATTGTCCCCTGCGCTGCCGAGAACGGCTTCAAGATGACGCCGGACCAGCTCGACGCCGCGATCACGCCGCGCACCCGCTGGGTGATCCTCAACTCCCCGTCCAACCCCTCAGGGGCGGCCTACTCGGCCGACGAGATGAAGGCGCTCACCGACGTTCTCGTCCGCCACCCCCACGTCTGGGTGCTGACCGACGACATCTACGAGCACCTGACCTACGACGGCTTCAAAGCGGTGACGCCGGGGCGGATCGAACCCTCGCTACTCGACCGCACGCTGACGATGAACGGCGTGTCGAAGAGCTACTGCATGACGGGTTGGCGCATAGGCTACGCCGGCGGGCCGAAGCCCTTGATTAAGGCGATGTCGGCGATCCAGTCGCACTCGACCACGAACGCCTCGTCGATCAGCCAGGCCGCCGCCGTCGAGGCGCTGAACGGCCCCCAGGGTTTCATCGCGGCGCACGTGGCCCGGTTCGAGCGGCGACGCGACATGGTCGTTGCGGCGTTCAACGCCATCGACGGTCTCGCCTGCCACAAGCCCAATGGCGCCTTCTACGTCTTTCCGAGCTGCGCCGGCCTGATCGGCGCCACAACTCCCGCGGGAGAGGTCATCCGCACCGACGAGGATTTCGTCCTCTACCTTCTGGAGACGGCGGGGGTGGGGCTCGTGCACGGCGCAGCCTTCGGCATGTCGCCGTATTTCCGGCTGTCCTACGCAGCCGCCGACGACAAACTCGTGCAGGCGCTGGAGCGCATCGGTTCGGCCTGCGCCCGGCTGAGCTTCGCCAGCACCGGCCGTTTGGCGGTCGTCGCCTGAGAAGGGGCGGATCGTCGGAGGGTGCGCCATGAGCGTCAACGCCGATCAGGACGGGCACCGGGAGCACGGACGCTGGATCAGCGCCGCGACGCTGTCGGACCAGGCGGTGGTCTGGCTGCTTAGCTCGATCGCGTTCCTCAATGCACTGGGCTCGATCATCGTGTTTCCGCTCGGTCCGTTCTTCGCGCAGGACCTCGGGACGGCGGCGCAGGACGTCGGCTTCGCCAGCGCGAGCTACTCGCTCGCCGCAGCGGCGGGAGGGTTCGGCGCCTCCTTCGTGCTCGACCGCTTCGACAGGCGCGCCGCGCTGCTCGTGGTGATGACCGGCTTCCTCTTGGCCACCGCGCTCTCCGGCTTTGCGCCGAATTTCGGAACGCTAGTCGCGACCCGAGCGCTCGCCGGTCTTTTCGTTGGGCCCATGACGGGGCTGTTGCTCGCGATCGTCACAGACACGGTGCCGCTCAACCGCCGCGGCGCGGCGGTCAGCAAGATGATCGGGGCCTATGGCGTGGCGCTCGTCTTCGGCGTGCCAGCGGGGGTCGCGATCGCCTCGACCTTCGGCGGCTGGCGCTTCTGCTTCTTCGGCATCGCGCTCGTCGGCGCCCCCCTGTTCATCGGAGCGCTGCGCTTGCTCGCCCCGCAGCGGGAGCACCTCGCGGCGCTGAAACCCTGGCGGCTGAAGGAGCGCGCGCGCGATTTCTGGATCCTGCTGACGTCCGGCCCGAGCCTGCTGTCCTTTCTGCTGATCGCCAGCGCGTCCTACGCTGCGTTGCTGATTTCGCCGAACTTGCCGACCTACCTCACGCACAATCTCGGTCTGCCGCGTGAGAAGCTTCAGGAGGTGTATTTCCTCGGCGGCGTCTTCACGCTCGTGGCGCTCCCTCTCACCGGCCGGCTGATCGACCTCGCCGGGGCCCGGCTGATGGCGGTCGGCGTCGCCGTGATCATGACGGGCCTGCTCGCGGCAGCTTTTCTCACCCACACTCCGCCGATTCCAAACGCGCTGCTGTTCGCGCTGATCGTTGTGTTTCAGTTGATCCGCAGCACGATCAACCAAGCCTGGGTGACGCGCGTGCCGGCGATTCAGGAGCGCGCGGCGTTCCAGACGCTGATCGCCGTCGCGACCAATCTGGCGCAGGCGGCGGGCGCTGCGACCGCGCCGGCGCTGCTCGCCCAGAGCGCCGACGGCCGCCTGGAAGGCATGGGACTGATCGCGGCGATCGCAATCGCGTCGGCTTGGGCCGCGCCGCTGCTGCTGGCGGCCCTCGATCGACTGCTCGCCTCCCCCGTCCCGAAGCCAGGCCCTGACGACCGCCTCAGCCCGCCCGTCATCGACGTCTGAGAAAGGAGAGACCGATGCGCGATCATCTGCTCGAAGACGACGCCGCCTCGCTGCCGAGCGTCTACGCCGACGACGGCGAACGGCCGGACGCGATCCTTCATCGTCCCCTCCCACGCATGGCGGACGTGGCGATCGTCGGCGCAGGACTGACCGGTCTGGCCGCGGCGCTCCATCTTGCCGAACACGGCGCGTCCGTCGTTGTCCTCGACGCAAACGACGTCGGGACCGGCGGCACTGGCCGTAGCTTCGGGCAGGTGGTTCCGTACCTCAAGCTCGAGCCTGCCCACGCCGAGCGCCACTTCGGACCGGAGATCGGAGGCCGCCTGATCGCCGCCGCGGGCGACGGACCCGATTATGTCTACGGCCTGATCGAGACGTACCAGATCGCCTGCGAGGCGGTGCGGAACGGTCTCCTCTTCGCGGCGCATACCCCGGAGGGCGCTGAGCGCCTCGCCGGACGCGCGGCCTACTGGCGCGCCCGCGGGGCCGCCGTCGAGTTGCTGGATCGCGCAGGGACCGCCGCGGCGGTCGGCGGAGGAAGCTACCCCGGCGCCTTGCTCGACCGCCGCGGCGGCACCCTCAATCCCCTCGCCCTTGCGCGGGGACTCGCCCGCGCCGCGGCGAACGCCGGCGCCAGCATCGTCGTCCGGGCGCTCGTCCGATCTGTCACCCAACGCGGCGGCGGCTGGGAGGTCGCGACGACACAGGGCGCGACCGTCGCGAAAACCGTGCTGGTCTGCACCAACGCCTACCGGAACGGGCTCGCGGGCCAGGCTGGAGACTGCGTGCAGCCCATTCGCGTCCATCAGGCGGTCAGCAAGGCCTTGCCTGCCGAGCTCGCCGCGCGCGTGCTGCCCGGGCGGCAGGCCCTGACCGACACGCGGCGCCTGCCGTCCGGACTGCGGGTCACCCGCAGCGGCCGGCTGATCGCGACCGTTGAGGGGCCGACCTTCGGCCATGGCTCCGGCGGAGCGACTGGCTACGCCAGCGAGCGGATCGCGCGACTGTTTCCCTTCCTGCCGCCGATAAGCTGGGACGCGCGCTGGAGCGGCTGGATCGACATGGCTCTTGACCAGTACCCGCGCATCTACGAGTCCGCGCCGGGCCTCTACGCCGGGCTTGGGCTGAGCGGCCGTGGCCTTGCGCTGGGGCCGATGCTCGGACGCGATCTCGCTCGCAAGGCGCTCGGCGCAAACGCAGACGATCTGGCCTTCCCCGTCTCGAACCCTCGCGACCATCGCTGGTTCAGGGGCGCCAAGGTGGCGATCAAGGGCGAGGTCTGGAAACGCAAGCTCTACGACCGCCTCGACGAGTGGCGGCACCAAGGGCGGGATGAGCGCGCCGCCGCCTGACGTCGCGGCGGGCATCTTGCCTGAAGAACGGAACGACGCAGGAGCTTCGGAGAAAGTCACTACGATGGCGATACTGACTTGGCTGCACACGGCCTATGGCGACGACCTGATCAACGGCATCCGCTCGTCGCTTCCGGACGAGACGATCTACGAATGGCCGGGCGACGTCGCGCATGACGAAATCGACGTCGCCATTCTTTTCCGTATGCCGCCGGGGTTCCTGAAGCCGTTCCCCAACGTCAAGCTGATCTCGGCGACGGGAGCCGGCATCGACCACTACCTGCTCGACCCGGATTTTCCCCGGGACGTGCCACTGGTCCGGGTCGTCGACCACGACTTCGCGGCGAGGATGGCGGACTACGTGCTGTGCTGGACGCTGTTCCACCACCGCGACGTGCCGCACTTCCTGAAGGCGCAGAAGGAGCGGCGCTGGGCGTACAAGATCATGCGCTCGGCTAGCGACGTCACTGTCGGCGTGATGGGGCTCGGCCAGATGGGCCGGCTGACCTGCGAGCGCTTGGCCTTCCTCGGCTACGACGTGCGCGCCTGGTCGCGCAGCGAGCACGAGATCAAGGGCGTCAGATGCTACGCCGGGAAGGACGCGCTTTCGGACTTCCTGCGCGACACCGAGATCCTGGTGAACCTGCTGCCGCTGACGGCGGAGACGCGCGGGATCCTCTGCAAGAAGACCTTCGACCAGATGCCGCACGGCGGGGTGCTGATCACCGCTGCGCGCGGCGGACACCTCGTCGAGAACGACGTGCTCGACGCGCTCGACTCCGGACGCCTCAGCGCCGCGACCATCGACGCCTTCCCGGTCGAGCCGCTGCCCGAGACGCATCCGTTCTGGACGCACCCCAACGTCTACGTGACTCCGCACTGCTCGAGCACCGCGAGCTGCGCGACGATCGTCGACACCTTCGCGGAGAACGTTCGACGGTTCCGCGCCGGCGTTCCCTTGCTGAACGAAGTCGATCTCGCGGCCGGATACTGACGCCGCCGCGCGCACTGATCCCTCGGCGGCGCCTTTCGCGTGGGCGCTGCCGCTGACGAAAGGAACGCGTCGCCCGACCGCCTCCCGTTACCTTCCTGAGCGCGAGCTCGAAATGCGCAAGCCAAACTCTGAGTTTGTAATGAAACGTTTCAATTTCAACTTGCCAAGGGCGCTTCCACCGCGTGTCTGGCCCGGACCTTGCAACTGGCACTCCGCCGTTTGCGCCGGAACGATCTGCAACGCTGGAGATCACAGATGGCATTCGAAACCACAGTGCTTACGGCGTTCCGGCGAAGCGCGAGGGGCGTTCTGGCCCTGGCGCTCGCCGTGACGCTCGGTCTCGGCCCAGGCGCTCGACCGGCGACGGCGGACGACGCGCCGCTCAAGAAACTCGACTTCGCAGGATCCGTGACCTGGCTCGGCCAGATCCCCATTCTCGTCGCGATCGACAAGGGCTTCTTCAAGGAGCAGGGGCTCGACGTCGGCGTGCAGGTGATCCTGAACTCGTCCGACCGGATCCGCGCGATCACGGCGGGCTCCGTCGCCTTCAGCAATCTCGGCCGGACCGCCGTGATCAGCGAAATGGCCCGTGGCAACAAGAGCTTCTACTACTTCGCGAACGTCGACGACTCGCCGGGGAACGAAGGGTGCTGGGCGCGCCCGGGTTTCGCGTCGCTTAGCGATCTCAAGGGCAAGAAGATCGCGGCCAACGCCTCCGCGGAGATCACCCTGGTCGGCCTCCTGAAGGAGGCCTCGATGACGACCAAGGACGTCGAACTCGTCAACCTGCCGCCGAACGAGATGGTGGTCGCGCTCGCCAACAGCGACGTCGACGCCGCCTGCGTGTGGCGCCCGGTGCTCGACAAGCTGAAGACGGCGGCGCCGGACGGCAAAATGCTCGGCACTGACAAGGACACCGAGTCGTTTCGCGCCTTCGGCACCATGTCGTCGCCGGACATCATGATCATCTCGAAGAAGGTCGTTGACGAGGACCCGGAGTCGGCGCGGAAGATCGCGATCGCGGTGATGAAGGGTGCGGACTTCGCGACGAAGGAGCCGGAAGAAACGGCGCGGACCGTCGCGCACTACTTCAAGCAGCCGCCCGAAGCGGTGCTCGCCGGTATCAAGGACTTCAAATACTTCGGCGCCGCCGGCTGGCCCGATCATATCAAGCGCCACACTGAACAGATGAAGCGCCTCGCCGCCTACCTCGCGGAGGCCGGCAAGATCCCGGCGACCCCGGCGGTCGAGGACTGGATGAACGTCAGCTTCATTCCCGCGCCCTGACGCCGCTCGAGCCTACGACCTCACGGAGAGCCGACGCATGAACGCCGTACGCGCTATGACCCGGTCCGTCGCGATCCCTCTGTTCGCCCTCGGGCGCTCGGGCGGATGGTCGACCCGCGGATCGATCCTGATGCTGAACGTCCTCGGCGTCGCGGGCTTCCTGCTGCTGTGGCAGGTCGCGACGGCCGGCGGCTTCCTGTCGCCGCTGTTCCTGCCTTCCCCCGGCCAGGTGCTGAGCGAGGCCGCGCAGGTCGCCGCCACCGGCGAACTGTGGCGCTCGATCGTGGACTCCTCCCGCCGCGTGTTCTTCGGCTTCGCGCTGGCCGCGCTGTTCGCGGTGCCGCTCGGCGTGCTGATGGGGCTGTGGGCGCCCGCGCGGGCGCTGGTCGGCCCGTTCGTCTCGCTGCTGCGCCCCCTGCCCTCGATCACCTGGATTCCTCTGACGATGTTGTGGCTCGGCATCGGCGAGGCCCAGAAGATCGCGATCGTCTTCATGGGGACCTGGGTCTACATCCTGGTCTACACGGTCGAGAGCACGAAACGGGTCGACCCGCTGCTGATCAAGGCGGCGCGCAATCTCGGGGCGTCCGACCTGTCCGTGATGCGCGAGGTGATCCTCCCCGGCGCCCTCCCTGGCATTCTCGCCGGCCTCAAGGTCAGCCTCGCGATCTCCTGGTCCTGCGTGCTTTCGGCCGAGATGGTGGCGGCCCAGAGCGGCCTCGGCGCGCTGATCTGGAACGCGAAGGACTGGAGCAACCTCGCGCTCGTCCTCGTCGGCATGGTCTGCATCTCGCTGACCGTCCTCGTCGCGGACCTCGCCGCCGGCGTGATCGAGCGCCTGCTGCAACCGTGGGAACGGCACCGCCACGTCTGACGCGAGCCCCGACACCGAGACCGGAGATCCGACCGATGCAAGCGATCCTCGCCGCCGAGCACGTCACCAAGATCTACGCCGTCCACGCCAAGGAGACGACCGCCGTCCGCGACGTCTCGCTCGACATCCGCGAGGGCGAGTTCGTCTGCCTGCTCGGCACCTCCGGCTGCGGCAAGTCGACGATGCTGAACCTGTTCGCGGGCTTCACCCAGCCGACCAACGGGCGCGTGCTGCTGCGCGGCCAGCCGATCACCAAGATCGAGCCCCGCTGCGGAATGGTGTTCCAGTCCTATGCGCTGTTTCCCTGGAAGACGGTCCGGCAGAACGTCGAGTTCGGCCCGAAGATGAAGGGATTGCCCGCGGCTCGGCAGCGGGAGCTCGCGGACCGTTACATCGCGATGGTGAAGCTGTCGGGCTTCGAGAACCATTATCCAGCGGAGCTGTCCGGCGGCATGCAGCAACGGGTGACGCTGGCGCGCAGCCTCGCGGCCGACCCGGAAGTCCTGCTGATGGACGAGCCCTTCGCTGCGCTCGACGCCATGACGCGGCAGGTGATGCAGGAGGAGTTGCTCGCGATCCAGGAGGCGAGCGGCAAGACGGTGGTGTTCATCACCCACAACATCGACGAGGCGATCCTGCTGTCGCACCGCATCGTCGTGATGGCCGCGAATCCCGGCCGGGTGACGGCCGTAATCGAGAATCCGCTCGATCGCCCCCGCGACCTCGCGGCCCAGGCGACGCCCGCCTACGCCTCCCTCAAGAGCCGGATCTGGGACCTCGTGGTCGGCGACGTCCGCGGCGCCATCGCTGGCCGCGCCGGCCGCGCCTGAGCGCTCGAGAACAGGAGGAGACACCATGACGGACGAGGGCCTCGACAGACGCCGCTTCCTCGGCGGGCTTGGCGCGGGCGCCGCGGCGCTCGGCGCCGACGTCGCCGAGGCAGCTGAGCCGGCGCCGGGCGTGACCGCCGCCTCCCCCGCCGGAGGTCCGCCGGCGCTCGCGGGCTACCAGTTTCTCAATCCCGACGAAGCGGCCTTCATGGAGGCCTTCGTCGACCACCTGATCCCCGCCGACGCGCTCAGCCCCTCGGGCACGGAGCTCGGCGTCGCGGTCTATGTCGACCGGCAGCTCGCCGGCGCGTGGGGCAAGGGCGCGCGGATGTATCTGCAGGGCCCGTGGCGCAGGGGAACGCCGAACCAGGGCTGGCAGTCGCCGATGACCCCGGCGGATCTCGTGAGGACGGGAATCGCCGCGCTCGACGCCCACTGCCGCCGCGTGGCGAAGCTGCCGTTCGAGCGACTGGGGCCGGACGCGCGCGAGGACGCCGTCGCGGCCCTCGCCCAGGGCAAGATCGAGCTTGAGGGCGTCGCTTCGAAGCTCCTGTTCGACACGCTCTACGCCCTCGCCACCGAAGGTCTGTTCGCCGACCCCATTTACGGCGGCAACCGCGACAAGGCGGGGTGGAGGCTGGTGGGTTTCCCCGGAGTGATCGCGACCCACGCCCAGGACATCGAGACCTACCGCGGGCGTCGCTACGACGCCGAACCGATGAGCATCGCCGACATGTCGTAAAGGAGACCACGATGGCCACCAGGCTGAAGCCCGTCGATGTCGTCATCGTCGGCATGGGGTGGACCGGCGGCATTCTCGCCAAGGAGCTGTCCGACGCCGGGCTGACGGTGCTCGGCCTCGAGCGCGGCGTGAACCGGACGACGGAGCCCGATTTCTCCGTCCCTATGATCCGCGACGAGTTGCGCTACGCCGTCCGGCACGAGCTCTACATGGACGTCAGCCGCGACACGCTGACCTTCCGCAACGCGGCGCGCGAGACGGCCTTGCCGATGCGCCGGCTGGGCTCCTTTCTGCCGGGCGAAGGCGTCGGCGGGGCCGGCCTTCACTGGAACGGCCAGACCTACCGGTTCTCCCCCTCGGACCATTCGCTGCGCACCCGCGTGAAGGAAAGGTACGGAGCGGCCTTCGCGCCCGAAGGCATGCAGCTTGCCGACTGGCCGATGACCTACGACGAACTCGAACCCTACTACGACAAGTTCGAGTACATGGCCGGCATCTCCGGCCAGGCGGGCAACATCCGCGGCGAGACGATCGAGGGCGGCAACCCGTTCGAGGGACCGCGCTCCCGCGGCTATCCCAACCCGCCGCTGAAGGCCAGCCTCTCGGGCGTGATGTACGAGGCGGCGGCGCGCGAGCTCGGGTACCATCCGTTTCCGCGGCCCGCGGCCAACATGAGCCGCGCCTACGTCAACCCGGACGGCATGAGCCTCGGCGAGTGCCAATACTGCGGCCACTGCGAGAACTTCGGCTGCGAGGCTAACGCCAAGGCGAGCCCGCATATCACAGTCATTCCGGCGGCGCAGAAGAACGCCAACTTCAGCCTGCGCACCCAGGCCTGGGTCACGCGGGTCGACCTGCACCCGGACGGCAAGCGCGCCAAGGGTGTCACCTACACCGACGTGCGGACGGGCGAGGAGTTCGAGCAGCCGGCCGACATCGTGGCGCTCTGCGCCTACGGGCTCGGCAACGTCCACCTGATGCTGCTGTCTGGAATTGGAGCGCCCTACGACCCTGATACGGAGACCGGGGTCGTCGGCAAGGGCTACTGCTACCAGCTCACCTCGACCGTCCAGACCTTCTTCGAAGACAGGAACTTCAACCCCTTCATGGGCGCGGGCTCGCTCGGCGTGGTGGTCGACGACGTCAACGGCGACAATTTCGACCATGGACCGCATGGCTTCATCGGCGGCGCCTCGATCATCAACGCCACAACCCATGGCCGGCCGATCGCCTACCGACCGCTGCCGCCCGGAACGCCGAAGTGGGGTTCCGAATGGAAAGCCGCGTCCCGCCATTGGTACGGGCGGTCCACGAGCATCGGGACGCAGGGCTCCAACATGGCGAGCCGCGGCAACTACCTGAGCCTCGACCCGACCTATCGCAACGCCTTCGGTCAGCCGCTGCTGCGCTTGACCTACGACTTCACTGAGAACGACTTCAAGCAGTCGGCGTTCACCACCAAGATCGCCCACGACATCGGGCGGGCGATGGGCCCGACGCACATCAGCCCCCTCGCGCCGAAGTCTTCGAGCTACTCGATCGTGCCCTATCAGAGCACCCACAACACCGGCGGCGCGATCACGGGCCACGATCCCAAGACCAGCGCGGTGAACCGCTACCTGCAGAGCTGGGACGTGTCGAACCTGTTCGTCGTCGGCGCCTCGGCCTTTCCCCAGAACGCCGGCTATAACCCCACCGGCGCAGTGGGCGCGCTCGCCTATTGGACCGCGGACGCCATCCGGACCCGCTATTTGTCGGCCCCGGGGCCTTTGGTGCCCGCATGAGGTCCCGTTCGCTCGCCCTTGCCTTCGCCGCGGCGCTCGGCGCTGCGGCCGGAGCGCAGCCCGCGTCCGCTGGCGACGCCGATCGTGGAAAGCTCGCATTCGGCCGATGCGCGGCCTGTCACGCCTTGACGCCGGACGCGGCCGGCCTGCCCGGACCATCGCTTGCAGGCGTGATCGGGCGGCCAGCCGCGCAGCTCCCCAACTTCCGCTATTCGCCCGCCCTCAAGCGGAGCGGCCTGACCTGGACCGAAGACACCCTCGACCGCTTCCTCGCGAATCCGCAGGGCGTCGTCCGCGGCAACCGGATGCCATTCTCTGGCGTCGGCGACGCCGCCGAGCGCGCGGACCTGATCGCCTATCTGGCGCGTGACGCCGCCCCCGCTCGGTAAGCCGCGCCGCGTAAAGCCGCCAGGCCGCCGCGCCTCCTGAAGCGGCTCCGCAAGCCACGTACACCAATCCGAGAATGTCGCCCACGCCGGCTTCCGACCGACGCGGGTTTCGCTTCGAGCGGTTTCCGCGTCGATCGGCGCAAAGGACGCCGCCCGGCTTCGAGGCGCCATAAGCCCGCAAACGGCGCGGGCCGCGCCGTCCGCCGGCGGCGCTGATACGCAGAAGCTCGCTTGCTTTAATATTGCATCGCACAAAATCTCGAACCCCATGCCCATATGATGAACCGGTTCACCAATCATCAAGCTCAACCGACAGGCACATGGTCATCGAGAGACAATGCGCAGTGCCCCGAGGCAGACTCCGCCGATTACTATGTCATCTTCCTGCATATTTATTGATCTGACGGACAATCAACAGAGTTTCGAAGTAAATGTTAGATTGCTGATGTACGTCGGAAACCTCCCTAGATGACGCCAAAGACCGTTGACGCAGCGCACCATTATGATATCGATTCATTAATGGCTGACGAGGTTGGGCTCGGAGAGGGCTTCCGCTGCAAACGCGGCCTGACGCCTGCCCAAGCTCGCCGACGCTCTGCTCGTGCATCGTTTTCTCGAATACGTCCGCGCCCCCGCCGGTCGAAGAGAGGGACGTCATGTTCGCAACCACCGACACGTCGATCTGGGCCTCCGCTCAAAGCGAGCGCGCCGTCGCGCGCCAACTCGAACCGGCGCCGCACTCCGACCCGCGGCTGTGGCGTGCGGGAAGCACGCCGAGACAGGTCTTGGACGCGCTTTGGGCGTCGTTCCAGCGCGCGGTCAAAGTTCACGGCGAGCTTTCGGCGCCGATCGGCGAGACAGCCACCTCGACGGAAATGCGGTTGAAACTGCTGCTTATGCGACAGCTGCTGATCGACGTGGCGCTGAACGCGCAGTTTCTACGCAATGACCCGAACCGACCGCCCGCCGCCGCGAGCGGAGCCGAACCCATCGAGCTTCCGCTTCGGCTTGAACTTGGCGTGCACTGCCAGGAGACCGAGTATCTCCGGGCCAACGTCATCGAGGGTCAGCAACGGGTGCTTTCCGCGCTCGGCGAGGAGAACGAAACCACCCGCTCAGTGGTCTTGGACGAGGCGCTTGGCGCGCTCTGGGCGGCGCTATGGCGTCAGGAGGACGTCGACCTCGTCACGACGCAGATCCTCTACGCCAACCGCGTCTACGACGCCCTCCCACGAGGTCTCGACCGGGCTCTCGGGGCGCTTGCGGCGGCGGGAGTGCGGCCCAGCCGGCCGGAGCGCTGGTTCGCCGGCTACACATGGCTTTACGGCGACCGCGACGGTCGGCCTTACGACACCAACGCCCACACCGAACGCGTGGCCTTCGCGCTCGAAGACGTTATCCGCAGCAACTACCGGCGCGACGTCGCAGCGCTCCGCGTGGCCTTTCCCGACGAACCGCTGTACGCGGCGTGCCTGCGCAGGCTTGATTCTGGCGATCCGGACGCATTCTCGAGCCCCGACCAGTTCTCCGCCACGCTCCGCGCCAGCGCCCAGGCCTCGGATCGTCGCGTGCAGGATCTCCTGCGGCGCGTAGCGGCCTTCGGCTTCCACTTCCTCAAGGTCGAGTTTCGGCAAAACGCGCTAAAGTTCGAAGAGGTCGTCGACATCATGCTGCCGCCGGCCACGATCGAACGCTGGCTGGGCGAGCGCGTCGCCTACGCCAAGTTGTCCGCGCCCAAGCGGTTGCGCTTGCTGACCGCTCTCCTGCAAGACGAGGATCGCAATCTGCCCGCGCGCATCTGGGAGGACTACTGGTCAGCGACGGAACCTGGCTTCCGCGCCAAACAGGACGCCTACGCCGGCGGCGACTACATCGAGCTTCTCAAGTCGGACCCCGACTACATCCGCGCGCACGACGCCCGAATGACCTACGACTGCCTGCAGATGATCGCGCGGTACGGCGACCGCATGACGATGCACGGCATCGCGGAGCTTGAGGACATAGACGCCGCTCTGGCTCTGCTCTTCCTCTTTGCTGCGGCCGGCGCCCGCCACGCCGTCGACATCGCGCTCCAGCCCGAGGACATGGACGGCGCCGTGGCGCTGGAGGACGCGGTCGCCCGGCTCTACGAAAACCCCGCTTACCGCGAGCATCTGCGCGTCCGGGGCGACGTGCAGTACATCACCTTCGGCCCGAGCGACACCGGCAAGGCCGGCGGCAAGGCGATGCACAAGGCGAACATGAAGATCGCCCGCCGCCACCGGCAGATCGCCGGGGCTTACGGGATCGAGCTCGTTCCGAACATCGTCATCGGCCACGAGCACGCTCGGTGCAACGGACCCCAGGGCGAGATCCTGGAGGAGTACGGGGCGGCCGACGGCGACGTCGTCCGCTATATGCTCTCGGGCTGCATCGAGATGCGTAGCTTTCTGCTTACCCCGCGCTTGGCGGAGCAGTCGATCGCCAACATCCTGACTGCGCAGGGCCTGCGCGCGGCCGAGGCGCGACGCCTTGGGCCGGCCGGGCGCGAGTCGCGCGCGGCGGAGGGGCGCGAGATCGACTGGCTCGCGATCGTCCGGCACTACAAGAGCCGCTTCTTTGACCACCCTTCGCTTCCCGCGCTGCTCAAAGCCGTAGCCCGCTTTGACCTCGTGCGTGCGACCGCGAAGGGCACGCGCCCGCCCACGCGCAATTTTCTGATCAAGGACTTGGAGTCCGATCCGGCCTCGATCCGCGCGATCCCCTGGACTCGCGCCATCATGCTCTGCGGGCTGCACCACGAGCTAATCGGCGCCTCGACGCTTGCCGGTCGGGAGGCGAGCGAACTCGCGGGCCTCGCCAAGGCCGACCGCACCTTCGGCCGTTATGTGAAGAACCTGGCCTACGCCGCGGCCCGCTCGAACCTTGATCTCGCCTGGCGCACCCTGCGCGGGGCGCCTCTGAGCCGGGCCGACATCGAAGCGTTGGGAGCCGAGGACGCGGCCGGCGCCGCCGACCCGGCGGCCGCCCTCCTCGCCTTCGTCCATCTCGAGCACGTCGCCGCCAAGCGCGTCGTCTTCAAGGCGACTCGCGGGCGCGAGCCGGACGACGCCTGGGCCATCCGGACAGACGAGGTGCTCGCGGACTGGCCCGAGCTGCGCGCCGAGGTCGCCTGGAAGGAGGCCGCGCTAGCGCCGTACCACGAAGTCCTCGTGGCGACCCGACGCGATCCGAACGCGCTCTCCCGGAGCGCGATCCACGACCTCTACTCCGGCTACCTGCTGTCGGCGAACACCGACCTGTCATTGATCCATCCGGAGACCGCCCGCGCCCTGAACTGGAGCTGACCGCCGCCGCGCGCCCACCAAGGAGACCGCCATGCAACGCCTCGCTCTGCGCCCGTCCTCCGAACCGGATGTCGACCCCGCCGGCCATCGCATCACCGACGCCGTCGTCGCGAGCTTCGCGAACGCGCCGGACCCCCGGCTCCGGAGCCTGATGACCGTGCTGGTCCGCCATCTGCACGACGCGGTGCGCGAAACCGGGCTTACGATGGAAGAGTGGCGCTTCGCGGTGGACTATCTCACCCGGACCGGCCTCACCTGCACCGGCACGCGCCAGGAGTTCATTCTCCTGTCGGACGCGCTCGGCGTTTCCATGCTGGTGGACGCGATCAACCACGAAGCGGCCGGCGCGACCGAGACCACGGTGCTCGGCCCCTTCTACGTGGCGGACTCGGCCGTGATGCCGCTCGGCGCCGACATCTCGCGCGGCCTTCCAGGCACGCCCCTGCTGGTCGAGGGAACGGTGCGCTCAAGCTTCGGCGGCCCGCTCGCGGGCGCCTCCGTCGAAGTCTGGCAATCCGACGCGGACGGAACCTACGATGTCCAGAAGGACGACGGTGAAGGCTACGCGCTCCGGGCCCACTTTAAGACCGACGGCCAGGGCCGCTTCCATTTCTGGTCGATCACGCCGTGCAGCTACCCTATCCCCAACGACGGGCCGGTCGGCGACATGCTGGCGGCGACCGGGCGCCACCCCTACCGGCCGGCGCACGTGCACTTCCTGATCTCGGCGCCCGGCCACGCGCCTCTCGTTACGCACGTCTTCGCCGAGGGCGACCCCTACCTCGCGGACGACGCCGTGTTCGGCGTGAAGCCTTCACTCGTCCGGCCCTTCGCGCTTCAGCATCCCGACGACGCTCCCGCCGCCCGCCGTGACGGCCGGGCCTGGCGACGTCTGTCCTACGACTTCGCCCTCAACCCCACGCGCTGACCCGCGGCCCGAGGAGGCATTCCGCATGGACGAAATCCTTATCATCGGCGGCGGCATCGGCGGCCTCACGCTCGCCCTCGCGCTTGAGAAGGCGGGAGTTCCGAGCCGCATCTATGAGGCCGCGGCCGAGATCCGGCAGATCGGCGTCGGCATCAACGTGCTGCCCTACGCTACGGAGGTTCTTGCAGGACTGGGTCTCGAGCCCGCGCTCGCCGAACGGGCGATCGCCACCCGTGAGGCCGCCTACTTCAGCCGGTCCGGGGCTCTCATCCACCGCGAGCCGGTCGGCCGCTTCGCCGGCCTCGACGCCCCGCAGTTCTCGATCCACCGGGCGGATCTGGTCGACGTTCTGCTCGGCGCCGTGTGCGAACGGCTGGGCGCGGACCGGATCACGTTGGGCGCCCGCTGCGTCGGCGCGCGGCAGACGGCGGACGGCGTCACGGCGGACCTCGTCGACCGACGGTCCGGCGCGCCTCTCCCGCCCGCGACCGGCGCGGCGCTGGTCGGTTGCGACGGCATCCACTCGACAATCCGGGCCCTGTTTTATCCGGACGAGGCCCCGCCGCGGTACTCGGGCGTCTTTATGTGGCGCGGCGTTTCGCGCGGCCCCCGCCTACTGACGGGGGCGAGCATGGTCCGCGCCGGCGTCACGAGCGTCGGCAAGATGGTCGTCTACCCGATCAAGGACCTCGACGACGGTCGTCAGCTCCTGAACTGGGTGGCGGAGCTGGACCTGCCCGACAGCGCATCCGGCTTCACCCGCGACCGGGACTGGAACAAGACCGGCGACGTCGCTGACTTCGCCCACGTCTACGCCGATTGGCGTTTCGACTGGCTCGACGTGCCTGCGATGATCCGCGACGCGGAGATCGTGCTTCGTTTCCCGATGATGGACCGCGACCCCGTCGACCGCTGGAGCTTCGGCCGCATCACGCTGCTCGGCGACGCGGCGCACCCGATCGTGCCTCTCGGCTCCAACGGCGCCGGGCAGGCGATCCTCGACGCGCGGGCGCTGGCGGACAGCCTCTCGCTCGCGCCGCCGAAAGCCGCCTTCCTCGCCTACGAACGCAACCGTCTCCCGGCCACCACGACGCTCGTGATGTCCGATCGAGCCGGCGTCCCCGACGAGCGCCTGCGCGCGGCGCACGCGCTCGAAGCCGCTTCCTGATCCCCCGATCCCTGCGCTGCAGGGCGCCGACGTGGAGAACGCAGCAATGGCTTACCACTGGTCCCCCGACAGCTGGCGGTCGAAACGCGCGCGCCAGATGCCGACCTACGCCGACCGCGGCGCGCTCGAGCGCACTGAACATGGCCTGAAATCGCGGCTTCCCCTGGTCTCGATCGCCGAGACGCGGCGTCTGAAGTCGCAGCTCGCTCGCGTCGCGGCGGGCGAGGCCTATCTGCTGCAGGGAGGCGATTGCGCGGAGAGCTTCTCGGAATGTGACGCCGAGTGCCTGCGCGCCACCGTCGCCACGCTGATGCAGATGTCGGCGGCATTGACGCTCGGCGCGCTCGCGCCCGTGGTGAAGATCGGCCGCCTGGCCGGGCAGTTCGCTAAGCCGCGCTCGGAACCGACCGAAGTCCGTGACGGCGTCGAGCTGCCTTCCTACCGCGGCGACATCGTCAACGACGCGGCCTTCAGCCAGGACGCCCGCGACGCCGATCCCAGCCGCATGCTCGCGGCCTACGCACAGTCCGCCTCGACGCTGAACCTGGTCCGGTCACTTTCGCAGAGCGCATTGGCGGACTTCACCCGCATGGGCGCGGGCGCCTGGGGCGCAGGCCGCGGCGACCACGACGCCCTCAGCGCGCGTTTGAGCGAAACCGCGGCCTTCATGTCGGCCGCCGGACTGATCGCCGGCCCCGGCCTGCAGATGACCATGAGCGAGATCTATTCGAGCCACGACGCCGTGCTGCTGAACTACGAGGAGGCGATGACCCGCTTCGACGCCGACAGCGGGGACTGGTACGACGCCTCCGCCCACATGCTTTGGATCGGCGAGCGCACCCGCGATCCCGCCGAAGCCCATGTCGAGTACCTCCGCGGCGTCGGCAACCCCGTCGGCCTGAAGTGCAGCGCAACGCTGGGACGCGACGAACTGCTCAAGCTGATCGACATCCTGAACCCTGCGAACGAACCCGGACGGCTGACGCTCATCGTCCGCATGGGCGCGGACGCGATCGAGGCGCGCTTGCCCGCCTTGGTCCGCACGGTGCGGAGCGAAGGCCGCGCGGTGGTCTGGGCGAGCGACCCGATGCACGGCAATACGGTGAAGCTCTCGAACGGCATGAAGACGCGGCCGTTCGAAGCCGTGTTCGCCGAGGCGAGCCGCTTCTTCGACGTGCTCTGGAGCGAAGGCGCGCACCCGGGCGGCCTGCACTTGGAGATGACCGGCAAGGACGTGACCGAATGCACGGGCGGGCGCCGCGGCGTGACCGAGGCGATGGTTCCCGAGCGCTACCACACCGCCTGCGACCCGCGGCTCAACGGCTCCCAGGCCCTCGAGCTCGCCATCGGTATCTCGGAACAGATCAAAGCCGAACGAGAGGCTCGGATGGCGGCGACGACCTACGACAGCCGCCTCCCCTTGCGCTCGGACCCGCGCGTCGCCTGAGCCTTCATCGCACCTGAGGAGAGACCGCCATGTCTGCGTCCCACGTCCTCAAACCGCGTCCCACGTCGATTGCGACGGTCACGCTGAGCGGAGGCCTCCGAGAGAAGCTGATCGCCGCCGCAGCGGTGGGCTTCGACGGCGTCGAGATCTTCGAGAACGATCTCCTCGCCTACGCCGGCTCGCCGCAAGACGTGGGGAAGCTCGCTAGGGATCTCGGTCTTACGATCGTGCTCTATCAGCCTTTCCGGGATTTCGAAGCGACCCCTGGGCGCCTTGCGGCTAACCTCGATCGCGCCGAACGGAAGTTCGACGTCATGCAGCAGCTCGGCGTCGATCTCCTGCTCGCGTGCAGCAACACGCAGGCGGACGCGGTGGACGACGACGCCCGAGCGGCGGCGGATCTTTACGCGCTGGCGGACCGGGCCGGGGCGCGCGGACTGCGGATCGGCTACGAGGCCCTCTCCTGGGGAAGGCGCGTCCGCCGATGGGCGCGCGCCTGGGACATCGTGCGGAAAGCGGAGCACCCCGCCCTTGGCCTCGTGCTCGACAGCTTCCACACGCTGTGCGTCGGCGACGCCTTTCCGGGTCCCGATGAGGCGCCTCCCGGCGACAAGATCTTCTTCGTCCAGTTGGCCGACGCGCCGCGGCTCACGCTTGACCCGCTCTCCTGGAGCCGTCACCACCGGGTGTTTCCGGGCCAGGGCCAGCTGGCCGTCGCCCCGTTTCTGAAAGCCGTCTGCGAGGCCGGATACGCCGGCCCCCTCTCGCTCGAGGTCTTCAACGACAATTTTCGAGCGGCCCCTGCCCTTGCGATCGCGCGCGACGGACTTCGCTCTCTCCTCGCCCTGCAGGACGAAGCGCGTGTCGCCGGCGGCGCGCCATTGCCCGCCGCCGGTACGCACCGCGGCGTCGCCTATCTCGAATTCGCAGTGGACCAGCGCGCCCGCGAAGCGTTCGCCGCGCGCTTCATCGAGCTTGGCTTTGTCCACGTCGGCGCACGGCCGGCGAAGGCCGTCGATCTGTACCGCCAGGGCGAGATCGCCATCGCGCTCAACGCCGACCCTCGCGGCGAAGCGGGCGGGCGCGCCCGCGTCTGTGGGCCGTCGCTGCACGCGATCGGCCTTGCCGTCGACGCCCCCGCGGCGGCTCTGGCGCGTGGGCGGGCGTTCCGCTGCGAGGCCTCGCCCTCCGATGATGGCGTCAGAGACGCGTCGTCCCTCGTCTTACGGACGCCTGACCGCATCCTGATCGAGCTGCTAGGACCCGAGGGCCTCGGGGAGGTCTTGGCGCGCTTCGATCCCATAGAGCAGGACCAGCAGGCCGCCGGTGGCCTCAGGCGCATCGATCATCTGGCGCAGGCGATTCCGCTGCAGGAGATGGACGGCATCGCCTTGTTCCTCACGGCCGTCTTGGGCCTTTCCGCCCAACAGTCGTTCGAAATCGCTGATCCTCATGGGTTGATCGAAAGCCGGGCTTTGGTGAGCGATGGGCGAGCGCTGGCGTTGCCCCTCAACGCGACGAAAAGTGCGGACACCATGACGGGCCGACGCATCGCCCGGCCCGAACGGCCGGCTGTACACCACATCGCTTTCGAAACTGACGACATTTTCGCGGCGGTTCGCTCGATGCGAGCCCGGGGAGCGGCAACCCTTTCAATTCCTCACAATTACTACGAGGATCTTGGGTCACGGTTCACGCTCGACAGCGAGTTTGTAAATCGCCTCGAACGTCACTCCGTCATGTATGACGAGGACGAAACCGGACACTTCCTGCATGCCTACGGCCCCGCCTTCGCAAACGGGCTTTTCTTCGAGATCGTCGAAAGAAAGGGTTACTCAGGATTTGGCGCGCCCAACGCCCCCGTCCGGGTCGCGTGTCAAGCTCATGAGTATGAGCGAGAATGTCCAACTTGAGACCTCCCAGGTCGCGCGATCGCGGATGGCATGGGGCAATCCGACTCTTACTTCCGCTGAACTTGAGCCGTAACGTCATAGCTGCGACGTCACCGCTGCCGCGCGCGCAGCGGCGACATAAGTAAGTTTCGCCGGAGCCCGTCGACGTCAGCGAGACACGGGATCGCGGCCACGGAAACGCCACGGAAACCCGCGAACCGACCGCGAACATGCAGTGGCTCTTAGGTCGACAAATCGTTGCAAAATGAGCAGCTGCAGCGTCGAGGGATACGTTGACATCGTAGGGGTCACAGGTTCGATCCCTGTCACGCCCACCAACAGAATGAGGCGGTTCCGGAGCTTCCGGGGCCGCCTCATTTGTTTCAGACGTAAGGAACCCGCGCGTTCGTTGGCCGGACCTCTCGCGACCTCACGAACGCCTTGGTGTCGCGGCGCTCGATCGCGGAACGCCGCTCAGGCCGCCAGATGCGACGGCGCCCCTGACGAAGTCGTGAGCCCCGCTGTGGGAGCGCTTTGGCGCCCTAAGTTTTCACGTGATGACGGAGCTCACGCCCTTCGAGATCGACGCCGCACTGCGCCTTCTGGCAGCAACAGTGTGCGGCCTCGCCGTCGGCTTCAACCGCGATCTCAAGCAGAAGCCGACCGGGATGCGGACGCTCGGCCTTGTGAGCCTCGGGGCGTGCCTCGTGTCGCTGGCCGGTCTCCAGGCTGACCCCATGCGGTCGGATCCCGACGCGATGAGCCGCGTGGTGCAGGGCGTGCTTCAGGGCGTGATGACGGGCATCGGCTTCATCGGCGCCGGCGTGATCCTGAAGCAGCCGGGAGACGGGACCGTCAGGGGCCTGACGACGGCCGCCACGGTCTGGATCACCGCAGGGCTTGGCGTGGCCTGCGCGCTCGCGTCGTGGACGATCATCGCGCTCGGCGTCGTGCTGGCGCTGCTCGTGCTGATCCTGCCGCGCAAGGTGGCCAAGGCGATCGGCGCGAACTTCGACGACACCGACTGAACGGCGACCTCGCGGCGCTGCGTCCGGCCTCCTTTCTAGAAGCGCCTGCCGCGGGCGTGCGTCGCCTCTCGCCGTCGCACAGTTGGCGCTTTCGCCATCGCGCGTTTGCGGCGCTCGGCCCCTCCGGGCCGCCGCACGGCACGCAATTGGCGCCTGCAGTCTGGAACGTTTCGAACAGCTGAGCGCTTCAGTCCAGTTGGCTCGTTGGAGAGCGACGGCTTCGCTCGGCTGACGAGCCTTGGCTGTCTGACGCCGCCGGCGCGACGTTTACAGAGATGAGGCGGCCAGCATGGCGGACGCAGAAACCACCAAGACCACGATCTCGGCGACGCACCTTGGCGCCGGCGGCGAACTTCATCAGACCGCATCAAGCCCCGGCGCCCGGATCACCACCAATCACGGCGCGCCGATCAGCGACAACCAGAATTCGCTGAAGGCGGGCGGCCGCGGTCCGACGCTGCTCGAGGACTTCGTTCTCCGCGAGAAGATCCAGCATTTCGATCATGAGCGGATCCCCGAGCGCATCGTCCATGCGCGGGGCTCAGCCGCCCACGGCTTCTTCGAGTTGACGGAGTCGCTCGCCGACGTCACGACCGCCAAAATCCTCACCGAAGTCGGCAAGAAGACTGAGGTCTTCACACGCTTCTCCACCGTCGCCGGCGGCGCGGGGTCGGTCGACACGCCGCGCGACGTGCGCGGCTTCGCGGTCAAGTTCTACACCAGCGAAGGCAACTGGGACCTCGTCGGCAACAACATCCCGGTGTTCTTCATCCAGGACGCGATCAAGTTCCCGGACCTGATCCATTCGGTGAAGATGGAGGCCGACAGCGGCTATCCGCAGGCGGCGTCCGCCCACGACACCTTCTGGGACTTCATCAGCCTGATGCCGGAATCGACCCACATGATCATGTGGGCGATGTCGGACCGCGCCATCCCGCGCTCGCTTCGCATGATCGAGGGGTTCGGCGTCAACACCTTCCGCCTGCTGAACGCGGACGGCGTCGCGACACTCGTGAAGTTCCACTGGCGGCCCAAACTTGGCGCCCAGTCCACCTGCTGGGACGAGGCGGTCAAGATCGCCGGCGCCGACCCGGATTACCACCGGCGCGACCTTTACGAGGCGATCTCGGACGGCGCGTTTCCCGAATGGGAGTTCGGCGTCCAGCTCTTCACCCAGGAGGAGGCCGACGCGCTGCCGTTCGACATCCTCGACGCGACCAAGATCATCCCCGAAGAGGTCGCGCCGATCCGCGTGATCGGCCGGATGGTGCTGAACCGAAACCCCGACAACTTCTTCGCCGAGACGGAGCAGGTCGCGTTCCTGCCGACCAACATCCCGCCCGGCATCGACGTGTCGGAGGACCCGCTGCTGCAGGGCCGGCTGTTCTCCTACCAGGACACCCAGCTCTCGCGCCTCGGGACGGTCAACTTCCACCAGCTCCCGATCAACCAGGCGAAGGGCTGCCCGTTCCAGAACTTCCAGCGCGACGGGCGGATGCAGACGAGCGTTCCGAAGGGCCGGGCGAACTACGAGCCGAACAGCCTGTCCGATGCCGGCGAGGACGGCGGCCCGCGGGCCGACCCCAAGGGCGGCTTCCGGACGACGGCCGTCCCGGTCGAGGGTACCAAGGCGCGGATCCGGTCCGAGACCTTCGCCGACCATTACAGCCAGGCGCGGCTGTTCTTCCGGTCGCAGACGAAGCCGGAGCAGGCGCATATCGCGAGCGCGCTCGTGTTCGAGCTTTCGAAGGTGTCGCTCGAGCACGTGCGGCTGCGCGTGCTCGCCAACCTGCAGAACGTGGACGAGGAGCTCGCGACGCGCGTCGGAGCCGGGCTCGCCATGGACCTGCCGGAGAAGGCGAAAGCCGCCGTCGAGCCGATCGACCTCGATCCGTCGCCTGCGCTTCGCATCGTCGGCAAGTATCCGGAGACGCTTCGCGGCCGCGCGCTGGGGTTGCTCGTCACCGACGGGGCCGACGGCGCGATCGTCGACGCGCTCAAGGCGGCGGCCGAGTCCGAAGACGCGAAGGTCAAGATCGTCGCGCTCAAGGTCGGCGGCGTGACGCTGAAGGACGGTCGGAAGCTGAAGGCCGACGCTCAGTTGCAGGGCGCCCCCTCGGTCATCTTCGACGCGGTCGCGATCGTGGCCTCCGAAGCGGGCTGCGCCGAACTTCTGAGGGAAGGCGCGGCGATCGACTTCGCCAAGGACGCCTTCGGCCACCTTAAGGCGATCGGGCATACGAAGGAGGCGCAGCCTCTGCTCGACAAGGCCGGAGTCGAGCCCGACGCCGGCGTGGTCGATCTTGGAAGCGGCGCGGAGGCGTTCCTCAAGCCTGCGCGCACCCGTCAGTGGGACCGCGAACCGAAGGTGCGCATCCTCGCCTGATCGTCGCACACGTCGCGGCGACCCCGGCCTCCGGCGGCGCGCGCCGCCGGGGCTCGTTGTGCGGACGCGGCGAGCCCCGCGAACGAGTTAGCCCGCGTTTGCTTGCCGGGGGGGACGGCAGGACTCGCGCACGACGAGAGAGACCGGCACCCGGACGCAGCGCGGAGGTTCGGTGGTGCGGCCCGTGACGCGGTCGAGAAGCATCTGGGCGGCGTGGCGGCCCATTTCAGCGCGGTCCCACTGCAGCGCGGTGATCGCCGGCGTCGACAGCTCTGCGAGGTCGGAGTCGCCTGTCTGCATCTCGGTGACCTCCTCGCCACGGGCCCCGGGCGCGCGCTGGCTCCGTCGACCGCGAAGGCGTGTCTTCGCCGCTGTCGACGGTCGTTAGAGGGCGTCTCCGGACGCGGGGAACCATCGGTTCTCCGGCCGCGGCAGGCCGAGGTGATCGCGCAGCGTCCGGCCTTCGTAGGCGGCCCGGAAGATTCCGCGGCGGCGAAGCTCCGGGACCACGCGGTCGACGACATCGTCGAGCCCCTGCGGCAGATAGGGGAACATGACGTTGAAGCCGTCGCAGCCTTCCGCTTCCAGCCACTCCTGCATGCCGTCGGCGATGGTCTGGGGCGTGCCGACGAAGGCGAGGCCGGAGTAGCCGCCGACGCGTTGCGCGATCTGCCGGATGGACAGGTTCTCGCGGCGGGCGAACGCGACGATCCGCTCTTGCGAGCTGCGGCTGGCGTTGGTGGCGGGCAGGTCCGGCAGCGGTCCGTCCGGATCGAAGCCGGAGACGTCGTGGCCGAGCATGGTGGAGAGCGATCCGAAGGCGCTGTCGACGTGCACCAGCGCGTCGAGCCGGGCGCGGCGTTCGCGCGCCTCCTCCACGCTATCGCCGACGACGATGAACGCGCCTGGCAGGATCTTGAGATGATCGGGGTCGCGCCCGACGGCCGCCATCCGGCCTTTGACGTCCTTGTAGAACTCCTGCGCCTCGGCGAGCCGGCGCGGCGCGGCGAACACCACCTCCGCCGTCTCGGCCGCGAGCTGGCGGCCGGGCTCCGAGGCGCCAGCCTGCACGATCACCGGCCAACCCTGCGGCGGGC
Organism: Methylopila sp. Yamaguchi; assembly: GCF_002897035.1. Lineage (GTDB taxonomy): Bacteria > Pseudomonadota > Alphaproteobacteria > Rhizobiales > Methylopilaceae > Methylopila. The sequence goes on from NZ_BAUX01000007.1 coordinate 70,708, forward strand.
GAGCGATGTTGAGCGGACCCCGCACCGACAGAAACTCGCCCTTGTGGCCGAGCGCCCGCATGCGCGAGGGGTCGACGTAGACGCCGGCCTCGACGTCGCGGACGAAGGCGTCGTCGGCGAAGGAGTCCCAGAGCCCGGTGACGACGTCCACGAACTCCCGCGCCCGCCGGTAGCGGTCGCCGTGCTCCACGTGCTCCTCGAGGCCGAAGTTCAGCGCCGCCTCCGGGTTCGAGGTGGTCACGACGTTCCAGCCGGCGCGCCCCTCCGACAGATGATCGAGCGAGGCGAAGCGGCGGGCGACGTGGTAGGGCGCGTCGAAGGTCGTTGAGGCCGTCGCGACCAGGCCGATCCGCTCCGTCACCGCGGCGAGCGCCGACAGCAGCGTGAACGGCTCGAACGAGGTCACCGTGTGGCTGCGCTTCAGCGCGTCCGCGGGCATGTTCAGCACAGCGAGGTGGTCCGCCATGAAGAAGGCGTCGAACGCGGCCTCCTCCAGACGCTGCGCCATGCGCTTGAGATGGCGGAAGTTGAAGTTCGCGTCGGGCCAGGCGCCGGGATAGCGCCAGGCGCCGGTGTGCAGGCTCACCGGGCGCATGAAGGCGCCGAGCTTCAGTTGGCGCGCCATGCGCAGCGTCTCCTCAGGTTCGGGATCACGCTTACGCCTCCCCGCCCGCGGCCGCCACTGCACGCGAAGCGGGTCTCCCTCCACAGGCGCGCGCGGCGCGGGATTGTGCAGTTGCCCAATTCGTGTTCAAGTCGATGCGCGACTGTGCGCCATCCGCCGCGCCGTTTCCGAATCGCCGCACGCCAAGCGCGTCAGCGATCAGCGGCTTCAGCGGAAAAAGGCCGGGCCCATAGCGACTTGCGGCGCGCTCCGCTCCGCGCGTCCGCCCGAAATACGCGGCCTTCGGGCCGCACGCTTCGTCGTGCGCGAAGACATCTACGGTCCACTCTTAAGATCTGCGACAACACATTGGGCGCGTCGAGCCGGCTCCGGCGGCGGTCGAATGAGCGGAGTGCGATGCAATCGGCTCAGATCTGCGGCGTACACAAACTATTGAACGCCGCCCAATCACGGCTGCGACTTTCGTCACAGGCTCGACAACTTCCGTCAGACGCAGCCTTCGACCCGAGGCGGCAAAGAACAACTCAGATTATCCTCGCCATCCGCAAGGATGAGGCGTCCGGTCGCACTGTGTTCCGAATGTCTCATATCGATGACGATCGTCGTTCGCGAGAACTATCCCCCCTCGCGCCCGGCAGAATTCCGCGGATACTGCGATTGCGAATGGCAGTTCTGTCGAAAACAGTTTCGGGGATTAAGCAAATGATTAAGAACGCGGGGATCGCGCTTGCTCTGGGCGCGTCGTTCGCCCTCGCGGGGGCTGGGCAGGCTTCGGCCGCCGACCTCTCGGCGCCGGAGACCCTTGTCACCGAAGTGACGCCGGTGTGGGACGTCGCTTTCGGCGTCGCCTTCATGAACGACTACCGCACGCGCGGCATCAGCAACTCCGCCAAGGATCCGGCGATCCAGGGCTACGCCGAGCTGCAGGCCTTCGACTGGCTCTACGCGGGCATCTGGGCGTCGAACGTCAACGGCTTCTCGACCGATCCCTCGGCCGAAATCGACCTCTACGGCGGCGTGCGCCACACCTTCGGCGCCCTCACCCTGGACGGCGGCGCGCTGTTCTACTGGTACCCGGGCGAGACCGGCGGCGAGACCAACTACTGGGAGCTGTCGTTCAAGCCGAGCTACGCGATCAGCGACGACCTCGTGATCAGCGGCACGCTGCTGTACGGCTGGGACATCGGCAACGCTGGCGGCGACGGCCTCTACCTGGTGGGCGGCGCCAAGTACACCCTGCCCTTCCAGACCATTCCCGACGTCGCCTTCTACGTCTCGGGCGAGTTCGGCAAGCAGTGGCTCGGCAAGACCGACTCCGGCTTCAACCCGAAGAACTATCTGACCTGGAACGCCGGCGTCGGCGCCACCTACAAGGCGGCGACCCTCGACGTGCGCTACATCGACACCGACCTCAGCAAGAACGAGTGCGCCTTCAACACCGGCGCGCGCGGCTGGTGCGGCTCGACGGCCCTCGTGAAGCTGTCGTTCGACACCGCCTTCAGCAAGCTCAAGTAAGCTTCTAAGAAAAAGGGGGCCGCGCCGGCCGGCGCGGCCCCCTTTTGATGTCTGGAGCCGGCCATGAACGGCGTCCCCGCTTACGTCCTGCTCGCCCTCGCCATCGTCGCGGAGGTCATCGGGACCTCAGCGCTGAAGGCGTCCGACGGGCTCTCGCGCCTTGGGCCGAGCCTGGTCACTCTGCTCGGCTACGGCGTCGCGTTTTACCTCCTCTCCCACGTCCTGAAGACGATCCCCACCGGCGTCGCCTACGCGATCTGGTCCGGCGGCGGCATCGTGCTGATCGCGCTGGTCGGCGTCGTTTGGTTCCGCCAGGCTCTCGACGGGCCGGCGCTCGTCGGCGTCGGGCTGATTCTCGCGGGGGTGATGGTGGTGACGCTGTTCTCGAAGTCCGTCGCGCACTGACGCGGAGCGTCAGCCTGCATCGGCGTCGCAGGCGAGCGTCCGGCGCACCCGCCCGTAGACGCTGGCCCCCGGGTCCAGCCAGTCCTCCTCGGCCGCGGCGAAGCCGCGCCCCCAATCGTTGATCCGGCAGACCGCCGCCTCCGCGTCGCGCGCCAGCCGGCGCGCCCTGGCCACGTCCCCCACGTAGACCCCGAGCGACAACCCCGGCCCCAGCGCTCTAAGCCGCGCCGCGGCGTCGGCGTTGGTCGCCACGCCGCATGTGAGAACGATCGGCGCGAACACGGGGGCGCGCGCGATGGCCATGTCTTCATGGCCGTCGTCGAGCAGCGTCGGCTTGAGGAAGGCAGCACGGCTCCGGGCGCCCGGATCCTCCGCGCGACCGCCGAGCTTCACCCGCGCGCCGTCGCGCCGCGCCGCTTCGATCAGCGCGAGCGCGCGCTCGAGCTGATCGCGCGAGGCCATGGGGCCGACCTCGACCGCCGGATCCATCGGATCGCCCATCGCAAGCGCGGCCATTTCCGCGCGAAGCCGCTCGACGAGCGTTTGACGCGCGGCCTCGGCGACGAAGACGATCGTCTCACTCAGCGCGCGCGCGCGAGCGAACCGCCGCGCGCCGCGCGCGATCTCGAAAGCCGCGCGCGCGACATCGGCGTCATCGGTCACCAGCACCGCAGATTTCCGCGGCGCGTCCGCCCAGCCCACAGAGGGGCCGCCGGCGGCCCGCGCCGCCCGGTCGGCGTCGTCGCCGCCCAGCACTTCGAACGCGCCCTCGGGCGCGCCCGCCTCGCGCGCGATCGCCGCGAGGCGGGACAGGGCTCGGGTCTTCCGCGCCGCGGAGCACGCGACCGCCGTCGCGCCTTCGGCCAGCGCCGGCCCGACGCCACGGCTCGCAAGCAGCAGCGGCGCGCTCCAATGGGCCGGGGCCAGGATGGAGGCCGGCGGGCAGCGGTCCGCCCAGCCGCTCCGGCCGCCGCCGAAATCGACGTGGTCGGCCGCCGGCGCCGCGGCTTGCTCGGCGGCGCGCTCGAAGGCGCGGATCACTCGCGGCAGGTCGTGCGCCTCGACGTCGGCCACCGGGCGACCGGTGTCGCGCGCCTCCAGCCGGGCGATCGCTTTGCGTTCGTCACGCAAGCGCAACGCCACGCGCCGCAGCACCTCGCCCCGCTCCCCGCGCGTCGCGGTCCGCCAGGCGAGGCTTCCGCCCGCGTCCGACGACCTCCACGAGCGGGCCGGCGTGGAGGGCGCCGCGGCTTGCGCGGGGACCGAGGCCGGGCTCGACGCGCCTTCCCGCGCGATCAGAAGGGTGACGAGCTCCCGCACGATCGATCGGGCCTCGGACCCATCGGACCTGACGACTCCGGTCGAGTGCGACTGCAGCCAGAGGCCGTCGATCGTCGCGGCGATGAAGGAGACGGAGATTTCGAGCCGCGCGGGATCCACCAGGGGCCGCAGCCCGTAGCGCAGGTTCGCCCGCATGCGCTGCTGGTAGATCGACTGCACCCGGCGGTAGGGCTCGGAGTGCATGATCTGGCCCCAGAACGCCAGCCAGACGGCGCTGGTGCGCGGATCGAACTCCTCTGGCGCAAGCGCCGACTCCGGGACCGCAAGCACCCGCTCCAGCGGCGTGCGCGCCGCGCGCAGCCGCGCGGCCGTCGCCCGTGCGAGCCTCGCCGCCATGAACCGCAGCGTCGCCTCCAGCAGCCCGTCCTTGTCGCCGAAATAATGCGCGAACAGTCCTTGGCTGACGCCGGCGCGGCGCGCGATCTCGCCGAGCGACGCCGCCTTGAAGCCGACGTCGGACACGGTTTCGATCGTCGCTTCGATCAAATGCCGCCGGCGCTCCGCTTCGAAGCTGCGCATGGGCTCGGACGGCACGGCGGCGGACTGCGGTGGGGCCATGTCCAAAGCATACGACGCCGTTGAACATCTGTTCAACAGCGTTCTGGCAAACGGCTTCGCTTTCCATGCCGTCGCGCCCGCGCTACGCTGCACAGCACAATTTTTGAACAGAATGACGCACCATAAATCAATAATATGGCTGATTTTGCGCCGCAACAGCTCATTTTTTGCTATTGAACGATCATTCAATGCGTTCTAACGATTTAGTCACGCCAGTTGAAGCCCCGTTCACCTTGGAGGGTCTCCGTGATGCGTCTCCGCATGCTTCTGTCCGCGATCTGCGCAGCCGGACTCCTCGGCGGGGCACCCGCCCTGGCGGCCGAGCCGGCCGCCTGCAAGACTGTCCGGTTCGCCGACGTCGGTTGGACCGACATCACCTCCACCACCGCCATCGCGTCACGTATTCTCGAAGGTCTCGGCTACCAGACCAAGACCCAGGTGCTGTCCGTGCCGGTGACCTACGCCTCGCTGAAGTCCAAGGACATCGACGTTTTCCTTGGCAACTGGATGCCGACGATGGAGGCAGACCGCAAACCCTACGTGGAGGCCAAGCAGATCGACGTGATTGGGCCGAACCTGACCGGCGCGAAGTACACGTTGGCGGTGCCGACCTATCTCTACGACAAGGGCCTCAAGACCTTCGCCGACATCGAGAAGTTCAAGGACGAGCTGCACGACAAGATCTACGGCATCGAGCCGGGCAACGACGGCAACCGGCTGATCCTCGGCATGATCAAGGACGGTAAGTTCGGCCTCAAGGGCTTCGATCTGGTCGAGTCGAGCGAACAGGGCATGCTGGCGCAGGTCGACCGCGCCCAGCGGCGCAAGGAGGCGATCGTCTTCCTCGGCTGGGAGCCGCATCCCATGAACACGAAGTATTCGATCAAGTATCTCGAGGGCGGCGACGACGTGTTCGGCCCGAACCTGGGCGGCGCAGAGATCTACACCAACCTGCGCGCGGGCTACGCCGGCGAGTGCCCCAACCTCGGGACCTTCTTCAACAAGCTGACCTTCACACTCGACACCGAGAACAAGGTCATGGGCGCGATCCTGTTCGACGGCATGGACGGCGGCAAGGCCGCCGAGAGCTGGCTGAAGGCCGAGCCCGAGGCCTGGAAGGGATGGCTCGACGGCGTGACCACCATCGATGGCCAGCCCGGCCTGCCGGCGGTGCGGAAGAGCCTCGGACTGAACTGATCCTTTGACCGGGCGGCGCGCTTGATCGCCGCCCGCCGCCCCGAGCCGCCGCGGCGCGCTGGGGTCTCTCCGCCGCAGACATCGCTTCGCCTCGAGCAGAGGACTGCGCATGACCGACTGGCTGACCACGCACAAGATCCCGCTTGGACCTGTGCTCGCGACGGCGATCGAATGGCTGACCGACCACGGCCAGGCGTTTTTCGACTTCATCGCGATCGCGCTCTCGGCGCTCGTCGACGGCCTCACCGACCTCCTGCTGTGGATTCCCGCGCTGATCCTTGTCGCGGCTTTCGCGATAGGGGCCTATGCGCTTCACCGTTCGATCGGCCTCGTCGTCTTCATCGTCCTGTCGCTGCTGCTGGTGATCAACCTCGGCTACTGGGAGGCGACGATGCAGACGCTCTCCCTGGTGATCTGGGCGACGGCGACCTGCATCGTGATCGGCGTCCCCGTCGGCATCGCCGCCGCGCATCGGCCTTGGCTCTACCAGGCGATCCGGCCCGTGCTCGACCTGATGCAGACGATCCCGACCTTCGTGTACCTGATCCCGACCCTCGTGCTGTTCGGCCTCGGCACGGTGCCGGGCGTGATCTCGACGGTGATCTTCGCGCTGCCCGCGCCGATCCGCCTGACGCAGCTCGGCGTCTCGACCGTGCCGGAGGCGCTGCGGGAGGCGGCGCTCGCCTATGGCGCGACCAAGCGGCAGCTGCTGTTCAAGGTGGAGTTGCCGCACGCCATGCCGACGATCCTCGCCGGCGTCACCCAGTGCATCATGCTCAGCCTGTCGATGGTGGTGATCGCCGCCCTCGTCGGCGCGGACGGCCTCGGCAAACCGGTCGTTCGGGCGCTGAACTCCGTCAACATCTCCATGGGCTTCGAGGCCGGCATCGCCATCGTCATCCTCGCGATCATCCTCGACCGCGTGTGCAAGCGGCCCGAGCGCCGCGCCAAGAGGAGGTCGGCATGACCATCCCCGCCGAACCGGGCGTCGCCGCCGCCGCTCCCGCGGCGACGCCGAGCCGCGCCGACAACGCCGTCGAACTGCGCGACCTCGCGATCATTTTCGGCCGGACGAAGGAGGCGCTCGCCCTCGCCGACGAGGGCGCGAACCGCGACGAGATCCGCGACAAGACCGGCGCGATCCTCGGCGCCTACGGGGTCAACCTCGACATCCGCAAGGGCGAGATTTGCGTGCTGATGGGCCTCTCCGGCTCTGGCAAGTCGACCGTGCTGCGCGCCGTGAACGGGCTTAACAAGACCGCGCGCGGTGAGGTGATGGTGCGCCACGAGGGCGCGCTGGTGGACGTCGCGACCTGTGGGCCCAAGACCCTGCGCGACATCCGCCTCAAGACCGTCTCCATGGTGTTCCAGCAGTTCGGCCTCCTGCCCTGGCGCAGCGTGCGCGACAACGTCGGCTTCGGCCTCGAGATCCGCGGCATGGGCGCGGCGGAGCGGCGCGCCATCGTCGACGAGAAGCTCGAGATGGTCGGCCTCTCGAACTGGGCCGACAAGCAGGTGCAGGAGCTCTCCGGCGGCATGCAGCAGCGCGTGGGCCTCGCCCGCGCTTTCGCCACCGACGCCGACATCCTGCTGATGGACGAGCCGTTCTCTGCGCTCGACCCGCTGATCCGCGACAAGCTGCAGGACGACCTGCTCGCGCTGCAGGAGAAGCTGCACAAGACCATCATTTTCGTGAGCCACGACCTGTCCGAGGCGCTGAAGATCGGCAACCGCATCGCCATCATGGAGGGCGGCCGCGTCGTGCAGTTCGGCGCGCCGGCCGACATCATGCTGCGCCCCGCGGACGCCTACGTCGCCGAGTTCGTGAAGCGCATGAACCCGCTGGAGGTGCTGTCCGTCGACGCCGTGATGAGGCCGACCGCCGACCTCACCCGCGCCGCCGGCGCCGTGCTGTTGGACGGCGACGGCGGAGCGGTCGCGCTGACGCTCTGCAGCGAGGGCAAGCCGCTGACGCTGATGATCAATGGCCAGGTCCGGACGATCGGAGCGGTCGACGTCTCGGGCGCCGTCACCCGGCAGGGCGACATCGTCGTGGCGCCCGCCGAGCTGCCGCTCAAGGCCGCGATCGACGTGCGCCGACAGTCGAACTACCCGATCGCGCTCGTCGACCAGCTCGGCCGCCTCGCCGGGCTCTGCGATCACGAGGACATCTACAAGGGCCTGCTGCGATGACCGCCGCCGCGCGCATTCCGTCTCCCGCCGCCGCCTCTCCGCGTTTCGGCCTTCAACGGCCGCACATCGGCGGTGCCTACGTGGACGCCGTCGGCGGCGAGTCCTTCGAGACGGTGAACCCCGCGACGGGCGAGGTGCTGGCGCAGGTGCAGCAGGCCTCCGCCGCGGACGTCGACCGCACCGTGAACGCGGCGGCCGCCGGCCAGAAGGTCTGGGCCGCGATGACCGCGATGGAGCGCTCGCGCGTGCTGCGCCGCGCCGTGGCGCTGCTCCGGGATCGCAACGACGAGCTGGCCGAGATCGAGACGCTCGACACCGGCAAGCCGCTGGCGGAGACGCTCGCCGTCGACGTGGTCACCGGCGCGGACGTGCTCGAGTACTACGCCGGCCTCGCGCCGGCGCTCGAAGGCCGGCAGATCCCCCTGCGCGAGACCTCCTTCGTCTACACGCGCCGGGAGCCGCTCGGCGTCGTCGCCGGCATCGGGGCGTGGAACTACCCGATCCAGATCGCGCTCTGGAAATCGGCGCCGGCGCTCGCCGCCGGAAACGCCATGATCTTCAAGCCAAGCGAGGTGACGCCTCTCACCGCGCTGAAGCTGGCCGAGATCTACGCGGAGGCGGGGCTTCCCGCAGGCTGCTTCAACGTGCTGAACGGCGCGGGCGCCGGCGTCGGCGCGGCGCTCACGGAGCATCCGGGGATCGCCAAGGTGTCGTTCACCGGCGGCACGGCCACAGGCAAGAAGGTGATGGCCTCGGCCTCCGCCTCGACGCTCAAGGACGTCACCATGGAGCTCGGCGGCAAGTCGCCGCTCATCGTGCTCGACGACGCCGACCTCGACCGCGCCGCCGACATCGCGACGGCCGCGAACTTCTTCTCCACCGGCCAGGTCTGCACCAACGGCACCCGCGTCTTCGTGGCGAGGCCGCTCATGGCGGCGTTCGAGGCGAAGGTGGTCGAACGGGCGAAGCGCATCCGCCTGGGCGACCCGCTCGACCGCGCCACCAACTTCGGGCCGCTCGTCAGCTTCGCGCATCGCGACAAGGTTCTGGGCTACATCGCGCGCGGCAAGGCCGCCGGCGCGCGGCTGCTGACCGGCGGCGGGACGCCCGGCGGCGCGCTCGCGCGCGGCGCCTATGTGGAGCCCACGATCTTCGCCGACTGCACGGATGAGATGGACATCGTGCGCGACGAGATCTTCGGGCCGGTGATGAGCCTGCTCGCCTACGACGCCGAGGACGAGGCCGTCGCCCGCGCCAACGCCACAGCCTACGGCCTCGCGGCCGGCGTCGTCACCCGCGACCTCGCGCGCGCGCACCGCGTCATCCACCGGCTCGAGGCCGGCATCTGCTGGATCAACACCTGGGGCGAGTCGCCGGCCGAGATGCCCGTCGGCGGCTACAAGCAATCCGGCGTCGGGCGCGAGAACGGCGTCGAGACGCTGGAGCGCTACACGCAGTGCAAGTCGGTCCAGGTCGAGCTCGGAGACTTCGCCGCGGTGTTTTGAGGTTCGGACACGAGGCTCCCCCTCACCCGGAGGGCTATCGCCTACGACCTCTGCCCGCCGGGCAAAGGTGACGCTCACAGTCGTCGTGGACGGTTCGGACACGGAACGAGACGGCGTCGTTCTCCACTCTCCCCGGTGCGGGGAGGTCGGCCCAAAGGGCCGGGTTGAGGGGAGTTGCGGCGCGGGAGATCACGGGACCAATGATCATGGCCCAAGGCAAGGCCCAGGAATTCGACTACATCGTCATCGGCGCCGGCTCCGCAGGCAACGTGCTGGCGACGCGCCTGACCGAGGACCCGGACGTCACCGTGCTGCTGCTCGAGGCCGGCGGGCCGGACTACCGGCTCGACTTCCGCACCCAGATGCCGGCGGCGCTCGCCTTCCCGCTGCAGGGCCGGCGCTACAACTGGGCCTACCTGACCGATCCCGAGCCGCACATGAACGGCCGGCGCATGGAGTGCGGCCGCGGCAAAGGGCTGGGCGGATCCTCGCTGATCAACGGCATGTGCTACATCCGCGGCAACGCCATGGACTTCGACGGCTGGGCGCAGGCGCCGGGTCTGGGCGATTGGACCTACGCCGACTGCCTGCCCTATTTCCGCAAGTCCGAGACCCGCGACGTCGGGCCGAACGCCTATCATGGCGGCGACGGCCCGGTGTCGGTGACGACCTCGAAGCCGGGGGTCAACCCACTGTTCGAGGCGATGGTCGCGGCCGGCGTGCAGGCGGGCTATCCCCGCACCGACGACCTCAACGGCTACCAGCAGGAGGGCTTCGGCCCGATGGATCGGACGGTGACCCCGAGAGGCCGTCGCTCCTCCACCGCGCGCGGCTATCTCGACCAGGCCAAGGGCCGGCCGAACCTCACGATCGTCACCCACGCCACCACCGACCGGATCCTGTTTTCGGGCCGCCGCGCCGTCGGCGTGTCCTATCTCATCGGCGCGAGCGACGAGGCGACCGTCGCCCACGCCCGGCGCGAAGTGCTGCTCTCGGCGGGCGCGATCGCCTCGCCCCAGATCCTCCAGCGCTCCGGCGTCGGCCCCGCCGCCCTGCTGCGCGAGGTCGGCGCGCCCCTCGTGCAGGACCTGCCGGGCGTCGGCCGCAACCTGCAGGACCACCTCGAGATGTACCTGCAGTACGAGTGCTTGAAGCCGGTGTCGCTGGCGCCGGCGCTGAAGTGGTGGAACCAGCCGAAGATCGGCGCCGAGTGGCTTTTCGCCGGCAAAGGACTTGGCGCCTCCAACCAGTTCGAGGCCGGCGGCTTCATCCGCTCCAGCTCGGAGTTCGCCTGGCCGAACATCCAGTTCCACTTCCTGCCGGTCGCGATCTCGTACAACGGCACCAACGCCTTCGAGGGCCACGGCTTCCAGGCTCATGTGGGCTCCATGCGCTCGCCCAGCCGCGGCCGGATCGCGCTGACCTCCATGGACCCGCGCGCGCACCCGTCGATCCTGTTCAACTACATGAGCCACGACCAGGACTGGCGCGAGTTCCGCGACGGCATCCGCCTGACGCGCGAGATCATGCGCCAGCCGGCGCTCGACCCTTACCGCGGCCGCGAGATCAGCCCGGGCGAGGCGCGCCAGACCGACGCCGACCTTGACGCCTTCATCCGGCAGCACGCGGAGACCGCCTACCACCCCTCGTGCTCCTGCAAGATGGGCGAGGACGAGACGGCGGTGGTGGACGGCCAGGGCCGCGTGCACGGGTTCGAGGGCCTGCGCGTGGTCGACGCCTCGATCATGCCGCTGATCATCACCGGCAATCTCAACGCCACCACGATCATGATGGCGGAGAAGATCGCCGACCGGATTCGCGGCCGGGCGCCGCTCGCCCGTAGCGACGCGCCCTACTTCGTCGCCGGCGACGCGCCGGTGAAGCGCCCGGCGCAGCGGGCCGCCTGACGGCGCGCCGGATCAGCCGCCGCGCGCTGGGCGAGGATCTCCGAGAGGTTGCTCTCGATCCAGTCCGCGAGCGCGTTGACCTTCTCGGCGGCCCCGCGGCCAAGCGGGGTCAGGCTGTACTCGACGTGCGGCGGCACCACCGGCAGGGCGCGGCGCTCCACCAGTCCGTCCTCCTCCAGCGCTTTCAGCGTCTGAGCGAGCATGCGCTCGCTGACGCCGCTCACCCGGCGGCGCAACGCGCTGAAGCGCAGCGTTCCGGACCGGAGCGCCACCAGCGCCAGCACGCCCCAGCGGCTCGTCACGTGCTGCATGATTTCGCGCGACGGGCAGCGCACGGAGAACACGTCGCCGCGCGCCATGCGCTCCTCGAGCGGCGCGCCTGTGAGCAGAGGATCGGTCGCCATGACGCTTACCTTTCTGTGCGTACTTACGAAAAGTAAGCTATTGGCGTAGCAATGCGGACGCAACGGCAAACCTCGAAAGGACCCGTCATGTTCGCCATCACCGGAGCTACCGGCCAACTCGGCCGCCTCGTCATCGAGGCGCTGACCAAGACCGTTTCCGCCGACCGCATCGTCGCCGCCGTACGTACGCCGGCCAAGGCCGCGGATCTCGCCGCCAGGGGCGTCGTCGTGCGCGAGGCCGACTACGATCGTCCCGAAACCCTGGCCGCAGCCTTCGCAGGCGTCGAAAAGCTGCTGCTGATCTCGTCGAACGAAATCGGTCGGCGCGTGGCCCAGCATCAGGCCGCGATCGACGCCGCCCGCGCGGCCGGCGTCGGCTTCGTCGCCTACACCAGCGTCTTGCGCGCGCCCGCCTCCGAGCTCGGCTTGGCCGAGGAGCACCGCCAGACCGAAGCGGCGCTCGGCGCCTCGGGCCTTCCCCACGCCCTGCTCCGCAACGGCTGGTACACCGAGAACTATCTCGCGAGCGTCCCGGCGGCGTTGGCGAACGGCGCAGTCTTCGGCGCCGCCGGCGAGGGCCGCATCGCCGGCGCCGCCCGCGCCGACTACGCGGAAGCCGCGGCCGCCGTGCTGACGCGGGACGACCAGGCCGGCGTTGTCTGGGAGCTCGCCGGGGCGCCGAACTGGACGCTGGCGGACTTCGCGGCCGAACTCAGCCGGCAGACTGGACGGACGATCCCCTACCGCGACCTGAGCGAGGCGGACTACGCCGCGGCGCTGCTGCAGGCAGGCCTCCCTGAACCGGTCGCGCGGCTGCTGGCCGACAGCGACGCCGCCGCGGCGAAGGGCGCGCTCGACGGCCATGGCGACGATCTCCGCCGGCTGATCGGCCGTCCGTCGACGCCGCTCGCGGACAGCGTCGCGCAGGCGCTGAAGGGCTGAGGTCCAAAATCGGAGCGGCGCCTGGTGATTTCGGCGCCGGCGCAATCATCTGCCCCCGTCTCGCGCGCAATGCAACAAGCCACAGCGGCGGAGCGCTACAGCATAGGTAGCGCTTCACCTCGACGTTGCGGACAGGCATCGTGCGCGGAGACAAGTATGTTCCGGGCAGATGAAACTTATCATAATAAAAAAATCAGAAGATCTTGCGCATAGGCTGTCAGATGCGGCTGAGGCGGAAGGCTATACCTTCGAGTTTGTCTCGGACGCGCCGAAAGAGGGCGCGCCGAGCGTCGCCGGCGGACGCGACGTCGCGCTGATCGCCGCGGCGACCGCGGACCCCGCGGTGGCCGATGAGGTGGCGGTGCTGCGGGCGCGGCACCCCAAGCTCTACGTCATCGTCGCCGCCGCGACCGACGATCTCGAGGCTCGGCTGGCCTGTTACGAGGCGGGAGCCGACGACTGCCTCGCGCCGCCGTTCGCGCCGCGCGAGTTCGCGGCCAAGCTGGCGGCGCTCCGCCGCCGCCGTGCGGCCGGCGACCCGATGCCTTTGCTCGCGGGCTACGTCGCGCGGCTCGACGTCGGCGCCCTCCTCCTGCGCGCGGACGGCCGAAGCCGGAGCGTCACCAAGCGCGAGGCGGACCTGCTCGTCCTGCTGGCCCGGTCGGCGGGCGCGTCGGTCGCCCGCGAGGACGTGCTGCGCAAAGCCTGGGGAGCGCCGGCGCGCATGACGCCGAACTCGGTGGACGTCTATGTCGGCTACGCCCGCCGCAAGCTCGAGTTGCTCGGCGCCGACGTCACCATTGAGACCGTCCGCGGCGTCGGCTTCCGCCTCGCGCCGCGCGCGGCTCAGGCGACGGGAAGCGTCTCGCGGAGCGACCGCTCCTCATAGGGCTTCGGGATGATCGCGACGTCAGCGAACCGGTCAGGAATAAAGACGCCTTCGCCGTAGCCGGTGGCGAAGATGAACGGCATGCCGAGCTGCTTGAGGTGATCGGCCAGCTCGAAGCTGGTCTCCCCGAACAGGTTCACGTCGAGTATCGCCGCGTCGAAGGCCATCAGCGAAAGCGAGCGCCGCGCGTCGAGCACGCTCGCGGCGACCTCCACCGTCGCGCCCGCGCCCTCCAGCGTGGTCTGCGCGTCGAGCGCGATCATCATGCTGTCCTCGACCAGCAGGAGCCGCTTGCCGCGCAGGTTCGCCACGACGCGCGGCAGCGGCGCCGCCTCCTCGCGCCAGGCGATCTCGGTCGCATGGCCCGGCGGCAGCCGGAAGGTGGCCCGCAGACCTTCCGCGTTGAGCGCCAGATGCGCTTCGCCCTTCAGCTCGAAGGGGATCGTCTGCTCGATCACCGTGGAGCCGAAGCCGCGGCGCGTGGGCTTTTCGACCCTCGGCCCGTTCCGCTCCGCCCAGCTCAGCTCGAGCGCGCCGGAGGGAAGCATGGACCACGCGATGGCGATGCGACCCGCCGGAACGCTCAGGGCGCCGTACTTGGCGGCGTTGGTCATCAGTTCGTGCACCACAAGCGCGAGCGCCTGGTACGCGCGCGCGTCGAGCTTGACCTCGGGGCCGCTCAAGATCACCCGCTCGCGCACGTTGGAGGTCCAGGCGAGGGCCTCGGCCTCGAGCAGTTGCCGGAGCGGCGCGGAGCGCCATCCGGACTGGATGAGCTGATCGTGCGCGAAGCTGAGCGCGCGCACGCGTCGTTCGATGTCGAGGGTGAAGCTCTCGACTGACGTCGCGCTCGACCGGCTCTGGCGCACGAGCGAGCTGATCACCGCCAGGATGTTCTTCACGCGGTGGTTCAGCTCTGCAATCAGTATTGCCTGCTTCTCCTGCGCCGCAACCCGCTCGCGGTGGATCATGTCGGCGCGCCGCAGGATCACCTCCAGCAGCGAGATCCGGAGGGCGTCCGCAATCTGCCTTTCGCCCTCCAGCCACGGGGCGGATCGGCCGCGCACCAGTTCGCTCCAGGCCTCGAAGCTCTTCCGCGGGCTGATGCGCCCTCCGGCGGCGTTGGGCTCGGCCGGCTTGTTGGGATTTCCGCCCCAGGTCAAGGTGCGCACCAGTTCGCGGCGGAACAGCAGGACGAAATCGGCCGGAAGCCGGGAGAACGGAATCGCCAGCACGCCGGCGACCGCTTCGGCGTGCTTGTGGGCGTTCGGCAGAGAGCTGGCCAGATGGTCGGTCACGAAGGCCGATCCGTCCCCGCGGGCGGCAAGGAAGCGGATGATCTCGACGAGGCCCTCCTCCGGCGGCACGTCGCCGACCGTCTGGAGCTTGCCGTCGGACCACACCGCAAGGCCGTCGCAGGGGATCATGGCGCGCAGCTGGTCGCTGAACTTCGCCAGATTGTCGAAGATCGTGTCTTCCGGCGCCATGGTCGCGAGAAGCGTGTCGAGCAGCTCGCGCGAGCGGGCCGTGTAGCGGAGAGTCTCCTCCTGCTCGCGGGCCTCGAGCTGGATCGACAGCACCTGGCCGAACAGCTCGATCGCCGCGCAGACCGATCCGCTCAGCCGCCGCGGCGCGTCGTGGTGGCATGCGATCAGCCCCCAGAGCTCGGTCCCCCGCATGATCGACACCGTCAGGGTGCCGAGCGTGCCCATGTTGCGCAGGTACTCGATGTGGAGCGGCGAGACGCTGCGCAACGTGGCGAGGCCGAGATCGACGGGACTGCCATCCGCCCGCAGCGCCGGCACGAGCGGGCTCGGGACATAGTCAATGTCGGGAATGAGCCGCAGAAACTGCCGCTTATAGAGCGCGCGCGCCTGGGCCGGGATGTCGGACTCGGGATAGCGCAAGCCGAGATAGGGCGAGAGATCGCCGCGCAACGCCTCGGCCGCCACCTCGCCGGAGCCGTCCTCCAGGAATTTGTAGACCATCACCCGATCGTAGCCCGTCACGCTGCGCACCTGCTGGGCGGCGAGCGCGAGGAAGCGCGGGATGTTCGGCGAACGCTTCAGGCTGCCGATCATGGCGCGCACGAGCGTGCTCGGGTCGACGAGGCCGGTGTCCGCAATGTCGCTCGAGGTGAGCTCGATGAAGGCGAGATTGTCTTGCGCGTGGACGGCCACGTCGCAGCGACCGAGCGCCGCGAGGTCGGTCTCGCGCGCCGGCAGCCGCTCCGGCGTGCCGGAGATCATCGCGACCTGAAGCGCGTTGCGGGCGTCATGGATCAACTGCGCGGGGAGCACGGCGGCCAAAGGCTGGCCGATAAGCTCCTCGATCCCGTTCAGCCCGAGCGCGGCCGGCGCGTTGGCCGAGACATGGCTGACGATCCACGCGGGCAGCGCGCAGGCGATCAAAATCCCATGCGGCTGGATCGATCCCGGGATGTGGATCGGCTCGCGTGCGCAGGTCGAGAGATCGACGGCACTGGGGTCGACGGCGTTCAGGGTCGCCGCCTGCGGAGCAAAAGGGCCACGCGATGCTCTTTCCGGGCGCTAAAGGCGCCTTCTGATTGCGGGATGCGGCGGATGCGCGAACGTTCAAAGGTCGCCGCCCATGTTAGGACGGCAATCTGCCACCGTGGGCGGCGACACCCTATGTCAAATGACATTGACCGTTCGGAACTGCTTTTCCCTGCCCCGTCGCGATTTCTTTCAGGTCCCGCGGTAATCTGCAACCACAGAGATCATCCGCCGTATCGCTCCGTTCGCACGGAGCCCGGCGGCGCGCCTCCCGAGAGCGCCGCCTCGGCGGCCGCGTTCACGAACGCGTTCGAGCCGCAGACGAACACATGCCGCGCGGGCCCGGGCCATCCCGCAGTCGCCGCCCGGACGGATGCGGCGTCCACCCGCCCGGCGCGATCAAACGGTCCATGAGCGGACTCACGCGACAGAAGGAAAAGGATCCCAAGCGAGGGATCGGCCGCAGCCAGCGCCAGGAGCTCCTCGCGGTAGGGCGCCTCGGCCGCTGTGCGGGCGCCGAGCAACAGCGCCGCCGGCGTCCGATCGCCGCGCGCGGCGCGATGGCGGACCATGGACATCAGCGGCGCGACGCCGGAGCCCGCGCCGATCAGCAGCAGCGGTCCACCGTCCTCGACCGACCAGACGAAATGGCCGCCGATCGGCCCGCGCAGATCGATCGCGTCGCCGACCTCCGCCACCTCGTGGAAAAAGGGAGAGACCTCGCCGTCGTCGAGCTTCTCGATCGCGAGCTCCAGCCGATCCGGCGTCTCCGGCCCGGAGGCGATCGAATAGCTGCGCCGGGCCTGGTAGCCGTCGGGCGCGGTCAGGCGCAGATCGACGTGCTGGCCGGCGCGGAACCGCAGCGGCGGGTCCAGGCCCAGCACGACGCGTTTCACCCGGGGCGTCAGCGGCGCGGCCTCGACGATCGTCGCCGAGCGCCAGCCGGAGATCCGAGGCGCGTCTGCGAGGCTCACGCGTCGTCGTCGTAGCGCTGCTCGCGCCACGGGTCGCCGTACATGTGGTAGCCGCGAAGCTCCCAGAAGCCGGCCTCGTCGCGCTCGGTGAACTGGAGCCCGCTCACCCACTTGGCCGACTTCCAGAAGTAGAGGTGTGGCACCAGCAACCGCGCCGGGCCGCCGTGGTCGGGCGTGAGCGGCGCGCCGTCGTAGGCCGTCGCGATCATCGCCTTGCCGCCGACAAGATCCGCGGTCGGCACGTTGGTGGTGTAGCCGTCGAACCCGTGGGCCAAAGTGAAGCCGGTCGGCGGCGCGAGACCGACGGCCGCAAGGACGTCGTCGATCAGCACGCCTTCCCAGGCGGTGTCGAGCTTCGACCAGGTGGTGACGCAGTGGATGTCGCGAACGTAGGACGTCCGGGGCAGCGCGGAGAACTCCTCCCAGCTCCACTTGGCGACCGGCCGCGGACCGACCTTCAGCGTGAACGACCAATCCGCCAGCGCGATCTTCGGCGTCGGACCTGCCGACAGCACGGGAAAGTCCGTGGTCAGCGCCTGCCCCGGAGGGGTGCGCGCCGCGTGATCGTCCGGCGTTCTCCGCCCCGTGAAGCCGCGCGTCGCCATGAGGTCCGCTCCCGCTGTTCCGGCCTCATTCTGGTCCGCGCTCCCTGCGCCGCGCAAGACGCGAGGCGTCAGCGCGCCTCGAACCCGGCTCCGCTCAGCACCGCCTTGCGGACGAGGTCCTGCAGGGTGGTGACCTTAAGCTTCTCCTTCAGGCTGGAGCAGGTGTTGGCGACGGTCTTGTAGCTGACGCCGAGCGCGTCCGCGATCTGGGCGTAGGACTTGCCCTCGCCGAGCAGCGCCAGAGTCTGCAGCTCACGCGCCGTGAGATCGCTACGCTCCGCCCGCGCCCGCGATCCGAGCAGCGCGACCTGCACCGCCATGTCGTGGGCGATGTAGGGCTGGCCGCGCCGCACCTTCTCGATCGCCTCGAGGAAGGTCCGAGGCCCGGTGTCCTTGGCGAGGAAGCCCGTCGCGCCGGCCTTGAGCGCCCGGCTGGCGATCACCGGGTCGCCATGCATGGAGAACACGAGGATTGGCGTGTGGTCGTCGTGGACCCTGAGGCGCTTGATCAGCGAAAGGCCCGCGAGACCCGCCCCCCGGATGGCGAGGTCGACGATGATGAGTTCGGGTTTGGCGCGGCGGTAGAGCTGGAAGCCCGCGAGCGCGGTTCCGGCTTCAAGCACCTCGCCGAACCCCGCGTCGAGCAGCACGCGCCGGCAGCCCTCCAGCACGATCGGATGATCGTCGATGACAAGGGCGGAACTCATGACGGGCATCCTTGCGGGCGGGGGAGGCGACGGGAACGAGCGGCAGCGCGACCTCGAGCGTCGCGCCCCCGGGCCGGGAGTGCAGGCGGAAGCGTCCGCCGAGCGCCTGGACGCGCTCGCCCAGACCGACGAGACCGAAGCCTTCGCGCGCGCCGTCCGCGACGCCGGCGCCGTCGTCGCGGACCGAGATCAGCACCGCGGGCTCGCCCCGGGCGTCCGGTTCCTCGCTCAGCCGCACGTCGACGCGCGAGCAGGCGGCGTGGCGCAGGGCGTTGGTCACGCCCTCCTGGACGCAGCGATAGACCGTGAGGTCCACCACCTCGCCGTAGCCGGCCTTCAGCCCCTCGGCGTCGAGGGCGAAGGCGCGATCGGGATGCAGCCGCTCGAAATCGGCGATCAGCCCGCCGACGACGTCGGCCAGCGGAGCCTCACCGAGGGCGATCGGGCGCAGGCTGCGCAGCAGCCGCACGTTCGCGCTCGAGAGCCGCTCCGACAGCTCGATAACGGTTGCGATTCGCTCGCCCGCCTCCGGGCCGAGGGCGCCGGCCGCCACCCCCGGCGCGACCGCGCGCTCGAGCGAATCGAGGTTGGCGCGCAGGCCGAACAGGCAGGGGCCGAGCTCGTCGTGCAGCTCCTTGGCGATCCGCCGGCGCTCGTCGTCCTGCAGGGTGATCATGCGCCAGGACAGCCGCGCGTTGGTGGCGCGCTCGGAGCCCAACGCCTCGGCCAGCCGGTTGAAGCGGTCGGTCAACGCCGCGAGCTCGCGGCTCGCCGGCGTCGGCAGCGGACGGTCGAGCCTGCGCCGCTCGAGATCCGACAGTCCCTGCGCCAGCGCGCCGAGCGGCGCGAGCACGCGGGCGAGGGCTGCGGCGAACACCGCGAGGCCGAGCGCGTTGAGCGTGACGAACAGCGCGGCGAGCGACAGCAGGTCCTCCCAGACCTCGGCGATCTCGTCCGCCGCCTCGCCGTGGATGACGACCTCGCCCTCGCGCTCGCCGTCGATGAGCACGGGCACGACGCGCCGCTCCGGCGGCGGGGCGATCAGCGCCGCGAACCACGCCGGCGGCTCATCGCCCTCGCCGTGCGCGCTTTGGGCCGGACGGGTCGCCACCTCGCGGCCGGCCTCGTCATAGACCACGATGCGCACGTGCCGGACGCCGGGGAGGGCGACCTGCACGTCCGCGATCGAACGCAGCCGGCCGAGATCGCGCTGCAGGCGGATCAGCGTCTCCCGCACGAAGGGCTCGGCGATCTCGAGCGAGGCTGCGATCTCGACTCGCGTCGCCTCGCGCGCGTTGATGACGGTGACGACGCCGGCGGCGAGGCAGCAGGCGACGTCGATCGCCGCGACGACGCCGAGGATCCGGAGGCGGAGCGAGCGCGCGGCCGGCGCCGGGCGCGCGAAGGCGGCGAGGCGGGCGAAACGGACGGTCTGTTCGCTCACGGGGCGCCGTCGCCCTCCCGGGCCGTCGGCAGCGGCTGACGGCGAAGCGCCGCCACCGCCTGCTCCCGGCTTGCGCCGCCAAGACGGGAGGTGACGTAGTGCTGGCAAGTTTCTCCGAAGCCGGCGCGCTCCTGCTCCGCGCCCTCCGCCACCGCCACCATGTCCTCGATCACGGCGCGCGGCGAGATCGCGACTCCGCGCTCGCCCAGCATCTCCTGCACCTGCACCGCCCGGTTCGCGATCATCCGCGGGGCCTCGGTGAAGCGGTGGTCAGCCTCCGCGATCAGCCCGCCGATGACGGCGACCTCCGGCGCGTCGGGCGCCACGTCGCGCCTGGCCTCCCGGCTCGCGAGCCAGCGCGCCAACGACACCTTGTCCCTCACTTCGATCCAGCGCCGCTCATGCAGCGGCTGCTCGCGCGTCAGCGCCGCGACCACGTCGCGCGGGGGCGCCTCCGTGGCGGGCTCGTCGCAGCCGGTGAGACAGATGATCGCACCGATCGACACGACGACAGCTATTCTCTTAATAAGTGAATATTGAGACATGCTTGTTTTTACTGCCGTTTCGCCTCGAAAATGCGGCTAAACGTTGGTCTAATGCACGGTTAGCAGCGTCGCCACCCCGACGAAAGCCGCGCGGTCGTCGCACCACGCGGAATGCCTCACTTCCCTTAGAGAACTGAGGTTCCTTCAGTTTTGAAGGCTTTCCCAAGGCGGCGCGAGGCTTGCCGTCGCTCGGTAGGCGCACAGGGAAAACTTCCCGTCCGATTTTTCCATATTCGCCAAAGACAGTCGTCGCGTCTTCGGAAAGAGTTGCGCCGCTGCAGAACGCAAGAAGCGCTCCAGGCGCCAAGTAAAAGGCGGCGAACCTCAGGGATTGTCGGCCTTATGCGCGTCGCAGCGCGCCGCGGAGACGTCCGGCTCAGGGCGGCCCGCACCTCAGAACGGGAAACGCAAGGGGTTTCACATGATCAACCTTCGAACGTCCGTGTCGGCGTTCACGCTCGCGGCGACCGCCGCGGTCGGACTGGCTGCGACGACGCTTCCTGCGTTCGCCAACGACAAGCTCGTCGAGCTGTCGAAGAGCGATGCGAACTGGCCCATGACGGGCAAGAACTACAGCGCGCAGAACTATTCACCCGCCAAGCAGATCACGACCGAGAACGTCAAGCAGCTGAAGCCGGCGTGGGCGTTCTCCACCGGCGTGCTGCACGGCCATGAGGGCACGCCGCTCGTCATCGGCGACAAGATGTTCGTGCACACGCCGTTCCCGAACACCACCTTCGCGCTCGACCTCAACGAGCCGGGCAAGATCGACTGGCAGCACAAGCCCAAGCAGGCCCCGACGGCCCGCGCGGTGGCCTGTTGCGACGTCGTGAACCGCGGCCTCGCCTATTGGCCGGGCACCGGGAACGGCGACGCGCTGATCCTCAAGACCCAGCTCGACGGCCACATCGTGGCGCTGAACGCCGAGACGGGCGCCGAGGTCTGGAAGATGGAGAACTCCGACATCAAGGTCGGCTCCACGCTCACGATCGCGCCTTACGTGGTGAAGGACGTCGTTCTGGTCGGCTCCTCGGGCGCCGAACTTGGCGTGCGCGGCTACGTCACCGCCTACGACGTGAAGACCGGCGCCCAGAAGTGGCGCGCCTACGCCACCGGTCCGGACGAGGACATCAAGCTCGCCAAGGACTTCAACAGCAAGAACCCGCACTACGGCCAGTTCGGCCTCGGCACGAACAAGACCTGGGAAGGCGACGCCTGGAAGATCGGCGGCGGCACCAACTGGGGCTGGTACGCCTTCGACCCGGACACCAACCTGTTCTACTACGGCTCGGGCAACCCGGCGCCGTGGAACGAGACCATGCGTCCGGGCGACAACAAGTGGACGATGACCATCTGGGGTCGTGACATCGACACCGGCGAGGCCAAGTTCGGCTACCAGAAGACGCCGCACGACGAGTGGGACTACGCCGGCGTCAACGTGATGATGCTGTCGGAGCAGAAGGACAAGCAGGGCAAGCTGCGCAAGCTGCTGACCCATCCGGACCGCAACGGCATCGTCTACACGCTCGACCGCGAAGACGGCACGCTCATCTCGGCCGACAAGCTCGACGACACGGTCAACTGGGTGAAGCAGGTCGATCTGAAGACCGGCATCCCGGTCCGCGATCCCGAGTTCGCGACCCGGATGGACCACAAGGCGACCGAGATCTGCCCGTCGGCCATGGGTTACCACAACCAGGGCCACGACTCGTACGATCCCGAGAAGCAGCTGTTCTTCATGGGCATCAACCACATCTGCATGGACTGGGAGCCCTTCATGCTCCCGTACCGCGCCGGTCAGTTCTTCGTCGGCGCGACCCTGTGGATGTACCCCGGCCCGAAGGGCGATCGTCAGGGCTTCGAAGGTCTCGGCCAGATCAAGGCGTACAACGCCATCTCCGGCAAGTACGCCTGGGAGAAGATGGAGCGCTTCGCGGTGTGGGGCGGCACGCTCGCGACCGCCGGCGACCTGGTGTTCTACGGAACGCTCGACGGCTTCATCAAGGCGCGCAACTCGAAGACCGGCGACCTGCTCTGGAAGTACCGCCTGCCTTCCGGCGTGATCGGTCACCCGATGACCTACACGCATGACGGCACCCAGTACGTCGCCATCTACTACGGCGTCGGCGGCTGGGCGGGCGTCGGCCTGGTGTTCGACCTGACCGATCCGACGGCCGGTCTCGGCGCGGTGGGCGCGTTCAAGAACCTGCAGAAGTACACCCAGATGGGCGGCGGCGTGCAGGTCTTCTCGCTCAACGGCAAGAACCCCTACGACGACGTCAACGTCGGCGAGTGGGTCGGCAAGGGCGGCTGATCCGCCCTCGCCTGAACGACAGAAGGCTCCGCCGGCGGGACGTTCCGCCGGCGGACGCCGCCAAGACCTTCCACCGCACGATCGACGGCTCAAAGAGGACGCCCCGGCCCGCACGGCCGGAGGACAACACCGTCCCGGCCGCTGGGAGAGACGATCATGAACCACCGCTTCGCCGGACAGGCCCGCGCCGCGCTGTTGTCCGCAGCCGCCCTTTTCGCCCCCGTTTCCGCGGCGTCCGCCGCCGAGCCTCCGCTCCGCATCTGCGCGTCGAGCGTCGAGGCCCCCTACTCGATCGCCAAGGCCCAAGGTTTCGAGAACAAGATCGCCATCGTGCTGGCCAAAGCCATGGGCCGCGAGGCGCAGTTCGTCTGGTCCGACAAGCCGGCTATCTATCTGGTGCGTGACCTCCTCGACAAGAACGCCTGCGACGTGGTGTTCGGCGTCGATTCCGAGGACGAGCGGGTGCTCGCCACCAAGCCCTACTTCCGCACCGGCTACGTGTTCGTCACTCCCGCCGACAAGCCGGAGATCGGCTCGAGCTGGGAGGACGCGGCGAAGCCCGAATACAAGACCTTCGCGGTCCGGTTCTCCACCCCCGGCGAGCTCATCGTGAAGCAGGCGGGCAAGTACGAGGACAACCTCTCGTACAATCTCTCGCTGGTGAACTTCGAGGACAAGCGGAACCGCTACACCCAGGTCCCGGCCGACAAGCTGGTGAACGAGGTGGTGAACGGCGACGCGGACGTCGCCATCGCCTTCGCCTCCGACGTGGCGCGCTACGTCAAGGCGTCGTCGAAGCCGCTGCGCATGACCATGATCCGGGACGACTTCAAGCGCTCGGACGGGCTCAAGATTCCCCTGCACTTCGACCAAGCGATCGGCGTCCGCAAGGACGACGCGGGGCTCCTCAAGGAGCTCAACGCCGCGATCGACAAGGCGAAGCCCGAGATCGACGCCGTCCTGAACGACGAGGGCGTTCCCTCGCTCCAGCCCAACGGCTGAGGCGACGTCGATCGCCGACTTCAAAAGGTGAGTGAGTTTCTAATGATCAAACGCAACCTGCTGATGGCGGGGCTCGCCGTCGCCGCGCTGGGCTTCGGCGCGCTGGGCGCCCAAGCCGCCATCGAGCTGCACAACACCGTGACCGGCGAACCGCTGAACCTCGACGACGCCGGCCCGGAGGGGCGCGACACCGAGGCGTTCAAGCAGTTCCTCGAGACCGGCAAGAATCCCTACAACAAGGAACCGAACTGCCTCGCCAACGGCGAGCAGCTGTTCCTCAGCATGTGCTCGGGCTGCCATGGCCATGTGGCCGAGGGCAAGATCGGGCCCGGCCTCAACGACAACTACTGGACCTATCCGGACAACAACACCGACAAGGGACTGTTCGAGACCATCTTCGGCGGCGCGTCCGGCCAGATGGGACCGATGTACGGCGCGGTGAACCCGGACCAGATGCTCCAGATCATGTCCTGGGTGCGCCACCTCTACAAGGACGGCCCCGAGGACGCGAAATGGCTGGACGACGCCGAGAAGGCGAACTTCAAGCCCTACGACGGCCATTCGCACGCGCCCAAGCCGGACCCGGCGAAGACGCCCGAGGCCTGCAAGCCCAGCGAATGACAGAGATCTCCGCCGGCGGGCCGGCGCGGGACGGGGCG
Organism: Methylopila sp. Yamaguchi; assembly: GCF_002897035.1. Lineage (GTDB taxonomy): Bacteria > Pseudomonadota > Alphaproteobacteria > Rhizobiales > Methylopilaceae > Methylopila. The sequence continues at coordinate 94,955 of NZ_BAUX01000007.1, forward strand.
CGCACGCGGCCATAAGCGGGCCGCCCCTCGGTTGGAAAAACTGCCTGCAACACCTCAAGGAGGATCAGCTCATGAAGATCGCCGCTCTCGGACGGGTCGCCGTCGCCGCCGCCATCGCCTCAGCCGCGCTCGCCGTTCCGGCGCTCGCCTACGACGGGACCAACTGCAAGGAGCCCGGCGTGTGCTGGGAGCCGAAGCCCGGCTATCCGGCGAAGAACGAGATCAAGGGCTCAAAGTACGACCCCAAGCACGACCCGAAGGAAGTCAACAAGCAGTCGGCTTCGATCCAGGCGATGGAGGAGCGCAACAAGAAGCGCGCCGACAACTTCGCGAAGACCGGCAAGTTCGAATACGACGTCTCCAAGATCGGCAACTAACCAGCCGGAACGTCTGATCGACGCCAATCCCGTGCGGTTCGAGCGCGTTCGGACCGCTCCCTCTCGTCGTCGGGGCGGGTCTCTCCGGCCGCCCCTTCGGGATGACGACAAACCTGACGGCCGCCGGCGGCGGGGCGAGGTCTTGAAAGGCTTCTTCCCGCGCGGCGGCCGCCTTTTCCCGGACGCGAACCCGTAAGGTCCGACCCGCATGGCGCACCCCTCGATCGCCGGCATCCGCAACGAACCCGCCGGCGCCGCTTCGCTTGAGCGCTGGCGCGAACAGGCCCTCGCCTTCGAGGCGGAGGTCGGCCGCGCGGTCGTCGGCCAGCCGCATGTGGTGCGCCTGCTGACCATCGCGATCTTCGCCCGCGGCCACGTGTTGCTCGAGGGCGACGTCGGCGTCGGCAAGACCACTATTCTGCGGGCCGTCGCCCGCGCTCTCGGCGGCCCGTTCGAGCGGATCGAGGGAACGGTCGACCTGATGCCGACCGACATGCTCTACACCGCCTTCGTGGACGACGCCGGCAAGCCGCGCGTGGAGCCCGGCCCGGTGCTGCACCACGGCGAGAACCTCGCCGTGTTCTTCTTCAACGAGATCAACCGCGCCCGCCCGCAGGTGCACTCGCTGCTGCTGCGGCTGATGGCCGAGCGCAGCGTCACCGCCTTCGGCAATGAGTGGTCCTTCCCCCACCTGCAGGTCTTCGCCGACCGCAACCGGGTGGAGAAGGAGGAGACCTTCGAGCTGCCCGCCGCGGCGCGCGACCGCTTCCTTATGGAGATCGGCGTCGAGACGCCGACGGACGTCGAGACCCGGCGCGAACTGGTGTTCGATCCGCGCTTCCACGACGTCGACCGGCTGATCGGGAGCCTCAAGGAAGGCGTGCTCGACCACCGCGGGCTCGGCGAGGCCGGGCGCGCGATCCAGGAAACGATCACCACCAGCCCGACGCTGGAGACCTACGTTCTGGCGCTGTGGGACGCGATCCGCGCGCCGTTGAGCGTCGGGATCGCGATCGACGGCGTCGACATGGCGCGGTTGATCCAGGGCGGCGGCAGCCCGCGTGGCGTCGGCGCGCTGGTGCGCGCGGCACGGGTGCGCGCCTGGCTCGAAGGCCGCGCTATGGTGCTGCCGGAGGACGTGCGGGCGGTGTTCAACCCCGTCATGGCGCACCGCATCTTCCTCGATCCGATCTACGAGGCGCGGCGCGACCGCATCGTCGCGGCCCTCTGCGCGCAGGTGTTCGAACGGACGCCGGCGCCATGAGCCCAGCGCCGGCCCGCGACGGACCTCCACGGTTCGATCTGCCGTACCGGCTGTTCGGCCGCGCGCGGGGCGTCTCGCCGGGCGGCCACAAGGCGGTGGGCCAAGGCGCGAACGGCGCCTTCCTGCGCCACGCCTCCTTGCTGGAGCAGCCCGACGCCCGGCGCATCGACATGCGCGCCTCGCTGCTCGATCCGTTCGGCGGCCTCAAGGTGCGCCGCTTCGAACACCGCGCCCGCATCGACGTGTTCGTGGCGCTCGACCTCTCCGGCTCCATGTCCTTTCGCCGCGACGGCGAGGGCGAGGATCCCGTGGCCGACCTCTGCGCCGCGATCGCCCACGCCGCGATCCGCAGCCATGACCGCTTCGGGCTGATCGCCGCAGGGCCCGAGCCCCGCGCGGAACTTGGCGTCCGGGCCACCGCCCGGCGCGGCGTGCCGGACGAGCTCTGGCGGCGGCTGAGCGCGGAGCCCGGCGCGGGCCGGGGCTCCGGCGGGCTGCGCGCTGCGGTCGAGGAGCTGCCGCAACGGCGCGCGCTGGTGTTCGTGGTTTCGGATTTCCTCATGCCGCAGGCCGAGATCGAGGACTTGCTCGGCGCGCTGTGGCGCCACGACGTCGCGCCTGTCGTGGTGCGCTCGAGCGCGGTCGAGGCCCCGCCCCCGCGTTTCGGCTTGGTCGAGACCCGCGACCTCGAGACCGGCCGCCGCCGCCTGCTGGTGATGCGCCCTTCGTTGCGCGACAAGTGGATCGCCCACGCACGCGCCCGCCGCGCGGCGCTCGACGAGTCCTTCCGCCGCTTTGGCCGACCCGCTTTCGACCTCGTGGACCGGTTCGACCCTGACGCCTTCGCCGACCACCTGCTGACGGGGGGCGCGTGATGGACGGGCCCTATACGTCAGAAAGGCGAGCCCCCCTCACCCGGCCCTGCGGGCCGACCTCTCCCCGCAGGGCAGAGGCGAAGGCAAGGCTTCGCCAAGATCTCAGTGGGCGCTCTGGGGCTGCCGCTGCGCACCTCTCCCCCGCGGGGAGAGGTCGGAGGGCGTTAGCCCTCCGGGTGACGGAATTTGCGGGGTCCGCCGCTCTCGCCTCCCTCCTCATGACCGGCGCCGCGGCGGCCCAGGTGCGGGGCGCCGAAACCTTCGGGCCGCGGCCGTTCGGCGTGCTGCTCGGCGACGTGTTCACGCTCAAGACCTACGTCGACGTCGACGCGGGATTCCAGCTCGACCCGTCGTCGCTGCCGAAGGTCGGCCCGGTCTCCTACTCGCTCGACCTGCGCAGGATCGACGTCACGGACGGGGCCGCGCCCAACGGCGGCGTCCGCTACCAGATCACGGCCGAGTACCAGACCTTCTACTCCGCGCTGGAGACGAAGGAGGAGACGGTGCCGCCCTTCACGCTCGCCTTCGCCGACGGCGGGGGCAAGCGCGCGGAGGTCCAGGCCGGGCGCTGGAGCTACCTCACGTCGCCGCTCCGTCCGATCGCCAGCGTTTCGGGCGAACAGCAGTATGGGCTCCGGCCCGACGCGGAGCCGCATGCCATCAGCTTGCGCCGCGCCCAGATCCTCACAGGGCTCGCCGGCGGCGCGACGCTGTTTGCGCTGGCGCTGCTCGCCTGGAGCCGGGCGTGGCCGCCCTTCCACCGCAGGCCGGCGCGCCCCTTCGCGACCGCCGCCCGCGCGGTGCGCAAGGCCGCCGGCGCGGGCGAAGCCGGCTGGCGCGCCGCGGCGCTCGCGCTCCACCGCGCCTTCGACGCAGCCGCCGGCAAGCGGCTGTTCGGCGACGACGTGGCGGCCTTTCTCAAGACGCGGCCGGCCTTCGCGCGCCACGAGGCGGCGATCGCCGCCTTCTTCGACGCCTCGCGCCGCGCCTTCTTCGGCGAGGGGGCGAACGCCGCCGCGGCGCTGCCGCCGGAGCAGCTGACCCGGCTCGCCCGCGACCTCGCCCAAGCCGAGCGCGCCACATGACGGGGCTGGGCTTCGACCACCCCTGGGCCCTTCTGCTGCTGCCGCTCGCGCTGCTGCCGTTCCTGGTTTCGCCGCTGCGGCTGTCGGGCGTGCCGTCCTCCGAGGTCGCGCCGGAGGACACGCTGTCGCGCGTGGTCGGCGCCGGGCTCGTCGCCTTCGGGGCGCTGGCGATCACGCTGCTCGTCCTCGGCCTGTCGGGCCTCCACCGCCGGGACCATGTGGTGGAGCGCACCGGCGTCGGCGCCAACATCGTGCTTCTGATCGACCGCTCGTCGAGCATGGACTCGACCTTCGCCAACCGACGCCCAGACGGGGCCGAGGAGTCAAAGTCGGTTGCCGCGCGCCGCCTGCTGACCGACTTCGCCGCCCGCCGCCCCGCCGACCGGGTCGCCGTCGCCGCCTTCTCGACGGCGCCGATGCTGGTGATCCCGATGACCGACAAGCACGACGCCGTGCGCGCCGCGATCGGCGCCATCGACCGGCCCGGCCTCGCCCACACCGACGTCGGCCGCGGCCTCTCGCTCGCCTTCTCGATGTTCGACGAGACCTCGACCGAGACCTCCCGCGCCATCGTGCTCGTGTCCGACGGCGCGGCGGTGATCGACCGCCGCGTGCAGGACGCGCTGCGCGCCGCCGCCGCCCGCGATCCGATGCGGCTCTACTGGCTGTTCCTGCGCACCGCGGGCGCGCGCGGCATCACCGACCGCCCGCCCCCCGGCGACCCGGACAGCCCGCAGACCTATCCCGAGCGCCACCTCGACATCTTCTTCAAGACGCTCGGCCTGCCCTACCGCTCGTTCGAGGCGCGCAGCGCCGCCGAGGTGTCCGACGCCATCCGCGAGATCGACCAGCTCGAGCAGCGGCCCACGCTCTATTCCGAGACCATCCCGCGGCGGGATCTGGACTGGCTGTGCTACTGGGCCGCCGCCGGCGCGCTGCTGCTGCTGCTCGGCGCCAAGCTCAGCGAGCGCCGACTGGAGGACTGGGAGGGGGAGGCCATTCGGACCGCCACGTCGCCTCTGCGTCATGCCCGCGCCTTCTCGCGGGCATCCACGACTTCGGCGTCGAGCTCGAAGGAAAAAGTCGTGGATGCCCGCGCGGGCGGGCATGACGGCGCGCGTGTCCCGAATGGAGCGACGTCGGTTCGGAGGGCGGCGTCGTGACGCTCGGAACGCTCAAGAGCGCGCTCCCCCCTGCCCTTCTGCTCGCGGCGCTGGTCGCGCTCGGGGTCGCTGGCTGGCGGCTCCATGAACTCCGGCAGGAGCGGGCGGTCATCCAGGCGCTGGCTGAGAACCACGACGTCCAGCCGGCGGACGACGCCAGCGGCGCCGTGCTTTTCGCGCGCGCCCATTACCTGCTGATCCGCAACCGGATCGACGAGGCGCAGGGGTTTTCCGGCCGCATCGCCGAGCGCGGCGGGCCGGAGCTTGCGGCGCGGTTCCACTACGACGTCGGCAACGCCCGCGTGCGCCGGGCGCTCGCCGCCATGGACGCCAGCAAGATCGACCAGGCGATCCCGGAGGTGCGGCTCGCCAAGGACGCCTACCGCGAAGCCCTGCACGCCGACGCCGAGCTGTGGGACGCCCGTTACAACCTCGACGTCGCGATGCGGCTTGTGCGCGACTTCCCCGAGCTCGAGAGCGGCGAGGAGGAAGAGGTGAAGGCCCAGCCGAAGAAGCTCTGGACCGACCTGCCGGGCCTGCCGCGGGGGCTGCCATGACGCGGCGGAGCCGGCGGCCGGACTGGCGCACGCTCGCGCTCGGCGCCGCGCTCGCGCTCGGCGTCGTCGCGGCGCTGCAGCCGGAGGCGGAGGCCGAGCGCCCGACCTACGACGTGGTCGCCTTCGTCGACATCACCGGCAGCATGAACGCGCGCGACTACCGCGACGCCAGCGGCCGGCCGCAGAGCCGGCTGGAGGCGGTGAAGACGCGGCTCTCGACCGCGGTCGGGCGGCTGCCCTGCGGCTCCAGGATGGGGCTCGGCGTGTTCACCGAGCGGCGGGTGTTCCTGCTGTTCGAGCCCATGGACGTGTGCCGGAACTACGGCGCCATCGCCGGCGCGATCGCAGGGCTCGATTGGCGCATGGGGTGGGAGGGCGACAGCCGGGTGGCCTCCGCCGTGTTCGCGGCGCTCGACATGCTGGCGCCGATGAACGCCGACATCGTGTTCCTGACCGACGGCCAGGAGGCGCCGCCCATGCGCGCCGACATGCCGCTCGAATACGCGGGCGAGAAGGACAAGGTGAAGGGGCTACTCGTCGGCGTCGGCGGGACCGAACTCGTGCCCATCCCGAAGCACGACGATTTCGGCCGCGAGACCGGGTTCTACGCCATGGAGGACGTGCCGCAGGCCTCGCGCCTCGGGCCGCCGCCCACCGGCGCCGAAAACCTTCCCGGCTACAACGCCCGCAACGCCCCCTTCGGCGAGATGCCGGCCGGCGAAGAGCACCTCACCTCCGTGCGGGAGGTCTACCTCCGCGATCTCGGCCGAATGACCGGGCTCGGCTACGCCCGGCTCGACCAGCCCGACGCGCTGGCCCAGGCGATCGCCGCCAACGCCCGGCCGCGGCCGGTCGCGGTCGCCGTCGATCTCTCGCCCCTTCCCGCCGCGGCGGCGCTTCTCGCGCTCGTCGCGCTCTACGGCGTTCCGCCGCTCGCCCGGTTCGGGCGACGGCGCGCGCCGCCTCATGCCTCCAGGAGTTTCAACTGATGCTGTCACGCAGGACCGCCGTCGCCGCACTCGCCTTGATTCTGGCGGCGCCCGCCTATGCGCATGGCCCGACGCCCCAGAAGGTCGATCAGAGCGTCACGGTGAAGGCCGATCCCGCCAAGGTCTGGGCGCTCGTGAAGGACTTCGGCGCGATCCAGTCCTGGCACCCAGGCGTCGAGAAGAGCTCGGCCACGGGCGCCGCCGCCGGCGCCGAGCGCACGCTCGCGCTCAAGGGCAAGCCCGGCGAGATCGTGGAAGGGCTCGACGAGGTCGACGAGGCCAAGAAGAGCATCTCCTACCGCCTGTCCGGCGAGGCCGGCGAGACCCTGCCGGTGAGCTCCTACTCCGCCGCGATGATCGTGACGGCGAAGGACGGCGGCGCCGAGGTGAAGTGGGAGGGCCGCTTCTACCGCGCCGACACCTCGAACGAGCCACCGGAGGGCAAGGACGACCAAGCCGCGGTCGACGCCATGACCGCCTTCTTCAAGACCGGCCTTGAGGGGCTGAAGGCTAAGGTCGAGGCGGGCGGATGATCGCTCCGCGCGCCCTGCTCCGCGCCGCCGCCGTCGCGCTCGCTCTCTCGGGCGGGGCCGCGGGAGCCGCCGCGGCGGACGTCCCCGTGCTCGCGGTCGTCTCTCAGACGGCCGCGACGGTGACCTTCCTGCCGATGGCGCCGGGCGGCGAGAAGGGCGAGGAGGTCAAGATCGGCGAGGCCCCCGCCGCGATCGGCGTCGGGCCGGACGGCCGCTCGCTCTACGTCACGCATCCCGATCTCGGCCGGGTCACCCTGCTGGACGCCGTCACCCGGCGGATCACCTCGATCTTCCAGGTGAAGGGCCAGCCCTTCGGCGTCGCCGCCACCGACGAGCACCTCTACGTCTCGGACTGGAGCCGCAACAGGGTCCACCGGCTCGACGTCGCCACCGGCGCCTTGACCGGCGAGGTCGAGGTCGGCAAGTCGCCGGCGGCGCTCGTGATGACCAAGTCGGGTGCCCGCGCCTATGTGGCGAACCGCGAGAGCGACAGCGTGAGCATCGTCGATCTCAAGACCATGACCGCGACCGGCGAGATCAAGGTCGGCCGAGCGCCCTTCGCGCTGGCGCTGGCGCCGGACGAGCGCCGGCTCTACGTGGCGAACGTCCAGAGCGGCGATCTCTCGGTGATCGACCTCGAAAGCGGACAGGAGCTGAAGCGCGTCCCGGTCGGCCGCATGCCCTACGGCGTCGCGCCGACGCCGGACGGGACGCAGGTGGCCGTGACGAACCAGCAGGACGGCGCCGTAGCGCTGGTCGACGTCAAGACCTTCGAGGTGAGGGCCAAGGTCAAAGTCGGCCAGTACCCGGAAGGAATCTGGCTCGCGCCGGACGCGAAGACCGCGGCGGTCGCGAACTGGTTCGACGACTCGGTCTCCCTGATCAATCTTGCGACCGCCAAGGAGCTCGGCCGGGTGACCGTGCCCGCCGGCCCGCGCTACCTTGCGGCGCTCGCACCATGAGGCGCGCCGCTTCGCGCCTCGCGAAGCGGCTCTGCGCGGCGCTCGCCGCGTCGCTTTTCGGACTGGCCGCCGCTGCGGCGGCCCCGCTCGCCTGCCAGGGGACCGATCTCGTCGGAAAGATCCGCGACGAGGACCCCGCGGCTTTCGCGCGCTTCGAGGCGGCGGGGCGCAAGACGCGCGACGCCGAGGGCCTGCTGTGGCGGGTGGAAAAGGAGGGCGCCGCGCCGTCCCACCTGTTCGGCACCATCCATCTTTCCGACGAACGCCTGAAGCCCCTGGCCGCGCCGGTCACGGCCGCGCTCGCGTCGGCGAGCCTCGTGTTGATCGAGCCCCGCGAGATCGCCGACCCGCAGGCCGCCGCCATGGCCCGCGAGGTCGCCGGGCGGAGGGCGGTGCGCCCCGGCGGCGACGCGCTGTTCCGAGTGCCGGCAGGCGACCGCCTCGCCGTGATCAACCTGCTCGCCGCCCGCGGCGTCCCGGAAAACACCGCGCAGAAGCTGGAGCCGTGGTTCCTCGCCATGCTCGCCGCCGCCCCGAGCTGCGAGATCGCCCGCATCGACGAAGGGATGCTGAACGTCGATCAGTTGGTGGTCGAGGCCGCGCGGGCGAAGGGCATTGGGGTCGAGGGGCTTGAGGACGTCGATGAGCAGATGGCGACGCTCGCCGCCGTGCCGGAGGCGCTCGCGGTGAGGGTGCTGGTGGACGCCGCGCGGCTCGGCCCCGGCTTCGCCGACTGGATCGAGACCATGGTCAATCTCTACCGCGACCGCCGCATGGGCTTTCTCGCCGCGGCCGTGCGCGACGCCGACCTCGGCGGCCCGCGCATGCGCACCCAGTACGACTACCTTGAGGCGCTGCTCGGCGAGCGCAACGCCCGCATGCACGAGCGCTCCCGCTCCGCCTTCGCCGCCGGCGGCGCCTTCATGGCGGTCGGCGCGCTGCACCTCGCGGGCGACGACGGCCTCGTCGAGCGTCTCCGCCGCGACGGCTACCGGGTCACGCGGGCCTGGTGAGGGGCGGTTGGAGCCGTCGTGCGCGAAACGAGACGCAGCTTTCGAGGCCGCTCCCCAGCATGAAGAGGTTTGAGACAGGAAGGCCAACGGCCAAGATCCCCCCATGCTGAGGAGGCTCGAAGGGCCGTCTCGAAGCACGCACCACCTCGTCGCTGCTCACATCCGCGCGCCCACCGCCGCCAACACCGCTCGCGTCACCTCCTCGGCGTAGGCGGAGGGCGGCTGGGGCAGCCGTCTGTAGAGCCGGAAGATCGCAGGCTGCACCACGAGGCCGAGCGCTAGCGCGCTGACCAGCGCCACCTCGCCCTGCGCGACCTCGCCCCGCGCCATGGCGTCGGCGAGCGTGCGGGCGAGCGCGGCCACCACGTTCTCGGGCGCGTCCGCGGCCATGCCGCCGAGGTGGTCGTGCTGGGTCACGAGCACATAGGCGAAGGCGTCGGGGTCGGCGTCGAAGGCCGCGTAGAAGAAGCGCACCAGCGCGGCGGCCGTCTCGGGAAACGGCCGGGCCTGCGCCCGGATCTCCTCGACGCCCGCCGCGAAACCGCCGTAGCGCGACAGGAACAGCGCGCGGGCCAATTCCTCCTTGGAGGCGAAGTGGCGGTAGAGCGCGCCCTCGGTCACGCCCACGGCCTTCGCGATGTCGCGGGTGGAGGTCCCGTCGACCCCCTTCTCCGCGAACAGCGCGAGCGCCGCCGCCTCGATCCGGGCGCGGGTGTCGGCCGCGCGGTTCATGCCGCGTCCTCCGCAGGCTCCGCGGCCAGCGCCTTCACCGCCACGTAGTCGGTCTTGCCGGAGCCGAGCAGCGGCAGCTTGCCGAGCGCGCGGATCTCGGCCGGCGCCGCCAAGTCCGGCAGGCCGGCCTCGCGGACCGCCGCCTGCAAGGCGCGGCGGTCGGCGCCCCCTTGCGTCGTGAACAGCACCACGCGCTCGCCCTTCCGCGCGTCCGGCGCGGTGACGGCGGCGTGGGTGGCTTCAGGCCAGAGCGCGCGCGCGACGTCCTCCACGGCGCCGAGCGAGACCATCTCGCCTGCGATCTTGGCGAAGCGCTTGGCGCGGCCCTTGATCGCCACGAAGCCGTCGGCGTCGATCGCGACGATGTCGCCGGTGTCGTGCCAGCCGCCCGCTGGCGGCTCCAGCACGCCGGGGTTTTCGGCGCGGAGATACCCGGCCATCACGTTCGGCCCACGCACGTGCAGCCGCCCGCCTTCGGTCACGCCTTGGACCGTCTCCAACCGGTGCTCGATACCCGGCAGCAGCCGGCCCACCGTCCCGGCGCGGTTGAACATCGGCGTGTTGACCGCGACCACCGGAGAGCACTCGGTGACGCCGTAGCCCTCGAGGATGCGCAGCCCGAACTTCTCGCCCCAGACCTTGCGGGTCTCCGGCTTCACGGCTTCCGCGCCCGCCACCACGAAGCGCAGCGAGCGGAAGTCGTAGGGGTGGGCGGTGCGGGCGTAGCCGGCGAGGAAGGTGTCGGTGCCGAACAGCACGGTCGCGTTCGACGCGTAGACCATCTCCGGTACGATCCGGTAGTGCAGCGGCGAGGGGTAAAGGTAGGTGCGGACGCCCGAGACTAGCGGCAGAAGCAGGCCGCCCGTGAGCCCGAAGGCGTGGAACACCGGCAGCACGTTGAACACGGTGTCGGCCGGGCCAAAGTCGATGCTGGCCGCGACCTGCGCCACGTTCGAGAGCAGGTTGCGGTGGGTCAGCACGACGCCCTTCGGCGTCCCCTCGGAGCCCGAGGTGAACAGCACCGCGGCCGGCGCGCCGGGGTCGCCCGCAGGCGCCTTGCCGCTCGCGAGCAGGCCCTTCAGCCGGTCGAGCGCGCCGATGGTCGATCGGACGTCCTCGAGATAGACGAGCCGCGCGACCTCGCCCAGCGCCGCCTCCTCCTTCTGCAGCCGTCCCTTCTCGATGAAGGCGCGCGACGTCAGCACGAGCTTCACCTGCGCCGCCGCGCAGGCGGAGACCAGGTTCTTGGGGCCGGCCGAATAGTTCAGCATGGCCGGCACCCGGCCGGAGCGCGACAGGGCGAGCAGCGTGACGGCGACGCCCGCCGCGTTCGGCAGCAGCACGCCGACGGCCTCGCTCGACGTCGTCTGCGCGTCGAGCTTCGCCCCAAGCGCCGCGGCGCCGGCGAGCAGCTTGCGGTAGCTGAGCTTCGTTCCGAGCGCGTCCTCGACCGCGAGACGACCGAAGCCCTCCGCGCGGGCGGCGGCGACAACGGCGTCCGTCAGCGTGCGGTCCGTCGGCGTGGTGTCGAGGGCGGTCTTGGCCATCACGTCGGTCAGCGCGGCTCCGGCGGCGCGGCGGCGTTTGCGGCCGACGAGGTTCTTGTCCACCTCCAGCATGACGGGCGGAAGAATGGTCACGACCACCTTGGGGAACAGCCGCCTCCGGATCTGCCGCGAGGTGAGATAGGAGGCCGGCGAGCGGTCGAGGCCTTCGATCCGCACCGGGATCACCGGCGCCTCGGCCTTGTCGGCGATCAGCGCCGAGCCGTCGTAGATCTTCATCAGCGAGCCGGTGACGGTGATGCGCCCCTCTGGGAAGATCACCAGCCGGTTGCCCTCCTTCACGAGGTTGATCAGCGCGCGGGTCGCGAGCGGCTTGGTCGGGTCCATCGGGAAGGCGCGCACCATCTTGAGCAGCGGCCGCACCCACCAGCGAGTGGCGATGCCGCTGTCGATCGCGAAGACCGGATCGTCGGTCAGGAGCGACATCACCATGGGCGCGTCGAGCAGGCTGGTGTGGTTCACCGCGATGACCGCCTTGGGGCCGGCCTTCTCGAGGTTCTCCATGCCCCGGACCTCCACGCGGAACAGCAGTCCGAACAGCAGATGCACCGCGTCGCGCAGCAGCGAGCCGGGCAGCGTGCGCCCGAGCAACACGGCGGCGGCGAGGTTGGCGACGCCAAGCACGGCGAGGATCGCCGGGGTGGTCAGTCCCGCGGCCTGAAGGCCGAGCACTGCCAGCGAGGCCGCCACGATGAAGGCGGAGTTCAGCACGTTGTTGGCGGCGACCACGCGGGCGCGGCGCTCTTCGCCCGCCTCCGCCTGCAGAAAGGCGAAGGCCGGCACCACGAACAGGCCGCCGGCGGCTGCGAACAGCACGAGGTCGGCCATGATCCGCCAGTTCGCCGGCGTCTCGAGGAAGGCGAACCAGCCGAGCCGGGGGTCCGCCGCGCTCGCGCCGAAGGTCGCGAGCGACAGGTCGAGCGCGGCGAGACCGATCAGCACGCCCGCGACCGGCGTCAGCGCGAGCAGGATGCGCCGGCCGCTGAGGCGCGCCGCGACCAGAGAGCCCGCGGCGATGCCGACCGTGAACAGCACGAGGAAAAGCGTGACGACGCTCTCCTGGCCGCCCACCACGTCCTTCACCAGCGGCGGGATCAGCGCGAGCGTGACCGCGCCCACCGCCCAGAACCAGCTGACCGCGACCGAGGCGATCCACGCCCGCGGCTGGCGCTTCAACTCGCCCAGCAGCCGGAACGTGCTCTTGAAGACGTTGCGCTCGATCGCGAGATCCGGCGCGCGCTCGCCTGTCGGCGGGATCAGCGTCGCGCAGGCGTAGGCCGCGGCGGAGACCAGGAGCGTCGTCGCGGCGATCGCCCAGGGGCTCGCCTCGGCGATCATGACGCCGCCGCCCACCGTGCCGGCGAGGATCGCGAGGAAGGTCGCGGTCTCGATCAGCGCGTTGCCCGAGACCAACTCCTCGCGCGTCAGGTGGTCCGGCAGCACGCCGTACTTCACCGGCCCGAACAGGGCGGAGAGCACGCCCGTCAGGAACAGCGCGACGAACAGCAGGGGCGTCGAGGCGAGGATGAAGCCGAGGCCCGCGATCGCGGCCACGACGATCTCCGCGAGCTTGGTGCGCCGGGCGACCAGCGCCTTGTCGTAGCGGTCCGCAAGCTCGCCGCCGAGGGCCGAGACGAGGAAGAACGGCAGGATGAACAGCGCGCCGGCGAGCGTGACCAGCATCGGCCCGCCCGAGCCGCCGACATGGAACAGCAGCAGGATCGCGAGCGCGTTCTTTACGAAGTTGTCGTTGAACGCAGCGAACAGCTGGCACCAGAACAGCGGCGCGAAGCGGCGGGTGCGGAGCAGCGAGAGCAGCATGGGACGCCCCTAGGAAGGAATGTATGTAAACATTCACTCACAATTCGGGGGCCGTCAAGGGCCGGGACGCTCCGGCGCCGCGGCGGCCGCCGATCGTCTGACGAAGACGCCGGCCGGAAACGATTGTGCATCTTGAGCCGGAGCGGTAAGGACGCGCCTTCGCCGTACGATCCCACGTTTCCAGCGCGCGATGTCTTGCGCGCCCGAAGTCGAAAGCCTCCGCCCGTGACGTCGTCGCCCGCTCCCAGGAACTCCCCCGCCCGCGTGCTGTTCGCGAGCCTGATCGGCACGACGATCGAATTCTTCGACTTCTACATCTACGCGACCGCCGCGGTGCTGGTGTTCCCGAAGCTGTTCTTCCCGACCAGCGACCCGACCTCCGCCGTGCTGCAGTCGTTCGCGACCTTCGCCATCGCCTTCTTCGCGCGGCCCGTGGGCGCGGCGATCTTCGGCCACTTCGGCGACCGCATCGGCCGCAAGGCGACGCTCGTCGCGGCGCTGATGCTGATGGGCCTCTCCACCGTCGCGATCGGCCTGCTGCCGACCTACGCGGCGATCGGCGTGGCGGCCCCGCTGCTGCTCGCGGTCTGCCGGCTCGGCCAGGGCCTCGGCCTCGGCGGCGAATGGGGCGGCGCGGTGCTGCTCGCGACCGAAAACGCCCCTCCCGGAAAGGCCGCCTGGTACGGCATGTTCCCGCAGCTCGGCGCGCCGATCGGCTTCATCTGCTCGGCCGCGAGCTTCCTCGCGCTCGACGCGTTCCTCACCGACGAGCAGTTCTTCTCGTTCGGCTGGCGCATCCCCTTCGTCGCGAGCGCGCTGCTGGTGTTCGTCGGGCTCTACGTGCGGCTCAAGATTCACGAGACGCCGGCGTTCCAGAAGGCGCTCGACAGCCATGAGCGCGTGCGCGTGCCGATGCTGACGGTGCTGAAGAACCATACCGGCACGCTGATCCTCGGCACGGTCGGCGCCACCGCGACCTTCACGATCTTCTACCTGATGACCGTGTTCGCGCTGAGCTGGGGCACCTCGGAGCTCCACTTCACCCGCGGAGCCTTCCTGCCGCTTCAGATGATCGGCATGGTGGTGTTCGCCCTCACCATCCCCCTCGCGGCCAAGATCGCGGACCGCGTCGGCCGCGACGTCGCGCTGATCGCGGCGACGGTCGCCATCTTCCTGTTCGGCTTCGCCTTCGAGCCGCTGTTCACCGAGGGCCACGTGCTGACGGTGACGCTGTTCCTGTCGATCGGCCTCGGGCTGATGGGCTGCACCTACGGGCCGCTGGGCGCCGCCCTGGCGGAGCTGTTCCCGACGGCCGTGCGCTACACCGGCGCCTCGCTGACCTTCAACCTCGCCGGCATCCTCGGCGCCTCGCCCGCGCCTTACGTCGCGACCTACCTCGCCAAGACCTATGGATTGGCTGCGGTCGGTTGGTACCTGTCGGCGATGGCGGCGCTGACCGGCCTCGCGCTTATCGCGGTCGCCCGGCGCGCCCGCCGCGGCGCGGCCGCGCTCGCCGCCGACGCCGCCTCGCTCGCGCGCTGAGCCGCCGTTTCAGCCCTCCAGACGGCCGGGGGCTCCGAACGCCGCCTCGATCGAGCGGAGGTGGCGCTGGGAGACGGGCGCGACCAGACCGTTCGCGAGCCTGAGCCGCCCGGCGCGGCCCGCGCGTTCGAAGCCCTCGACGCTGTCGGCCGCGACCCACCATGATCGGTGCGACTGGACGCCGACGGTGGGCGCCGTCTCCTTCATCGCGTCGCCCAGACGCATCAGGACCAGCGCCGAACCGCGGGTGGTGTGGACCCGCACGTAATGGTCCTCCATTTCCAGGCAGACGATCGGCCCCCGGAGATTGGCGGGCAGCCGGTCGGTCAGCGGGCTCCACAGAGCAACGGACGCCGGCGCCTCTTCGGAGGTGATCGACAAGGCGTCGGGCGCGGCCCGCGGCGCCGAGATCTGCGGAAGCGGGCTCCACTCACCGTCCGTCACGCGCGGCGCGACGGCGGGCGCCGCGGGCGGCTTCAGGATTCCGTCCGCGAGGATCAGCACGCCGAGACCGACCAGCGCGATCTTCCAGTACATGTCGAGGAGTTCGTCGACCGTCGCCTCAAACCCGCTGAGCGCGGAGGTCGCGGGGGCGGTGACCAGAAGCATTGGCAGCGACGCCGCGCACGCCACGAGCGCGCGCCGGCGCCAGACGCCGCCCTCGCGGTAAGCGCGCAGTCCGCGGAGCGGCAGCTCCACGAGCGACGCCGCCAGGAACCAGCAAGCCAGCAGGCCCGCCCAGTAGCCGAGCGCCGCCAGGAACGGCGATTCGTCGGTGCTGAAGGGACCGATCACCGCGAAAGCGACCCCTAACGCCATCGCGAGGGCGAGCTCGACCGCCCTCTGCCGCAACCAGTCATCCATCGGAATCGTCGCGCATTCACGCATCGTGAACGTGCCCCCGTCTGGTTTTCCAACACCTTCACGAAGCGATCGGCGTTTTGGCGAAACGACGCTCGCACGCCACCGAACGCCGGATCATAGCCCTCTGGTCGCCCGGTCCGGTCGGCGGCGGAAGAGGTAGCGTGATGAAACCACTGCTGACGTGTTCGAGTTTAGCGGCGATTCTGGCCGGGATCTGGGCGCCGACGGCGCACGGCGCAGATATTTCGACCGAGCCTGCGGCCGAGGTCGCCCCTGTTCCGAATGAACGCGTCTTTTCGGCGTTCCTCGCGGCTGGCGCCGCCTTCGTTCCGGAGTACGAGGGCTCCGACAGCTACGACATCAAGCCGTTCGCGATCGCCAACCTGACCTGGCGCGGCGTCGAACTTCAGGTCCGGGGAACGCAGGCGCGGCTCGACGTCTTGGCCGACAGCCCGTGGGACGTTGGACCGATCGTAAGATATCGGGGCAAGCGCGACGACGACGTGTCCGGCCCCGTGAAGCGGCTGGACGAGATCGACGCCGCCGTGGAGGCGGGCGGCTTCGTCGGCTACCGGTTCGGCGGCGACGCCAAGGGCCAGGGCGAGATCGGCCTCGAGGCCTCGTTCGTGCACGACGTCTCGAACGCGCACGACGGCTTCCTCATCACGGCCGGGGTGTCCTACGCCGCGCTCCGCTGGGGCCCCGCCTACGTCAACGTCGACGCGCAGACGACCTACGGCAGCAAGTCGTTCAACCGCACCTATTTCGGCGTCTCGCAATCGGAATCCGCCGCGTCGGGACTGCGCGCCTACCGTCCGGACGCCGGCTTCAAGGACCTCAGCGCCGGCGTGACCGCCGGCTACCAGTTCACCGAAAGCTGGGGCGTGCTCGCGCGGGCGGGCGTCACCCGCTACGTCGGCGACGCGGCGGACAGTCCGATCGTCAAGGACGGATCGAAGACCTCCGGGCTTCTCGGGCTTGCCGTGTCCTACCGGTACTGAACCGATGGCGGCGTCGTCCGAGCCCTGAGCGGCTCCGACGCCTCCGAGAGGATCGGGCGGGCGTGGTCCGCGCCCCGCGTCCCCCACGGCCGCGCGCCGCCCGATCGCCCGACGGCCGCCGAACCTTCGGCAGCCGTCGGAGCGGAAAAGCGCCCTCCCAACCGGCTCAGCCGGGCGGAGGAGTCTTTGGCTCGAACGGGCAAAGGTCCGCGATCAGGCAGCGGTAACACTCGGGCTTCCGGGCCTTGCAGACGTAGCGGCCATGCAGGATCAGCCAGTGGTGGGCGTGCCGGCGGTAGACGTCGGGCACGGCGGCCTCGAGCCCCAGTTCGACCTCGAGCGGCGTCTTGCCAGGCGCGAGCTGGGTGCGGTTGCCGACGCGGAACAGATGGGTGTCGACCGCGATTGTCGGCTCCCCGAAGGCGGTGTTCATCACGACGTTCGCGGTTTTGCGCCCCACCCCCGGCAAAAGCTCCAGCGCGGCGCGCGACGGCGGCACCGCCCCGCCGTGCTCGGCGATCAGGCGCTCGGACAGCGCGATGACGTTCTTCGCCTTGGCGCGGAACAGGCCGATGGTGCGGATGTGCTCGCGCACCCGCTCCTCGCCGAGCGCGACCATGGCCTCGGGCGTCGCGGCCTCGGCGAAGAGCCGGCGCGTCGCCTTGTTGACGCCAACGTCGGTCGCCTGCGCGGACAGCACCACGGCGACGAGCAGCGTGTAGGGGTCGACGTACTCCAGCTCGCCCTTGGGCTCGGGATCTTGCGCGTGGAAGCGGCGGAAGATTTCTTCGACGACGTCCGGGGGCAGGCGTTTCGCGCGCCGCGGCTTCGTCGTCTTCGCGCGAGCGACCTTGGCGACGCCGACCTTGGCGACGCCGGCTTTGGCCCGCGGCCTGGCCGGAGCGGCCTCGGGGGCGGGGTTCTGAGAGGCGGCGGCGGGCGGCTGGCGGGGCGGCATCCCCGCGTTATACTGAAGCCATGACGCCGGACGCCAGACCGCAGCGCGCGGTCGAAGACCCGGTCTTCGACGCCGAGATCACGCCGCACCGCTCCCTTGGTCCGCGCGGCTTCGCGATCCTCATGGCCGCGTTCGGGACGGCGTCGCTTCTGCTCAGCATCCCGTTTTTCCTGATCGGCGCCTGGCCGGTGGTGGGCTTCTTCGGCCTCGACG
This sequence comes from Methylopila sp. Yamaguchi, assembly GCF_002897035.1. GTDB lineage: Bacteria > Pseudomonadota > Alphaproteobacteria > Rhizobiales > Methylopilaceae > Methylopila. Next base: position 112,469 of record NZ_BAUX01000007.1, read on the forward strand.
TGGCGCTGCTGTGGCTCACCTTCCGCATCAGTTTCGCGGAGGGGCGCGCCTGCGAGAGGATCGTGCTCACCTACCTCGAGCTCGTTATCCGTCGCGTCACTCCCAAAGGGGTCGCCCAGGAGTGGCGGTTCAATCCGTCCTGGGTCCGGCTCGAGAGCGAGACTGACGCTGACTTCGGCATGACGCGGCTGGCGGTGCGCTCGCGTGACGCGTCGATCGACGTCGCCCGGGCGCTGTCGCCGCACGAGCGGGCCGAGTTCGCCGACGCCTTCGGCGCGGCGCTCGCCGCCGCCAAGGCCGGTCCCCGGTTCGCCGACGAGCGCTGAGCCTGCGCCGGGTTTCCCCAGCCGGCCCACTCTCGCCGCGTCACCAGATCCGCGTGACCATGAAGCCCGAGCTTCGGATCATCTCCACCAGACCGTTCGGTCCCGGCAGGTGAAGCGCGCCAACCGCGAGAAAGGCGTCGCCCTCGGCGATGATCGGCAGCGCCCGCTGCAGCATGGTGACGTTGCGGCGGGTGATGAAGGCGGACAGGAAGTCGGCGTAGCCGTCGGCGTCGAACATCCCGGCCCAGGCCGGCCCGCGCATGGCGAGGAGATAACCGATCCGCCGGGTCTGGTAGAGGCCGGAGATCGTGCTCTCGATGTCTTCCGGGCGCGTGTTCCGCTCGGCGGCGTCCCGCAGCATCCGGAGGGCGACGCCGTCCGGCACCGAGGCCAGCGCGTCGACCTGCTCGATCGGCGTCTCCAGCGCCACCACCTCGGCGCCCTGCTCGTGCGCCATCCGCTCGATCCGCGCGTCGGCGGTCTCGGGGTCGGACCGCTGGATCGGCGCAGCGCAGTTCGACCGGGACAGGGCGAGCGCAAGGTACCAAGGGTTCAGCTGGTTCGCGACCGAAGCGGGGATGCCGGCGCGGGCGATGCGCGCCTCGACCGCCGGGCGGACGTGCTCCGGCAGCAGACGCAGCGTGTCGCCGCCCGGGCGGAAGGAGCGATTGGCCACCAGCCGGCGCAACTCTGAGGCGACGCGCTTGGTGCTCGCGCCCGGCAGCTCGATCGCGACGATATGGGAGCGCGCGAGCGCCCGCAGCACGAGGTCGTCAAACTGCTTCGCCTGATCGTCGGACGAATGCATCGTGCCGAAGAGATAGGAGACCTTGGCGCCCGGCCGTTCGACGCGCCACAGCAGGCCCTGGCCGTTGACCACGCCGCGCGCCGCGTCTTCGAAGGTCTCGAAACCGGCGGGGTCGCTCGCCTGCAGCGACTTGACGAGATCGACCCCGGAGCACGGCTCGAGCTGGGTCGCGGCGCTTGTCAGCGCCTGGGCTGCGTCGCCGGAGCGTACGGAACCAACGTCCGGCGCGGTTCCACCGGCGCGTGCGGACGGCGCGAGGAGAGCCCCTGCGACAAGGACAAACGCGGCGATCGCGGCCCTCGCGCTGCGCGCCAGACCCGCCGAGCAAACCGAAACTTCGAGCCGAGCAGCCGAAGACGACGTCGCCATGAGGGTAGGATGGGGCGCCGGGCGCCCCACGCCAATCACTTCTTTGCTGGCGCAGACCAGCTCCGCCGTTTTCGACGGCCCTCGGCGCGCGGACGCCTTAGAGGCCGGCGCCGAGATCCTTCACCGACGCGATCGTCGAGTCGGCGTTCATGTCGTAGATGATCGGGGCGCCGGTGAAGAGCTCGCGCTGCAGCAGGGCGTCGGGCGTCAGGCGCTCGAGCACCATGATCAGCGCCCGCAGCGAGTTGCCATGGGCGGTGACCAGCGTCTGCTCGCCGTTCAGCACCCGTGGCAGGATCTCGGCGACGAAGTAGGGCAGCGTGCGGGCGACCGTGTCGCGCAGCGACTCGCCGCCGGGCGGCGGCACGTCGTAGGACCGGCGCCACATCAGAACCTTCTGCTCGCCCCAGGTCTTCCGAGCGTCGTCCTTGTTCAGGCCGGTCAGTTCGCCGTAGTCGCGCTCGTTCAGCGCGGCGTCCTCGATCACCGGCACGGAGCGGCCGCCGAGTTCGGCGAGAATGAGCTGATTGGTGCGCTGGGCGCGCTGGAGCTTCGAGGTGAAGGCGACGTCGAACGTCATGCCCGCCTCCTTCAGCCTCCGGCCCGCCGCGGTGGCCTCCGCGAGGCCGCGTTCGGTGAGCCCCGGATCCTTCCACCCGGTGAACAGATTCTTCAGGTTCCACTCGCTCTGGCCATGACGCACGAGCACGAGTCGACGTTGCATGCGAGAGAGCTCCTGGAGAAAGCCGGCCCGCCGAGCGGCGGGACCGCGGGAGGGCCGCTTGAGGCGTCGTGGGACCCTTTAGCGCACCCCTTCGACCTTTGCACGAAGCTTTCGCGCGGCTTCAGGCCTGCTGAAGGCCAAGCACGTCCGCCATGGAATAATGCCCCGGCTTGCGTCCGAAGCCCCACAGCGCGGCCTTCACGGCGCCACGGGCGAAAATCATGCGGTCTTCGGCGCGGTGGACCAGCTCCACACGCTCCCCCGCGCCCGCCAGGATCACGGTGTGCTCGCCCACGACCGAGCCGCCGCGCAGCGTGGCGAAGCCGATCGAGCCCTCGGTCCGCGGCCCGGTGTGGCCGTCGCGCACGCGCACCGAAGCCTCCTTCAGCGCGACCTCGCGGCCATCGGCCGCCGCTTCGCCCAGGAGCAGCGCCGTGCCGGACGGCGCGTCGACCTTGGCGCGGTGGTGCATCTCCAGCACCTCGATGTCCCACTCCGGACCGAGCGCCCGCGCGGCCTGGCGCACGAGGGCGGCGAGCAGGTTGACCCCGAGGCTCATGTTGCCCGAACGCACGATCGCCGCGTGGCGCGCGGCGGCGTCGAGGCGGTCGAGATCCGCCTCCGACAGGCCCGTGGTGCCGACCACATGGACGATCCGCGCCTGCGCCGCGAGTTCGGCGATGGCGACGGTGGCCGCCGGCGCGGTGAAGTCCACCACGCCGTCGGCATGGGCCACCAGCGGCAGGGGATCGTCGGTGACGGGCACGCCGATCGGGCCGAGCCCCGCCAGCTCGCCCGCATCCGCGCCGAGATGGGGCGAGCCCTCGCGCTCCAGCGCGCCGGCGAGCGTCACGCCCTCGATCTCGGCGATCGCCCGGCTCAACGCTCGGCCCATGCGGCCGGAGGCTCCGAGAACGATGAGGCGCATGTCGGTCACGGGCGGACTCCTCGGGCGGGACGGACGGCGGGGCGGCGGCGGCCGCTATAGCATCGCGGGCGGGCGTAGGCGACCGGGGCGCACGAGCTCTGTTGAATTGCTCTAATTCCAGACCTTTGAAATCTTCGCGACGTCGATTGACCGCCCGCCGCGGCGAGTCCTACCAGAGCCTTGCGCCGCTCCGTAGAGACGCGGCCTCGGGGGGACCGACGTCATGACCGCAACTTTCAAGGCCGCCGCCTTCGCCGCTTTCGCCTCGCTCGGGCTGGCTCTGCCGGCCGGCGCCGCGGAGGTGAACGTCTACACGACCCGCGAGCCCGGCTTGATCCAGCCTTTGCTGGACGCCTACGCCGAGAAGGCGGGCGTCAAGGTCAACACCGTCTTCGTCAAGGAGGGGCTCGCCGAGCGCGTGGCGGCGGAGGGCGCGAACTCTCCGGCCGACATCCTGATGACGGTCGACTTCGGCAATCTGATCGACCTCGTCGACCGCGGCCTGACGCAGCCGACGACGTCCGCCGCGATCGCGGCCGCGGTTCCCGCAAGCTTGCGCGACGCCGACGGCCAGTGGACCGCCCTCTCGCTCCGCGCTCGCGTGGTCTACGTCTCGAAGGACCGCCTGCCGGACCTCAAGGCGCTCGCCTACGAGGACCTCGCCGACCCGAAGTGGAAGGGCAAGGTCTGCATCCGCTCGGGCCAGCATCCCTACAACACCTCGCTGATCGCCGCGGTGATCGCGAAGGACGGCCGCGAGGCCGCGAAGTCCTGGCTGACGGGGCTCAAGGCGAACCTGGCCCGCAAGGCCAGCGGCGGCGACCGCGAGGGCGCCCGCGACGTCCTAGCGGGCCTTTGCGACGTGGCGATCGGCAATTCCTACTACGTCGGGCTGATGCGGTCCGGCAAAGGCGGCCCCGATCAGCAGAAGTGGGGCGAGGCGATCAACGTGGTGCTGCCGACTTTCGCCAAGGGCGGCGGCACCCATGTCAACGTCTCGGGCGCCGCGGTCGCCAAAAACGCGCCGAACAAGGAACAGGCCGTGAAGCTGCTCGAGTTCCTGGTCTCCGACGAGGCGCAGGGCCTCTACGCCAAGGCGAACTTCGAATACCCGGTGAAGCCCGGCGCGCCGGTCGATCCGATCCTCGCCTCCTTCGGTGAGCTGAAGGTCGACGACGCCTCGCTCGCGGAGATCTCGAAGAATCGCAAGGCCGCCTCCGCGCTGGTCGACGAGGTCGGCTTCGACGGCTGAGCCGGCGACCGCGGTGACGCTTGCGGCCGAGGCGGCGCCGCGCCTGAGCCGCCCTCCCCGCGACGGCGGCCGCTGGCTTGCGGCCGGCGTCGCGATCGCGTGCCTGACGCTTGCGCCGGTCGCGGGACTTGTGGGACTCGCGGCCAGAGGCTCGGGCGATCTCTGGCCCCACCTCGCGGCCTACGTGCTGCCGCGGGCCGCCTGGGAAACGCTGCAGTTGCTCGCAGGAGTCGGCCTGGTCACCGCCGTCGTCGGCGTCGGGACGGCCTGGCTGGTCGTCGCCTACCGCTTTCCGGGCCGGAAAATCTTTGAGTGGGCGCTGCTGCTTCCGCTCGCGATGCCGACCTACATCGCGGCCTTCGCCTATCTCGACCTGACGCACCCCATCGGCCCGATCCAGACGACGCTGCGCGCCCTGCTCGGGATCACCGACGTGCGGGGGCTGTGGTTCCCGGAAATCCGGTCCATGGGCGGATGCGTCCTGCTGCTCGGCGCGGTGCTCTACCCCTACGTCTATCTCACCACCCGCGGACTGTTCCTGATGCAGTCCTCCGCGACGCTTGAGGCCGCGCGCACGCTCGGCGCCGGCGGCCTGCGGACCTTCCTCACCGTCGCCTTGCCGCTCGCCCGCCCCGCCATCGCGGTCGGCGTGTCGCTCGCGCTGATGGAGGCGTTGAACGACATCGGGGCCGCCGAATTTCTGGGCGTGCGCACCTTCACGGTGGCGATCTATTCGACCTGGGTGAACCGCTCCAGCGTCGAGGGCGCGGCGCAAATCGCGCTCGTCATGATCGCTCTGGTCCTGGCGCTGGTCGCCCTCGAGCGCTGGGCGCGTCGCCGCCAAGGGGTGGCCGGAGAGGCGCGCGCCGCCCGGCGCAGCGAGCCGCGCGACCTCGGCGCCTTGAGCCAGACGGGCTGCGTGCTGGCCTGCGCCGCGCCGATCGCGCTGGGCTTCGTGGCGCCTGCGGCCTACCTCGCCCATGCCGCCGCCGTCCGCATCGCAGCCTTCGGCGTGCCGCCGCAGATCTATGGCGAGATCGCGCGGACCCTCGGCTTCGCGCTGATCGCGACCACGATCGCCGCCGCGCTCGGGTTCGTCCTCGCCTACGCCGCCCGCGTGCGCCGCGGCTTGCCGGCGCGCGCGGCTCAGGTCGCCGCGGGCGTCGGCTACGCCATGCCGGGCACGGTGCTCGCGGTCGGCCTGCTGACGCCGCTCGCAGGCTTCGACAACATGGTCGACGGGGTCGCGCGGCAGGCGCTCGGGATCTCGACCGGCCTGCTGATCTCGGGGTCCGGCGCCGCGCTCATCTTCGCCTATGTCGTGCGCTTCCTCGCGATTCCGTCCGGCGGCGTCGACGCCGGCCTCGCCAAAATCCCGCTGTCGCTGGACCACGCCGCCCGCACGCTCGGCGCGCGGCCGGCGGCCGTCGCCCGGGCGCTCCATCTGCCGCTCGCGGCGCCCGCGCTGGGCGCGGCGGCGCTGCTGGTGTTCGTGGACTGCATGAAAGAGTTGTCCGCGACGCTCTTGCTCCGCCCCCTCAACTTCGAGACCCTCGCGACCCATGTGTACGGCGAGGCGGCGCGGGGCACCTACGAGAGCGGCGCCGTCGCCGCCCTCGCCATCGTGCTCGTCGGTCTCGCGCCCGTCGCTCTCATCGCGCGGGCGTCCTCCCGGAACCGACCGGCGTCGGCCGAAGAACTGGGCGTCGCCCCCTAAGGACGATCCCGGAGTTGACCTCGGGCCCGGCGCGACGTTCTGTCGCGCAGCGTCCTTCGAACGACGACATCGCCGGTTCGAACGATTATGACCTGTCGGCGAAAAGAGAGGCCGATGAACTACGACGACGTTTTCCGTCACGCGGTCGAGCAGCTTCACCTCGAGAAGCGCTATCGCGTTTTCGCAGATCTCGAACGCCGTGCGGGCGACTTCCCGCACGCGACGTGGCACGCGGCCGAGGGCCCGCGCGACGTCGTGATGTGGTGCTCCAACGACTATCTCGGCATGGGCCAGCACCCCAAGGTGCTCGCAGCCATGACCGAGACGGTGAACCGGCTCGGCGCAGGGGCCGGCGGCACGCGCAACATCGCCGGGACCAACCACCCGCTCGTGATGCTTGAGCACGAACTCGCCGACCTTCACGGCAAGGAGGCGGGCCTGGTGTTCTCGTCCGGCTACGTTTCGAACGAGGCCGGCATCTCGACTATCGCCCGGTTGCTGCCGGACTGCGTGATCCTCTCCGACGCGCTGAACCACGCCTCGATGATCGCAGGCGTGCGCGGCTCCGGCTGCGACAAGAAGATCTTCGCCCACAACGACGTCGAGGATCTCGAGCGCCTGCTCAAGGAGGCCGGCGACCGGCCGAAGCTGATCGCGTTCGAGAGCGTCTATTCGATGGACGGCGACGTCGCCCCGATCCGGGCGTTCTGCGACCTCGCGGACCGCTATGGCGCCATGACCTACCTCGACGAGGTCCACGCGGTCGGCATGTACGGCCCGCGCGGCGCCGGCATCGCCGAGCGCGAGGGCGTCATGGACCGGATCGACGTGATCGAGGGCACGCTCGCGAAGGCCTTCGGCGTGATCGGCGGCTACATCACCGGCACCCGGTCGCTGGTGGACGCGGTCCGCTCCTACGCGCCGGGCTTCATCTTCACCACCGCCATGCCGCCGGCGATCGCCGCCGCGGCGCGGGCCTCGGTCGCCCATCTCAAGGCCTCGCAGAGCGAGCGCGACCGGCACCAGGCCCAGGCCGCCCGGACCAAGGCCGCGCTCGCCGACCGCGGCCTGCCGGTGATGGACTCCGAGACCCACATCGTGCCGCTGTTCGTGGGGTGTCCCGAAAAGGCCAAGGCCGCCAGCGACATGCTGCTGGCCGAGCACGGCATCTACATCCAGCCGATCAACTATCCCACCGTGCCCCGCGGCACGGAGCGGCTGCGCATCACCCCGACGCCGTTCCACGACGACGCGCTGGTGGCGAAGCTCGCCCGCGCGCTGGACGCGGTCTGGGCCAAGCTCGACCTGCCGCGCCGCCCGATCGCCCAGGCCGCCGAGTAAGGCGGCCTCCGGGCGGCGGGGCGAGGCGCCCCTTCACGAGGTGCGTCCCTGACCGACGCCGATGCGCTGCCCTACCGTCCGAATGTCGGCGTCGCACTGTTCGACGCAGGCGGCCGCGTGCTGATCGCGCGACGCATCGGCGACGACGGCCCGGAAGTGCTGGTCCCAGGCTGCGAATGGCAGATGCCGCAGGGCGGCGTCGACCCGGACGAGGACATCGAAGCCGCCGCGCGTCGTGAGCTGTTCGAGGAGACCGGGGTGCGCAGCGCCACCCTTATCGGCGCGCACCCTGCGTGGCTGACCTACGATTTTCCGAAGTACGACGGGCCGCCCCACAGGCTCGCGGCCTTTCGGGGCCAGCGCCAGCGGTGGTTCGCGATGCGCTTCCACGGCGTGGACCACGAGATCGATCTGGCGCCGGCCGACGCCGGCGCCGAGCCGGAGTTTTCGGAATGGCGCTGGGAGCGGCTGGACCGGCTCCCGGCAATGGTCGTGCCCTACAAGCGCGCGGTCTATCTGGAGGTCGCCCGCGCCTTCGCGCCCCTCGCTGGGGGCGGCTGACCGAGGTCGGGAACCGCAGCGCCCGCATGGCTGTTCTCCTCCCGCGCAGAGGGGAATTGGGCGATGGCCGGACGGGCGTTCTGGAAGGGATATCTCAAGCTCTCGCTCGTCACCTGCCCTGTGGCGATGACGCCCGCGACCTCCGAGAGCGAAAAGGTCCGGTTCCACACCCTGAGCCGCGCAACGGGCGCGCGGGTGGTGAGCGAATACGTCGACTCGGTCACCGGCGACCCTGTCGAACGCGAGGACGAGGTCAAGGGTTACCCGCGCGGCGAGGATGACCACGTCCTGCTGGAGGACGAGGAGCTCGACGCCGTCGCCTTGGACACCACCCACACCATCGACGTCGAGATGTTCGCGCCCGCCGATTCCGTTGGCTGGATCTGGTACGACAAGCCCCATTACCTCGTCCCCGACGACAAGGTCGGCGAGGAGGCCTTCACCGTCATCCGGGAGGCCATGGCCGCGACCGGCATGGTGGGCATCTCGCGGCTGGTGCTCTACCGCCGCGAGCGCGCAGTGCTGCTGGAGCCGCGCGGCAAGGGCATCGTGCTCTGGACCCTGCGCTACGGCGATGAGGTCCGCGATCCGGAGGACTACTTCGGCGGTCTGGAGGCGGACAAGCCCGATCCCAAACTGATGACCCTAGTCACGTCGCTGATCGACGAGCGCACCAAGTCCTGGTCGCCCAAGATGGTGGACGACCCCGTCCAGGCGCGCTTGCTCAATCTGATCGCGTCACGGAAGAAGGGGCGGAAGACGAAGCCGAAGGCGAAGGTCGAGGAGCCCGCCGAGACCGGCAAGGTCATCAACATCATGGACGCGCTGAGGAAGAGCCTCGCGAAGGAAGGCGGGAAGCGCTGAGCCGACGGCTGCTGCCGGCGTCGCCTTGAATCGGCCTGATCACACACGCCGTCGTGCTTCGGCTTGACCGGACGACCCACCTCGGGCGTCTAGCTTCGTCGAGCCGTGGATGGTCCGGTCAAGCCGGACCATGACGGTGGGGGGTCGAGAAGGGACCTTCCTCGCTGTGGGCGCCATGAATCGCAGGAGCTTCCAGGTCCCGGCTCAAGGCCGAACACGAGTCTGAGCTTGTCGGGGCGGCTTACCGCCTCTTACGACGCGACCCGCTCGTCTCGGCCTTAGGCAGCGGCTTCGCGGCCTTCCAGAAGCCGGCCCAAGGGTCCTTCTCAAGCGCCGCAAGCCGCTGCGGCATGTTCTGGACCGTGAAGTAGGCTGGTCCGATCTCGGACCCCAGCTCGTCCCAGGCGAGCGGCGCGGAGACGGCCGCGCCCGGGCGCGCGCGGGTCGAATAGGGCGCGACGGCGGTCTGTCCACGGCCATTGCGGAGGTAGTCGACCAGGATCTTGCCGCGCCGCTTGGCCTTCGACACCGTCGCGACGTAAGCCTTTGGGTCGTCCGCCGCCATGGCTTCTGCGATCGCCTTGGTGAAGGCCTTCGCCTCCGGCCATTCCGCCCGGGGCTCGAGCGGCGCGACCACGTGCAGGCCCTTGCCGCCCGAGGTCTTGACGAAGGCCGCGAGCCCCGCCGCCTCCAGCCGCGCCTTGGCCTCCTGCGCCGCCTCGATCACCTGGTCCCAGCCCACTCCGTCGCCCGGATCGAGGTCGAGGATGATCATGTCCGGGCGCTCGAGGTCCTTCAGCGTCGAGCCCCAGGGGTGGATCTCGAGCACGCCGCCCTGCACGAGGCCGAGCAGCCCTTCGCGGCTGTCGATCGTCAGCACCGGCTCGTCGTCGGTCGGGTCGGGGGCCTGTCCGATGGCCGCGTTCATGCCTTTCCAACCGTGCTTCTGGAAAAAGCACTGCTCCCCCACCCCGCCGGGGCAGCGCAGCAGCGACAGCGGCCGGCCGACGAGGAAGGGCGCGATCTTCGGCCAGACCTCCATGTAGTAGTCGGCGAGGCCCTGCTTCGTGACGCCGACGTCGGCCCAGTAGACCCGATCAGGATGCGTCAGGCGGACCTTCGGCGCGGAAACCTTCTCGGTGCGCGGCGTCTCGTCCGCGGACCCGGCGGCCTCTTCGCGCTTCACCTCCCCGGCAGGCTTGTCCTCGCGCAGGCCGCGGAACGAGGCGTGACGCAGGTGATGATCGCCGGTCCAGGCCCGGAACTCGACCTCCGCGACGAGATCAGGCCGGACGTAGCGCGCGCCGCGCGCCTCCTCGGCCGTAAGCTTCTGCGCGAAGGGCGAGCGCTTGATCTCGCGCTCCTGCAGCCGCGTGAACAGGTCGCGCGCGATCTTCGCGGAGAACCCGGTCCCGACGCGGCCCACGGGAACGAGCTTTCCGCCCTCGTGCACGCCGAGCACCAGCGACCCGATCGCCTCCTTCGCGCTGGTCGACGGCGTGTAGCCGCCGATCACGAACTCCTGCCGGTGCGTGCACTTGGACTTGATCCAACTCCGCCCGCGCCCCGAGGCGTAGGGGGCGTCGCGGTCCTTCGAGACCACGCCCTCCAGGCTGAGACGGCAGGCGTGCTGCAGCACCAGGCCGCCGTTCTCCTCGAAATGCTCGCTGAGCTTCACGATGGGGCCGCCGGCGCCTACAAGCTTGGCCAGCGCCGCCTTGCGATCGATGAGCGCGCTGGGCCGCAGGTCCTGGCCGTCCAGAAACAGCAGGTCGAAGACGTAGAACACGAAGCTGTCCGTACGCCCCTCGCTCAGCGCCTCCTGGAGCGCCGAGAAGTCGGACGCGCCGGCGTCGTTCTCCACGATCAGTTCGCCGTCGATCATCGCCTCCGTCACCGGCAGCGCCTTCAGCGCCTCCACCACCTGAGGACCGAAGCGATCCGTCCAGTCGAGGCCGCTCCGGGTCAGCAACCGCACCTCGCCGTCGGCGATCCGGGCGATCAGCCGGTAGCCGTCGAACTTGATCTCGTGGATCCATTTCGCCCCGGCCGGCGCCTTGGCGGCGAGCGTGGCGAGGGCGGGCTCCACGAAGTCGGGCATCGGAGCCGTCTTCGCCTTCTTGATTTTCGCCTGCTGAGGGGCCGCGCGGTTCGTCTTCGGGCGGTCGATCTTGCCGGTCTTCGACGACCACCCCGGGGCCTCGCCGGCGATTTCCTCCAGACTACGCCCGGTCTTCACCGACTCCGGCCGCTCCTCCAGGATGTCCGGCGCGCCTTCGTCCCGTCCCGCGTCGTCGTCGCCCTTGATCAGCAGCCAGTTGTCGCGCTTTTCCCCGCGCCGCCGGGCCATCCGCACGAGATTCCAGCGGCCTCCCAGCTTCTCGCCATGCAGCTCGAACTCAAGGTGGCCTTTGGCGAGCCCACGTCGTGGATCGGCCAGCGGCGTCCAGCTGCCGCGGTCCCACAGCACGACCGTCCCGCCGCCGTATTCGCCCTTCGGGATCGTGCCCTCGAAGTCGCCGTAGGCCAGCGGGTGGTCCTCGACCTCGACCGCGAGGCGCTTTTCGCCCACCACGAGGCTTGGCCCCTTCGCCACCGCCCAGCTCTTTAGGACGCCGTCGAGCTCCAGGCGCAGGTCGTAGTGCAGCCGGGTCGCGTCGTGCTTCTGGATCAGGTAGGCGTCGCCGCCGCCGGACGGCGCCTCGTCGCCCGAGGGCTCGCTCGTCTTCTTGAAGTCGCGCTTTTGTCGGTAGAGGTCGAGCGCCATGGTCAGCTCGCCTTGCGGCGCTCCGCGGTCCTTCCGGCCGCGGACTTAGCCGGCGCTTTCGCCTTCGCGGGGGCGGCCTTCTTCGCCGTCTTCGCGGCAGCCTTGGCAGGAGCCTTCGTCGGGGCCTTAGACTTGTCGGCCTTGAGACCTGCGCTCTCGCGCAAAGCCGCCAGCAGATCGGTGACCTTCGCCGGCGCCTTGGGCTTCTTCGGCGTGATCTTGCGGCCCTCGACCTTGGCCTGCACCAGCTCCGCGAGCGCGGCCTCGTAGCGGTCCTCGGTGGCGGAGGGGTCGAAGGTCCCTCTCTTGGTGTCGATGATGTGCCGGGCGAGGTCGAGCATTTCGCCCTTGATCTTGGTGGCCGGAAGATCCCGGAACGCTTCGGTCGCCGAGCGCACCTCGTAGTCGAAGTTCAGCGTGGTGCCGACCAGCCCCTCGCCGTGGGGACGGATGAGCACCGTGCGCTCGCGGCGGAACAGCACCGTGCGGGCGAGCGCGACGACCTTCTTGGCGCGCATGCCCTCGCGCAGCAGCGCGAAGGCCTCCTCCGCAGCGCCGTCCGCCGGCGCGAGGTAGTAGGGCTTGTCGAAATAGACGTCGTCGACGGCGTCGCAGGGGATGAAAGCGTCGACGTCGAGCGTCTTGTCGCTCTCGGGCGTCGCGGCCGCCACCTCCTCGGGCTCCAGGATGACATACTCGCCGGACGACACCTCGTAGCCCTTCACCTGATCGTCGCGCTCCACCGGTTCTCCGGTCTCGCTGTCGACATACCGGCGCTTCACGCGGTTGCCGGTCTCTCGGTTCAAGGTGTGGAACGCGATGCGGTCGGAGGTCGACGCCGCGGTGTAGAGAGCGACCGCGCAGGCGACTTCGCCGACCCTCAGAAAGCCCTTCCAGTTTGCGCGCGGCGCCACGGCGGTCCTCCGTACAAGACGGACTCGAACGTCGGGCGCGGCGTCCGGTTCCCCAAGGCTCTCAGGGCTCAGGCGGAGCTGCGGCGGACCACCTCATAGCCGATGTCGAACACCGCCGGGTCCGGCGTTTCTCCAGCGATGCGCTTCACCAGCATGGCGCCGGCCTCAGCCCCGATGTTGCGGCCGGCGATGCGCATGGTCGTCATGTCGAGCCCGGCCGGCTGGGCGAGGGCGAAATCGCCGAAGCCGGCGATCCCGAGCCGGCCCGGCACGTCGACGCCGCGGCGCCTCGCCTCGAGCAGGGCGCCGGCCGCGAGCGTGTCCACGGAACAGGCGACGGCGTCCGCGCCGGGGTGCCGGTCGAGGAGAGACGCCAGCGCCGCCGCCCCCTCCTCCAGCGTCGCGACCGGGCCGTGCAGCCGGATCTCACGACGCGGCGCGCCAAGCTCGTCCATCGCGCGACGGTAGCCCTCAAGCCGCTTCAGGCCGCGGCGGTCGCGCTCCGAACTCGGCGCGACGAAGGCGATGCGACGGTAGCCGAAGCCATGGAGCGCGAGCGCCATCGCCCGGCCGGCGTCCACGTTCGAGAAGCCGACCACCATGTCGACCGGCTCGGCCGGCAGGTCCCAGGTCTCGACGATCGGCACGCCGGCCGCCGCCAGCAGCCGCCGGGCGCGGGGCGTGTGGAACGCGTCGGTGAGCATGACGCCGTCCGGGCGGCGGCCGAGGATCGCCCGCAGCAGGCGCTCCTCGTCGGTCTCGGAGTAGCCCGAGGAGCCGAGCAGGATGGTGAAGCCCGCCGCCTCGGCGGCCTCGGTCAGGCCTGCGATCGTCGGCGCGAAGATCGCGTTCTCGAAGGTGGAGACGACGGCTGCGATCAGCCCGCTGCGGCGCGCGGCGAGACTGCCGGCGACGAGGTCCGGCACGTAGTCGAGCTGCGCCATGGCGGCTTCGATGCGGGCGCGCGTCTCGGGCGCCACCTTCTCCGGCGTCCGCAGGGCGCGCGACACCGTCATCTGCGACACGCCGGCCAACTCCGCCACGTCGTCCATGCGCAGCCGGCGATCGCCGTCGGGCGTCTTCGCGTTGACCATGTCGCTCCACAGGCGCGCGCGGGCGGCGCTTCCAACCCTGATCGTCTTAGCGGGTTCGGGCGGCCGCGCCGAGCCCTCCAGCGATCGGACGAGGGCTCCGAAAATACCACGCGCCGGGTTGACGGGTGCGACATGTTTGCGCAAGCATCATGACTGAGACCGGCTCAAGCCGGCGAAGCGGCATCACGAGGAGACGCCCCGACATGCTCACCCAGGACCAGATCAAGGCCTATCACGAGGACGGCTACGTGCTCGTGGAGGACGCCGTCACCGGCCCGCTGCTCGAGGAGCTGCGCGCGCTGACCTACGGCATGATCGAGCGCTCCCGCGCGGTCACCGAGAACGACGCGGTCTTCGATCTCGACGAAGGCCACTCCAAGGACAGCCCGCGTCTGACCCGCATCAAGCAGCCGCACGTGCATATGCCAGCCTTCTTCGAGGTGCTGCGCTCCCCGAAGGTCCGCGGGGTGCTCGAAGCCCTGCTCGGCCCTTCGGTGCGGCTCCAGACCAGCAAGCTGAACACCAAGGCCCCCGGCGGCGGCGCGGCGGTCGAGTGGCATCAGGACTGGGCGTTCTACCCCCACACCAACGACGACGTGCTGGCGATCGGCCTCATGCTTGAGGACGTCGAGGAGGCGAACGGCCCGCTTCAGGTCGTCCCGGGCACGCATCAAGGTCCGATCCTCAGCCACTTCGTGAACGGCGTGTTCGCGGGCGCAATCGACCCGAACGACCCGCTGTTCGAGAAGGACAAGATCCGGATGCTGACCGGCAAGGCCGGCTCGATGTCGCTGCACCACTGCCGCACGCTGCACGGCTCCGCGCCCAACATGTCCGACCGCGCCCGGCTGATGTGCTTCTACGAGCTCTCGGCCGCCGACGCCTGGCCGCTGGCCGGGGCCGCCGGCGCCTTCGTCGGCATGAACCAGAACCAGGTCTGGGACACCGTCACCAGCCGGATGGTGTTCGGCGAACAGACCAACCGCCCGCGGCTCAAGGACGTGCCGGTGCTGCTGCCGCTGCCGCCGGCGCCGGACAGCTCCTCCATCTTCAAGGTCCAGAAGAGCGCGGGCGCCGTGTCCGCCTTCGCCAAGCCCGGAGAGCGCGCCGCCTGACGCGACAGGCCGATCGAACGACCCGCCGCCGCGCGGAACGACGGCGGCGGGACAAAAAACGGAAAGCGGAACGACCCGGCGTCCAACGAGGCGCCGGGCGCCAAAACATAAGATCTGGGAGGATCGCCATGTCGGCTGCCGCCGAAGGGAGGCCTGCGCACTCGCGCAGGGTGATCGCCGCGTCCTGCGTGGGCACGGCGCTCGAATGGTACGACTTCTTCATCTACAGCTCGGCCGCGGCCCTGGTCTTCGGCCACCTGTTCTTCCCCAAGCTCGACCCCGCCACCGGCACGCTGGTCGCGCTCGCGACCTTCGGCGTCGGCTTCCTGTCGCGCCCGCTGGGCGGCCTGGTCTTCGGCCATCTCGGCGACCGCATCGGCCGCAAGCCGGTGCTCATCATCACGCTGCTGCTCGTCGGCGTCGGCACCCTGCTGATCGGCCTGCTGCCGACCTACGACCAGATCGGCGTGTGGGCGCCGATCCTGCTCGTGTTCCTGCGGCTGGTGCAGGGGTTCGGCGCCGGTGCCGAGTACGGCGGCGCCGTCCTCATGCTGGTGGAGCACGCCCCGCCCGGCCGCCGCGGCTTCTGGGGCTCGTTCGCGCCGCTCGGCGTCGGCGCCGGCATGATGCTGGCCTCCGGCGTGTTCGCGCTAGTGTCGCGGCTGCCGCAGGAGGACTTCCTGAGCTGGGGCTGGCGCGTGCCGTTCCTGCTCTCGATCGTCATGGTGATCTTCGGCGTCGTCATCCGCATGGGCCTGAGAGAGACGCCCGTGTTCGAGAAGATCGCGGCGGCGCCCGAGACCAAGTCGAAGAACCCCGTCTGGGAGTCGGTCTCGCGCCAACCTAAGAACTTCTTCGTGGTGCTGGGCTCCCGCCTCGCCGAGAACGGCCACGGCTATCTCTTCCCCGTGTTCGGGCTGAGCTACGCCGTGAACAATCTCGGGGTGCCGAAATCGGACGCGCTGTTCGCGATGATGAGCGGCTACGTGGTGCAGATGATCTGCGTGGTGGCCTTCGCCTCGCTGTCGGACCGCATCGGCCGGAGGCCGGTCTACATCTTCGGAGCTCTGTTCGGCTGCCTGCTCGCCTTTCCGTTCTTCGCCATGCTCGAGGCCAAGACCACCTTCTGGCTGTGCGCGGCGTTCTGGCTGGCGCTCGGCGGCAACGCGGCGATGTTCGGCACCCAGGCCGCCTACTTCGCGGAGCTGTTCGGGCCGAAGCGGCGGTTCTCCGGCTTCGCCTTCGCGCGCGAGCTGGGCTCGATCCTCGCCGGCGGCCCGGCGCCTGCGATCGCGACCGCGCTCGTCGCCTGGGCGAGCGGCTCGTCCTGGCCTGTCGCGCTCTACGCGATCTTCCTCGGCCTCGTCACGGCTTACGCGGTCTGGATGGGCCCCGAGACCTACCGCGACGACATCACAGTCGACGCGAGCGAGATCGAACCGGCGCGCGCCGCAGCCGAACCGCGCTTCGTCCGCGCGGTCGCCTGACGCCTCCGCGCCGATCCCTCGGGCGGGCGCTTGAACCCGCGCCCGCCGGAGCCACTTAGGCGCGTCATGACCCGGCGCGCCCTCCTCATCGTAAACGCCAAGAGCCGCAGCGGGCAGGACGCGCGCGACCAGGCGGTCGAGGCGCTCCGGTCCGCAGGAATCACGCCGGTCCCGCTGTCCGCCGACAGCCGGGACGAGCTGTCTCCCGCGATCGCGGGACGGGCCGGCGAGGCGGAGATGATCCTGGTCGCGGGCGGCGACGGCACGCTGAACGCCGCCGCCAAGGGGGTGCACGCCGCGCAGAAGCCGCTCGGCGTGCTGCCGACCGGCACCGCCAACGACCTCGCCCGCACGCTCGGGATACCGCCCGACCTCGACGCCGCCATCCGCATCGTGGCGGAGGGCCGCACGCGCCGGATCGACCTCGGCCAGGTCAACGACGAGCTGTTCTTCAACGTCGCCAGTCTCGGCCTCAGCGTGGACCTCGCGGAAGAGCTAACGAGCGACCTCAAGCGCCGCTTCGGCCGGCTGGGCTACGCGGTTGCGGCGGTGCGGGCGCTCGCCCGGGCGAAGCCGTTCCGCGTCACGATCGAGAGCGACGCCGGCCGGGTGAGCACCATCAGCCTGCAGGTCGCGGTGGGCAACGGCCGCTTCTACGGCGGCGGGAACGTCATCGAACGCACCGCCGCCATCGACGACGGCCGGCTCGACCTCTATAGCCTCGAGTTCGCCCGCGCTTGGCGGTTGGCGCTGATGCTGAAGGCGCTGCGGATCGGCGATCACGAGGCCTGGCGGGAGATCCGGTCGATGAGCGGCCAGTCCTTCGACGTGCGCACCCGAAAGCCGAAGCCGATCAACGCCGACGGCGAGATCATCGCGGAAACGCCCGCCCGCTTCCGGCTGTTGCGCCGGGCGATCGAGGTCTTCGTCCCGGCGGAGGGCTGACGTGATCGATCTGACGCGCGATCCGGCGTTCTTCCGCGTGCTCTCGGACAGCCACGCCCGCTTCGTCGGCCGTCCCCTCGCCCCGGAAGGCGCGGGCGCGGACTGGCTCTATGACGACGCGCCCTTCGCCGTGCTGGCCCACGACGGCGGCGCCGACCCCCGCTTCGTCTACGCCAACCGCATGGCGCAAACCTGTTTCGAGTACGGCTGGGACGAGATCATCGGCCTCCCGTCGCGGCTGTCGGCGGAGGCGCCGGAGCGCGCGGCGCGGCAGGCGCTGCTCGACGGGGTGACGCGGGACGGCTTCACGGAAAACTACCGCGGGATCCGCGTCGCGAAGTCCGGCCGGCGGTTCTGGATCGAGCAGGGGGTGGTGTGGCGGCTGGTCTCGCCCGACGGGTCGGCGGTCGGCCAGGCCGCGACCTTCGCAAGCTGGCGCGACGCTTAAGGCCGCCCCCGCCGCCACATCCACAGGCCGACGGCGCAGCCGAGCGCGGAGAGCGCCGCCACGTAATGCGCGTGGGCGAAGGGGTCGATCCGCAGCAGGAACGGCAGCAGCACCGGCGTGAGCCCGCCGAACACGGCGTAGGCGACGTTGTAAGAGAACGACACGCCGGTGAAGCGCACCGCCGCCGGAAAGGCGCGCACCATCACATAGGGTACGCCCGCCACGACGCCGACCGCGAGCCCCGCGAGCGCGTAGAGCGGCGTGAGCAGCGCGGGGTCGCCCGGCGCGTAGGCGTAGAACGTCCAGACGCAGACGCCGAGCACGGGGGCGCCGAAGGTGAAGAAGGGCCCCGCGCCGATCCGGTCGATCAGCGCGCCGGCCAAGACGCAGCCGATCGCGAGGCCGACGGTGGCCGCGGCGTTCGCCGACAGCGCGGCGGCGATCGGGACCCCGTGCAGCCGCTCCAGCAGCGCCGGCGTCATCAGGATGACCACGACGATCGCCGCCGACAGCAGCCAGGTCAGCAGCATCGAGACGACCACGCCACGGCCATGGTCGCGCAGCGCCGCCTTCAGCGGCAGTTCGGCCGCGACCTGAGACCGCGCCTTCATCTCCTGAAACACAGGCGTCTCGTCCAGCAGACGGCGGAGATAGACGGAGGCGAGCCCAAACACGCCGCCGAGCAGAAACGGCAGCCGCCAGGCCCAGTCCGCGACGGTCTCGGGCGTGAAGGCGCGGTTCACGACGCCGGCGGCGAGCGAGCCCAGCAGGATGCCGACGGTCAGGCCCGCCGTCAGAACGCCGCAGGCCAGGCCGACGCGGTTCGGCGGCGCGTGCTCGGCCACGAACACCCAGGCGCCCGGAGCCTCGCCGCCGATCGCGGCCCCCTGCGCCACACGGAGCGCGAGCAGCGCCAAAGGCGCAGCGACGCCGATCGTGGCGTAGGTAGGCAGCAGGCCGATGCCGAGCGTCGCGAGCCCCATCAGCAGGATCGTGAAGGCGAAGACGCGCTTGCGGCCGACCCGGTCGCCCACATGCGCCATGACCAGGCCGCTCAGAGGCCGCACCAGGTAGCCCACGGCGAACAGCGCGAAGGTCTGCGCCTGCCGGAGCCACTCCGGGATCTCCGGCGGGAAGAACAGCTGACCGATCACGGTCGCGAAGAACACGAACACGACGAAGTCGTAGAATTCCAGCGCGCCCCCGAGCGCGGCGAGACCGAGCGTCTTGCCGTCGCGCGCCGTGAGCGGACGGGCGGGAGCCTGCGCGAGATCGCTCGGCGCGCTCACGCCAGCGCCTCGACGACCACGGCCGCAAGATAAAGCCCCAGTCCGAAAACGGCGTGGCCGGCGACCTGCACCAGACGTATGCGATTGGGGTTCGGGCGCTTGCGGGAGGCGATCCCGGCCCCCATCCCCGGCGCGAGGATCAGCCAGCCCGCGAGCACCGTGACGAGGCCCACCGCCATGGCAGGGCCGAGGGTCGGCGACCGCGCCCAGTCGAGGCCCCAGATCGCCAGCAGCGCCGCGGCGAACAGGATCCCGACGAGGTAGTGCATGGTCCAGCCGACGGCGGTCTCGCCCCTCACCGGCGGCGTCGCCGCAATGTCGGCATGCGCGAAGCGCCCACGTCCGGCGTGCGCGAACCAGCGACCGACGAGCGCCCAATTCGCCGCGGGCAGACGCAGCAGAACGAGCAGCCGGACCCACAGGTCAAACACGGCGGTGGCCCCCGCGCCGATCAGCGCGGCCCTGACGATGAACTCCATGCGGACCGCTCCCTGGCCGAACGCTCCGTGGGGAGGGACGCGGCCGCGACGTCGACGTGACGTCTTGAAGCGCGAACCTTCCGAACATTCAAGCTGGCGGAACCCGTCGCCTGAAGTCACGGCGATGAAAATCCGTCTGGAATTATACCAAATAAACTATGTAGAATAATGCTTGTCTTTGGAGCCGAGTTCGTCTTGATCGTGGGCGGCGCGCGCTCGGCGCCGAAACCCTCCATCGTCTTGCGCCGTTCGCGGCGGCACTGCGGCTGCGCCCATGACCTCCTGCGTTTCAGCGGCCACGCCATGGCGAGCGTAACGTCTTCCACGCCGATGTCGTCCTGGCGCTCGTCTCTCACCCGACTGTTCGAAGGGCACCGCGCCCAGCTCGAACGCATGGTGCGCCGGCGGGTGCGCGACGGCGAGGCCGCGGCGGACATCGTGCAGGACGTTTTCGCGCGGGTCTTCAAGGCCGGCAGCGCGGGCTCCGACGACGACGATCGCCGCATCCTCTACGCCGCCGCCCGCAACGCCGCGATCGACCACAACCTCGCCGCCGGCCGGCGCTCCCGCGCGCTCGCCCAACTCACGCCGGAGCAGCTCGCCACCGAGCCGTCGACCCAGGACGACGCCTTCGCCGCGCGCGAGACGCTGAAGGCGCTCGCACAGGCGCTCGAGCGCCTTCCACCCCGCACCCGCGAGATTTTCATCGCCCGACGGCTGCGGGGCGAGACCAACGCCGAGATCGCGGCGAGGCTTGGCGTCACGGTGCGCGCGGTGGAGAAGCAGCTCGCGCGCGGCCTCGAGCAGTGCCGCGAAGCGCTCGCCGATCACCTCGGCGACGATTTTTCCTAAAACCGCGTTCGGGCTTCGCGCGCTCGATCGTTCTTGAGACAGAAGCTGGAAGCCTTCTAAGGTCGGAACGTGAGAGCACGCGCGCGAAAACCCATAGGCCGCCTATGACGGCGGAACGCCCGACCGAGGCTCACCGCGCCGCCGCCGCGCGATGGCTCGCCCGCCGGGACGGATCGCAGAGCGCCGCCGACGAGGCGAGCTTTGCGGCCTGGCGCGACGCGGATCTTCGCCACGCCCAGGCCTACGATCAGGCCGAAGGGATGTGGGCCGCGCTCGGCGGCCCGCTCGCGGCGATCGCTGAGCGCTCGCCACGCCCGAAGGTCAAACGAGGCGCGGCGTCGTTCCTCCGTCCGCGCTTCGCCGCGCTGGCGCTCGCCGGCGCCCTCGCCGTCTGGGTCGCCGCTCCGCTCGTGACCACGCTGCGCGCGGATGTGGCGACGAGCCCGGGAGAGACCACGCTGCATGTCTTGCCCGACGGCTCGACCGCGCGCCTCGGCCCCGACGCCGCGCTCGCCGCAGCTTTCGAGCCGGGCGCCCGCCGGGTGACGCTGCTGAAGGGCGAGATCTATTTTGAAGTCGCGCCGGACCCTCACCGGCCGTTCACCGTGGACGCCGGCGACGCAAGCGTCCGGGTCGTCGGCACCGCCTTCGACGTGGACCGCGCCGAGGGCGGCGTGACCGTCACGGTGAAGCGCGGCGCCGTCCGCGTTCTCGGCGACGCCGACACGGCGGAGGTGGCGCTCGGCCCCGGACAGCAGGTGGCCGTCGTGGACGGGCGCCCCGGCGAGGCAGGTCCGGCGAACCTCGACGCCGCACTCGCCTGGATGTCGGGCCGGCTCGTGTTCGACAAGGCGCCGCTCGGCCGGGTGGTCGAGTCGCTTCAGCGGCAGACCTCGTCCCGCATCGTGCTGCGGGGGTCGCTGGCCGACCGCCGGGTCTCCGGCACCTTCCCCACGACGGGCGTCGCCCAGAGCCTCGCCGCCGCGGCCGCCGCCGTCGGCGCTCAGACCCTGCGGATCACACCGTGGGTGACGGTCGTCTACTGACGTCCGTCGATGCTTAAGTCTTTTCGCCGCTCGCCGTTCGCAAATCCGGCGCCCGCTCGTTTCTCATCCTGAGAGCTGGGCGACGCCGGCTCGCGGGACGGGACGGCGTGATGCGTTTGGCGATGGGACAGAGCTTCAGGCTCGCGGGATTGGGCGCGTGGCTGCTGGGAGCGAGCGCGCTCACCGCCGCGCCGAGCCAGGCGCAGCAGACGTCCGAGTCCACCTACCGCTTCAACGTCGCCGCCAAGCCGCTGGCGGCCGCGATCGCCGACGTGGGCGCCACGAGCGGCTGGCGCATCGCCTACGCGGCGCCCCTGCCGGCCGGCGCGCGGAGCCGCCCGCTCAGCGGCGTCTACTCGACACCCCAGGCGCTCACGGCGCTGCTCGGCGACACGCCCTTCGGCGTGCGCGTCGTGGGGCCGCGCGCCGTCACGCTGTACGACCGGAGCGCCGCGGCGGTCCCGTCCGGCGTGGACGCTGGCGACGCCATCCTGATCGGCCCCGTCGAGGTGACGGCGAACGCGGGCTCCGCCGGCGGCCCCGGCTGGCAGGGCGCCTCCGACGACGTCTACGAGACGCCAAGCGGCGTCGCGCAGGTCGGCCGGCAGGCGATCGACGACCGCGGCGGCGCCCGCAACACCGCCGACATCCTGCGCAGCGTCTCGGGCCTCAACACGGTGGTCGACCGGCAGAACCCGGGCGTGAACGTCAACATCCGCGGCCTGCAGGACCAGGGCCGCGTGAACATGTCGATCGACGGCGCGCGGCAGAACTTCCAGCAGGCGGGCCACGGCTCGACGGCCTACGTCTATGTCGACCCGGAGCTGCTCTCGCGCGTGGACGTGGAGAAGGGCGCGAGCTCGACCGCCGGCGGCGCCGGCGTCATTGGCGGCGTGGTGAACTTCCGCACCCTCGACGCCTCAGACGTGATCCTCGATGGCAAGACCTGGGGCGCGCGCCTCAACGCCGCGACCGGCACGAACGCGTTCGACTTCAACGGCAGCGCAGCGCTTGCGGCGCGTGTGGGGGAGTCGGTCGAAGTGATCGGAGCCGTAGGACGCAAGAAGCTCGGAGAGTACGATGCGGGCAAGCGGGGAGACGCGCTGGACGAGCGGTCCTCCGAAGGCTCCAGCACGCCGCTTTCCGACTTCGTGACGCAGGACCAATGGTCCTGGCTTTTGAAGGCGACGGCCGAGGTCGCCGAAGACCACACGATCACGTTGAGTTATGTCGGCCTGAACACCGATTTCGGCACGGGCAGCGGCCAATACGTCGACAAGAACACCGTCGAGAACCACACGGCGACGGCGGCGTGGCGCTGGACGCCCGGCGGCCCCTGGGTCGATCTCGACGCGAAGGCATATTACACGCGCACGTCGGACGACCAGTTTCGACCTGCGCGCCTTCCAAGGACCCCGGCGGCCCGGGTCGACTACGCCATCGACACCTTCGGCGGCTCGCTGCAGAACACGTCGCGTTTCGAACTGCCGGGCGTCAACGTGGCGGTGACCTACGGCGGCGAGTACTTCCACGACAAGACAGACACAGCCTCTGTCTGGGCCGACCCCGCCTTCGACCCCGGGAACGTGCAGTTCTCGGGTAGCAACCCAAACGGCAAACGTGGCGTCGGCAGCGCGTTCGGCCAAGTCGAGCTGACCCACAGCACGTGGCTGCAGCTCATCGGCGGCCTGCGCTACGACCGTTACGATCTGAGCGGATCCGGCCTCGTGTTCAGCGACCTTGCGGGCGCCGCCTTCCTCCCGTTCCACGTGGACCGTTCGCAGGGCCGCCTATCGCCGACCGCGACGGTCGCGGTGACGCCGCTCACGGGCGTGCAGGTCTACGGCTCCTACAAGCAAGGCTTTCGGCCGCCGACGATCATGGAGACCTTGCTGGGCGGCTCGCACATCGGCGGCTTCATCTACTTCGCCCCCAATCCCAATCTGAAGCCCGAAATCTCGGAGACCTGGGAGGCGGGCGTCAACCTGAAGTTCGACGGCGCATTGCGTGAGGACGACGCGTTCCGGGCGAAAATCTCGATCTACTCCACCGAGGTCAGGAACTTCGTCACTCAAGCGACGATCTCAAACGGCGGGGAAGGCTATTACTTCGCCAACGTCAACCTGAAGGATCCGGCCAAGCTCAAGGGCCTCGACCTCGAAGCCAATTACGACGCCGGCATGGCGTACATCGGCGCGTCGGTCTCACTCATCGACGGCACGTACGACGAAGACTACGATTCCGGGGGCTACGCGTATCCAAGCCTGCAGAGCCTCTATCTCGCGCCGAAGACGAAGGTGGCGATCGACGGCGGCTTCAGGTTCTTCGAACGCAAGCTGACCGTCGGCGGCCGCCTCACCCGCGTCGTCCCCGAAGACATGCTGGGAGCGGTCAACACCCAGTCGCCGATCTACAAGCCTTACGTGCTGCTCGACGCCTACGCGTCCTACAAGATCAACGACAACTTCACCGTCCGCGCCGCGATCGAGAACATTACCGACCGCGCCTATGTGGACGCGATGGCCTCCCAACTCACCGCGTCGCCGGGCCGCACAGCGACCCTCGGCGTGACGGCGCGGTTCTGAACCGCCGCGCCCGCTTCCAGCCCTCGCCTTGACCGAGGGACGACCAAGGAGATTGCGCCATGGCTCTCACCATCACCGCTTACGACGCTGACGGCGACGGCGTCGGCGTCAACGTCGCGACCTACCTCTCAGGCTTCGACGCCGACTTCGCCCCCAGCGGCTGGGGCTTCTTCAGCGCCAACCCGACGGACTTCTCCGGCGACGAGTTCGCCGTGTCGGACAGCAGCGACACCACGCTGCCGATCGCCGACGGACAGTCGGTGATCTTCGAGTCCGGGTCGGCCGGCGATCTCAACTACAACTTCTCGAACCACACGCTGGGCGGCGCGCTGGACGCGGTGACCTTCGGCGAGGGCCTCACCTACGCCTCGGCCGGCGACGACTTCACCTCCACGGTCGACCTCAGGATCAGCGGGCTGGGACTGACCGGCACGGGCGCGAACAACCCCGTCCATAACCTCGTCTACGACACCATGAACGGCGGCACGTCGGCGCTGAAGGCGCAGCTCGCGGCGAACGCGATCGTCTTCAACGGCAGCACGGGCGCGGACGTCTTTACCGGCTACGGCCACGCTGACACGCTGAACGGCGGCAAAGGAAACGACACGCTCACCGGCGGCGCGGGCAACGACACGCTGAACGGCGGCGCGGGCAACGATCGCCTCATCGGCGGCCTGGACAACGACCGTCTGGTCGGCGGCGACGGCGCCGACGTGTTGAGCGGCGGCAAGGGCAACGACACGATCTACGGCCAGGCCGGCAACGATCGCCTCATCGGCGACGCGGGGAACGACGTCTTGATCGGCGGCGAAGGGCGCGACGTGTTCCAGTTCGCGGCGGGCTTCGGCAAGGACCGCATCAACGACTTCGAGGCGGGGCCGGGCGCCGGCGACCGCATCTCGTTCGCCTCGTCGATCTTCGATAGTTTCGCGGACGTGCTGGCCGCGACGACCGACTCGGGCGCGAACGCCGTGATCAGGGTCGACGCCAACAACACGATCACGCTCCTCGGCGTGCACGCCGCGGACCTTCACGCCAACGACTTCCTGTTCACCTGACCTATTGTTCCAAAGCCGGCGCGGATCTGTTCGCGCCGGCCTCCGACGACGACGAGAGACCCATGGCCGACGCCGCGACCGACCTGATCGACCGCCCCGCGGAGAGCCGCGTCCAGACGCTGCGCCGCGCCACCCACGACATGCATGAGCGCCTCGACGCCCGGATCATGCAGGCCAAGCCCTTCGCCAGCCGCGCGTCCTACGTCCGCTTTCTCGAGGTCCAGCGCCGCTTCCATGCGGACGTCGCGGCGCTCTACGCCGACGCCCGGCTGCAACTGATCGCGCCCGACTTGGCCTCGCGCGCGAAGCTGGCGCTGATCGAGCAGGATCTGCGTGACCTTGGCGCCGAGCCTGCGCCTCTGACGGAGCCCGCGGTCGACCCCTCCGATCTTCCGGCCGCGCTCGGCTGGCTCTATGTGGCGGAAGGCTCCAGCTTGGGCGCCGCCTTCCTGCTGAAGGAGGCGCTCAAGCTCGGGCTCGACCCGGACTTCGGCGCCCGTCATCTCGCCGCGCATCCCGAGGGCCGCGGCCTGCACTGGCGCCGGTTCACCCAGGCGCTCGACGACGCCCCGCTGAACGCCGACGAAGACGCCCGCGCCGTCGCGGGCGCGGCCGCCGCCTTCGCGCGCGTGCGGGCGCTGGTCGACGACCTCATGCCGAAATGACGGCGGCGGCGGCCGCCTTTCCGGTCGCCTCGCCGGGCCCGGGCGCCGGGCGTTGGGCCGCCGCCTTCGCCGTCGCGGCCGCGCTTCACCTTGGCCTGGGCGCCGGAGCGCTGATGCGCTGGGCGCCCGCGCCGACGGAGCCCGCGCCGGAGGCGGCGGCGGTGATGATCGACTTCGCGCCGCTGCCGACCGCCCCCGCTTCGGAGGCGAGCGACGCGGCGCCTGCGGTTCAGTCCGCGACCGCGGCCGCCGACGCGCTCGAGCCGGTCGAGCCCGACGAGGTCCAGGCCGAGCCTTCGACAGACGACGTTCTTGAGGTTCCCCCGGAAAGGGGCGCCGCCGAGACCGCCGCGCTCACCGCGGAGCGCGCGCCGCTTGAGGCCGTGGTCGCCGCCGCTCCGCCCGAGCGGCCGGCGCAGGAGGACGCCAAGCCGCGGCCCGCGGACTCCCGGCCGAAGTCGCAGCGCGCCCGTCCGGCCCCGACCCCGGCGCGCGAGACGACAGCGGCTCCAAAGGTCAACGCGCCCCGGTCGGAGCGGGTCGCCGCCAGCTCCCCCGGCGTCGCCAGCGCCGTAGCGCCCGCCGACTGGACCAACCGCGTCCTCGCGCAGATCAACCGGCACAAGCGCTATCCACTGCCGGCGAAGAGCCGCCGCGAGGAGGGCGTCGCCTACGTGCGCATCACGATCGACCGCGCGGGGGTGGTGCAGGCGGCGGAGCTCGCCCGCGGCACCGGGCATGCCGAGCTCGACCGCGAGGCGGTGGCGGTGACGCGCCGCGCCTCGCCGCTGCCGGCGCCGCCCGCGGAGGTGCGTTCGCTGAAGATCCTGGCGCCGGTGAGCTTCAGCCTGCGGTCCTGAACGAAGGCGGCGCGCCCGCTCTCAGCTCAACGGATCGACCACAGCGCCGGCGTTCATCAGGTTGCCGGGGTCGAACGCGGTCTTGATCCGCCGCATGGTGTGGCGGCGGACCGGATCGCCGTAGCGCTCGAGCAGGCCGCGCTTTAGTCGTCCGACGCCATGCTCGGCGCTGAACGCGCCGTCCATTTCGGCGGCGAGGTCGTAGAGCTGCGGCGCGAGCTCGGTCTCGATCCGCTTCGAGAAGGCGAGCCGCTCCTCGCCCGGGGGCACCAGCACGTTGTAGTGCAGGTTGCCGTCGCCGACATGGCCGTAGACCGAGAGCCGAAAGGTCGCGTCGTAGGCCGCGACGATCTCCGCCCCGCGCACGAGGAAGTCGTCGACGGACGAGATCGGCACCGAGATGTCGTGCTTGATGGAGCCGCCGGCCTTCAGCTCGCCCTCGGGGATGGTCTCGCGCATCCGCCACATCTCGGCGCGCTGGCGCTCGTTGCTGGCGAGCAGGCCGTCTTCGATCCAGCCGCGCTCGGCGAGCTGCTCCACGGCTCCCAGCAGCACGTCGTCGAGCGGAACGCGGTCCGACGACGACGACAGCTCGATCAGCAGCGTCCCGCCCTCGCCCGCGTGCAGGCCCGCCTCCGCGCCGGCGACGAGCCCGAGGGCAGTCGTGGTGATGAACTCGAACGACGAGATCAGGTCCGCGGTCTCCCGCCGCATCAGCGCCAGCATCTCGGCGAGCGGCGCCGCGGCCGCGAGCGGCAGCCAGGCGGTGGCGCGGTTCGAGGCCTGCGGGATCAGCTTCAGCACCGCGCCGGTCACGACGCCGAGCGTGCCCTCGGCGCCGACGAAGCACTGCTTGACGTCGTATCCGGTGTTGTTCTTGCGCAGCCGGCGCATGTCGCGCAGCACCGAGCCGTCGGGAAGCACCGCCTCGATCCCGAGCAGCAGGTCGCGCATCATGCCGTAGCGTAGCACCGAGAGTCCGCCGGCGTTGGTGCCGAGCAGGCCGCCGATGCGCGCGCTGCCCTGCGAGCCGAGGCTCATCGGCAGTGTCAGACCCGCGTCCTCCGCGGCCTTCTGGGCGTCGGCCAGGATCACGCCGGCGTCGAGCGACAGGGTAAAGCCGAGCGGATCCACGGCGCGGATCTTCGCCATGCGCTCGAGGCTGATGACGAACTGACGCCCGCTCTCGTCGGGCGTCGCCCCACCGCAGTAGGAGGTGTTGCCGCCCTGCGGGACCAGCCCAAGCCTGGCCGCGCCGACGATCTCGACGGCCTTCGCGACCTCTTCGGTGGAGGTCGGCCGCAGAATCGCTGGCGACTTGCCGGTGAGGTACTTCCGCATGTCGACGAGGTAGGCGCCCGTCCGCTCGGGGTCCGTCAGGACGCCGGCGTCGCCCAGGGCGTCGCGAAGGGCGGCGAGAACGGTGTCGGTGCTCATGGTCGTCGGATCTCCGGCGGGGTCGTCTTTTGAGGCGAACCTTAAAGCCCGACCGTCCCGGATGAAATCGCGACGTCATCCAGATGTCCGCGCGTCAGCAACGAAAAGGGCGCAGCCTCGCGGCCGCGCCCCTCTCGAACAATCCGGCGATGAAGCCCTCAGTCGACCGCGGCGAGCTGGCGGGCGAAGAACAGCGAGGCCAGCGTGCAGGCGACGCCCGACAGCAGATAGAGCGCCACGAATCCGAGCCCGAACTTGGCGGAGAAGCCGAGCGCGACCAGCGGCGCGAAGCCCGCCCCGATCAGCCAGGCGAGGTCGGAGGTCAGCGCCGAGCCGGTGTAGCGGTTGCGGCGCTGGAAGATCGCCGAGAGCGCGCCGGAGGATTGGCCGAAAGCGAGGCCCAGCAGGCCGAAGCCGACGAGGATGAAGGCGGTCTCGCCGCCGACGCCGCCGCCGAGCAGCCAGGGCGCGAAGAGGCTGTAGACGCCGATCGCGACGGCTGCGGAGCCGAGCACCGTCCGCCGCCCGACGCGGTCGGCGAGCAGGCCGGACGTGACGATCGCGGCGATGAAGACGAAGGCGCCGATGATCTCGATCACGAGGAATTCGCCAGCGTGCCGGTCCGTGAACAGGGTCACCCAGGACAGCGGGAAGATGGTCACGAGGTGGAACAGCGCGAAGCAGGCGAGCGGCGCGAAAGCGCCGGTCAGAACGGTCAGGCCGTCGACCTTCAGCAGCTCGTAGACCGAGGTCGGGTCGAGCTCCTGGCTCTCGAGCGACTCGCTATACTCCTTGGTCACCACGAGCCGCAGCCGGGCGAACAGGGCGACCACGTTGATCGCGAAGGCCGCGAAGAACGGATAGCGCCAGCCCCAGCTCAGGAAGTCCGCCTCGGACAGCACGCCGACGAAGAACAGGAACAGGCCGGAGGCGAGCAGGAAGCCGAAAGGCGCTCCAAGCTGCGGCATCATCGCATACCAGCCCTTCCTGTTCTCGGGAGCCGACAACGCCAGCAGCGACGGCAGGCCGTCCCAGGCGCCGGCGAGAGCGAGGCCCTGGCCGATGCGGAAGGCCGCCAGCAGATAGATCGCGGCGGCGCCGATCTGGGCGTGGCTCGGCAGGAAGCTGATTGCGGCGGTCGAGCCGCCGAGCAGGAACAGCGCGATGGTGAGCTTCACCCCGCGGCCATGCCGGCGACCGATCTCCGTGAATAGGACGGAGCCGATCGGGCGCGCCACGAAGGCCAGCGCGAAGATCGCGAAGGAATAGAGGGTCGCCGTCAGCGGCTCCGCTTCGGGGAAGAGCAGCTTGGGGAACACCAGCACTGAGGCGATGCCGTAGACGAAGAAGTCGAAGAACTCCGACGTCCGGCCGATGACCACCGCAAGCGCGATCTCGCCGGGCGACACGCTCTCATGCCGCTCGGTCTTTCCTTCGTCGGGAGCCATTTCCCCGTGCGTCAAAACCGCCTGCTGGCTCATGGGTGCACCTCGTCCTTTTCCCCGTGCGCGTCCGTTCGGCGGCGCGTCGCCCGGTTCTTTCGAACAGGAGTATGGCGCGCGCCTTCATCGATTCCTACGCTCAACTCGGCGAAGGGCGCCCCGTTCCGGAGCGCCCGCCCCCGGAAGCGCGACGATGCGCGCACTCCAATCCTGTTGCAGCGCAAAAGCCCATGGGACAAACCGTCCAATGTCGCGGCCGCCGCGAGGCGCATAGGCCGTCACGCGAGCCTTCGTCGCACCAACCTGGTCAGGCCGTTACGTTGACACTCCGCAGACTTGTCCTCCTCCCGCTGTTGGGCCTGCTCGCAGGCTGCAACCTGGTCGTGATGAAGCCGTCGGGCGATATCGCGTCGCAGCAGAGCGACCTGATCGTCATCTCGACGATCCTCATGCTGCTCATCATCGTTCCGGTGATGGCGCTGACCGTCCTGTTCGCCTGGCGCTACCGCCAGTCGAACAAGGACGCGGTCTACGATCCCGACTGGCACCACTCGACGCGGCTCGAGATCGTCATCTGGGCGGCCCCGCTCGCGATCATCGTGGCCCTCGGCGCGATCACTTGGGTGTCGACCCACCTGCTGGATCCCTACCGGCCGCTCGACCGCATCGCCGCCAACCGGCCGCTGCCAGAAGGCGTGAAGCCGCTCGTGGTGGAGGCCGTGGCGCTCGACTGGAAGTGGCTGTTCCTCTACCCAGAGCTCGGAATCGCGACGGTCAACGAACTGGCGGCCCCGGTCGACCAGCCGATCGCCTTCAAGATCACCTCGTCGACGGTGATGAACTCGTTCTTCGTGCCGGCGCTGGCGGGCCAGATCTACGCCATGCCGGGCATGGAGACGAAGCTCCACGCGGTGATCAACAAGGCCGGCGAGTACGACGGCTTCTCCGCGAACTACAGCGGCGCCGGCTTCTCGGACATGCGCTTCAAGTTCCACGGGCTCGCCCGCGAAGACTTCGACAAGTGGGTGCAGTCCGTGAAGGACGGCGGCGGCTCGCTGGACCGGGCGGGCTACCTCGAGCTCGAGCGTCCAAGCGTCAGGGAGCCGGTGAAGCGTTTCGCCGCGGTCGATCCCGCGCTCTACGACGCGATCCTCAACATGTGCGTCGACACCGCCAAGATGTGCATGAAGGACATGATGCGCATCGACGCCAAGGGCGGCATGGGCATGGCCGGCATCGGCAACGTGTTCGCGCTCAAGTACGACAGGCCGCGCGCCCGCGGCGGCGAGCAGGCCGCCACGGTCAAGCGCTTCGTCGCGGCCGTCTGCACGCCTGAGGCGCCTCGCGACGGGGAGACTCCGGAGGTCGCGACCCCGCGGCCTGCAGCCGCCGGCCGCGCTTCGCTCGAAACCCTTACGCCCCGCATGTCGGTCGCCGAGCGCGCTCAGGCCGACCGGCCGGTCGCGGAATGACCGACGAGAGTTTGTGAGATGACCCCAAGTCCGGCCCCCGAGAGCCTCCTGTTCGGCCGCCTCTCGCTTGAAGCCATTCCGCTGCACGAGCCGATCCTGCTCATCACCTTCGCCGCCGTCGCCGTCGGCGGCGTGGCCACGCTCGGCGCGATCACCTACTTCCGCCTCTGGGGGTGGCTCTGGCGCGACTGGCTGACCTCGATCGACCACAAGAAGATCGGGATCATGTACATGATCCTCGGCGTCGTCATGCTGCTTCGCGGCTTCGCCGACGCGCTGATGATGCGCGCCCAGCAGGCGATCGCCTTCGCCGGCTTCGAGGGCTATCTGCCGCCGCACCACTACGACCAGATCTTCACCGCCCACGGCGTGATCATGATCTTCTTCGTGGCGATGCCGATGGTCACCGGCTTCATGAACTACATCGTGCCGCTGCAGATCGGCGCGCGCGACGTGGCGTTCCCCTTCCTCAACAACTTCAGCTTCTGGATGACGACCGGCGGCGCCGTGCTCGTCATGACCTCGCTGTTCGTCGGCGAGTTCGCCGCCACCGGATGGCTGGCCTACCCGCCGCTGTCGGGAATCGCCTACAGCCCCTGGGTCGGCGTCGACTACTACATCTGGGCGCTGCAGATCGCGGGCGTCGGGACCCTGCTCTCGGGCGTCAACCTGATCGCCACCATCGTTAAGATGCGGGCGCCGGGGATGACGATGATGCGGATGCCGGTGTTCACCTGGACCGCGCTCTGCACCAACGTGCTGATCGTCGCGTCCTTCCCGGTGCTGACCGCCGTCCTCGCGCTGCTGTCGCTCGACCGCTACCTCGGCACCGCGTTCTTCACGAACGACATGGGCGGCAGCCCGATGATGTACGTGAACCTGATCTGGATCTGGGGCCACCCGGAGGTCTACATCCTGATCCTGCCGGCCTTCGGCATCTTCTCCGAGGTGGTCTCGACCTACTGCGGCAAGCGCCTGTTCGGCTACGCCTCGATGGTCTACGCGACGGTGGTCATCACCATCCTGTCGTACCTCGTGTGGCTCCACCACTTCTTCACGATGGGGTCGGGGGCGAGCGTGAACTCGTTCTTCGGCATCACCACGATGATCATCTCGATCCCGACGGGCGCGAAGATCTTCAACTGGCTGTTCACGATGTACCGCGGCCGCATCCGCTTCGAGCTGCCGATGATGTGGACCGTCGCCTTCATGCTGACCTTCGTCATCGGCGGCATGACGGGCGTGCTGCTGGCGGTGCCGCCCGCCGACTTCGTGCTGCACAACTCGCTGTTCCTGATCGCGCACTTCCACAACGTGATCATCGGCGGCGTGCTGTTCGGCCTGTTCGCCGGCATCAACTACTGGTTCCCGAAGGCCTTCGGTTTCAAGCTCGACGAATTCTGGGGCAAGATCTCCTTCTGGTGCTGGGTGGTCGGCTTCTACGTCGCGTTCATGCCGCTCTACATCCTCGGCCTGATGGGCGTGACCCGGCGGATGTCGAAGTTCGACGATCCCTCGCTGCAAATCTGGTTCGTCATCGCGGCCTTCGGCGCCGTGCTGATCGCGGCCGGCATCGGCGCGTTCCTGATGCAGATCTTCGTCAGCGTCCTGCGGCGGGAGAAGCTCAAGGACGTCACCGGCGATCCGTGGAACGGACGCACGCTGGAGTGGGCGACCTCGTCGCCCCCGCCGGCCTACAACTTCGCCTTCACCCCTGTGGTGCACGACCTCGACGCCTGGAACGACATGAAGCGGCGCGGCTACGTGCGGCCGACCTCGGGCTTCATCCCGATCCACATGCCGAAGAACACCGGCGCGGGCGTCGTCCTGTCGGCCCTCAGCGTGATCTGCGGTTTCGCGCTGATCTGGCACATCTGGTGGCTCGCGATCGCCAGCCTGCTCGCGCTGATCGTCTCGGCGATCGTCCACACCTTCAACTACGACCGCGACTTCCACATCCCGGCGTCCGAGGTCATCGCCTCGGAGCGGGCGCGGACGAAGCTGCTCGAAGGGCGGGCCTGACGCCATGACCACTGCCACGATCGCCTCCGGCGCCTCCGCGCCGCAGTTCTACACCACCGAGGAGCACCATCCGGAGAACGGCACCCTGCTGGGGTTCTGGCTCTACCTGATGAGCGACTGCCTGATCTTCGCGGTCCTGTTCGCCTGCTACGGCGTGCTCGGCCGCAGCTACGCCGCGGGGCCCTCGGGCAAGGACCTGTTCGACCTCGGTCTGGTGGCGCTCAACACCGCCTTCCTGCTGCTGTCGTCGATCACCTACGGCTTCGCCATGCTCGAAATGGCGAAGAACCGGAAGGGGTCCACGCTGTTCTGGCTCGGCGTGACCGGCCTGTTCGGCGCGGCCTTCCTGTGCGTCGAGATCTACGAATTCGCGCATCTCATCCATGAGGGCGCGACGCCTCAGCGCTCGGCGTTCCTGTCGTCCTTCTTCACGCTGGTCGGCACCCACGGCCTGCACGTCACCTTCGGCATGATCTGGCTGATCACGCTGATGGTTCAGGTGACCCGCCGCGGGCTGATCCCGGAGAACCGCCGCCGCCTGGCCTGCCTGTCGATGTTCTGGCACTTCCTCGACGTCATCTGGATCGGCGTCTTCACCTTCGTCTATCTGATGGGGACGCTGTGATGAGCTCCGCACCGCCCGCCGCTCACGGTCACGACGCCGCCGGCCACGGCCACGACGCGCACCACGACCACGACGAGCACGGCGCGTCGCACGGGACCTTCGGCGGCTACCTCGCCGGCTTCCTGCTGTCGATCCTGCTGACCGCGATCCCGTTCTGGCTGATCATGGGCGACGTGTTCCGCAGCCCGACGACGGCCGCGATCGTGGTGCTGGTGTTCGCCGCGATCCAGATCGTGGTGCACATGGTCTACTTCCTCCACATGAACTCGAAGTCGGAGAGCGGCTGGACCATGCTCGCCCTGATCTTCACCGTCGTGGTGGTGGTGATCACGCTCGCCGGCTCGTTCTGGGTGATGCACCACCTGAACGCCAACATGATGCCCATGGCCCCGCACGACGACACCATGCCGATGTCGCCCGAGGGCATGCGCCAGATGCGATGACGGCGGCGGGCGGGCCCGTCCCGCCCGCTCCGGCGCCGGAGCGGGTCGCGCGGCCGCGGTCGGCCGCGACGCTCACGATCCTGGCCCTCCTCGGCCTCGCGCTGATCGCGGGCTTCTCCGCCCTCGGCGTCTGGCAGGTTGAACGCCGCGTCTGGAAGCTCGACCTGATCGCGCGCGTGGACGCCCGGGTCCACGCGGCCCCCGTCCCCGCGCCCGGCCCGGACGTCTGGCCCGCGATCTCCGCGGCCTCCGACGAGTACCGCCGCGTCGCGCTGACGGGCGTCTTCGACCATTCCAAGGAGACGTTGACCCAAGCGGTCACCGACCTTGGGGCCGGCTTCTGGGTGATGACGCCGCTTCGCACGAGGGACGGCTTCACCGTGCTGGTGAACCGCGGCTTCGTCTCGGCCGACCGAAAGGGGCCCGCCTCCCGGCCCGACGCCCAGACCGCGGGCGGGACTACGGTGACGGGGCTGCTGCGCGTCACCGAGCCAAAGGGCGGGTTTCTGCGGGCGAACGATCCGGCGCAGGATCTCTGGCGTTCCCGCGACGTCGCCGCGATCGCCGAGCGCCGTGGGCTGTCTGACGTCGCGCCCTACTTCGTGGACGCGGACCGCACGCCGAATCCCGGCGGCTGGCCGGTCGGGGGCCTCACGGTGATCGCCTTTCCCAACAGCCACCTGGTCTACGCGCTCACCTGGTTCGGCCTGGCGCTGATGGTCGCCGCGGCGGCCGTCGTGGTCGTCCGGCACGAGCGCCGCCTTCGCCGCGAAACGCGCGCGACGTGACCGCGTCCCTCGGCCGCCCCGCGGCGGGCCCGGGGGCCGGCCGCAAGAACCTGATGCAGCTGATCCAGCTGCGCTGGATCGCGGTCGTCGGCCAGATCGCGACGATCGCCTTCGTCGAATGGGCGCTCGACATCCGCCTTCCGCTCGCGCCCATGGCCGCCGTCCTGGCCGCGCTCTTGGCGCTCAACCTCGTCAGCATCCTGCGGCTGAAAGCCTGGCCGCAGGAGGTCTCGAACCAGGAGCTGTTCCTGGCGCTGACCTTCGACGCTGCGGCGCTGACCGCCCTGCTCTACCTAAGCGGCGGCGCCACCAATCCTTTCGCCTTCCTCTACCTGCTGCAGGTGACGCTCGCCGCCGTGCTGCTTGCGGCGTGGTCGACCTGGGCCATGGTGGTCGTCACCGTCGCCTGCTTCGGCGGGCTGGCGCTCGCCTACCGGCCGCTGGCGCTCGCGCCGGGCGCGGACCTGTTCGAGCTTCACGTCATCGGCATGCTGGTCTGCTTCGCGCTCGACGCCGCGCTGCTCGTGATCTTCGTCGGCCGCGTCAGCGCGAACCTCAGGGAGGGCGACGCGCGGCTCGCGGCTCTTCGCCAGCAGGCCGCCGAGGAGGCGCACATCGTCCGCATGGGCCTGCTCGCTTCGGGCGCCGCGCACGAACTCGGCACGCCGCTCTCGACGCTCGCCGTGATCCTCGGCGACTGGCGCCGCATTCCCGCGATCGCCTCCGACGCCGAGCTGATCGCGGACGTCGACGCCATGCAGGCCGAGGTCGCGCGCTGCAAGGCGATCGTCACCGGCATCCTGCTCGCCGCCGGCGAGGCCCGCGGCGAAGCGCCGGCCGTCACCACCATGCGCGCCTTCCTGGCCGAAATTGTCGAGGACCGGCGGACCGCCCGCAGCGTCGACGCCCTGATCTACGACGACTGCTTCGGCGACGACGTCGCGATCGTCTCGGACTCCGCTCTGAAGCAGGTGATCGGCAACGTCATCGACAACGCGGTCGAGGCCTCGCCGCGATGGGTTGGCGTGCTGGCCGAGCGGCGCGGCGGGACGCTGGCGATCACGGTGCGCGACGCCGGCCCGGGCTTCGCCCCGGAGATGATCGAAAACCTCGGCCGGCCGTACAATTCCACGAAGGGGCGCCCCGGCGGCGGCCTTGGCCTCTTCCTCGTGGTGAACGCCCTGCGCAAGCTCGGCGGAACCGTCGAGGCCCGCAACCGCCCGGAGGGCGGCGCCGAGGTGCTGCTCACCCTGCCGCTCGCGGCGCTGATGCTGGAGAAGCCGGCGAGCCATGGCTGACGACCGCATTCTCGTGATCGTCGACGACGACGCCAAGTTCGCGGCGACTCTCCGCCGCTCGTTCGAGCGCCGCGGCTACGAGGCCCATGCGGCCGCAGGCCCCGAGGAACTCGACGCGCTGCTGACGACGGTGTCGCCCGGCTACGCCGTGGTCGACCTCAAGCTTGCGGGCTCCTCCGGCCTCGCCTGCGTGCAGCGGCTGCACGCGCACGATCCCGACATGCTGATCGTGGTGCTGACCGGCTTCGCAAGCATCGCGACCGCGGTCGAGGCCATCAAGCTCGGCGCCTGCCACTATCTCGCCAAGCCTTCGAACACCGACGACATCGAGGCCGCCTTCGCGCGCGTCGAGGGCGACACGGAGATCCCGCTGACCGAACGCCCGACGTCGATCAAGACTCTGGAGTGGGAGCGGATCCACGAGACGCTGATCGAAACCGACTTCAACATCTCCGAGACCGCCCGTCGCCTCGGCATGCACCGCCGGACGCTCGCCCGGAAGCTGGAGAAACGCCCGGTGAAGTGAGGAGCGGCGCTGCGGCGCCGTCAGAGCGACGGCGAGCTTCACGCCGCGCCAAGCGCGTCGTCATCCCTGGCTCGTCCGGTGGATCCATCGGTCCGCCAGGCGCTGCGGCCAGCCTATAGCTGGATGCCCCGGACAAGCTGGGGCATGACGACTGGGCGCCGGTCGCGGACATGGGGCCCCAGCCCCGCCGACCTCATAACCCTTCGATCGTCGCGATCGTCGCTTCGTCCAGCGTCACCCCTTCGGCGGCGGCCTTGGCGCGGGCGGTGATGCGCCTCGATCCCGGCAGGCGGGCGCCGTCCTGGGACTCGACCGCCTCCGCGAGCACGGCGAAGCGCTCCGGGCCAGAGCCGGAGAATGCCGCGGGGTCGATGGCGATGATCAGCTGGCCGACGTCGGGCGGACCGCCGGTCCCGTCGAACATCGAGGAAGCCTCGTGGCCGAAGCTCGCGCCGACGAGGCCGGCGGCCAGCAGCTCCACCATCATGGCGAGCGTCGCGCCCTTGGCGTCGCCGGCGGGGACCATGGTTCCGGCGAGCGCCGCCGCGGCGTCTGTGGTGGGCCGCCCTTCGGCGTCGAAGGCCCAACCCTCGGGGATCGGCTCGCCGCGCTGGTGCGCCGCCATGATGTTGCCGCGCGCGACCTTGGAGACCGACATGTCGATCACCACAGGCTCCCGGCCCGGCAGCGGGCAGGCGAAGGCGATGGGGTTGGTGCCGAACAGCGGGACCTTGCCGCCCCAGGGCGCGATCGAGGCCGGGGCGTTCGCGACCATCAGCGCGACGAGGCCCCGCTCCGCGAGCGCCTCGACGGTGTGGCCGGCGGCGCCGCAGTGGTTCGAGCGGCGGATCGCGGCCGCCGCGATCCCCTGCTCCGCAGCGGCCGCCGGCAGGGCCTCGATCGCGAGCGTCAGCGCGGGATAGGCGAAGCCGTGGGCGGCGTCGATCGCCAGCACGCCGGGGCGGGGCCGGGTCAGGGTCGGCGTGACCTTGCCGTCGACCTTGCCCGCGCGGAGATGCGTCACGTAGGGCAGCACGCGGGCGAGGCCGTGGCCCTTGAGCCCGTCGGCCTCTGACGCCACCAACGCTTGCGCGACGCGGGCCGCGACCTCCTCCCGCGCGCCGTTGCGGAGAAACGCGGTCGCGGCGAGGGCGTGGGCCTCGGCGAGTGAGAGCTGCGGCATGCGGAAGGCCTTTGCGGATCAGGAAGGGCGGAAGGCGACGCAGGGACCGGCGATCGCGAGATGCACGAGGCCCGAGGCGTCGGCCTCGAAGGCGGCGGGCGCGCGTACGTCCAGGCGCCGGTCGTCCACAACCACTGTGAGCAGGCTGTGGTCGCCGCGGAAGCTCATGTCCACCACTTTGGCCGCGCGTCCGGCGTCGGAGGCGGCGAGCACGATCTGCTCCGGCCGCAGGCAGAGCGACGCGCGGCCGTTAACACCCTCCGCTCGCTTGCCGATATCCGCGTCCCCGAGCGGCGTCGTCGCCCGGCCGGCGGAGACCGTCGCCTCCAGGAAGATCGCGGCGCCGGTGATGCGCGCGACCTCGGGGCTCGCCGGCGTGAGATAGACCGTGCGCGGGTCCGCGGCCTGGGCGATGCGCCCGGCGTGCATCACGGCCACGAGGTCGGCGGAGGCGAAGGCCTCTTCCGGGTCGTGCGTCACCAGGATGGCGGAGGCCCGGGTGCGCCGGAGCGTGGCGGCGACGTCGGCGGCGACCGCGCGGCGGAGGTCGAGGTCGAGACCGTTGAACGGCTCGTCCAGCACCACCAGTCTCGGCCGGGGCGCGAGAGCCCGCGCCAGCGCGACCCGCTGCTGCTGGCCGCCGGACAGCTGGTGGGGATAGCGGTCGCCGAGCGCCGCGCAGCCGACGAGGGTGAGCGCCTCGGCGATCCGCGCCGGCGTGCGGTCCTTCCGCGCGAGCCCAAAGCCGACGTTGCCGGCGACGGTGAGGTGCGGGAACAGCGCGCCTTCCTGCGGCACGTAGCCCACGCGGCGCTTCTCCGCCGGCTCGTGCCGCCCCTCGCCTGAGACGACCTCGCCGTCGATGGCGATCGACCCGCCGTCGACCCTATCGAACCCCGCGATCAACCGCAGCAGCGTGGTCTTCCCGCAGCCCGAAGGCCCAAGCAGCGCCGCGATCCGGCCGTCGCCGACCGCAAGGTCGACGCCGTTCAGCACCGGATGGCCGGCGTAGGCCTTGACAACGTTCGAGACGACGACGCTTCGCATCAGAGGTCGTGGAGCTCCAGGCTGCGGCGCGTGAACACGTAGACGGGCAGGGCCGAAAGCGCCACCAGCAGCGCAGCGAAAGGGGCCGCTGCGGCGTACTGTCCATCGTTCGCCCGCGACCAGACCTCGGTCGCCAGCGTGGTCACGCCGATCGGCGCGAGCAGCAGCGTCGCCGTCAGCTCCCGCACGAGCTCCAGCGTCATCAGCGCAAGCGACGCCCCGACGCCGGGGAGGATGTTGGGCAGCGTCACGGTCGCGAAGGCCATGAGCGGCCCCCGGCCGAGGCTGCGCGCGACCTCCTCGAGGCCGGGCGGCGCGAGCTCCACCGAGGCACGGAGCGCCGACTGGGCGAGCGGCAGGAACAGAACGGCGTAGGCCGCGAACAGCAGCGCGGTGGTCTGGTAGAGCGCGGGCACGTAGCGGATGGCGAAGAAGGTCAGCGCCAGCGCCACCACCAGACCGGGCAGGCCGTGGACCACGTAGGGCAGCCGGTCGAGCAGCGCCGTCAGGGGGCTTCGCCTGCGGGTCGCGGCCAGCACGAGCGGCAGCGCGAGCGCGGTGACGATGACGGCGCCGGGAAGCGCAAGGCCGAGCGAGCCTTCGACCGCCGGCCAGATGTCGACGACGCCGCGCGCCGCGGAACGTCCCACCGCGAGCCAGTAGGCCAGCATGCCCGCCGGAACGCCTGTGCCAAGCGCCACGAGGACGGCGAAGGCCACGACGACGAAGGGCTTCAGCCGCCCGAGGGCGAGCAGCCGCGGTTCGCGGCGGCCGCCCCGGCCGCTTCGGGCGAAGCGCACGCCGCGCCGAAGCCGCATCTCGAACAGAGCCGCCGGGAGGCTGAGCGCCAGAAGCACCGCCGATTGCAGGGCGGCGGTCGAGCTGTCGAACTGGAGCTCATAGGAGGCGAAGATCGCGGTCGTGAAGGTCTGCACCCGCAACAGCGCCAACGCGCCGAACTCCGCCAGCATGTGGGTGAGCGCGAGCAGCGCCCCCGCCCCCAGCGCCGGCCAGACCTGCGGCAGCGCGACCCCGAAGAAGGCGCGCCACGGGCCGCGGCCGAGCGAGCGCGCCACGTCCTCATAGGCCGGGTCCATGCTGCGGAGCGCCGCGGCCACCGGCAGATAGACAAGCGGGTAGTGCGACAGCGACAGGATCAGGACGGCGCCGCCCATGCCCTGGAACGCGACGTCGAGCGAGGCCCAGGCGAAGCTCGCAACAAAGGCGGGGATCGCGAGCGGGAGCGCCAGCAGGATGCGCCAGGCGCTCCGTCCCGGCAGGTCGCAGCGCTCCACCACCCATGCGCAGGCGACGCCGAGGACCGCGGAGATCGCCGTCACCGTCAGCGAGAGCGTCAGCGTGTTGACCAAAAGCTCCAGCGTGCGGGGCCGCAGGAGCTCGCCCGTCACGCCCGCGGCCCCGACGCCCCAGGCCCGCAGCGCGACATAGCCGAGCGGCAGCGCGATCAGCAGGCAGGTCGGAGCCGCGGCGAGCAGCAGCCAGACCGGCGTCCCTGGGCCGCGCCGCGGAAGCGCGAGACTCACGCCAGGCCCGCCTCGCGCTGCAGGGCGAGCGCCTCGGCGGCGTCGCTGACGTCGTCCGGCGTCAGGTCGGGCGGGTCGAGCTCGGAGAGCGGCTTGAGCTTGTAGGGCGAGACCACACCCGGCCGCACCGGATACTCGGCGACGGCGTCGACGATCGCCTGCTGCCCCTCAGCGCCGGTCATGAAGGCGACGAAGCGCTGCGCCAGCTCCGGCTTGCGGCTGGAGGCGAGCACGCCGGCGGCCGACAGCGTCACCAGCGCGCCCGGGTCCTTGGCCCCGAGGTAGTGCAGCTGGCAGCGCATGTTCTCCTCGCCGATCTCGTCGGCGACCGCGTACCAGTAGTAGCTGTTGACCAGCGCGGTCGCGATCTCGCCCCGCTGCACCGCCTGCACGGCGGCGACGTTGCCGTTGTAAATCCGGCCGTTGTCCTTCAGGCCCTTGAGCCAGGCGATCGCGGCGTTGCGGCCGCGGAGCTTCACGATCGCGAGCGCCTGGCTCTGGAACTCGCCGCTGGTCGGCACGTAGGCCACGCGGTCCTTCCAGGCGGGGGTGGCGTAGTCCAGCACGGAGGTCGGCAGCTCGGAGGGCGTCACTTGCTTCGCGTCGTAGGCCACCACGCGGCAGCGGGCGGTCACGCCAATCCAGCGGCCGTCGTTCGCGGCGTAGGTCGCCGGGATCTGCCGCAGGGTCTCCGCCGCGACCGGCGCCAGCAGCCTGCGCGCCGCGAGCGTGGTCACCGGGGCGGTCTCTTCCGAGAAGAACACGTCCGCGGGCGAGGCCGAGCCTTCCTCAATGATCTGGTTCGCGAGCTGAGCGCTGCCGCCCTTGCGGATCGCCACCTGCACGCCAGTCGCGGCCATGAAGGCCTGCACCACGGCGGTGGCGGGCTCGGCGTGCTGGCCGTTGTAGAGCGTCAGAACGTCGGCCGCCTTGGCGCGCGGCGCAACCGGGGAGACCGTAACGGCGCCCAGGGCCATGCCGGCGCGCAGCAGAGCTCGCCTGTCCAGCCGGCTCATTAGAATCCCTCTAAACGACTGCGTTTGCTCACGAAGTCGTTAGAGCGCCCCTTTGCGCGCCGCTGTCAACCGTCAGCGCCGGCTTCCCTCCGCTGCTGAGAGGCGCAGCATTAGGACAGCCAGAGCTCCAGCGTGCCGCGCCGGGGCGGCGCGCCATACCGGCGGAAGTCCTGGGCCCGGGGAGCGACGCCGACCGCGCCTTCGACGGCGCGGCTCAGGGCGCCGAGCGAACCCCGATCGGCGTCATAGAAGTAGCGCATCGCGTCCTGGCGCACCGGGAAGGGCACGCCGCGGATGCCGGCGACTGCGACGCCCTCGCGCTCGAGCTCCGCCGCGACCGCGCGCGCCCGGGCGATGGCGCGGGCGTCCGACGCGCGCACATGGATGAACACTCGCACTGATCCCACGGCTTCGGCCGTCAGCGGAGCGTCGACAATCGCGGCCGAGCGGGCGGGCTCATCACGCTCTGTGGAGACGCGGGCGACCGTCGGTTCCTGATCCGTCCGCGCGGCTCGCGCGACCGGCGCTTCGCCGGCCTCGTCGGCGGGCGCTTCCGCGACGTTCGGTTCGGCCTCGTCTGATCGGGCCGGGGCTTCCGCCTGCGCTGCGGGCTGCTCTGGGGCCGAGAGCGGCGCTGCGAGCTCGGCGACCTCGCGTTTCAGAGCGTCGCGCTGGCGCTCCAGCTCGGCCAGTTCACGCTCCACGACCGCCTTGCGCGCGGCGTCGTCGAGGCGCTTCGCCTCACGCCGGGCCGCTTCGTCCGCCGCTCGCTCGCGCTCGGCGTCCAGAGCGGCGTTCTTCTGTTCGGTGGCAGGCGCGGCGGCGGTTTTCGCCGGGGCGGGCGACGCGTCGCGCTCAATCAAACTCGAGCCGGCGTAGGCCGCGGCCAGCGACGTCGCGCTTACGACGCCGAGGACAAGCGCGACGCGTCTAAGGCGACGACCGGCCGTCGTAGCGGAGCGCCGGCGCAACGGGTCGCCGCCCATGGTGGTTGCAGGAACGCGGCTCTGGCCTTTCACGCTGTTGGACATGCTCGTGCTCCGGGGCTTTCGGCCCGCTCGTCTCGCCCTTTCCTTTGATATAGGACGCGCGAGTCCCACGCCGAGCCCCTGCCGTCGATCAAAGACCCGACGCGCAGCGCTCCGCGAGCCGCTCGAGGAAGCGTTCGAGCGCAACCAGCTGGGAGACCTCGAGGAATTCGTCGGTCGTATGCGCCTGGGCGATCGAGCCCGGCCCGCAGACGACCGTCGGCACGCCCGCGCGCTGAAAATGTCCGGCCTCGGTGCCGTAGGACACGGCGAAGGAGCGGTTTTGGCCCGCGAGCGCGAAAGCGAGCGTTTCTGCGGGAGACCCTGGCTCGGGCGCGAGCTCCGGCACCACGACCAGCGCGGTCGTCACCACGTCGGCCTCGGGCGCCGTGTCGCGCAGCGAGGGAAGCACGTGACGGCGCGCGAAGTCGGCGAGCCGCGCGGGCGGTCCCGCGCCGTCGAAGCCCGGAAGCCCGCGGAAGCCCCAAGAGATGCGGCAGCGCTCCGGTACGATATTGCTCGCCTCGCCGCCTTGCACGAGGCCCACCGTGATGGTGCTCTCCGCGGGCGTGAAGCGGCCGGAGGGGTCGCCGTCCATGGCGAGGGCCTCGCGCATGTGGTCGAGCTCGACGAGCAGCTTTCCCGCGGCCAGCACGGCGTTGGCTCCGAGCTGCGGCATGCTGGCGTGCGACGATCGCCCGGTCACGACGGTATCGAAGGCGTAGACGCTCTTGTGCGCGTCGACGACCGTCATCTCGGTCGGCTCGCCCACGAGGCAAAGCTTCGGCCTCGGCAGATCGACGCCGAACCGCGCGATCGTCCCCTCCACGCCGATGCAGCCGACCTCCTCGTCGTAGGAGAAGATCAGGTGGATCGGGGTCGCGAGGTCCGCCGCCAGAAAGCGCGGGACTGCCGCAAGCACGCCCGCGAGATAGCCCTTCATGTCGCAGGCCCCGCGGCCGTAGAGCCGGCCGTCGCGCTCCACCAGAGTGAAGGGGTCCGAGGTCCACCGCTGGCCCGCCGCCGGCACCACGTCGGTGTGGCCCGAGAGCAGGACGCCGGAGCCGTCCGCCGGACCGATGGTGGCGAACAGCGCCGCTTTCGTCCCGGTCGCGTCCGGCGTCCGCACGGAGGCGACGCCGACGGAGGCCAGCAACGCCTCGACGTAGCCGATCAGAGGCAGGTTCGATTTCGAGCTGACGGTGTCGAAGGCGACAAGGCGCGCGAGGATCTCGCGCGCGTCCGGAAAGGCGGCTGTCATGGCCGCGAGGTCAGTGCAGGGTGCGGACGGCGTGCGGACTTTCCAGCGCGAAGGCCGGGATCGCCACCTCGAACGGCTGACCGGCGTCGGTCTGCATCTGGTAGGCGCCGACCATGATGCCGGACGGCGTCGGAAGAGGCGCGCCGCTGGTGTAGGTGTAGGACTGGCCCGGCGGCAGAAGCGGCTGCTCGCCGACGACGCCAGGCCCCCGCACCTCTTCGGTGCGGCCGCGGCCGTCGATGATGCGCCAATGCCGCGCGACCAACCGCACCGTCTCC
The DNA here is from genome assembly GCF_002897035.1 of Methylopila sp. Yamaguchi. Taxonomy (GTDB): domain Bacteria; phylum Pseudomonadota; class Alphaproteobacteria; order Rhizobiales; family Methylopilaceae; genus Methylopila. The sequence continues at coordinate 156,373 of NZ_BAUX01000007.1, forward strand.
TCGCCCTCGTTCACGATCTCGACTGTATAGGCGAAGACGTAGCGCTCCTCTTCCGGCGCGGACTCGCCGGGCATGTAGCGCGGTTGCACGGTCACGCGGATGGCCCGCGTCACCGCGGTCCAGCTGTGGTCGTCGTTCGATTCCAAGGGCGCGGACGTGCTCATTCCCGCAGCATAAGCTCCCACGCGCGCAGGCCGTCAACTGTCCCGCCGTCGCGGGCGCGGTCCAGGCGCTCCCCGGTCACGTTTTCGGCATCAGGCATACAGAACGCCACTTCGCGACGAACGGATACCCCCTCCTCCCTTGATCGCCATGTTGCGGTCACATTTACTGACGCTCGCGAACCGCCAGGAGCCGGAAACCGGCCAAGAAGGAGCGGACGCGAGGGAAACGCCAGGATAAGCGCAACCGCGCTCATCCGAACCGCTGCGAGGGGGCCGCCGGCCCTGTCGTCGCGTCAGGGGAGGACCACATGACCGAAACGACCGACGCCCGAGATGCGCCCGAAGCCGGGCGCAGTCGGCGGCGCTTTCTCGCCGCCGGCGCAGCCGCCGTGGCTGGCGGCGTCGCGGCCCCCTCCGTGGTGAGGGCGCAAGCCGCGGTGCGGCTTAAGTTCCAGTCGACTTGGCCGAACAAGGACATCTTCCACGAGTTCGGGTCGGACTTCGTCAAGCGCGTCAACGAGATGGGCGCCGGACGGATCCAGCTCGAACTGCTGCAAGCGGGTGCCGTGGTGCCGGCGTTCCAGCTCCTGGACGCGGTCAACGCGGGCATCCTCGACGGCGGCCACGGCGTCTCGGCGTACTGGTACGGTAAGAACAAGGCCTTCTCCCTGTTCGGCACCGCGCCGCCCTTCGGCTGGAACGCCAACCAGCTGCTCGGCTGGATCAACTACGGCGGCGGCCAGCAGCTCTACGACGAACTCGTTCAGGGCGTCCTGAAGCTCAACGTGAAGGGCTTCCTCTCCGGACCGATGCCGTCGCAGCCGCTCGGCTGGTTCAAGAAGGAGATCAAGACCGCCGACGACCTCAAGGGCATCAAGTACCGCACGGTCGGGCTGTCGGCCGACGTGTTCAAGGAGATGGGCACCGGCGTCACCATCCTTCCGGGCGGCGAGATCGTGCCCGCGATCGACCGCGGCCTGATCGACGGCGCCGAGTTCAACAACCCGTCTTCGGACAAGGTGCTGGGCTTCGCCGACGTCTCCAAGATCTACATGGTCCAGAGCTACCATCAGGCGCTCGAGAGCTTCGAGATCCTGTTCAACAAGCGCAAGTTCGACGGGCTGCCGGCCGAAGTGCAGGCGATCATCAAGTACGCCGCCGAAGCCGCCTCGGCCGACATGTCGTGGAAGGCGCAGGACCGCTACTCGAAGGACCTCCAGGCCCTGAAGGACGCCGGCGTGAAGGTGCTGCCGACCCCGCGGCCGGTGCTGGAGGCTCAGCTCGCCGCCTGGGACAAGGTGATCGCCGCCCAGACAGACCCCTTCTTCCTCAAGGTCATCGAGAGCCAGAAGGCCTGGGTCAAGCGCGTGGTCGGTTTCACGCAGGAGTACGAGGTCGAGACCAAGCTCGCCTACGAGCACTTCTTCAAACAGGCCTGACGGCCTTGATCGCGGCCGGCCTCCGGGCCGGCCGCGCCGTTTCCGTGGCGCTCCGCCTCCGGCCGAAGGCATGTCTCATGCAGTCCTATCTCCTCGCCGTGGACCGCTTCAACGCGGCCGTGGGCAAGCTGTTCGCGTGGTCGATCGTCGTCCTCACCTTCGTCATCGTGTTCGAGGTGGCGTCACGCCGCATCATGGGCGCGCCGACCACCTGGGCCTTTGACGCGAGCTACATGCTCTACGGCCTGCTGTTCATGATGGCCGGCGCCTACACGCTGTCGCGCAACGGCCATGTCCGCGGCGACTTCCTCTACCGGCAGTGGACGCCGCGCACCCAGGCCGGGCTCGACCTCGTCCTGTACATCCTGTTCTTCTTCCCCGGCATTCTGGCGATGGTCTACGCCGGCTGGGTGTTCTTCGACCTGTCCTACCAGACCGGCGAAACCAGCTCGTTCTCGCCCGACGGACTGAAGCTCTGGCCCTTCAAGCTCGTCATCCCCGTGACCGGCGTGCTGATGACGCTGCAGGGAGTCGTCGAGGTCATGCGCTGCGTGATCTGCCTGCGGACCGGGGACTGGCCGCAGCGGCTCAGCGACGTGGAGGAGACGGAGCAACTGATCCTCGCCGAGGCCGCGGCCAACAAGGTCGCGGTCGAACCGTCCAAGATCGAGCTCGACGAGGCCAAGATATGATCTCGGATCCCATGATGGGCGTGATCATGCTCGCCCTCTTCGTCGTGCTCCTGCTTCTAGGGTTCCCCATCGCCTTCACGCTGATGGCGCTCGGCGTCGGCTTCGGCTTCTACGCCATGGGCGACACCGTGTTTCAGCTGTTCGTGCAGCGCGCCTACAGCGTGATGTCGAGCGACGTGCTGATCTCGGTGCCGCTGTTCCTGTTCATGGGCTACCTCGTCGAGCGCGCGAACATCCTCGACCGGCTGTTCCGCTCAATCCAGCTCGCCGCGGGCGGCCTGCCCGGCTCGCTTGCGATCGCGACGCTCGCGACCTGCGCGCTGTTCGCGACCGCGACCGGGATCGTCGGCGCGGTGGTGACGCTGATGGGCCTGCTCGCCTTCCCCGCCATGCTGAGGGCCGGCTACGACACGAAGCTCTCGGCCGGCGTCGTCTGCGCCGGCGGTTGCCTCGGCATTTTGATCCCGCCGAGCGTGATGCTGATCCTCTACGGCGCGACCGCAGGCGTCTCGGTGGTGAAGCTCTACGCCGCCGCGTTCTTCCCCGGCCTCATGCTGGCCGGGCTTTACATGCTCTATGTGGTGATCCGCGTGCTGATCACGCCGTCGCTCGCGCCCAAGCTTCCGCCGTCGGAACGCGCCGCCTCCTACTGGGCGGTGATGTGGGCGCTCGCCACCTCGTTCCTGCCGCTCGCGCTGCTGATCTCGGGCGTGCTCGGGGCGATCATCGGCGGCTTCGCCACGCCGTCGGAAGCCGCCGCCGTCGGCGCGCTCGGCGCCATGGTGCTCGCCGTGGCCTACCGGCAGCTCACCTTCAAGAAGCTGCAGGAGAGCGTCTACCTCACCGCCCGCGCCTCGGCGATGGTGTGCTGGCTGTTCGTCGGGTCGTTCGTGTTTTCGGCGGTGTTCGCCTATCTCGGCGGACAGTCCGTGGTCGAAAACTTCATCATCGGCCTCGATCTGACGCCGATCCAGTTCCTGCTGCTGACCCAGGTCATCATCTTTGTGCTCGGCTGGCCGCTGGAGTGGACCGAGATCATCGTGATCTTCCTGCCCATCTTCCTGCCGCTGCTCAGCCACTTCAACATCGACCCGCTGTTCTTTGGCATCCTGGTGGCTTTGAACATACAGACGTCGTTCCTGTCGCCGCCGGTCGCCATGGCGCCGTTCTACCTCAAAGGCGTCGCGCCGAAACACGTCACGATCAACGAGATCTTCTCAGGCGTCATGCCGTTCCTTGTGATCGTGATCTTCTCGATGGTGCTGTACTACACCTTCCCCGCGATCGGCCTGTGGCTGCCGAACTACATGTACGGAGGCGGGGCGAACTGAGGGCGGCCAGCCCTCCCACCCGGCCGACGCCGCAGGGCGGCGGCCGGGCCGCCGATCTCGTCGCGCCGCCGCCTGACGTGGCTCGTCAGGCGCGCCGGATCCGGCCGTCGGGGCCGGCGAGGCTTCGGAGATAGGCGTCGGCTTCGACGATGTCGGCCGCGGTCTCCTTGCGCGCAAGCGCGCCGTCGCCGCGCGCGATGGCGTCGACGATCGCGGCGTGCCGGTCGGTGCCCTTCAGCGTCAGCACATAGTCCGGCACGACGAGCGACAGCACGGGGCCGGCCCTCAGCCACAGGTTCTCGATGATCCCCGAGAGGATGGGGACCTCGGCGAGCGCATAGACGCTGAAGTGGAAGCGCCGGTGAAGATCGAGATAGGTCGCGAAATCCTGCGCGCGGATGACGGCGCGCATGGCGTCGAGCTGCGTCGCCAGGTTGGCCGACTCGCGCCGGCCCGCTCGGGTCGCGGCCTCGAACGCCGCCCTCCCCTCGAGCTCGGTTCGCACCATGGTGATGTGCGCCAGGGCGTCGATCTTCACGTCCGGCACCACGGCCGCCCCGCGCGGCCCGAGCTCCAGCACGCCGAGCGCGACCAGGCGGGAGACGGCGTCGCGCACCGGCGTGACGGAGACGCCGAAGGTCTCGGCCAGGTGCCGCAACGTCAGGGTTGAGCCCGGCGCGAAGCGGCCGCCGAGCAGCGCGTCGCGCAGCTGGGTGTGCGCCAGCTCGCCCAAAGGCTCCCGCTCGATCCGCCGCAGCGCGACCTCACCCGCCATGTCTCGCATCCTCCGACTGATCTCTCCGGCCACGGTAGCCCCGCTTCGCGGCTCCGCGAACCCGGCGACGCACGCGACCGCCGCTTGACAGCTCCATTTTATCGATGTTTGTTATAACAAACAACAAGACCTAGGGAAACGCCATGATCCTTTCACGCCGCTCGCTTCTCGCGGGACTGGCCGGCGCCGCAGCCCTCGCGGGGTCCGGCGCCTCGATCCGGTCCGCCCATGCCCAGGCCTTTCCGGCGCGCGAGGTGACGCTGATCGTGCCGTGGAACGCGGGCGGCTCCAACGACATCGCCGCGCGGATCCTGCAGCCCATGCTGCAGCAGGACGGCATGCGGATCATCGTCGAGAACATGCCCGGGGCGACCGGCGCGATCGGGATGCGGCGCGTCGCGAGCGCCGATCCGGACGGCTACACCCTCGGCATGGGCACCAGTTCGACGCTCGCCGTCATCGCGCAGGGCCTGGCGCCGCTGAAGAACGAGCAGTTCACCCATCTCGCGCGCGTCTCCACCGATCCGCTGATGCTGCTGGTGGCGACCTCGTCGCCCCACAAGACGATCGAGGACTTCCTCGCCTTCATGGGCAAGGACCGCGTGGCGACGATCGGCACGCCGGGCAACAACAACCTCAACCACATCTTCGCCGAGATGACCGCGCGCGCGGCGAAAGCCTCCTACACCAACGTGCCCTACCCCGGCGGCGCGAAGGTGATCGCCGACCTCTCCGGCGGCCAGATCGACGCGGCCGTGCTCAAGCCCTCGGAAAGTCTCGGACAGATCCGCAGCGGCTATGTCCGGCCGCTCGGCGTGTTCGCGAACGAGCGGCTCGCCGTCTTCCCGGACCTGCCGACGTTCAAGGAGCGCGGCTTCGACGTGTTCCCCTATGGCCCGCTGGTGCAGATGGCCTACCTCGTCGCCCCGGCCGGCCTCCCCGAGGCCACGCGCTCGGACCTGATCGCGCGGCTCCGCAAGGCGATCCAGAGCGACGCCTTCAAGACCTTCGGCAAGGACAACGGCTTCCTGGTCGACGATCTCACCGGCGACGCCCTGACGAAGGAGGTCATGGAGGTCCAGACCTCGCTCAACGCGGTCGCAAGCCAGGTCTTCAAGGCCGCCGCGAAGTAATCCGCGTTCGTCCTCAATCGCGGAAGCGGCCGAGGGCCGTCGATCCGCACTGCTCCGGCGTTCCCGCCTGAAAGGCTTCGAGCTTCGTGTCCAAGGTCAAAAAAGTCACCTCCCACGTCATCGCGGCCCCGGTGGAGCAGCCCTTCACCTCCTCGCGCGGCTGGCTCTACAAGACGCGCGGGACCTGCCTCGTCGAGATCGAGACCGACGACGGCGTCGTCGGCTGGGGCGAGTGCTACGGTCCGTCCGCCGTCGCCAAGGCCTTCATCGACACGCAGCTCGGGCCGCGGATCATCGGCCGCGACCCGTTCGACGTGGAGGTCGTCTGGGAGGACCTCTACAACCGGATCAAGGACTACGGCCCCAAGGGCATGTCGATCGCCGCCATCAGCGGCATCGACATCGCGCTGTGGGACATCGTCGGGAAAAGCTGTGGGAAACCTGTTCACAAGCTGATCGGCGGCGCGTTCCGCACCGAGGTCCAGTCCTACGCCACAGGCCTCTACTTCATCGACTTCGACAACCTGATCGGCGAGGCGGTCGAGGAGGCGGAAGGCTACGTCCGGGACGGCTTCACCGCGATCAAGATGAAGATCGGCCTCGGCTCCGTCGCCAAGGACTTCGAGCGCGTGAAGGCGGTGCGCGACGCGATCGGGTCGGACATCCGCCTGATGGTCGACGCCAACCACTGCTTCTCGGTGCCGACCGCGATCCGTCTCGGACGCAAGCTCGAGGAACTCGACATCGAGTGGTTCGAGGAGCCGATCTCGCCCGAGGACATCGACGGCTACGTCGAGGTCAGCCGAGCGCTCGACATGGCCGTCGCGGGCGGCGAGAACGAGTTCACCCGCTGGGGCTTCAAGGACGCGATCGTGCGCAAGGCGATGGACATCGTGCAGCCGGACGTCTGCGCCGCCGGCGGCATCACGGAATGCAAGAAGATCGCGACGCTCGCCTCCGCGCACGGCGTGGAATGCGTGCCGCACGCCTGGGGGTCGGCGGTGGGCCTCGCCGCCACGCTGCACTTCCTCGCGGCGATCCCCGACCAGCCGCCGAGCCTGTTCCCGGCGCCTCCCTTGCTCGAGTTCGAGCAGTGCGAGAACCCGTTCCGGGACCATCTCGCCAAGGAGCCGATCGTGCAGGTCCGCGGCGTGGTGCAGATCCCGACGGCGCCGGGCCTCGGCGTGGACGTGGACCGGTCGATCATCGACAAGTATCGCGTGGCTTGACCCATGCGCTTCGTCACCTTCCGCGACGCGCATGGCGTCCGCGCCGGCGTTCTGCTCGACGAGCGCGAGGCCGTGCTCGACCTTCGCCACGCTTCCATGGCGGAGGCGCTCGGGGGTCTCGCGCCTGAGGTCGCCGACTTCGTGGCGGAGGGCCTCGCCGCGGTCGCCGCGCGGATCGCCGTCGCGACTCCCGCGCCCGAGGCGGTCCTGCCTCTCGCCGGGGTGACGCTGCTCGCGCCCTTCACGCCCCGCCGCATCTTCGGGATCGCGCACAACTACGTCTGCGCGTTGAAGGAACGCGGCATGCCGCATCCCGCGCGGCCCCCGCTGTTCATGAAGTCGCCGGACACGGTCGTCGGGCCGGGCGAGGCGGTCGCGCTGCCGGCCGGCGTCGGCGGCTGCACCTATGAGGCCGAGCTCGCCGTGGTCATCGGGCGTCGCGCCTCCCGGGTGTCCGCGGAGGAGGCGCGGGCCCATGTGGCCGGCTACGCGGCGTTCAACGACGTGAGCGCGAGTCAGCTGATCCGCGCGGACGGCTCGTTCGACCGCGGCAAGAACATCAGAACCTTCGGCCCGTTCGGACCCTATCTCGCGACCGTCGACGAGATCCCCGATCCCCACGCGCTCCCCGTGACGCTCACGGTCGACGGCGTCACCCGCCAGAGCGGGACCACCGCCGACCTGCTCTTCGACGTCGACCAGCTGATCGCGATCCTGTCGCAGGACGGTCCGCTGGAGCCGGGCGACGTGATCGCGACCGGCACCCCGGCCGGGGTCGCGCCGGTCCAGACCCCGCCGACCTGGCTCACGCCCGGCGCCGTCATGCGCGCGAGCGTCGCTGGACTTGGCGTTCTCGAAAACCCCGTCGTGGAAGGCGCCCCCTGGAATGGCTGACGTCGATCCGGCCGGCCGGCCGAAGCTGCTTCTGACCAACGCCGTCCACCCGGACGCGGAGGCCCTGCTCGCCGCGGCCGCCGAGCTTGTCGTCGCCCCGGACGTCGCCCCCGATACGCTGCGCCGGCTCGCCGGCGACGTCGACGGCATCGTGGTGCGGGCGAAGCTCCCCGACGACATCGTCGCCCATGCGCCCCGGCTGAAGGGCATCGTGCGCCATGGCGTAGGGCTCGACTTCATTCCGGTGGCGGCTGCGACGGCTGCGGGCGTCCCGGTCGCGAACCTCCCCGGCAGCAACACGCAGGCGGTCGCGGAGTATGTCATCGGCGCGCTGCTCGCGCTGCGGCGGCCGCTGGCGGGGCTCGACGCCACGCTGCGTCGCGACGGCTGGGCGGCGGCGCGCCCGCTCGCCGACGGGACCGGCGAGATCGCGGGTTCGACGCTCGGGATCCTCGGCGTCGGCGAGATCGGCCGCCGCGTGGCGGCGATCGCCCGGAACGGCTTCGGGATGCGGGTGCTCGGCGCGTCGCGGACGCTCGCGAACCTCCCCGAGGGCGTGGAGCCCGTCGCCATCGACCGGCTGTTCGCGGATAGCGACGCCGTCGTCATCGCCTGCCCGCTCAACGAAACCACCCGCGGGCTGGTCGACGCGCGTCTGATCAGCCTGATGAAGCCCGGCGCTCTTCTGGTCAACGTCGCCCGCGCCGCCGTGGTCGACACCGCGGCGCTGGTCGCGGCGCTCCACGAGGGCCGGATCGGCGGCGCGGCCGTGGACGTCCACGACGTCCAGCCGCTCGCGCCCGACGCCGCGATTCTTGGGGCCCCGAACGTGCTGGCGACGCCCCACGTGGCGGGCGTCACCGCGACCAGCCTGCGCGCCATGAGCATGGGCGCGGCGGAGGAGATGCTCCGCATCCTCGCCGGGGAGCGCCCCAGGAACCTCGTCAATCCGGACTGCTACGGCGCGGTCCGCGCGTAATCCTCCGAAAGGCCCGCCCCCATGAAGATCCGATCGATCCGCGCCGTGCCCGTGTCCTACCGCGTGCCGGAGGGCCAGAACGTTACGCTCGGCATCGGGCGAGCCGTGAAGCGCGACGCGGTGCTGCTGAAGGTCGAGACCGACGAGGGGCTCGTGGGCTGGGGCGAGGCCCATCACGGCCGCTGCCCCGGCGCGGTCGCGAAGCTCATCGACACGACGCTGTCCGAGCTGGTGCTGGGCATGGACGCGCTCGACGTCGTCGCGGTCTGGGCGCGCGTCTATAAGATGCAGCTCGCGAGCCACGGCATGGGCGCCGCCGCGGCCCTCGCGCTGTCCGGCCTCGATCTCGCCCTTTGGGACATCCGCGGAAAGGCCTGCGGCTGGCCGCTCTACCGGCTGCTGGGCGGCGCGTCCCGCTCGATCAAGGCCTACGCCGGCGGGATCTCGCTCGGCTGGCAGGACCCGGCCTCGCTCGCGGAAGAAGCGCAGGGCTACGTGGCGGAGGGCTACAAGGCGCTGAAGCTCCGGGTCGGCGACACGCCCTCCCGCGATGTCGCCCGCGCCCGCGCCGTTCGGTCGGCGGTCGGCCCCGACATCGACATCCTGGTGGACGCCAACACCGGCTACACCCTCGACGACGTCCGCCGCGTCATGCCCGCCTATGACGAGCTGGCGATCGGCTGGCTCGAGGAGCCGTTCTCGCCCCACGACTATCGGGCCTACATCCAGGCCGCGAAGCTCGGTCGGACGCCCCTCGCCGCCGGCGAGAACCACTTCACCCGGTTCGAGTTCAGCCGTCTGCTGGAGGACGGCGCGGTGTCCTTCGTGCAGCCGGACCTGTCCAAGACCGGCGGCCTGACCGAGTCGCTGCGCATCGCGGCCATGGCGTCGGCCCAGCGGATCACGGTCAACCCGCACACCTCCGCCACCGGCATCAACATGGCGGCGACGATCCACATGCTGGCGGCGGTCGACAACCCCGGCTACTTCGAGGGCGACGTCGCCAAGGCGAATCCCTTCCGCGACGAGATCGGCGGGACGCCTTACGTCATCGGCGCGGACGGCGGCGTCCGCCCGCAGGAGAAGCCGGGCCTCGGCCTCGAGATCGACGAAGCCTTCATCGCCGCGCACCCGCTGATCGAGGGCCCCTGCTACGTCTGACGATGGTAGCGCCAAGCGATCGCCGCGCGGGTCCTTGGAACGTTTTTGGGTCTCGTTGACGCAGTGAACCCCGCCGTCATTCCGGGCGAAGTCCCGGAATCCATAGCCCGCCGGTGGAGACCAATCTCGACAGGCGGGCTTATGGGCCCCGGGACAAGGCCCGGGGCGACGGCGGAGCATGAAACAGCGTGGCGTCCACTGACCCGAAGCGGCCTTAGCGACGTCGGCTGCGTCGTGGACCTCCGCGTCAGCGGAGGCTCGGCGATAGCCTCCGGAGGTGGAGATCCTCCTCACCGGGCCAACCGCGCTCCACCGCGGCGGCGGCCGCGACGACGTCGGCCTCGCGGAGCGCGCGTCCCACGATTTGCAGGCCGACCGGCATGCCGTCCGAGGAGAGCCCCGCGCGCACGGACGCCGCAGGCTGGCCCGTCAGGTTGAACGGGTAGGTGTAGAACACCCAGCTCACCAGGGTGCGGTCTTCCAGGCCCTCGGGCACGTCGACTCCGGTAGGCACGCTCGTCTTGGGGAGCGTGGGCGACAGCAGCAGGTCGTAGCGTTCGAAGAAGCGCCGCATCTGGTCGCGCAGCGCATAACGGCGGAATACCTTGTCGTAGTAGTCGCGCATCTCCTGCGCGAGCGCGGCCTCGAGCACGACGGCGACGGCCGGATCGAGCAGCTCGCGCTTGGTTTCGACCACGGACCGGAGCCGCGTGCCGACGCCGGCGTAGAACTCGGCCATCCACATATCTTCCGGGTCGGCGTCGAACACTCGCTCGACCTCCTCAACGATCGCGCCGGCGTCAGCCAGCCGCTTCGCCGCCGCTTCCGCGATCGCCACGACCTCGGGATCAGGGCGAGCGTAGCCGAGCGTTGGGCTCCACGCGATCCTCATCCCCTCCACGCCCCGGCCGAGGGCGCCCAGCACGTCCGGAACCGGACCCGCCACCGAGAACGGGTCGCGCGGATCGTAGCCGGCGATCGCCGAGAACAGCAGCGCCGCGTCCTCGATCGAGCGCGCTAGCGGACCCACGTGCGCGAGCGTGGGCGTCGCTGACGTCGGCCAGACGGCGACGCGCCCGAACTGGCCCTTGAGCCCGGCGAGCCCGGTCACGCTGCACGGAATTCTGATCGATCCGCCGCCGTCGGTGCCGAGCGCGAACGGCGTGATCCCGGCCGCGACCGAGGCCGCGGCGCCGGCGCTCGAGCCGCCGGGGGTCTTGCTCAGGTCCCACGGGTGGCGGGTGATCCCGGTGAGCGGGCTGTCGCCGACCGGCTTGCAGCCGAACTCGGACGTCGTGGTCTTGCCGATCAGGATCGCGCCGGCGGCCTTGGCGCGTTCGACCGCGGGCGCATCGACCTCCGCCACGTTGTCGGCCATGGCTCGGGATCCGGAGGCGTAACGCTGCCCCTTCACCGCCATCAGGTCCTTGGCGGAGAACGGCAGCCCGTGCAGGGGCCCGAGCTCCGCGCCGCGCACGACCGCCGTCTCGGCCTCGCGCGCGGCGCTCATGGCCTCGTCCTCCATCAGCAGGAAGAACGCGTTGAGCGAGCTTTGCGTCGCCGCCGCCCGGTCGAGCGCGCGCCGGGTCAGCTCCACCGGCGAGACCGCCTTCGTCGCCACAAGCCGCGCGAGCGCGGTCGCGCTCATGAAGTCGAAGTCGGCGGACATGGCGTCGCTCCCGGGCGTTGGTGCGTGTTTTCTTTAACGAGGCGCGGCCATCTCGGCCGTCATGCCCGCCTCTTCGCGGGCATCCACGACTTGGACGTCGAGCGCTGCGATCGCAGCAAGTCGTGGATGCCCGTCTCCGCCGGGCATGACGGCGCGTGGGAGGCGGCCTCCCGCGCGCTCTCCGGCGTCAATTCAAGATGGCGAAGGCGCGGACCGGGGAGCCCGAGCCGCCCTTGAACTTGATCGGCGCGCCGAAGAACTGAAACTCGCCGGCGCCGACCAGCTCCTCCAGGTTCACGAGCCACTCCCAGTGGCTGACGCCGAGGTCGCGGCAGAGCCGGTGCTGGGCGAAGATGTTGTCGGTCGGCTTGTCGGTCGACGGCCCTTCGACGCCGTGCATCTTGGAGCCGCGGTCGTAGAGCCACTGGGTGGCCTCGACCGTCAGCAGCGGGTTCTTCCAGACCGAGTCCAGGCTCGGATAGTTGCGAGCGTGGAAACCGGTGCAGAGCAGCACGATGTGGCCGTCGACCTTGACGCCGGCCTTCTCCTCGGCCGCCTCCATGTCGGCGACGGTGATGTCGCCGAGGTCGGGGATGTGGCGCAGATCGAAGCAGAGCGCCTTCCCCATGAACATCTCGAGCGGCATCTCGTCGATCGGCGCGCCGTTCGGGTTCACGTGCTTGTAGGCGTCGACGTGGGTTCCGACGTGGTCGAGCATGGCGATGAAGTTGGTCTGGAACGTCATCGCGTCGCCGGGCACGCCGAGGTCGAAGGCCTTGGAGCTTTCGTGGCTGAGATGCGTGGTGATGACCGGCCGCTGGAACAGCTTGTGGGCCGGCATGTTGTCTTCGACGGTCAGGCTGAGATCGACGACGCGGGACATGGATACGCTCCTTGGGGTGGTGTTCGATCGCGGCGGCGCTAGTGCGCCTTGCCGAGGAAGGCGGCCATCACCTCCGGGTCGCGGGCGAGAGCCGCGGACGGGCCGTCCTTCGCGACGACGCCGTTGGAGATGACGTAGGCGTGGTCGGCGATGCTGAGCGCATGCGCCGCGAGCTGCTCCACGAGCAGGATCGTGAGGCCCTGCCGGTTGAGCTCCCGCAGCACGCCGATGAGTTGGTCGACGATCTTCGGGGCGAGGCCGAGCGACAGCTCGTCGATGATGAACAGCTCCGGCTCGGCCATCAGGCCGCGGGCGATGGCGAGCATCTGCTGCTCGCCGCCGGACATGCTGCCCGCGAGCTGGCCGAGCCGCTCCCGCAGGCGCGGAAACATCTCCAGCACCCGCTCGCGCGTCTCCCGCGCGAGGGCGCTCTTCAGGCCGCCGTGGACGTAGGCGCCGAGGATCAGGTTGTCGTCGACCGTCTGGTCGGGGAACAGCAGCCGCCCCTCGGGCGCCATCACAAGGCCGCGGCGGACCTTGGCGTCGGCGGTAAGCTTGGTCGTGTCCTCGCCGCGGAACAGCACCTCGCCGCCGCTTGGGCGCACAAGGCCAGTGGCCCCGCGCACCAGCGAGGACTTGCCGGCGCCGTTGGCCCCGATCACCGCGACCAGCTGGCCGCGCTTCACGGTCATCGACACGTCGCGCACCGCGACCGCCGCGCCGTAGCGGATCTCGAGGTTGCGGATCTCGAGCAGGACGTCGTTCGCGCTCATGCCGGGACCTCCGCGAAGTCGCCGTGGGCGACGGGGGAGCCGAAATAGGCCTCGATCACCCGCGGGTCGTTCTGCACGACGCCGGGGCGGTCGCTCGCGATCACCTGGCCGTAGTCGAGGACGGTGACGGTGTCGGCCACCGCCATGATCAGGTCGACGTGGTGCTCGATCAGCAGCACCGAGACGCCCGCCGCGGCGACCTTGCGGATCATGTCGGCGAGCGAGCCGATCTCCTGGGTGGTGAGGCCGGCGGCGGGCTCGTCCAGCAGCAGCAGGCGCGGGCGGGCGGCGAGCGCGCGGGCGATCTCGAGCCGGCGCTGGAGGCCGAAGGGCAGATGCCGCGCGGCCTCTTTGGCGTGGTCGGTGAGGTCGACGAAGGCGAGCAGGCCGACTGCGGCGGCCCGCAGGTCGCGCTCCTCGCGCCGGCGCCGCGGCGTCCGCAGCAGCGCGTCCGCGAGACCGTAGGACAGCCGCGACTGACCTCCGACCAGCACGTTCTCCAGCACGGTGAGGTCGCCGAACAGCTCGGTGTTCTGGAAGGTGCGGGAGAGGCCGAGGCGCGCGATCTGGTGCTGGCGCTTGCCTGTCAGGTCTTCGCCGTCGATGCCGAAGGCGCCTTCGCTGGGCTGGTAGACGCCCGAGATCGCGTTGACGAAGGTGGACTTGCCGGCGCCGTTCGGGCCGATCAGCGCGTGGATCTCGCCGCCCTTCACCCGTAAGTTCGCGGCCGAGAGGGCCGTCAGGCCGCCGAAGCGGACCGTCAGGCCCTGCGTCACCAGTTCCGCGGTCGCGCCGCGGGCGGCCGCCGGCAACCCGACCCTAGCCATCTCCATATCCGCCGCGGACAGGCCGCGCGCAGGGGGCCTCAGCCGCTTCAGCACGAAACCGGCCGTTCCCAGCACGCCGCGCGGCAGCACGAACATGACGGTGAGCAGCAGCGCGCCATAGGCGAACTTCTGCCAGAGCTGGAAGTCCTGCAGGTACTCCGGCAGGTAGGTCAGCACGAAGGCGCCGAGCACCGGGCCGAAGGTCGTCGCCGCGCCGCCGAGGATCACCATCAGCAGGAAGCGCACGCTGTCGGAGAAGGTGAAGATGTCGGGCGAGATGTAGGCGTTGAGGAAGCTGTAGAACGCGCCCGCCACGCCGGCCGTCACCGCGGCCGCCACAAAGGCGAGGATGCGCATGGCGGTGGCGTCGATCCCGAGCGAGCGCGCCGCGATCTCGCTCTGCGACACCGCCAGCATGGCTCGGCCGTAGCGGGAGTCCTTGAGGTTGTGGGCGGCGAGCGTCGCGAGCAGCAGCGTCGCGGCCAGCACGCCGTAGAAGCCGTAGCCCGAGAGCTCGTAACCGAACACGTTGGGCGTCGGGATGCCCGAAAGCCCCGTGGTGCCGCCGGTGAGCGCGCTCCACTCGATCGCGACGTTCTCGACGATGATGCCGAAGGCGATGGTGACGACGGCGAGATAGACGCCGCGCACCCGGACCGTGGGATAGGCGAGGGCGACGCCGAAGATGGCCGCGATCGCGGCGGCCCCGAGGGACGCGGTGATCAGGTCGGCGCCGAGCCGCACCGCGAGGATCGCGCCGGCGTAGGAGCCGAGCGCGAACACGCCGGCCTGGCCGAGCGAGACGAGGCCCGTGAGCCCCACCAGCACGTTCAGGCCCACGGCGATCAGGCCGTAGATCAGGAACAGCATGAACAGCCGCAGTTCGTACTCGTTGTCCGCCGTCAGCGGCACGGCGACGAGCAGGGCCGCGAGGGCGAGGAACCCGAGGGCGTGGAGCCGGCTCATACCTTCACCGTCTCGCGCTTGCCGAACAGGCCCTGCGGGAAAACGAGCAGCACCGCGATCATCACGCTGAAGGCGACGATCTCCCGGGCGGCGGTCGAGATGTACCCCTCGACGAACTTCTCCAGCACCCCGAAGAGGAGGCCGGCGACGAGCACGCCGGGCGCGCTGGTGATGCCGCCGATGATCGCGACCGCGAAGCCTTTGAGGCCGAGCAGCACGCCCATGGTGGCGGAGGCCTGGATGACCGGGGCGACCAACACGCCGGCCCCGGCGCCCAGCAGCGCGGAGAGCCCGAAGGAGATCGCGACGATGCGGCCGACGTTGACCCCCATCAGGGCGGCGGCGCGCTTGTCATGGGCGACGGCCCGCATGGCGCGGCCGATCAGCGTGCGCTTCTGCATCAGCCCGAGACCGAGGGTGAGCGCGACCGCGACAGCCGGGATCAGAAGCTCCTGCGCGTAGACGCCGGCGCCGAACACGTTGAGCGGGCGGTCCACGCCGGGCGAGTGAAGGGCGCGCGAAAAGCCGCCGAACTGCATGGTGGCGAGGCTTTCCGCCATGATGCCGATCGCGATGGTGGAGAGCATCCACCCGATCGAGTTGGCCTCCGCAGTGAACGGCCGCACCGCGATCCGCTCGAGCGCGACGCCGAAGGCGCCGCCGGCGAGGATCGAGAGCCCGCAGGCGAGCCAGACCGGCATCCCGGCGTCGACGCCCATCACGGCGAGCACCGCGCCGATCATCAGCGTGTCGCCATGGGCGAAGTTCACCGCCTTCGCCGTCGACCACATGATGTGAAAGCCGAGCGCGACGAGGGCGTAGACGCCGCCGATGGCGAGTCCCGAGAGCGTGTACTGCAGGATTGTGGTCATGGGCCGTCGGTTGCCTGATCTGCGGCGGAGAGGCGAGCGGCGCCGGGAGCGGAGCCACTCGCGTCCGTGCGGTCCGGACGCGGGGGAGCGTCAGGTCCGAAGCCGTACGGAGAGGGCGGCGTCGCCGCCGCCCGCGCGTCTCAGTTGGTTTTGCCGTAGGGCGTCTGCTCGATCGGCAGCAGCTTGCCGTCCTGCCAGGCGGTCAGCTTGTAGTACTTGGGCAGGATGGCGTCCTGGCGCTCCGGATCGGAGGCGTCGAACGCCGGGTCGTAGGTCGCGACCAGGCCGTCGAGCTTCACCTGGTAGAGCGCTTCACGCACCTTCGCCCAGTCGTAGGCGCCGGCCTTCTCGATCGCCTGCGCGATGATGTAGACCGCGTCGTAGGCGTTGCCGACGCCGGACGCCATCTTCACCTCCGACGGATCCTTCAGGCCGTACTTCGCGGAGATCTTGTCCCAGAGCGCCTTCTTCTTCGGGTCCATGTCGCCCATGAAGGTGTAGGTCTGGACGACCTGGACGCCGTTCGCGAGCGGGCCGGCGAGCTCGCCGAGGTTGCCGGCGATGCCCCAGGCGCCGATGATCGTGGGCTTGTAGCCCACCTTGTCCATCGAGCGGACGATCTGGTTGCCTTCGCGATCGAGCGCCCAGAACAGCACGACGTCGGCGCCGGCGTCGCGGGCGCGGATCGCCTGGGGCGTCATGTCCTGGTCGTTCCAGTTGAAGGTCTCAGTGGCGACCAGCTCCTTGCCGGCGGCCTTCATCGCCGCCTGGACATCCGGCAGCGCGCCGTTGCCCCAGCCGGTGTTCTCGTAGAAGAACGCGATCTTGCCGGTCTTGGACTGCGCCGCCGCCTTTTCGACGAGGAAGCGCGCGACCCATTTGTCCTTGGCGGACACGCGGAACATGAAGTTCGGCGACCGCCCGTTCTCGATCGCCTTGGTGTTGGCGGCGAGCACGCCGACGAAGGGAATGCCGATCGTGTTCACCGGTTCGGCCTGCGCCACCGAGACCGTCGAGTGGTAGCCGCCGAGGATCGCGACGCACTTGTCCGCCAGGGCGATGCGGCGGGTGTTGTCGATGCCGCGCGGGGGCGCGCCGGCGTCGTCGTACTGGATCAGCTTGAGCGGCTGGCCCAGCACGCCGCCCTTGGCGTTGATCTCCTCGATCGCAGTCTCGGCGCCCATCTTGATCGCCGCGCCTCCGAAGGCGGCGGGACCCGTGGTGGCGACCGAGTTGCCGATGCAGGGCGCCTTCTGCGCGAGCGCCATGGCGGGCGTCAGCGCGACGGCCGCCGCCAGGCCAAGGCCGTAGGCGCGTGAAACGGTGGTCCTGCGCATGTCCGTGTGCTCCGCCCTCGCGAGAGCCTCCCGGCCGGAAGCTCTTCCTTGCGTACGGGCCGAGGTTCCCGGACCGCCAGCTGACATTCAAAGATCGATTTCCAATCCTCGGCATAGGATTAATCTATGGCTTAAAATCTAAGCAGTCTGCGAGGATCACGTTTCAGGATCAAACCACTGTTTTATATAAGTATATTTGTCATCTTCAGGCATATGTGATACGCATGAGCCAGCGGTGGGCGCGCCGAAAGTTTAAGCGGTCCAGACAAGGAGAGGCGGTCGTCGATGGATCTCCGGCAGCTTCGGTACTTCGTCCAGGTGGCCGAGATCGGCAACATCTCGCGCGCGGCGGAGGTGCTGAGGGTCGCCCAACCCTCGCTCAGCCAGCAGATCCGCAACCTCGAGGAGGAGCTCGGCGTCGACCTCCTGGTGCGCCACGCGCGGGGCGTCACACCCACCGAACTCGGCCAGCGGTTTTGGGATCGCGCGCGCCGGATCCTCGAAGAGGCGGACCGCGCCAAGGACGACCTGCGTTCGCTGGCCGAGAGCCCGAGCGGCCGGATTTCGGTCGGCCTGCCGACCTCGGCGGCGCGCGGCCTGGCGCTCCCGCTCTACCAGGCGGCGGCCGAGCGTCTGCCGAAGATCAGCCTGCATGTGGTCGAGGCCATGAGCGGCTATCTCGATGAGCTGATCCAGGCCGGACGCCTCGACGTCGCCCTGCTGTACGACCACAAGGCGTTCGAGAACGTCGCCTGGACCGAGATGATGGTCGAGGACCTCATGCTGTTCGCTCCCGCCGGACACCCGATCCTGCAGCAGGAGTCGATTCCGTTTGAGAGGCTGTTCGAGCTGCCGCTGGTGCTGCCGGGGAGGCCCAACGTGCTGCGCACCGTCATCGAGCAGCTCGCGGCGCGGCACGAGGTGACGCCGCGCGCTATCGACTGCGACAGCCTGCCGGCGATCGCCAAGATGGTGGTGAGCGCGGGCTTCTTCGCCGTGATGCCGAACTTCGCCTTCGCCGACGAACTCGCCCGCGGCGAACTGGAGACGGTCCGCATCGTCCGACCCACGCCGTCCTGGCGGCTGTCCGTCGTCGTGTCGAAGCGCACCCTGAACATGCGCGGCGCCGACCTCACCGCGCGCCTGATGGCGGACGTGATCGCCGATCTGGTGAAAAGCGGGGTCTGGAAGGCGCGCCTGACAAGCGCCGAGCGCTTGGCTGCGAAATGAGCGCTCAGGCGGTTCAGCGGCCGGCCGCGCTGCGGCTGGGCGCCTCGTCGTGCGCGGAACCTGCTCCTGGCGACAGCACGGACCGGAGCTTCGAGACCGCCGTGGCGATCTGGCGTTCGTCGAGTGAGGAGTATCCGAGCACCAGGGTGTCCTCCGCCGCCTCGCCGTTGAAGTCGAACGCCGCGCCGCTCGAAAGCGCATAGGCGCCGACGCCCGCCTCCCGCGCCATGACCTGGACCTCGCGCGCGCTCGGAAAGCCCCGCGGCAGGCGCCACGCCAGATGGAGGCCGCTGTCGGCGCCCGAGATCGTCGGGGCGTCGAACTGCTCGTTCAGCGCGGCGACGAGGGCGTCGCGTCGGGACTTGTACACCTGGCGAAGCCGGCGCAGGTGGCGGTCGAAGTGCCCTTCGTTGATGAAGACGGCGAGCGCCGCCTGCTCGAGCCAGGACTGGCCGTTGCTCATCCGCGCCTTCAGGAGCCGGGCGTCGTCCCACATCAGCCGCGGCGTCGCCGCGAAGCCGACGCGCAGCCCCGCGCCGACCGACTTCGAGAACGTCCCGACGTAGAACACGCGCCGGCTGCGGTCGAGGCCGGCGAGCGACGTCAGCGGCGGGCCGTCGTAGCGGAAGTCGCTGTCGTAATCGTCCTCGATGATGAAGCTGTCGGTCTCCTCCGCCCACCGCAGGAGCGCCAGGCGCCGCGCCAAGGTCATCAGCACGCCCGTCGGAAACTGGTGCGACGGCGTGACGTAGAGGAGGCTGCCCCGCGCCGCCGGCAGCCGATCGGTCTGGACGCCCTCCTCGTCCACCGGGATCGGGTGGATCGCCAGCGACGTGCTGCCGAAGAGCATCGAGGCGCCGAGATAGCAGGGGTTCTCGATGCACAGCTGCCGAGTGTGGGCCTGCAGCAGGTTCAGGACGAGGTTGAGCGCCTCCTGACCCCCGGCCGTGACGACGATCTGGTCCTCGGTCACCCTCATCCCGCGCGCCCGACCGAGATGGTCGGCGATCGCCCGGCGCAGCTCCGGGAGGCCCGCGGGATCGCAGTAGTCGGTGAGATAGCCGCCGCCGTCGCTCAGCAGCCGGTTGACGATGCGGCGCCACGTCTTCAGCGGGAACGACGCGACGTCCGAGCGGCCGACCCAGAAGTCGAGCGCAGGGCGATCGCCGCCGCCGCCGGGCGAACCGGCGAAGCAGAGCAGCGGCTCGCTCGACGCCTCCGGCGGCGGCCCATTGGGCTCGGCCCGCTGCGCGTTCCGGATCAGGATCAGCGCGTCCGGCGGAATCGAGGTGACGAAGACGCCCGCCGTCCCGCGCGCCTCGGCATAGCCTTCCGAAATCAGCCGCTCGTAGGCGATCAGCGCGGTGTTGCGCGAGATGCCGAACCGCTCGGCAAGCAGCCGGCTTGGCGGGAGCGCCATCCCAGCGCGAAGCCGACCGTCCAGGATCAGCGCGCGCACCTGCTCGCAGATCTGAGCCTGCAAGGATCTGCTGGAGCCGTGGTCCAGCGCGAGCGTCAGTTCCACGTGCGATCCGCCCGACCGTTGGCGCCATCGACGGCCCCCTGAGCCGCCGACTGTGAAAGCCAAGGGCGGCCTTGTCCATGGCGCCAATGGACGACCCCAAAGCCCCCTCGGAGCCCGCTTGGCGCCATCCAATCGGACGCGCTTGGTCCTTTCGCCGTCCAACTATTCGAGCTGTTCTAGTCTCAAAGCGTCATGCGACGGGGGCTGCGCCAGCGCCCGCGCGGAAGGCGCGACCGCCGGCGCTGGAGGGACAGGCATGAACGACCACGTGAAGTCGCTGACGTTTTACGGGGGCTGTCCGCACGATTGTCCGGACACCTGCTCGATGATCTTCGAGGTGGCGGACGGGAAGCTGCTTGGCGTCACCGGCAATCCCGAGCACCCGATGACCCGCGGCACGCTCTGCGTGAAGCTCAAGAACTACGAAGAGCGCCACTATCATCCTGACCGCCTGCTCTACCCGATGAAGCGGGTCGGCCCGAAGGGCTCGAAGCAGTTCGAGCGCATCACATGGGACGAGGCCCTCGACACGATCGTCTCGCGCTGGAAGGCCATCATCGACGAGCACGGCCCGCAGGCGATCGCGCCTTACAGCTACCTCGGCAACCAGGGCCTTATTCACGGGCTCAATGGCGGCGACGCCTTCTTCAACAGGCTCGGCGCGACGGTCATGGAGCGCACCTTCTGCGGCGAGGGCTCCTGCACCGCCTGGCTCATGACCGTGGGCCCGACCGCGGGCCTCGATCCCGAGAGCTACATCCACTCGAAGTACATCGTGATCTGGGCGTGCAACTCGATCAGCACCAACCTGCACCACTGGGCGATCGTGAAGGAGGCGCAGAAGCGCGGCGCCAAGGTCGTGGTGATCGACAGCTACGCCTCGCGCACCGCCAAGGCCGCGGACTGGCACATCGCCCCGAAGCCCGGCACCGACGGCGCGCTCGCCATGGCGCTGATCAATTCGATCATCGCGCAGGGGCGGGTCGACCAGGACTATGTCGACAACCACACGCTCGGCTACGACGAGTTGAAAGAGCGCGCGGCCTCCCGCACGCCGGAGTGGGCTGCGGGGATCACGGGCGTTCCGGCGGACGACATTCGCAAGCTCGCGTTTGAGCTCGCCACCGCCCAGCCGGCGGCGATCCGCATGGGCGTCGCGCTCGAACGGCACTACGGCGGCGGGCAGACCATCCGCGCGGTGACCTCGATCCCGGCGCTCACCGGCGCGTGGCGCCACGTTGGCGGCGGCGTCACGCAGTTCCCGGTCTGGGAGCACCCGTACAAGTTCGACGTGATCTGCCGGCCGGACCTGATCCCGGAAGGCACCCGCGTGGTCTCGAACCTCCACATCGGCCGGGCGCTGCTGGGCGAGGGCCTGTCGGACGGCCCGCCGATCATGTCGCTGATGTGCTGGAATTCGAACCCCGTCACCCAGGCGCCCGAGACCGACAAGATCGTCGAGGGCTTGATGCGCGAGGACCTGTTCCTGGTCTCCGCCGAGCACTTCATCTCGGACACCGCGTCTTACGCCGACATCCTGCTGCCAGCGTCGATGGGCGCCGAGATGGAGGACATGATCCTCTCCTGGGGCCACCTCTACCTGACCTACAACACCAAGTGCGCCGAGAGTCCTGGCGAGGCCATTCCAAACAACGAGATCTTCCGGCGTCTGGCGGCCCGGCTCGGCTTCGAGGAAGACAACTTCAAGTGGTCGGACAGCGAGTGCCTCGAACACTACGTCGACTGGTCGTCGCCGGCCTGCGACGGCGTCGACCTCGACTATCTGCGCAAGCACGGCTTCGCGCGGCTGAAGGTGGGCACACCGGACGACCGGGCGCCGCATAGGGAGGGCAACTTTCCGACGCCTTCGGGCAAATGCGAATTCAAGGTCGAGGGCGCCAAGAACTTCGTGGCCCCGCCGTTCCGCCAGATGTATCTCGACTTCCAGCCCGGCGAGGACCTGGACCCGCTGCCGGACTACGTCGGGGCTCGCGAGAGCGCGACCGCCGATCCCGAACTCGCGAAGCGCTTCCCGCTCAACATCGTGAGCCCGAAGAGCCATGCCTTCCTGAACTCCTGCTACGCCAACATGGCGGACAAGCAGCACGTCCAGGGCGAGCAGTTCGTCATGATCAGCCCCGCGGACGCCCAGGCGCGCGGCATCATCGAGGGCGCCCGGGTCACGGTCGCCAACGACCGCGGCGCCTTCAAGGGCGTGGCGCGCGTCACCGACGACGTGACGTCGGGGATCGTGGTGGCGACGCTCGGCTATTGGCGCCAGCTGAACGACGGCACGGTGAACTCGATCTCGTCGCACAAGTTCGGCGACATGGGGCATTCGCCGACGTTCTCCGACAATCTCGTCGAAGTCTCGCTCTCGAACTGACGATCGCGGGGGCGGCGCGCCGGTCGCGTCGCCCCCGCGCCCCTTCGGGGTTCAGACCGCCGAAAGGCTAGCGCGTCTCCGACGGCCAGCCGGCGAGCGCCAGTTCAACGACCTCGAGAAGCTGCTCGCGGGTGGCGCCCGCCTTGGCCTGGACCGACATGCCCTGCGAAAGGGTCATCACGAACCGCGCCAGCGCAGCCGGATCGGCGTCGTCCCGCAGATCGCCGTCGTCCTTCGCGCGGACGAACCGCTCCGCCAGAACGGCCTCGGCGCCGCGCCTACGGTCCGCCAGCCGGACGCGGATCGATTCCGCGTCGTCCGAACAGGCGAGCGCCCCGTTGATCCCGAGGCAACCCGCAGGGGTGCAGGCCCCCGTATGGACCTCCGCGGCGCCGCGCAGAGCCCGCCTCGCGACGTCGACCGAGCGCGCCTCCCGGAGAGCCGCCGGGAAGAACCCCATGAAAATCTGGTCGTAACGGT
Source organism: Methylopila sp. Yamaguchi (assembly GCF_002897035.1). GTDB lineage: Bacteria > Pseudomonadota > Alphaproteobacteria > Rhizobiales > Methylopilaceae > Methylopila. Next base: position 179,118 of record NZ_BAUX01000007.1, read on the forward strand.
CGAGCGCCTTGAGGAACATCTCCTCCTTGTTGCCGAACGCGGCGTAGAGGCCGGGCCGCGCCACGCCCGTCGCCGCGGTGAGGTCGGCGTAGGACGCGCCCTCGAAGCCCTTCGCCCAGAAGACGCCCAGCGCGGCGTCCAGCGCCTTCTCAGTGTCGAACACGCGGCGGCGGCCCATCGATCCCGCTTTCTGTAACGCCCGTTATCTTACGCTTGACGGCCCACGCGGCAAACCATAACGGTCGGTATCGTACCGCACGGTATATTATTTCCAACTTGATAGCCGACTTCAGAGGATCCCTCCATGTCGAACGCACTCGAAGGCAAAATCGCCGTCGTCACCGGAGGCAGCACCGGTATTGGTTTTGGGATCGCCAAGCGCTTCCTGGCGGAGGGCGCGTCGGTGGTCATCACGGGACGGCGCCAGGCCGAGCTCGACGCTGCCGTCGCCGAACTCGGCTCCAAGGCCTCCGCGGTCCGCGCCGACGTCTCCGTCCTCGCCGACCTCGACGCTCTTTATGAGGAGGTCGGGAAGCGGCACGGCCGCATCGACGTCCTGGTCGCCAACGCCGGCGGCGGCAGCTTGATGAAGCTCGGCGAGATCACCGAGGAGCATTACGACCGGACCTTCGCCATCAACGTGAAGGGCGTTCTGTTCTCGGTCCAGAAGGCGCTGCCGCTGATGGAGACGGGCGGTTCGATCATCGTCACCGGCTCGACCACGTCGATCATGGGAACCGAGGCGTTCAGCGTCTACAGCGCGACGAAGGCGGCGGTCCGCAATTTCGTGCGGAGCTGGGTGCTCGATCTCAAGGGCCGGAACATTCGCGTCAACGTGCTCAGCCCCGGGCCGATCGTGACGCCCGCGTTGCTCGGAATCGCGGAGAAAGGTCAGGAGCAGGCCCTGCTTGACCATTTCGCTTCGCTGATCCCGCTCGGCCGGGTGGGCGATCCGGACGAGACGGGCAAGGTCGCGGTTTTCCTGGCCTCGGACGCCTCGAGCTTCGTGAACGGCGCCGAGCTGTTCGTCGACGGCGGCCTGGCCCAAATCTGATCGAGCGTCCGCAGACGCGCGCGGCCGCCTAGAACGCAGACGGCCGCGCCGCGGCGCGCGGCGACCTGGCGCGGGGCTTCGGCTTTCCCGCGCCGGAAGGGCCGGCCTGGGCCTTCGTCCCCAGCCAGATCACATGACGGCTCCCCTTGCCGGCGCGGTGCGCGCGCACGCGGTGCTCCTCGACCTTGAAGCCCGATTTGAACAACCGCGCGCCGAACGACTTGTCCGGCCCCTGCGACCACACCGCCAGCACGCCGCCCCCCTTCAAGGCCGCGCGGGCGTCGCCCAGCCCTTCGGGACCATAGAGGCCGTCGTTCGAGGCGTGCGTCAGGGCCTCCGGTCCGTTGTCGACGTCGAGCAGGATCGCGTCGTAGCCGCCCCGGTCCCCGCGCATCACCGCGGCGACGTCGTCCTGCACGATCGTCACCCGGGGATCGCTCAGGCTCGTCCCGAAGATCTCCGACATCGGCCCGCGCGCCCAGGCGATGACCGCCGGAACCAGCTCCGCCACGACGACCGACGCCCCGGGCGGCAGCGCGCCCAGCGCCGCGCCGAGGGTGAAGCCCATCCCGAGCCCGCCGATCAGCACGCGTGGCCGCGCCCGGTCCCTGATGCGCTCGCAGGCGAGCGTCGCCAGCGCCTTCTCCGAGCCGCTGAGGCGGCTGTTCATCAGCTCGATCTGGCCGATGCGGATCGAAAACTCGTCGCCGCGCCGAGCGAGCTTCAATTCGCCGCCGCCGCCAGGCACCTGCGCCGTGTCCAGATGGATCCAGGGGATCATGGCAGCCTCTTGGGTTCGGCGCGCGCGGCCCGCCGCGCTCGTCGTCGCGCCCCTTCGATTAGGTTCGAAGACCGTGCGCCGTCAAACCGCGCCGAGACCTGCAAGCCCGTCTGGACATTCGAATACGAAGGGCGAGACGCTCGTCATTCCCCGGTTTATCCGGGGAATCCAGACAAGATCGTCTCTCGCCTTGCGCCGAATGGCCTGGATGCCCCGGATAAACCGGGGCATGACGCGCGAAGGTTCGAGGCCGGATCCGAAGTGCAAACAGGCCGAAGATCAAAGCTCCGATCCGACGCCGGCGAGGCGCGATCCGCCCTGCCTGACGATTCAAGCGCTAGCCCGCCGCGGCGGCGATCACGACGAGCACTTCGGCCTGCGTCTCGCCCAGGCTGCGAACTTCGTGCCGTTCTTCGCCGGAGAAGTAGAGGCAATCGCCCCTGGCCATCAGGATCTCCTCGCCGCCGAGCTTCACCGCGACCCGTCCTGAGACCACGAAGATCATCTCTTCGCCGCCATGCGCCCAACGTGGTCCCCCAATCGCGCCGGGGGAATGGGCGGGGCGCATGAGGAAGGGCTCCATCATCTTGCTCGCCCGGCCCGGCGCGAGCGGCGTGAGGCCGAAGCTGCGGTCCGCCGGCCCATGGTCGCTCGCGCGCTGGAGCGTGTAGCGGACGTTGGGCGCGGCGTTGAGGTCGAACAGCTGGGCGATGTTGACCTCGAGGGCTCTCGCGACCCGCAGCAGGGCCGTGATCGAGGGCGTCTTCAGCCCTCGCTCCACCAGCGAAAGATACCCTCGCGTCAGCTCGCTCATGCCGGCGAGCCGATCGAGGGTGAGCCCTCTCTCCTGCCGCAGCGCACGCAGATTTGGACCCAGGCGGTCGCTTTCGGCCGTTTGCAGCACCAATCCTCCGATCGTCGTCCCCATCGGCTCGGACGACGTCCGTAGCACGTCGGCGATTTCAAGCGGAGCCTGCGGCGCTCCGTCCGGCCTCATTCCTACCCCGACAACGCGCTCCGACAGAAAACACACGGCGCGTAATTTTTGATGCGGTTTTTTCAGGCGCCAAACGCGCCCGAAATCCGCGAAATGAAGAAGAAGGCGGCGCCATGGCCGCGGGTGTCACAGGCGGCGCCTAAGGCCTGCGCAGAACCAACAGAATGACGGACCGAGGGCCTTTTGATTTCTGTCAGTAAACATGGTTCGCTCCCTGTGCGGCCCGCGATGGCCGGCCGCATCCAAGGGAGAGCAGCATGGCGCGCTCAATCCATCGTCGCGACCGAACCGGCGCGACCTCCACGGCGGCGACGGCGCCGTCCAGCTTAAGCAGACTTCATACCGCCCGACTCCGGCCTCTTCGATCGGCCGCCGGCATGGCGCCCGCCGACCGAAAGCGCCGTCCGTGATCCGCCGCATCGGGAGCGGACCCCGCCTCTCCGCCGCGACCGTCCATGGCGGCCTCGTCTATGTCTCCGGTCAGGTGCCGGACGATCTGAGCGTCGACGTCCTGGATCAGACCCGGCAGGTGCTCGGCAAGATCGACGCCATCCTCGCCGAGGCCGGGACCGACAAGAGCCGCATCCTGAGCGCCATGGTCTGGCTTCCGGCGATCGGCGATTTCGGGGCTTTCAACAGCGTGTGGGACGGCTGGGTCGCGCCCGGCGCCGCCCCGGCGCGGGCCTGCGTCGAAAGCCGCCTCGCCGATCCGGCCATCAAGGTCGAAGTCGGCTGCATCGCGGCCCTGCCCGCCGACTGATCTTTTTCGAAGCGTCACCCGCGCGTCGCGCGGCTTTGGCCTCCCGGCCGATCGACCGGGCGGCGCCGATCCCCTGCGGCCTGACGCCCCCATGAGCGGGGCGCAAGGAGCGCGGACCGGCCGATCCGACAGCCTGCAATCGAACGACGTCTCCACAACCCAATGGGGGTCATGATGACAGTTGCGGCGGACATCTCACAGGTGACGGCGGCCTCCGCCGGAGAAAAGCTTCCCGACGCCGAGCGGCGCAAGATCGTCTGGTCGAGCGTCATCGGCACGACCGTCGAATGGTACGACTTCCTGATCTACGGAACGGCGGCCGCGCTCGTCTTCAACAAGCTGTTCTTCCCGAGCTTCGACCCGGTGGTGGGCACCATCGCCGCCTTCGGCTCCTACGCCGTCGGCTTCGCGGCGCGCCCGCTCGGCGGCGTGGTCTTCGGCCACTTCGGCGACAAGCTCGGCCGCAAGGCGATGCTCTCGCTGACCCTCCTGATCATGGGCGTCGGCACCTTCCTGATCGGCTGCCTGCCGACCTACGAGCAGATCGGCATCTGGGCGCCCATCCTGCTGGTGGTTCTGCGCCTCGTGCAGGGGCTCGGCATTGGCGGCGAATGGGGCGGGGCGGTGCTGATGGTCGTCGAGAGCGTCCCAGACCGGAAGCGCGGCTTCTACGGCGCGTTGGTGCAGCTCGGCTATCCGCTCGGCGTGATCACGTCGATCGGCGCGTTCCGGATGACGGGCCTCATGTCCGACGAGGACTTCCTGTCCTGGGGCTGGCGCATCCCGTTCCTCGCCAGCGCCCTCCTCGTGGTCGTCGGCCTGTTCATCCGCCTTCGACTGCACGAGTCCCCGGCCTTCCGGCGCGTGAAGGAGCAGAACGTCGTCGCGAAGATGCCGATCGTGGAGATCCTCACCCAGCACACCCGCACCTTCGCCATGGCGGTGGGCCTGAAGGTCTCCGAGATCGCCTATGTCAGCATCGTCACGGTGTTCTCGATCTCCTACGTCACGTCAAAGCTCGGCCTGCCGCGCAGCGTCATCCTGAACGGCATCCTGATCGCGGCGATCATCGAACTCTTCACCCTGCCGCTGTTCGGCATGCTGGCCGATCGCTACGGGCGGAAGCCGATGTTCGTCTTCGCCTGCCTGTTCTCGATCGTCTTCGCCTTCCCGATGTTCAGCCTTCTGAACACCGGCGACCCCACCATCATCATGCTCACGGTGGCGGTCGCGCTGAGCCTGGGCCAGGGCGTGATGTTCGCGATCGGCGCGGCGTGGATGTCCGAGTTGTTCGACGCGCGGCTGCGCTACACCGGGGCCTCGCTCGGCTTCCAGGTCGGCGCGGCGCTCAGCGGCGGCTTCACGCCGATGATCGCCGCCGCGCTCCTCGCCTGGAGCGGCGCCACCTGGCCGATCTCCCTCTACCTGATCGCGCTCGCGCTGATCACGTTGACGGCCACGCTGCGCGCGCCAGAAACCGCGGGCGCGAAGATCGACTGAGGCCCCACGCGGCCGGCGCGATCGCGCGCGGCCGCGCTTCGACGATAAGCGGCGCCCTTGCATCCTCGGAAGCTGGGCGCCCGAGACCAAGGACCGAACGACGGTCTACGAAGGACATCCATCATGAACGACAGTCACCACAGCGCGCCGCCGGACGCAGGCTCCGCGGTGCCCGGGCCGGCGATGGTCGAGGCCTTCGCGCATGCGGCCGGATCGATCGCCCGCCAGGTCCCCGGAGGCGCGTCCGGCTTCAAGGGCGTGCTGCTGCACATCCATGTGGCGCCGGAAGCGAGTTTCGAGATGGAGGAGCTCGCGGAGGCCGAATGCGTGGCCGGCCGCGGGATCGTCGGCGACCGCTACTACGAGGGGACCGGCACCTATTCGCCGAAGCCCGACACCCGCGAGGTGACGCTGATCGAGCAGGAGGCGCTCGACGCGCTCGCGCGCAACGACCCGCCGCTTCAGGGCGGCGCGATCGCCCTCGCGCCCGGCGACCACCGGCGGAACCTCACCGTCCGCGGGGTCCCGCTCAATCACCTCGTCGGCCGCAGGTTTCGGGTGGGCGACGTGATCCTGCGCGGCGGCCGGCTCAACTTTCCCTGCAAGTACCTGGAAGAGTTGCTGGGGCTGCCGGTCTACCTGCCGCTCTACAACCGCTCGGGCCTCAACTGCGGGATCGAGCGCGGCGGCGTGATCCGCCCCGGCGACGCGATCGAGCTGCTGGACGACGACGGCGCATGACGGCGCGTGTCGTCATGAAGCTTCGGGTCGAGGCCGCGCGGCTCGCGACCCAGCAGGTTCTGCATCTCACGCTCGTCCATGCCAGCCGCCCCGAGCTGCCGGCCTGGGAGCCGGGCGCGCACGTCGACCTCCGCCTCCCCGACGGCCGGATCCGGCAGTACTCGCTGTGCGGCGACCCTGGGGACCGGCGGACGTACCAGATCGCGATCAAGCGCGAGGACGCCGGACGGGGAGCGTCACGCTGGGCCCACGACGCGCTGGTCGAGGGCGCGGTCGCGCACGTCTCGGCGCCCCGCAACAATTTTCCGATCCGCCAGGCTGCGCGCCATGTGTTCGTGCTCGGCGGCATCGGCGTGACGCCGGGGCTCCCCATGGCCCGCCGCCTCGCGGCCGAAGGCGCCGACGTCGCCGTGCACTTCTGCGCGCGGAGCGCCTCCGAGGCGCCGCTGCTCGCGGAGTTGTCCGCAGCCTGCGGGGACCGGCTGTCGACATGGTTCTCGGCCGAGGGCCGCCGCTTCGATCCGCGCGCCGTCGGCCCCTATTCGGAGGGCGCCTGCCTCTATGTCTGCGGCCCGCGACGGCTGCTCGACGCTGTGCGGGACGCGGCGGCCGCCCTGGGCTGGCCCGAGACCTCCGTCCACGCGGAAGCCTTCCAGGCGACGCTTGATGAAAACTTCAAACCGGAGCCGTTCGACGCGAAACTCGCCTCGACAGGCGCGACGCTGCACGTCCCCGCCGACCGTTCCCTGCTCGAGGTGCTGCGCGACCACGGGGTGACGATGCCGTCCTCCTGCGAGCTCGGCGTCTGTGGGTCCTGCGTCTGTGGATACAAGGACGGCGTGGTGATCCATCGCGACGCGGTGATCTCCGTCGCGGACCGTCAGGACAGGATCGCGCCCTGCGTGTCGCGCGCGCGCGTCTCGGTCACGCTCGACCTTTAGCCTGCGTACGACGCAGGACTGCGCCGTGAAACGAAGCAATTGACAACCAAACGAGGCTCGCAAAGTATCCACAAAATGGACTAAATGTCCACATTGTGAACAATGAGCCGCGCATGACCAATCCCAACGCCGCCGTCGCGTCGGATCCGATCGACCCGGAAACGTTGCGGCGGATGCCGTTCCAGAAGCCGCAGCCGCTCGGCATGATCCCGGACCTTGTGGTGCCGAGCGCCATCCCGGACGACGAGCGAATCTGGGTGCCTCAGGGCCCGAGCGTCTGGTTCCGCCCGCTCTGCCTCAATCGCTCGCAGGGCTACTGGGTCAATCTGCTGCGCGTCCGCAAGTCGGGCGTGCTCAGCCGCCACCGCCATCCCGGACCCGTCCACGGCTTCGTTCTGAAAGGCCGCTGGCGCTACCTCGAGCATGACTGGGAGGCGACCGAAGGCGGCTACGTGTTCGAGCCGCCGGGAGAGACCCACACGCTGGTGGTCGACGAGGGCGTCGAAGAGATGATCACGCTGTTTCAGGTCACCGGCTCGATGAACTACGTCGATCCCTGGGGCGCGACCACCGGCTACGAGGACGTCTTCACCAAGATCGAGCTCTGCCGGAAGCACTATGGCGAGATCGGACTTGGCGCGGACTACGTCGACCAGTTCATCCGGTGAAACGACCTTCCTTGCGGCCTGCGACGTCGCCGGCCACGGCTGACCGCGTCGCGATCGACGCGGCGTCCATCGCCCGAGCAACGGACGACACCCCCGCGCCTCTCAGGCGGTCGACCTCGCGGGGCGCCGCCGGCACGCCGGCGTGACGGTTCCGGCGGCCGAACACCTCCAGGCGACCTGCTGACGGCCGCCTTCAATCAACAAGAACTTGAGGAAACGCCGACATGACCGACGGCACGATCTCGTCCGCGGGCTACGCGTCGCCTGCCGGAAAGACCTCGCGGCTCGTCCGCATCCAGTGGATCGCCGTGGCGTTCCTGACGGTCGCTGGCATCATCAATTACCTCGACCGCAGTTCGCTCTCGATCGCGAACACCGCGATCCGCGAGGAAATGGGCCTGACGCCCACCGAAATGGGCCTGCTGCTGTCGGCCTTCTCGCTGTCCTACGCCTTCGCGCAATTGCCGATCGGCGCGCTGCTCGACCGCTTCGGCTCCCGCATCATGCTGGGAGCCGGCATGTTCTTCTGGTCGCTCGCGCAGATCGCGTGCGGCCTCGTCGGCAGCTTCCACCAGTTCCTGGTCGCCCGCGCCGTCCTGGGCGTCGGCGAGGCGCCCCAGTTCCCGGCGGGCGCGAAGGTGGTGAGCGAGTGGTTCAACGTGCGCGACCGCGGCACGCCGACCGGCATCTTCGTCGGCGCCTCAACGATCGGTCCCTGCATCGCGCCGCCGGTGCTGACCGCGCTGATGCTCGCCTTCGGCTGGCGCTGGATGTTCATCATCACCGGCCTGGTGGGCGTCATCGTCGCCGTCGGCTGGTATCTGCTCTACCGCAATCGCGCCGAGGTGGACCTCACCCGCGAAGAGACTGCGCATCTCGAAGAGGGCGTGGACATCGGCGGCGTCAACCGCTCGCTGACGTTCCGGGAGTGGCGCGGCCTGTTCGGATACGCCACCACCTGGGGCATGATCCTCGGGTTCATGGGCGTGATCTACATGGTGTGGCTCTACCTCACTTGGCTGCCGAGCTACCTTGAGCACGAGCGCGGCCTGTCGGTGGCGCGCACCGGCTGGGTGGTGGCGATCCCCTACCTGTTCGGCACGCTCGGAATGCTCTGCGCCGGACAGATCGCCGACCGGCTCTACCGGGCCGGCGCAGGCCTGATCGCGAGCCGCAAGTGGCCCGTCTGCGTCGGCCTGCTCGGCGGCGCCGCCTTCACCGTGCCCGCGGCCTTCACGCCGAGCGTCGCCATGGCGGTCGTGTTCCTGTGCTTCGCGATGTTCTTCATCAACATGGCGAGCGCGGCCTGCTGGATGATGGTGAGCGTGATCTCGCCCCAGCGGCAGGTGGCGTCGCTCGGGAGCATCCAGAACTTCGGCGGGTACTTCGCCGGCTCGTTCGCGCCGGTGATCACCGGCTGGATCGTGCAAACCACCGACAGCTACGTCAACGCCCTGCTGGCGAGCGCCGTCGTCGCGGGCGTCGCGGCCGTGGCCTACCTCGTGCTGGTACGGAAGCCTCTGCCCGGCGTCTCCTCCGCGGAGGCGTCGGCGTGACCGCGCCGCGGAGCGCCTGGGCGCCGGACCTGTTCGCCGGGAAGGTCGTCGTCGTCACGGGCGGCACGTCCGGCATCGGCCTCGGCGTCGCGGAAGCTCTGGCCGCCCTCGGCGCGAGCGTCCGCGTCGTCGGCTTCGGCGCGAGCGCGGTCGCGGCGAGCCCCGGCCTGGACCTGACGGCGCGGGAGCTCGACGTCACCGACGCCGCGGGCGTCGCGGACTTCGTCGAAGGGCTCGACCGGCTCGACGTGCTGGTCAACTGCGCCGGCGTGATCCGCCGCGCGGCCGAGCACGATCCGGAGGTGTTCGAGCAGGTGATCGCGATCAATTTGACGGGGACGATGCGGTTCTGCGCGCTGGCCCGGTCGCGGCTCGCGGCAAGCCGCGGCGCGATCGTCAACATGGCGTCGATGCTGAGCTTCTTTGGGGCCGGTCTCGCCCCGGCCTACAGCGCCAGCAAGGGCGGCGTGGCGCAGCTGACCAAGTCGCTCGCGATCGCCTACGCCCCCGACGGAATCCGCGTGAACGCGGTCGCGCCCGGCTGGATCGCGACCCCGTTGACGCAGGCGCTGCAGGACGATCCGGCCCGCGCCGGCGCGATCCTCGCCCGCACGCCGCTCGGCCGGTGGGGCGCTCCCTCCGACGTGGCGGAGGGGGTCGTGTTTCTCGCGAGCCCCGCCGCCGCCTTCGTCACCGGCGTCATTCTGCCGGTGGATGGCGGCTACCTCACCGCTTAAGACAGCAGACATGGAGACCGCGCCGCCGCCCGCCCCGCACGACCGGACCGAGGTGCCCGGCGCCGCCGCCTTCGGCAAGTTCATGCGGGCGGTGCAGGCGATCGCGGACGCGCCGGGCGAGCTGACCGTGGCCTCCCTCGCCCGGCAGACCGGCTTTCCCCGCCCGACCGCGCACCGCATCGTCGCCGCCCTGGTGGCCGAGGGCCTCGCGATCGAGGAGCCCCGCACCGGCCGGCTCGCGCTCGGGCCCCGGCTGATCAGCCTGGCGTTCCGAAGCTGGGACCGCTCAGACCTGCGCCGCGCCGCCCAAGAGCATCTGGTCGCCCTGCGCGACGCGCTGGACGAGACCATCCACCTCGCGATCCCGAGCGGCTCCGAGATGGTCTACATCGACAAGCTGGAGTCCCACCGCAACGTGCGGATGGCGTCGCGGATCGGAACCCGCGTCGCGCTCCATTCGAGCTCGGTCGGCAAGGCGTGGCTCGCGGCGCTGCCGGCCGAAGAGCGCGCCGCGGCGCGGCTGACGCTGGCGGCCCGGACCGCCCGCACCTTCACCGACCGCGCCGCCCTGATGGCCGATGTCGATGCGACGCGGGCGCGCGGCTATTCGCTCGACCTGCAGGAAAACGAACTCGACATCTGCTGCTACGGCGCCGCCATCGTCGGGCGCGACGGCCGCCCGGTCGGCTGCATCAGCGTCAGCCTGCCGCGGTACCGCTTCGAAGAGCAGCCCCCGCAGCCGATCGTCGCCGCGCTCCTCGACTGCGTCCGGAAGATCGCGAACGAGATCGCCTGAGGCCTCGCGCCATCCGCATCCTCAGTCCGCGGCGACCTTTCCGTCCGGCGTGACGCTAAAGGTTTTGGTCTCGCCGCCCTTCAAGACGCTGACCTGATAGGCGAGGCCGCCGTCCTTGCTCTCCACTTCCGCGCCGACGACGGCGCCTGCGCCCGCCTGCCCTTCCACGGCCGCAACAGCCTGGACCATCGAAAGTCTCACGCCGGCCAGCGCCGCGGGATCGATCGAGGAGACGTAGCTTTCGATCGCCTGCTCGGAGACGTTGACCACGGCGCCGTTGTTGGCGTCCACACGGTACTTCACGACCGTCTTGTCCGGCCGCATCACCGTCGCTTCGAGCGCGCCGCCGCCTGATGCGAAGGGCGTGAAGACGGCGCTGATCGCCTTGCCGCGCCCCTCCCGCTCCGCGATCTCGATGGCGTGCGGAAGCTTGAAGCGCACGTCCACATTTCCGGACGGCGCGCCCTGAACGCGGCTCGGACCCGGGCTCTGCGCCAGACCTGCAGTCGGGACAAGAAGCACGCTCGCGCAGATGGCGAGGCGACGGAGGTAGCGCTGGGGATGGTTCATCGGGCTCTTGGGGTGCTGGGCTTCGTCCGCCTTGCCAACCGCCGGCGGACGGGGTTGTTCCATGCCGCGACTAAGCCCCGGCCTGCGTGACCTCGTGTCGCCCGCCGGTTACCGACGCCTCCGCGTCGCCCTATGTGGCCGCGACGTGTGAAGACCCCCGCGTTCAGGAGGCGCTGCATGTCCGCCGCTATCCTCGGCAAGCTCGAGGCCCTACATCCCCTGCCCGACGACGACAGAGCGCTGCTGCACGCCGTCGTGGGGCGTGGGCGGCCGCTGAAGGCCGGCGACGACATCGTCCGCGAGGGCGAGCGGACCGACGTCGTGCACGTGATCCTCGAGGGTCACGGCTACCGCTATAAGACGCTGGCGGACGGGAAGCGCCAGATCATCGGCTATCTCGTGCCGGGCGACTTCTGCGACCTATATGGCTTTCTGCTCGACCGGATGGATCATGGCATGGCGACGCGGACCGCCTGCCGGATCGCGGAGCTGAGCGAGGAGCACATCCTCATGCTGACGTCGCGGCCGGCGCTCGCCCGCGCGCTCTGGTGGTCGGAGCTCGTGAACGCCTCGATCCTGCGGGAGTGGCTCGTGAACATGGGCCGCCGCACCCCGAGCGTCCGGGTGGCGCACATCCTGTGCGAGCTCCTCGTTCGGCTGCAGGTCGTGGGCGAGGCGACGAACGACAGCTTCCGGCTGGAGCTGTCGCAGGCGGAGCTCGGCGACACGGTCGGCCTCACCACCGTGTCGGTGAACCGCGCGTTGCAAAAGCTGCGCAGCGCGGGCCTCATCCAGCAGACGAACCGCGAGATCGCCATTCCCGACGTTGCGGCGCTCAAGGCCTTCGCCGACTTCGACCCCTCTTATCTCCACTTTCGTAAAGATCGTGACGAGTCAGCCGAAGGACGCGCGTGATGGAGTTCCGAGAGATCATGGTCGCAACGGACTCCGCCGACGAGGAAGGACGGCTCGTTCTGCATGAGGGTCGCCTCGTCGCCGTGATTGTCCGGCTCGACGATCCGAGCCACGGCCCGGCCAAAGGGCAGTGGAGCCTCGAAGCCGGCTTCAACGGCGTCGAGAGCACGAAGCCGCCGCTGTTCGCAAATCTGCAGGCGGCCGAGCGCTGGATCGCCTTACAGCTTGGGGATCGTATACGCGTATAACGGAATCCCGGGCCCCCCACTGTTTTTCGCGCGCCTTGGTCCTCCGTTCGGGATTCCGACGGAACACGCGGCCGTCCCAAGCGTCTGTCGAGTCCCCACGCGACAGACACGGGAGCCCCATGTGGCTAAGGAAAAAACCCTCGCGGACGCCTTCCACGAGACGCTGAAGGACGTGTACTACGCCGAGAAGCAATCGGTCCGCGCGCTGAAGACATCCGCCAAGGCGGCGCAGTCTTCGGAGCTGAAGGCGGCCTTCGAAAACCATCTCGAGGAGAGCCAGGAGCAGGTCGAACGCCTGACCCAGGTGTTCGAGATCATCGGCAAGCCCGCGCGCGCCAAGACCTGCGAAGCGATGTCCGGCATCACCTCCGAAATGGAGGAGGATCTCGAGGACTTCGGCGGCACCCAGGCCTCCGACGATGTGCTGATCGGCTGCGCGCAGGCGGTCGAGCATTACGAGATTGCCCGCTACGGCCTGCTGAAGACCTGGGCCGGCAAGCTCGGCTACGACGAAGCCGTGCCGCTGCTCGAAAAGACCCTCGCGGAAGAGAAGAAGGCGGACGAACTTTTGTCTAAGATCGCGCTCGGCCTCGATGTTTCGGGCGAGACTGCAGACAAGCCGGCCGGCGCCAAGTCTTCGACCAAGACCTCCGCCAAGGCCGCCTGAGCCCGTCGCCGAACTTTATTTTCCCTCGCCGCCAACCCGGCGGCGAGGAGCTCATTCATATTTGAAAGTCCCAACATGTTCATGCGAATCGATAAGCTTCAGGCTGAACTTCCGAAGCCGAAAAGGGCCGATCCGAACGCCGCTGCGGCGCTGCAGGAGTTGCTCGGCGGTAAATTTGGTGAAATGTCGACCCTGAATAACTATATGTACCAGAGCTTCAATTTTCGAAATAAATCGAAGGTGATGCCGTTCTACAGCCTCGTGGCCAGCATTACGGCCGAAGAGCTTGGGCACGTCGAGCTGGTCGCGAACGGAATCACGATGCTCGCGAACGGCCCTTCGCCCGAGAAGGAGCATAAGGGAGACATCTCACAGGCTCCGTTCGAGGACATGAAGGACATCCGCTCGGCGGCCTCCTTCCTGCACGCGGGCGGCGGCGCCATGCCGGTCGATTCCAACGGGCTGCCGTGGAACGGCACGTTCGTGTTCTCGACTGGAAATCTCGTGCTCGATCTGCTGCACAACTTCTTCCTCGAGTGCGGCGCGCGGATGCACAAGCTGCGCGTCTACGAGACCCTGTCGGATCCGACCGGCCGCGAAGTCTGCGGGTATCTGCTGGTGCGCGGCTCCGTTCATGCGCACGCCTACGCTCTCGCGCTGAAGAAGCTCACGGGCGTCGAGATGGAGAAGATGCTGCCGACGCCGAACATCGACCTGTCCAAGATCCCTGAGTCGCAGAAGTACCTCGACGAGGGCAGTCACCGGCGCCTCTACACCTGGGGCGAGGAGACCTACCGCGAGATGGAAGCGGTCTGGGGCGGCGGCGAGAAGGCTCTCCCGGGCGATCCGCCCGGCGATCTTGAGGTCGTTTCGGGCCATCCCGACGGCGGCAAGATCGATGAACTGAAGGGCGCGTCGTCCGCCTTCACGACCGACTACGACCCGTCCGAGATCTTCGAGATCGCGTCGAAGCTGCACGCGAAGCTCTGACATCTCGGCTCATGGGAGGGCGCCCGTTCCAGGGCGCCCTTTCGTCTTTCCTCGAGAGCCAGGACCCCCGTTTGCGCATCGCCATCATCGCCCACTTGAAGCATCCGATCCGCGAGCCGTTTGCGGGCGGGCTGGAGACGCACACCCATCTCCTGGCGAGAGGGCTTCGAAGGCGCGATCACGATGTGACCGTGTTCGCGTCGACGCGATCGGACAAAGCGCTCGGGCTCGAGGCGATCTGCGACGAGACCGCGTTGGAGGAAGTTGGCGTGGCGGAAGCGACCGACGTCGCGTTCTTTCGCGAGCACCACGCCTATCTCAGGCTGATGACAGACCTCGCCTCCCGCGACTTCGACATCATTCACAACAACGCCCTGCACTACCTGCCGGTCGCGATGGCCGACACCGTCGCGACGCCGATGGTGACGACGCTGCACACGCCGCCATTTTGTTGGCTCGAAAGCGGCGTGCGGCTGTGCCGCTCCCCCCGCGCCACCTTCGTCGCGGTGTCGGAGGCGCTGCGCCAGTTGTGGAAGCCGATCGCGCCGATCGAGGGCGTCGTGCTGAACGGCATCGACCTCGATCGGTTCGCCTTCCAGGCCGAGCCCGACCCCGACCCCTATTGGGTCTGGTCGGGTCGGATCGTTCCCGAAAAGGGCCTCCATTTCGCCATGGACGCCGCCCGGATCGCGGGCGCGCAGCTACGGATCGCTGGGCCGATCTCCAATCCCGACTATTTCGCCGCCGAGATCGCGCCGCGGCTCGGACGCAGCGCCATCCACCTCGGGCATCTTGAGCACGACCGCCTCGCCGCGGTGATCGGCGGGGCACGCGCGTTGCTGTTCACGCCGTGCTGGGAAGAGCCCTACGGTCTCGTCGCCGCCGAGTCGCTCGCATGCGGGACGCCGGTCGCGGCCTTCGCGCGCGGGGCGATCGCCGAGATCGTCGACCGGACATGCGGCGTGCTGGCGCGTCCGGACCACGCCGAGAGCCTCGCAGAGGCTGCGATCGCGGCCCAGCGGCTCGACCGGCGCGCCTGCCGCGACCGCGCCGAGCGGCACTGCGACGTCGACGTGATGATCGACGTTTACGAGCGCCTCTATAGCCGGCTCGCCGCTGCGCATGACCGGGCGCAACCTACGGCCCCGAACGCCCGGTCCGATCTGGCCGTCGCGGTATGACCACGGGTCACCTCGATCCGCGGCGCGTGGTCGTCTGCGTGCCGGCCCGCGACGAGGCCGAACGCCTGCCCCGGCTGATCGACGCCCTCGCGTCGCAGGACTGGCCGGAGCCGTTTCCGGTGGTCGTCGCGCTCAACAACACGACGGACGCGTCGCGCGAGGTTATGGACGGGCTGACGGCGCGGCTTCGCGGCCGGCTGGCTGTTCACGTCGACGAGACCGTCTTTCCCCCGGAGCTGGCCCATGCGGGCTCCGCCCGTCGCCGGGCGATGGATCTGGGACTGGCGATGCTGGGCAACGACGATGGCGTCCTCGTCACCACCGACGCCGACGCCTGTCCGCCGCCGCACTGGGTGTCCGCGAACGTCGCGGCGATCGAACGCGGCGTCGATCTCGTGGGCGGGGCGCTCGTGCTTGACGAGGCCGAGCCCGTGTCGACGCTTGTGCGCGCGCGGTGGGCGGCGCTCGCGGCCTATTGGGCGGAGGTCCGGCGCATCGAGGACGACTTCGACCCGCGGCCTTGGGACCCGCCGCCGCGGCACGGCGACAACACCGGCGGGAGCCTCGCCGTTACGGCCGCCGCTTACCGCGCGGCTGGCGGCGTGCCGTTGCGCCCCACGGGCGAGGACTGGGCCTTCGTGATGGCGGCGCAAGCGGCGGGAGCTCGGCTGTCGCACCCACCCGACGTCTGGGTTCGGGTTTCGCCGCGAACGGCCGGCCGCGCGAGCGGCGGCATGGCCGCGGCGATGGCGCAGCTCGGCGATCCTACGTCCCACGCCCTGCGCGCGCCCTCCTTCGACCTCTGGCGGGAGCGCGCGCTGTGGCGCCGCGGCCTCCGCAGCCGCGTCGGCGGAGACGCGCTGGTCGCGACCTTGGAGCCCGAGCTCCCGCCGATGCCGTGCGACCTCCGACTGGAGGCGCCTTCGCCCACGGAGGCCGCGGCGTGAGCGGAGCTCCCATCGGCTATTACGTCCATCATCAGGGCGAAGGCCACCGGCGCCGCGCGGCGGCCGTCGCCGCCTTGGCGCCCGGTCGCTTCACGATCATCGGGACGGGGGTCGCCGGCATGCGCGGCCCCTTCAACACGCTCGACATTCCCGACGACCGCCCGCAGGCTGACGGCTTCGACGGCCGCGACACCGCCGCCGAGCGCCCGGAGGCGCTGCATTACGCGCCCTATAATCACGATGGGGTCCGCGCCCGGGCTCTCGCCATCGCCGGCTGGATCGCGGACCGGCGCCCGGCGTTGATCGTGATCGACGTCTCCGTGGAGGTCGCCATGCTCGCCCGCCTGTGCGCCACGCCGACCGTTTACGTGCGGCTGGCCGGCGACCGGTCCGACCCGGCGCACCTCGACGCGTTCCGCGGCGCGCAGGCTCTGCTCGCGCCGTTCGACGAACGGCTGGAGGACCCGCGCACGCCGGACTGGGTGCGGGCCAAGACGCATTACTTCAGCGGGCTGGCCGGCGCTGCGGCGCCGGTCGAGACGGAGGACAACGTCGTCACAGTGGCCTTCGGGCGCGGAGGCTCGCGCGTCACGAGCGCCGACCTCGCGGCGGCCGCGGGCGCGACGCCGAGCCGGGAGTGGCGCGTCATCGGCCCGAGCGAGCCTCCGACGCCGTGCCCCGACAACCTCAACGTCCTCGGCTGGACCGACGAGCCGGAGCGCGCGATCGCCGCCGCGGGCGTTGTGGTGGGCGGCGCCGGCGACGGCGTCCTGGGAGCGGTCGCGGCCGCCGCGCGTCCCTTCGTCTGCGTGCCCGAAGAGCGGGCCTATGGCGAACAGGCGGCCAAGGCCGCGGCGCTCGAAGCGCTCGGCGCGGCCGTCGTTCGGCCGCGCTGGCCAAACGCCGAGGACTGGCCGGCGACGCTCGACGAGGCGCGGCGGCTGGACACACGGCGGATCGCCGGCCTGCACGACCCCGCGGGTCTCGCGAAAGCGGCGGCCTTCATCCTGGATCAGGCGACCTCATGACCAACCTTCCCGCCACCGCGCTGCGCTTCGCCCTGCTCGACGGGGCGCTCGCCGAACTCGGCGCGGCCTACGACGCGAAGGGCGTCTACCCGACCGAGAGCGCCGCGCTCCTGGTCCGGTCCGGGATGCACCGGACCTTCGCGCCCCCGGCCGCCGGCGGCGAGGTCTTTCGATCCCCCCAGGAGGAGAACCGGGCGCTGTTCGACTGCCTCCGGATGGTGGGGCGCGCGGACCTCAGCCTCGGACGGATATTCGAGGGCCACGTCAACGCCTTGAAGCTGTTCGCCTGGTACGGCTCGGACCGGCAGCACAAGCGCCTCGCGCGGGATCTCGCGGCCGGACGGCTGTTCGGCGTGTGGGCGACGGAGCCGCCCCCCGGCGTCACCCTCGCCAAGGACCCGTTCGGCTGGCGGCTCGAGGGCGCCAAGCGTTTCGCCACCGGGGCCGGCAGCCTCCACTACGCCATCGTCACGGCCCGACCCGACGACGGGCCGCGCCGGCTGGCGGTCGTGGCGGCGAACATCGCGGAACGCGCCGACCTGTCCGGCTGGACCATGCGCGGCATGCGCGCCACGGCGAGCGGCGCCTACGACGTCTCCGGCATGCGCCCCGCCGACGACGACCTGCTGGGCGATCCCGGCGTCTACGACCTCGAACCGCGCTTTACCGCCGGCGCGTGGCGGTTCCTCGCCGTGCAGCTCGGCGGCGTCGAGGCGCTGCTGACGGAGACCCGGAAGGCGCTGTCCGAGGCCGCCCGCGCGGACCCGCTGCAGCGCGCGAAGTTCGGAGAGGCCGTCGCCGCGACCCGCGGGGCGGGCCTCTGGGTGCGCGAGGCGGCGGACCGCGCGGCCGACGACCATCCCGACGCCAAGCCCTTCGTGCAGATGACCCGCGGCGTGGTCGAGCGCGCGGCGCTCGACGTGATGGAGATCTCCGCGCGTCTGATCGGCACGCGCAGCGCGGTCGAGGGCGGGCGGATCGACAAGATCATCCGCGACCTCAGTCTCTATCTCCGACAGGCCGGCCCGGACCACGCCCGCGACGAGGCCGCCAAGGCTTGGCTCGACCACGACGTCTGGGGCGAGGGCGACGAGCTGTGGTGACCGCCCCGCCGTCCGCCGCCCGGCTCAACCAAAGCCCTTGGGCCAAGGCCCGCTGGCTGGTGCTCGCGCCGCACGCCGACGACGAGACCATCGGCGCCGGCGCGCTCATCCGCGAGGCGGCGGAGGACGACCGGCTCGCCGGCGTCGCGTTTCTCACCGACGGCGCGGCTTCCCATGGCGACCGCGGCCCGCGGGATCTCGCCGCCATCCGTAGGGCCGAGGCGCGCCGCGCGCTCCGGCGGCTGACGCCCTTCGCGCCGCAGCCGATTTTTCTCGACTGGCCCGACGCCGCCCCGCCGGACGAGGGCGACCCGCGCTGGGCGGGCGCACTCGCGACGCTCGCCGCGCTCTGCCGCAGGAGCCGCATCGACGCCGTCGCGGTCACCAGCGGGCGGGACCCTCATTGTGACCACAAGGCCGCCTGCGCGCTGGCCTATGCGCTCGCCGCCGCCGCGCCCCGGCCGCTCCGCGTGTTCGAATACGTCGTGTGGGCGGAGGAGGCGATGCCGGCGAGCTACCGCGCGTTCCGCACCGAACCCGCGCCGGCCGGGCCGCGCGGGCTCGCCCTCGCCGCCCACCGCAGCCAGATGACGCCGCTCCACGGCGACGGCTTCCGGGTGCCCGAGCGTCTGCGCCGCATGGCGCCAGCCGACGTGCTGTACCTCCGGAGCTTGCGCCATGCGCCCTGAGACGTCTCTGCCGCCGGACTACTTTGAGGGCATGTTCAAGGCCGACCCCGACCCGTGGCGCTTCGAAACCAGCGCCTACGAACAGGCGAAGTACGACCGCACGATCGCGGCGCTCGCCAGCCGCCGCTACGACCGCGCGCTCGAGGTCGGCTGCGCCAACGGCGTGTTGACCCGCCGGCTGGCCGACCTGGCCGACGCGCTGGTCGCGCTCGACGTCAGCGACAGCGCGCTCGCTGGGGCCCGCGCCCGCTGCCAGGGCCTTGAAACCGTAAGCTTCCGCCGCGCGACCTTTCCCGCGGAGGCTCCCGCGGGGGTCTTCGACCTGATCCTCCTGTCCGAGGTCGTCTACTACTGGAGCGACGTGGACATCGTCCTGGCCGGCCGGCGGATCGACGCGGCTCTCGCCCCCGGCGGCGACGTGCTGCTGGTGCACTGGATCGGCGAGACCGACTACCCGCAGACCGGCGACGACGCGGTGGCGAAGCTCGCCGACGCCATCTCGGCTCCGCTCCAGGCTTTGCGGAGCGCGCGGACCGACCGCTACCGCCTCGACCTCTGGCGGCGGACGCCGTGAGCGGCCTCAGCGTTCTGACGCTGGCGCGCGGCCGCACGCCCCACCTGCTCAACCTGCTGGAAGGGCTTCGGCGCTCGCAGCGCCTCCCCCGCGAGCTGATCGTGGTCGACATGAACGACAGCCCGCTCGCCTTGCCGTCCGCACCGTTCCCGATCTCCGTGGCGCGCCTGCCCGGCAGGAGCCTACCGCTCGCCGCCGCCCGCAACCGCGCGGCGCGGCTGGCGACCGGCGACCGGCTGCTGTTCCTCGACGCCGACTGCATCCCCTCCGCGGGCCTGATCGACGCGATCGAGACCGCGCTCGACGAAGCCGACGCGCTGATCTGCCCCGAGGCGCTCTACCTCGGCCCCGACGACGCCCGCGGACCCTGGACGGAGGACGCGCTCCGCGCCGCCGGCCGCGCCCATCCGGTGCGCCCCTTTCCCTCGGAGGGCCTGCGGCCGGAGCCGAACCCCGGCCTGTTCTGGTCGCTCGCCTTCGGCGTGCGCCGCGCGACCTTCGAGGCGCTCGGCGGCTTCGACGAGACCTTCGTCGGCTACGGCGGCGAGGACACCGACTTCGGCCTCACGGCGCAGGCGGCCGGGACGCCGCTGCTGTTTCTCGGCGGCGCGCCGGTGTTCCACCAGCACCACCCGGTGAGCGACCCGCCGGTCGAGCACCTCGCCGACATCGTGCGCAACGCCGAGCTGTTCCACGCGAAGTGGAAGCGCTGGCCGATGGAGGGCTGGCTCGCCGCCTTCGAGGCGATGGGCCTCGTCGCGCGCCAAGGCGACAGGATCGTCGCGCGGCCGTCCGCGGCCGGCTGAGCCGGCCGGACGGCCCTCCGCTCAGGACGCCGCCGCGACCCTCCCTTCGGCGGCGAGGCGCGCGTACCAGCGCGTCGCCGCCTCGAGGTCCATCCGGGTGAGCCCATGGCTCGCCGGCAGGGTCTCGAGCGTCACCGCCGCGCCCGCCGCGCGCAGCTGCCGCTCCAGCAGGGCGGCGTGCGCGCGTGTCGCGATGGGGTCGAGCGCGCCCGACAGCATCAGCACGGGCGCCCCGTCGAGCTGCGCGGCGGGCGGCGCCGCCAGCGGCGGCATGGCCCGCAGCAGCCCGGCGCCGGCGAGCGTCCCGGGGTGCAGCAGCATCACGGCCGCGGCAATGTTGGCGCCGTTGGAGTAGCCGAGCGCGACCGGAGCGCCGATCCCATAGGCCTTGCGCGCTTCAGCGACGAAGCGGGCGAGGTCGGCCGCCCGGCGGCGCACGTCGTCCTCGTCGAACACGCCCTCGGCCAACCGGCGGAAGAACCGGGGGGCGCCGCGCTCCAGCACCTGACCGCGGGGCGACACCAGCGCCGCGCCCGGCGCGATCGCCTCGCCAAGGGGCACGAGATCGGTCTCGTCGCCGCCGGTGCCGTGCAGCAGCAGCAGCGGAGGAAGCCCGGGCCGCGTCGCGGGCCGGTGGACATGGGCGAACGAGAGGTCCTGCGCGCTCATGGCGTCGCTCCTTCGGTTCGAGTGAATACGATCAGTCGGCTTCGAACGGGTCGAGAGGCCAGGTTTTCCGCCGTCATGCCCGCCTGCGCGGACATGACGACGGCGGCGCTCATGCGAGCGCGGGGAGCCGCTCTTCGATCTTCGACCGCAGCGCCTCGAGGAAGGGCGGCAGTTTAAGCGCCTGGCCGAGCGTCTCCGCCGGCTCGTCGACCGCGAAGCCCGGCGCGTCGGTGGCGATCTCGAACAGCACCCCGCCCGGCTCGCGGAAGTAGATCGAGCGGAAGTAGTTGCGGTCCTTCTGCTCGGTCACGCCGAGGCCGTGCTCGTTCACCAGCTTGCGAGCCATCTCGGCCTGCGCGACGTCGTCCGCCGCCCGGAAGGCGACATGGTGGACGCCGCCGCGACCGGGGCGGCCGGGCAGGAAGTCGCCCGCCGCGTGCAGGTCGACGAAGCGGCCGTAGCCCTCGCCGCCGGCGTCGAAGCGGGTGACGCTGCCTTCGCGTCCGACTTCCGTCTGGCCGAACACATTGGTGAGGATCGCGGCCGTGGGCGCGGCGTCCCGAAGCAGCAGCGTCACGCCGTGGAAGCCGCGGATGGCGTGCTCGGCCGGAATCTTCGCCGCGCCCCAGCCCGGCTCGTTCTCGGCGCCTTCGACGCCGATGAGCGCGAGCGAAAGACCGTCGTGGTCCTTGAACGCGAGGGTGGTTTCGCCGAAGCGGACCACAGGCGCCTCATGGGAGACGGCGGCTTCCACGAAGCGCTGGGCCCAGAAGCCGATCGAGGACCGCGGCACGCGGAAGGCGGTTTGCGAGGTCTCGCCCACGCCCACCCGGCCGACGGCCGCGTGGTCCCAGGGGAAGAAGGTGAGGATCGAGCCCGGACGACCTGCGTCGTCGCCGTAATAGAGATGATAGGTGCCGGGATCGTCGAAGTTGACGGTCTTCTTGACGAGGCGAAGGCCGAGGACGTCCGTGTAGAACCGGACGTTGCGGGCGGCTGGACCGCTGACGGCGGTCACATGGTGCAGGGCGGAGGTCATCGGGTGAGCCTTTCGGGTCCGGCGGTTTGCGTTGGAACGAAAGTACGCACTCCTGTTAGGATCGAAATAGAAACGATCGAAACAGACTGTTTCCAGGATCGACCATGACGACTCTGCCGGATTTCGAAGCCTGGGCGATCTTCGCCCGCGTCGCGGCCCGCGGCTCCTTCGCCCGCGCCGCCGAGGAACTGGCGCTCTCCAAGGCCACGGTGTCGAAGGCCGTGGCGCGGCTCGAGGCGCGGCTCGCCACGCCCCTGCTCCACCGCACCACCCGCCGGCTGTCGCTGACGGAGGCCGGACGCGCCGCCGCCGATAGCGCCGAGCGCATCCTGAAGGCGGGCGAGGCCGCGGAGGCGGAGGCGGTCGCCGGCTCCGCCACGCCCCGCGGGCGGGTGCGGCTCGCGGTTCCGATGTCGTTCGGGATCGCCCATGTCGCGCCGGTGCTGCCGGCGTTCCTGGAGGCGCACCCGCAGGTCTCCGTCGACCTCCACCTCGCCGACGCCCAGGTTGACCTGATCGGCGACGGCTTCGACGTGGCGCTGCGCATCGCCGCGCTGGCGGATTCGCGGCTCAGGGCTCGGCGGCTCTGCGAGGTGCGACGGCTCGTGGTGGGCGCGCCGGCCTACTTCGCGCGCGCGGGGCGCCCGGAGCATCCGCGCGACCTCGAGGCCCACGCCTGCCTCGGCTACGCCTACCTGCCGGGGTGGGACCGCTGGCGGTTCGTCGACGCTTCCGGCGCGGAGGAGGCCGTGAACGTCTCCGGCCCCCTGCGCGCGAACAACGCCGACGCCCTGACCGCGAGCCTGCGCGCGGGCCTCGGCCTCGCGGTGCAGCCGGAGTTCATCGTCTACGACGACCTGGCGTCCGGCCGGCTGGAGGCCGCGCTGCCCGGCTGGTCGCCGCCCTCGATCGCTCTCCACGTGGTGACGCCGCCGGGCGCGTTCCGGCCGGCGCGGGTGACCGCGCTGATCGATTTTCTCGGCCGCCGGCTGACGGCCGCGCCCTGGGCGCAGGCGGCGCCCGCGTGACGAGGGCTGAACGCGGCAAAGCGCGCCTGCGCCGCCTCGGCATATGTGCTCTGGCGGCATAAATCCTATTATCTTGTGACCGCTATCGCGGCCCGCCGTCGGCGTCCATCTACGTCGCGCAGACACCGCGCCTTGTCGCGCTCCCTTCAAGAAAGACGACGCCATGGACCTTCAGCTCTCGGGCAAGACCGCTCTCGTCACCGGCGGCACCGCCGGCATCGGCCTCGCCATCGCGAAGCGTCTCGCCCAGGAAGGCGCGGCTGTCGTGATCCCCGGCCGGTCGGGCGCGAAGGTGGACGCAGCCGTCGCAGAGATCGGACGCGCGGCGCGGGGCGTCGAGGCCGACGTCGCGACCGCGAAGGGCGCGGAGGCGCTCCATGCCGCCGTTCCGGAAGTCGACATCCTCGTCAACACTCTCGGGATCTACGAGAGCAAGGAGTTCGCCGCGATCACCGACGACGACTGGCGTCGGTTTTTCGAGGTGAACGTGCTGAGCGGCGCACGGCTGTCGCGCCTCTACTTCCCCGGCATGCTCGCGCGGGACTGGGGCCGCGTGATCTTCGTGGCGAGCGAGTCGGCCGTCATGGTTCCCCCGGACATGATTCACTACGGCATGACCAAGACGGCGCAGCTTGCGATCTCTCGGGGCCTCGCCGGGCTCACCAAGGGCTCGAAGGTCACGGTGAACAGCGTGATGCCCGGACCCACCCGCTCCGAAGGGATCGTCGACTTCCTCAAGAGCGTCGCCTCCGATCCCGACAGCTCGGCCGAGGAGATCGAGAAGGAGTTCTTCGAGAAGGCCCGGCCTAGCTCGCTGATCCAGCGGATGATCGAGGCCGACGAGATCGCGACGCTCGTCGCTTATCTGGCGAGTCCGCTGTCGTCCGCCACCAATGGCGCGGCGCTGCGCGTCGACGGCGGCCTGACGCCCACCGTGGTGTAACGCCGACGGGCGCGCTTGGCGGCCCGCCCAAACCTCACACCGCATGCTCCGGCGCGAAGGCGCAGCGGCCCTGTTCGAGCTCGATCTGGATCGTCGGATGGGCGATCTGGAAGCGCTCGCGCAGTTCGGCGGCGATCGCGCGCATCGGCGCGTCGCCGGGGTGGCCGCCGGGCATGACGAGGTGGGCCGTCAGCGCCGTCTCGGTGGTGCTCATGGCCCAGATGTGGAGGTCGTGCACCTCGACGACGCCCGGCCGGGCGGCGAGGAAGACGCGCACCTGTTCCGGGTCGACGTTCGGGGGCGCGGCGTCGAGCGACATGGCGACGCTGTCGCGCAGCAGGCCCCAGGTCCCGATCAGGATCACCACGGCGACGCCGAGGCTGACCGTGGGGTCGATCCACTCCCAGCCGGTCGCCAGCACCGCGAGGCCTGCCACGATGACGGCCGCGGAGACCGCGGCGTCGGCCACCATGTGGAGGTAGGCGCCCTTGATGTTGATGTCGCCCTTGCGGCCCGACAGGAACAGCAGCGCCGTGCCGCCGTTCACGGCCACGCCGATCGCGGCGACGATCGTCACGGTGAGGCCCGCGACCGGCCGGGGCTCGGCGAAGCGCTCGACCGCCTCCCACACGATGAAGCCGACCGCGAACAGCAGGAACAGCGCGTTGAACAGCGCGGCGAGGATCGAGCTCGCCCGGAGGCCGTAGCTGAAGCGCGCGGACGGCGGCCTCTGCGACAGCACGGACGCGATCCAGGCGACGATCAGCCCCGCGACGTCGAACAGGTTGTGCGCCGCGTCCGCGACCAGCGCGAGCGAGCCGCTGGCGTAGCCGTAGAACGCCTCCACCGCCACGAAGGCCGTGTTGAGCCCGATCCCGAGCGCGAAGGCGCGGCCGAAGGAGGCCGGAGCGTGGGTGTGGCCGCCGGGACCATGGGCGTGGCCGGGGTGGGAGCCGGACCGGCCCTCGCGACCGCCGTCATGAGACGCGTGGTCGTGGGCATGGTCGTGCGAGTGGGGGTCGGTCATGGCTATGGGCCCTGCGGCGCCCGGACGCCGGCGCGATGTCAGCCCCTCGCTTAGCGCCTGACGCCGACGTAACGCTAGAACGGCCGATGTCGGGCCGGGTCGCCGAACGCGGCGGCGCTCCGGCGTCGGAGCATGACATGGAGCGCCGCGGCTTCCCGCCCCGCCCTGTCCGGGGTATCTCCCACCCTCCGCACGCATCCGCAGACAGGGTCCCCCATGCGCCTCACGTCTTCCGCCGCCGGCCTCTTCCCGATCGCGCCGACGCCCTTCACGGCCGACGGAGCGATCGACCACGGCTCGGTGGAGACGCTGATCGCGGGCTATCTCGCGGCAGGGGCGACCGGCGTCACGGTGCTCGGCATCATGGGCGAAGCGCCGAAGCTGGAGCCCGACGAGGCGCTCGACCTCACCAGCCGGTTCATCGACGGGATGCCGGGCCTGCCTGTGATCGTCGGGGTGTCGGCCCCCGGCTTCGCCGCCATGCGCTCGCTCGCCCGCGCCGTGATGCACCGCGGCGCGGCCGGCGTGATGATCGCGCCGCCGCCGTCGCTCCGCACCGACGACCAGATCGTCGGCTACTACGCCCAGGCCGTGGAGGCGGTCGGCGCGGACGTCCCCTTCGTCATCCAGGACTATCCCCTGACCCTGACGGTGCAGATGACCCCGAAGGTCATCCGCCGCATCGTCGAGGACAATCCCTCCTGCGTGATGCTGAAGCACGAGGACTGGCCGGGCCTGGAGAAGATCTCGATCCTGCGCGGCTTCCAGGCCGAGGGCTCGATGCGGCCGATCTCGATCCTGACCGGCAACGGCGGCCTGTTCCTCGACTTCGAGATGGAGCGCGGCGCCGACGGCGCGATGACCGGCTACGCCTTCCCCGAGATGCTGGCCGATGTCGCGCGCCTGCAGGCGGAGGGCCATCGCGACCAGGCCCACGACCTGTTCGACGCCCACCTGCCGCTGTTGCGCTACGAGCAGCAGCAGGGCGTGGGTCTGGCCGTGCGGAAGTACGTGATGATGCGGCGCGGCTTCATCGCCTCCGACGCCCAGCGCAAGCCGGGCGCGGCGCTCTCGGCCGCGGCGAAGGCGGAGGTGGACTACCTGCTCGCCCGCCTCGCCGCGAAGGACCCGCGCGCCGCGGTCTAAGCCCCCGCCGCTGGACCCGGCGCCGCGGCGGCCTACCATGACGGGGGGACGATCCCCTCCGCCGGAGGCCGCCATGGCCGGGACCATCACGACCGAGACGCCGGCTCCCGCGGAAGGCGACGCGCGCCCCGTCGCGGCGTTCGCCTCAGGACCGTGGCCGTTAACCCCGCTGCGCGCCGCGGTTAACCGCAACGTTCGCCTTCCAGAAACCCAATGTTTACCTCCGTTGCTCGCCGCGGCCGCGCTGCCCGCGCCGCAGGCGGCCGCGGCGCAGCGGCTCGCGCGGACGCTGGTGGAGGCGCTGCGGGCCAAGGGGCCCGGCGGCGGCGTGGCCGGTCTCGTGCAGGAGTACGACCTGTCGAGCCCCGAAGGCGTCGCCCTGATGTGCCTCGCCGAGGCGCTGCTGCGCATTCCCGACGCCGCCACCCGGGACGCGCTGATCCGCGACAAGATCGCGCCGGGCGACTGGCGCGCCCACCTCGGCCACAGCCCCTCGCTGTTCGTGAACGCGGCGACCTGGGGGCTGGTCGTCACCGGCCGGCTCGCAGCGCCTTCGACCGAGGAGGGTCTGGGCTCCGCGCTGACGCGGCTCGTCGCGCGCGGCGGCGAACCCCCGATCCGCAGGGGCGTCGACCTCGCCATGCGGATGATGGGGGAGCGCTACGTCACCGGCGAGACCATCGAGCGGGCGCTCGCCAACAGCCGCCGCATGGAGGCCCATGGCTTCCGCTACTCCTTCGACATGCTGGGCGAGGCGGCGATGACGGCGGCGGACGCCGACCGCTACTTCGCCGACTATCGCGAAGCGATCGACGCGATCGGCGCCGCTTCCGGGGGGCGCGGCGTCTACGACGGTCCCGGCGTGTCCATCAAGCTGTCCGCACTGCACCCGCGCTACGCCCGCAGCCAGCGCGACCGCGCGCTCTCGGAACTTCTCCCGCGCGTTCAAGAGCTTGCAGCCCGGGCCCGCGGCTTCGACGTCGGCCTCAACATCGACGCGGAGGAGGCGGATCGGCTCGACCTCTCGCTCGACGTGCTGGAGAGGCTTGCGGCTGATCCTGCGCTTCAGGGCTGGGACGGCCTCGGCTTCGTCGTCCAGGCCTATCAGAAGCGCGCGCCGTTCGTGCTCGACCTCGTCATCGATCTCGCCCGCCGCTCAGGGCGGCGTTTGATGGTGCGGCTGGTGAAGGGCGCCTACTGGGACAGCGAGATCAAGCGTGCGCAGGTCGACGGCCTCGACGACTTTCCCGTCTTCACCCGCAAGGTCCACACCGACGTCTCCTACCTCGCCTGCGCCGCCAAACTGCTCGCGGCGCGGGACGCCGTGTTCCCCCAGTTCGCCACCCACAACGCCCAGACGCTCGCCGCCATCCACGCCATGGCCGGGCCGGAGTTCCGCGTCGGCGACTACGAGTTCCAGTGCCTGCACGGCATGGGCGAGCCGCTCTACGAGGAGGTAGTGGGTCCCGACAAGCTCGGCCGCCCCTGCCGGATCTACGCCCCCGTCGGCGCCCACGAGACGCTGCTCGCCTATCTCGTCCGCCGTCTCCTGGAGAACGGCGCGAACTCCTCCTTCGTCCACCGCGTGGCCGATCCGGAGACGCCGGTCGACGCGCTGATCGCCGATCCGGTCGCGGAGGCGCGGCGCATCTCGCCCCTCGGCGCGCCGCATCCCGCCATTCGCCCGCCGCGCCAGCTCTTTCCCGACCGCCTGAGCAGCGCGGGTCTCGATCTGGCGGACGAACGGGTCCTGGCCGAGCTTTCGGCCGCTCTCAGCGCCGACGCCGAACGCCGCTGGCGCGCGGCCCCGCTCCTCGCGAGCGGAGAGGCCGAGGGGATCGGAGCGCCGGTGACCAACCCCGCCGACCGGCGCGACATTGTCGGCCATGTGGTCGAGGCTGACGCGTACGCGGTCGAACGAGCGCTCGTGGAAGCGGAACGCGCCGCCGCCGCATGGGCCCGGACTTCGGGCTCCGGGCGCGCCGCGCGTCTCGTCCGCGCGGCGGAGCTGTTGGAGAGTCGGCGGGACGCGCTGATGGGGCTGCTGATTCGCGAGGCCGGGAAGACCGCGGCCAATGCAGTCTCGGAGATCCGAGAGGCGGCGGATTTCCTGCGTTACTACGGCGGGCAGGCGCGGGCGTTCGATCCGGCGACCCATGTTCCTTGCGGCCCTGTCGCCTGCATCAGCCCGTGGAACTTTCCTCTCGCGATCTTCCTCGGGCAAGTCGCGGCGGCGCTCGCCGCGGGCAATGTCGTCCTGGCGAAGCCGGCCGAAGAGACCCCGCTGGTGGCCGCCGAGGCCGTTCGCATCCTGCGCGAGGCCGGCGTTCCCGCCGCCGCGGTCCAGCTGCTGCCGGGACGGGGCGAGGTCGGCGCGGCGCTCGTCGGCGATCCGCGCGTGCGCGGCGTGCTATTCACCGGCTCGACTGCGGTCGCGACATCGATCGCCAGGACGCTGGCCGAGCGGCTCAACCCCGAGGGAGCGCCGGTCCCGTTGGTCGCGGAGACCGGCGGCCAGAACGCGCTGGTCGCGGATTCCTCAGCTTTGCTCGAGCAGCTCACCGCCGACGTGCTCGCCTCCGCCTTCGACAGCGCAGGCCAGCGCTGTTCGGCGGCGCGCCTGCTGTGCCTGCAGGAGGACATCGCCGACCGCGCGCTCGCCATGCTGAAGGGCGCCATGGCGGAGCTGCGGGTCGGTCCGCCCGACCGGCTCGCGACCGACGTCGGGCCGGTGATCTCGGCGGAGGCGCGGGAGCGGATCGAGGCCCATGTGTCGGAGATGCGCGCGGCGGGGCGGCCGGTCCACCGGCTTGAGCTGCCGCACGCCTGCGCCAGAGGCGACTTCGTCGCGCCGACGCTGATCGAACTCGATGACGTCGGAGCGTTGACGGAGGAGGTGTTCGGCCCCGTGCTGCACGTCGTCCGCTTCGCGCCGGGCGGTCTCGCGCAGACAATTGAGGCGGTGAACGCCACCGGCTACGCGCTCACCTTCGGCGTCCACACGCGGATCGACGAACGGGCGGCGGAGGCCGCGGCCTTGAGCGCCGCCGGCAACGTCTACGTCAACCGCAACATCGTCGGCGCCGTGGTCGGGGTGCAGCCCTTCGGCGGCCACGGGCTCTCGGGAACCGGGCCGAAGGCCGGCGGGCCGCTGAGCCTCCGGCGCCTCCTTGCGGCCTGCCCCAAGGGCACGGGTTTGCCCAAGGGCGCGCCGGACCCCGCCGCGACGGCCTATGCAACGTGGCTGCGGGATATCGGCCAGGACGCCGCCGCGGCCGAGGTGGAGGACGCGATCGCGCGAAGCCCGCTCGGGGTCGAGATCGAACATCCCGGTCCGGTCGGCGAGCGGAACGTTTACAGCCTGAAGGGCCGCGGCGACGTGCTCTGCGCCGGACCAGACGAGCGAGCTCAGCTGGTCCAGATCGGCGCAGCGCTGGCCGCTGGCGCCCGCGCGATCATTCTCAAGCCGCGTCCGTCGGGTCTCCCCGCCAGTCTCGCGGTTCGCATCGTGAGTGACGCCAGTCTGAACGCCGTCTTCGCCGCCCTGTTCGACGGCGACGGGGACGCGCTTGCGGAGCTGAACCGCGCGCTCTCGAAACGTCCCGGTCCGATTGTCCAGGTCCACGTGCCCCGGCTCGACCCAACCACCGGCTGGCGCGCCTACTCCACCGAGTTCCTGCTCGCGGAGCGCAGCCTCAGCGTCAACACCGCGGCTGCGGGCGGGAACGCCAGCTTGATGGCGCTGGCGTAAGCGCCGGGCCGTTCATCCGCCGCGCGGCGTGGCATAGGCGGAGCGCGCGCGGGCGACGTGACGGCCGTGCGCCTTGGCGCCCACCAGCTCGCCGTCGCGCACCACCGGGCGCCCGCGCACGATCGTCGTCACCGGCCAACCCTTCACGGCGATCCCCTCGTAGGGGGTGTAGTCCGAGCCGTGGTGCAGGCCGCTCTGGCTGATCGTGACCTCGCGCTCCGGGTCCCAGATCGCGATGTCGGCGTCCATGCCGATCGCGATCGAGCCCTTCGTCGTCAGGCCGTACATGCGGGCGTGATTGGTCGCCGACAGCGCCACGAACTGCTGGAGCGTGATGCGCCCCTTGCCCACCCCCTCCGAAAACAGGATCGGCAGGCGGGTCTCGATCCCCGGGATGCCGTTCGGCACCCAGCGGAAGCTGGTGCGGCCCTTTGGGTTCAGCTTGCCGGCGGGGTCGTCGTAGCGGAAGGGACAGTGATCGGAGGAGAACACGTCGAACACGCCCTGCTGCAGTCCCTCCCAGCAGGCCTGCTGATGCGCCGCATCCCTTGGCGGAGGGCTGCAGACGTACTTCGCGCCCTCCATGTTCAGCCCGTCCATGTCCTTCTCGGTCAACACGAGGTACTGCGGGCAGGTCTCGCCGTAGACCTTGAGCCCCCGCCGGCGGGCCCGCGCAATCTCCTCCATCGCCTCGCGGTTCGAGACGTGGACGATGACGACCGGCACGTCGACGATCTCGGCCAGGCTGATCGCCCGGTGGGTCGCTTCGCGCTCCACCGGGACAGGCCGCGAGGGGCCGTGGAAGAACGGCGCGGTCTTACCCGCCCGCTCCAGCCGGTCCGCGAGGAAGCGGATCGCGTCGTAGTTCTCGGCGTGGACCATGACGAGCGCGCCGGTCTCGCGCGCGGTCGCCATCACCTCCAGCATCTCGCGGTCGTTCAGCGCGAGGCCCTCGTAGGTCATGAAGACCTTGAACGAGGTGTAGCCGTCCGCGATCAGCGCCGGCAGGTCCTGGCCGAGCGTCTGGGCGTTCGGCTCCGAGACGATCAAGTGAAAGCTGACGTCGACGTAGGCCTGGCCTTCCGCCTTCGCATGGTAGGCCGCGAGCGTGGTCCTGAGCGGCGTCCCGCGCTCCTGCAACACGAAGGGCATCACCGCGGTGTTGCCGCCGAAGGCCGCGGATCGGGTCGCGCTCTCGAAGTCGTCGGCCATCACGATGCCCTCGCCGCTCGGCTGGGCGATGTGGACGTGGCTGTCGATGCCGCCCGGCAGCACGAGCTTGTCCGAAGCGTCGATCACATCCTTCGCCTCGCCGAGGGCGAGCCCGAGCGCGACAATCGTTCCGTCGCGCACGCCGACGTCGGCGCGGAACGTGTCCGCCGCCGTCGCGACCACGCCGCCCTTGATGATGAGATCGAGCATGGGCTCTCCTGTTGCGGCTTCGAAGGTTACGCGCCCGATCGCCGCCCGGAGGTCGCGCCGGCGGGGCCCAAACACGCAGGCAAGCTTCGTGCTCGGACCGGTCCGCGCCACCGCGCGGCCGACCGTGGCGACGCCGTTGTCCAGCGAGGATCTGACCTGCGGCGTAGGCCATGGCGTTTCAAGTAAAAAAAGGCTATGAGGCAGCCAATCCCATCATCGTCCACGGACGCTGCGGGCCGTGACGTGCGGCCCCTTCCGCCGCGCGCCCATCGAAAGCGACCCCCCTTGACCATGCCGTTCGCCGCCTCTCCGCTCGCGCAGGCTCTCGCCGAGCGCGGCTACGTCGACCTCACCCCCGTGCAGCACGCCGTGCTGGCCGACGCGGTGCGCGGTCGCGATCTTTTGGTTTCGGCGCAGACGGGTTCGGGCAAGACGGTGGCTTACGGCCTCGCGCTAGGCGACACGTTGCTGGACGACGCGGGCGCCATCAGCGCCGCGGGCGCGCCGGTCGCCCTGGTCGTCGCCCCCACCCGTGAACTCGCCTTGCAGGTCGAGCGTGAGCTGCGCTGGCTCTACGCCAAGACGGGCGCCCGCGTCGTCGCCTGCGTCGGCGGCATGGACCCGCGCGCCGAGCGCCGCCGGCTCGAGCTCGGGTGCCACATCGTCGTCGGCACGCCCGGCCGCCTGCTCGACCACATCCAGCGCCGCGCGCTGGTGCTCGACGGCCTGAAGGCGGTCGTGCTCGACGAGGCCGACGAGATGCTCGACCTCGGCTTCCGCGAGGACCTCGAGGCGATCCTCGAGTCGGCGCCGGCCGAGCGCCGCACGCTGCTGTTCTCGGCGACGATCCCGTCCGACATCGTGGCGATCGCCCGCCGCTTCCAGCGCGACGCCGCCCGCGTCGAGACCGCAGGCCCCGAGCGCGGCCACGCCGACATCGAGCACCGCGCCGTGCGCGTGCTGCCGCGCGAGATCGGCCCCGCCGTCGTCAACCTGCTGCGTCAAGCCGACGCGCCCGCCGCGATCGTGTTCTGCGCCACCCGCGAGGCGGTGCGCCGCCTGCACGCCACGCTGTCCGAGCGCGGCTTCCCCGCCGTGCTGATGTCGGGCGAGCTCAGCCAGAACGAGCGCAACCGCGCCCTCCAGGAGCTGCGCGACGGCCGCGCCCGCGTCTGCGTCGCGACCGACGTCGCCGCCCGCGGCATCGACCTGCCCAGCATCACGCTCGTCATCCACGCCGACCTGCCGCACGACGCCGAAGTCTTCCAGCACCGCTCCGGCCGCACCGGCCGCGCGGGCCGCAAGGGCGTCAGCGTTCTGCTGGTGCCGCCGTCGCGCCGCCGCAAGGCCGAGACCATGATGGTCGACGCCGGCGTGGTCCCGACCTGGAGCGCCGCGCCCACCGCCGAGGAGATCCACGCCCTCGACCAGAAGCGCCTGCTCGCCGACCCGGCGCTCACGGAACAGCCGACCCCCGAGGACATCGCCCTCGCGCACATGCTGATGGCGCACAAGTCGCAGGAAGAGATCGCGGTCGCGCTCGCCCGCCTGCACCGCGCCCGCCTGCCCGCCCCCGAGGACGTGACCGACCCCGGCGAGCGCCAGGCGCCCCCGCGCGAGCGCCTGCGCGACAACGGCCGCCCGGCCTACGATCCCGTGCGCTCCGACCGCGAGCCGGCGTCCGAGCGTCGCGGCCCGTTCGGCGAAGGCGTGTGGTTCCGCCTCGCTGTCGGCCGTCGCCAGAACGCCGATCCGAAGTGGCTGCTGCCGCTGATCTGCCGTCGCGGCGGCGTCACCCGCGACGACATCGGAGCGATCCGCATCTTCGACGCCGAGACCAAGGTCGAGATCGCCGTCGGCGCCGCGGAGAGCTTTGCGGCCCAGGCCCTTGGGGCCGAGAAGAACGACGTGGCGATCACGCGCGCCCAGCTTTCGGGACCCCGCCCCGACGTCGAGACCCCGCGCGAGCCGCGTCCGGCGAAGCCCTACGGGCATGCTCCGAAGCACGCCGCGCCGCGTCCCCGCGGCGCCTCCGACCATCCGCGCGGCCCCTCGGACCACCGCCGCGCCGAGGTCCCGGCCGGCAAGCCCCAGAAGCGCTTCGCAAAGGGCAACCGCGCCGGCGCGCCGGGCGGCCACGGCACGCGCTGAACGCGCCACGAACCCAGCGGCGGCGCGTCGCGCGCCGCCCTCAGGCGCCTCGATCGAGATCAGATGGCGCCCAAAATCAGAGCGCGACAGCGTCGCGACGCCCGCGATGGGCGTCGACGATGCGCTTGAGGTAACCGACGAAGGCGTCGCGCTCGTCGGCGTCCAGCGCGGCCACCGTCTCCTCGTGGGCGCGCCGCGCGGCGTCCTCCATCTCGGCCAGCAGCTCCTCCCCCGCCGGCGTCATCCGGCAGACCTGCGCGCGCCGGTCCGCGGGCGACGTCACGCGCTGCACGAGCCCGCGCGCCTCCAAGCGTTTCAACGCTCCGGTGGTCGTCGTGCGGTCGAGCGCGACGGCGCGCGCGAGCGTCGTCTGGTCCGCGGTTTCGCAATCCGCCAGCGCGCACAGCAGGCTGTACTGCAGCGGCGTCAGGCGTGACGCGGCGCAGCGTTCGCTGAAAAGGCTCACGTGAATCTGATGCAGCCGCCGCGCCAGGAAGCCCGGGCGCTCCATCAGCGGCCAATTTTCATTGGACGTGTCTGATACGACGTCGTTTTTCGCCATTCGATCCTCGACTTGCCCGCGCCGCGGGACGGCCTCCGGTTCACCGAGCCCTGCATCTGGCATGCCGCGTGCATGAGATTGCGAAGCATACTTCGCTTTTTCAGGCGCGCCATGATCCGGCGCGAGCGTTCGAGGAGGACACCATGGTCGAACCGACGGGATACGATCTGCTGCTGAAGGGCGGCCGGGTCATCTGCCCGGCGACCGGCGTCGACGGCGTCCGCGACGTGGCCATCCGGGGCGGCCGCATAGCCGCGGTGGCGGACGCGATCCTGCCGACCAGCGCGGCCCAGACCGTCGACGTCGCCGGCAAGCTCGTGCTCCCGGGCCTGATCGACACCCACGGCCACATCTACCAGTACGTCACCGGCCGCTTCGGCCTCGACCCCGACATGGTGGGCGTGCGTTCCGGCGTCACCACCGTGGTCGACCAGGGCGGCCCGTCCTGCATGACGCTGCCGGGCTTCCGCCATTTCATCGCGGAGCGCTCCGAGACCAACGTGCTCTGCTTCCTGTCCGCCTATCTCGTCGGCGGCCTCGAAGGCCATTTCTATCCCAACCTCTACAGCCCCGACGGCGTCGACATCGACGCGACGGTGCGCTCGGCGGTCGCCAACCGGGACCTGGTGCGCGGCATCAAGGGCCACGCCGAAATCGGCGGCTTCGCCCGCTGGGGCATCAAGGTCATGGAAATGGCGGCGGAGATCGCCCGCCGGGCCGAGGTTCCGCTCTACGTGCACTTCGGCCAGCTCTGGGGCCTGCCGGAAAGCGGCGCCAACGGCGAGGACGCCGACACCATCCTCGAGCGCGTCATTCCGCTGCTGAAGGAAGGCGACGTGCTCGCCCATCCCTTCACCCGTCACCCCGGCGGCTTCGTGAATGCGGAAGGCGAACTGCACCACGTCCTGCAGGCGGCGATCGACCGCGGCCTGACGGTCGACGTCGGCCACGGCAGCCACTTCTCCTACCGCCTGGCCAAGATGGCGCTCGCCGCCGGCGTCGTGCCGCACACGCTGGGCGCCGACATGCACGGCTACAACACCCAGGTGCCCGAGATCCCCGCCCCCGCCGGCACGCCGGAGGAGCACGCGGACGACGAGAACCATCCGTTCAAGGGCCAGGCGCGCTTCAGCCTCACCCAGGCGATGAGCTCGATGATGACGCTCGGTCTGCCGCTCGACTACGTGGTGAAGATGGTCACGACCCACCCGGCGAAGATGCTCGGGATGGAGGACAGCCTCGGTTCGCTCGCCGTCGGGCGCGTCGCCGACGTGTCGGTGCTGGACGACGTGCGCGGCCGGTTCGTGCTGCGCGACAACGAGGATTACCGCGTCATCGCCGAGCGCCTGCTCCAGCCGTCCTTCTGCCTCCGCGCCGGCAAGCGCTTCGACGCCGACAGCCCGATCCTCCCGCAGGCGATCGCGGCGTGATCGCCGCCCCGGCCCCCGCTCCGCAGGACGTCTGGGACACGCTGTCCCAGGACCAGCGCGACGCGGCCTACAACAACAACGCGGCCGTGCCGACCAGCGCGGCGTGGGTCGCGGCGCGCGACGTCGCGGCGCCCGCTTTCCGCGCGGCGCATCCCGCCAAGCTCGACGTCGCCTACGGCCCGAAGCCCCGCCAAGCCTTCGACCTCTACCCCGCGGCTGATCCCGACGCGCCCTGCCTCGTCTTCATTCACGGCGGCTACTGGCAGAAGAACTCGCGCGAGGTCTTCGCGCATTACGCCCAGGGCGCGCTCGACGCCGGCTGGGCGGTCGCGATGCCGAGCCACACGCTGGCGCCCGACGCGAGCCTCACCGAGATCGTCGCCGAACTCGGCGCCGCGCTCGACTGGCTCGCCCGCGACGGCCGCACCCTCGGCGTCGGCGGCCGCATCGTGCTTTCCGGCTGGTCGGCCGGCGGGCACCTCGTCGCCATGCTGCTCGGTCATTCCGCGGTCGCCGCCGGCCTCGCGATCTCCGGCGTCTACGAGCTTGAGCCGATCCGCGACACCTTCCTCAACGCCGCGCTGAAGCTCACCGACGAGGAGATCGCGACGCTGTCGCCGCTCCGCCTGCCGGTGACGCGGAAACCGCTCGCGATCGCCTACGGCACGGCCGAGGTGCCGGCGCTCATCCACGACTCGTTGGCGCTGCACGCCAAGCGGACCGAGGCCGGCGCGCCGGGCGCGCTGATCCCGATCGAAGGCGCCGACCATTTTTCCATCCTCGACGGCCTGCTGAGCGCCGACGGCGTTCTGGTGAAGGCCGCGCAGGACGTGCTCGCCGAGGCCACGCCGTGAGCGGCGGCCGCGCGCCTCTGGCCGAAGGCGTCGGCGCGCGGCTGCCGCGCAAGGAAGACGACCGCCTGATGCGCGGGCGGGGCGAGTATGTCGGCGACATCCGCATCGTCGGCATGCAGGACGTCGCCTTTGTCCGCAGCCCGCTGGCGCACGCCCGCATCCGCGCGATCCACGTGCCGGAGGACTGCCGCGGCCGGGTGTTCACCGCCGCCGACCTCGACGGGGTGAAGCCGATCCGCGCCGTGTCGGGACTCCCCGGCTTCAAAGTCTCCGAGCAGCCGCCGCTCGCCGTCGATAAGGTCCGGCAGGTCGGAGAACTGCTCGCGATCTGCGTCGCGCCGACGCGCGCCGAGGCCGAGGATCTCGCCGCGCGCGTGACGCTCGACCTCGAAGAGCTGCCGGCGTTGCACGACATGCTGGCCGCCCGCGAGCCCGGCGCCGCGCTCGTGCACGAGCACTGGGGCGACAACGTCTACCTCGAGACCAACGTGAACATCGGGATCGAGGCCGCGTTCGACGCGCCGATCAAGGTCTCGCGCACAATCTCCACCGGTCGCCAATGCATGGCGCCGATTGAAGGTCGTGGCGCGGTCATCCATCTCGACCACCGGCTCGACCAGCTCGTGGTCCACACCGCCAGCCAGATGCCGCACATCGTGCGCACCGGCCTGTCCGAGTGCCTCGGGCTGGAGCAAGGCCGCGTCCGCATCGTCTCGCCCGACGTCGGCGGCGGCTTCGGCTACAAGGCGATCTTGCTCGCGGAAGAGGTCTGCCTTGGCTGGCTGGCGCTCCGCTGCGGCCATCCCGTGCGCTGGCTGGAGGACCGCCGGGAGCACCTGACCGCCAACGCGAACTGCCGCGAGCATCACTACGACATCACGGTCTACGCCGAGCGCGACGGGACCATCCGCGGCGTGGACTGCGAGGCGACGGTCGATAGCGGCGCCTACTCGGCCTACCCCTTCTCCGCCTGTCTCGAGGCCGCGCAGGTCGCGAGCATCCTGCCGGGTCCCTACGACTTTCCGGCCTACCGCTGCCGCACCTGGTCGGTCGCCACCAACAAGTGCCCGATCCTGCCCTACCGCGGGGTGGCGCGCACCGGCGTCTGCTTCGCGCTGGAGTTGGCGCTCGACGCCGTCGCGGCCGAAGCCGGGCTCACGCCCGAGGCGGTGCGGCTGAAGAACCTCGTGCGGCCCGAGCGGATGCCGTTCGACAACATCACCAACAAGCACTTCGACAGCGGCGACTATCCGGAGGCGCTGATCCGCGCGGTGGCTGAGATCGACGCCGCCGGCGTGCGCGCGCGGCAGGCCGCGGGCGAGGCGGACGGCCGGCGCATCGGCCTTGGGCTCTCGATCTACTGCGAGCAGGCCGCCCACGGCACCTCGGTCTACTCCGGCTGGGGCATTCCCATGGTGCCCGGCCACGAGCAGGCGGCCGCCCGCCTGACGCCCGACGGCGGACTTGAGCTCCGGATCGGCGCCCACTCGCACGGCCAGGGGCTCGAAACCACGCTCGCGCAAGTCGCGCACGAGGTGCTGGGCGTTCCCGTCGCCCGCACCCGGCTCGTCCACGGCGACACCGCGCTGACGCCCTACTCAACCGGCAGCTGGGGCTCCCGGGTCATGGTGATGGCCGGCGGCGCGGTCGCGACCGCCTGCGCGGAACTGGCCGAGCGCGCCCGCCTGATCGGCGCCCATCTGCTGCAGGCCGACCCTTCGGACGTGCGCTTCGAGGCCGGCCGCGTCGTCGGGCCCGCGGGCGACGTAGGCCTGCCTGAGATCGCCCGCGTCTGGTACCTGCGGCCGCAGGACCTACCCGCCGACGTCAACCCGGGAGGCCTCGAGGTCACCGCCGGCTACAAGCCGCAGCGCGACAGCGGCACCTTCAGCTATGCGGCCCACGCCGTCGTCCTCGCGGTCGATTCCCAACTCGGCGAGGTCGAGATCCTCGACTACGTCATCGTCGAGGACGGCGGCGTGCTCGTGAACCCGATGGTCGTGGACGGCCAGATCTTCGGCGGCCTCGCGCAGGGGATCGGCACTGCCCTTCTGGAGGAGATGCCGTTCGATGAGGCGGGGCAGCCGCTCGCCTCCACGCTCGCGGACTACCTGCTGCCGGGCGCCTGCGAGGTCCCCGCCCCGCGCGTGGATCACATGGAGACCCCCTCCCCTTACACCCGCTTCGGCGTGAAGGGCATCGGCGAAGGCGGAGCGATCGCCCCGCCGGCCGCGATCGTCAACGCAATCAACGACGCGCTCCGTCCCCTGAACGCCCAGGTTCTCCGTTCGCCCGCGACGCCGCGGCGCATCGTCGAGGCGGTGCTCGCCGCCCGCGGCGCGCCCGCAATGACGAGGGACGCGGCATGAAGCCCGCCCGCTTCGCCCTCGAGCGGCCACGCGATCTCGCCGCAGCGCTCGCTCTGCTCGCTCAGGCGAAGGGCGCCGCCAAGGTGATGGCCGGCGGCCAGTCGCTCGGGCCGATGCTGAACCTGCGGCTGGCCGAGCCCGAGCTCATCGTCGACGTGTCCGGCGTCGCGGAGCTGCGCCACGCCGGCCGCGACGGCGACGCCGTCGTCTACGGCGCTTGCGTCACGCACGCCGACATCGAGGACGGCCGCGCGCCGGACGTCGGGCCGAACGTCATGGCGCGGGTCGCGTCCGGCATCGCCTATCGCGCCGTGCGAAACCGCGGCACCCTCGGCGGAAGCCTCGCCCATGCCGACCCCGCCGCCGACTGGCTGTCGTCGCTGTCCGCGCTTGGGGCGGAGGTGGAGGTCGCGGGTCCCGCCGGGCGCCGGCGGCTGGCGCTTCCGGCCTTCGTGACCGGCGCGCTGTCCACCGCGCTCGAAGCCGACGAAATTTTGGTCGCCGTGCGCGTTCCCGTCATGAACCCGTCGTCGCGGTTCGGCTACGTGAAGCACTGCCGCAAGGTCGGCGAGTTCGCTCACGCGATCGGCGCCGTGCTGATCGACCCTGAGACCGCAACAGGACGCGCCGTCTTCGGCGCCGTCGAGGCGCCCCCCGTCGTCGTCGAAGACGCGCGCGTCCTGTTCGGCGGCCGCATCCCCCCCGGCTTCGCCGACGATTTCGACGTCGCCGCCGCCGACGACACGCTGGCCCGCGCCGGCATGACGGACGCCGTCGACCGCCACATCCACGTCGAAGTGCTCCGCCGCGCCGCGCTTCAGGCCCACGCGCTCTCGGGCTCGCCTCTTCGTCCCGACGTCAGGAGCGCCGCGTGAACGCGCCCGTCCGCCCGCCGCGCGTCAACGTCGCGCTCGCCGTCAACGGCCGCGCGGTCGCGGTCGAGGTCGAGCCGCGCACGCATCTGGCCGACGCGCTGCGCGAAGAGCTGAACCTCGCAGGCACCCACCTCGGCTGCGAGCACGGCGTCTGCGGCGCCTGCACCGTGCTGCTCGACGGCGAGCCCGCCCGGGCCTGCCTGAGCTTCGCCGCCGCCTGCGAAGGCGCCGACGTCACCACCATCGAGGGCCTCGACGACGACGAGATCGCGACCGAGCTGCGCGCCGCCTTCACCCGCGAGCACGCCTTGCAGTGCGGCTTCTGCACGCCCGGCATGATCGTCGCCGCCCGGGACCTGGTGCTGCGCCTGCCCGAGCCGGACGAGCGCCGCATCCGGCTCGGTCTCGCCGGCAATCTCTGCCGCTGCACCGGCTACGTCGGCATCGTGCGGGCGATCCAGAGCGTCATTTCCGCCCGTCGCGCGCGGGGCTTGGGTCCGACCGCCGGCGAGCGCGGGCTCGGCCCCGTCGGGGCCCGGACGGGATCGTCGGGCGCGAGCGCCCAAAGCGCAGCGACCGCCGAAACGACGGTCGCGCAGGCGCCGGCGTCAGCCGAGATCCCAGCGGATTTCCGTCCCGCGCACAGCCTCGATCAGAGCTTCGAGGTCGGCTTTCCGCCGGACCAGGTGTTCGCCTTCTTCGGACGCGTGGAGGAAGTCGCGGCCTGCCTGCCCGGCGCCGTCGTGACTTCCGTCCCCTCGCCGGAGCGGGTCGAGGGCGGCATGCGGGTCAAGCTCGGGCCGATCTCCGCCACCTTCCGCGGCGCGGCCGATGTGCGCCGCGACGAGGCGGCCCGAGCGGGCCGGATCCGCGGCGCGGGCGCCGACGGCCGCTCCGGCGCGCAGGGCGAAGTGCGCTACCGGGTCAACGCGGGGTCAACGCCCGGTTCATCGCAGGTGAACCTGACCGTCGGCTACGCCCTGAAGGGCCCGCTCGCCCAGTTCGGCCGCCCCGGCCTCGTGCGCGACGTCGCCGCCCGCCTCGTCGCCGAGTTCGCGGCCAACCTCGAAGCCCGGCTCGCCGGACGTCCCGCCGGGGCCGACGCCGCGGCGCCCGCTCTCAATCCTCTGCGGCTCGCGTTCGACCTCGCCCGAGGCCGGATCGCCGCATGGCTCCGCCGCGTGGCCCGCAAGGGCGACGCATCCACCCCCCGTTCCTGACAGGAGACGGCGATGTCGACGACCACACGCCTTGCCTCGCTTGCCGCATTGACCCTCGCGCTGATGGCGGGCCCGGCCTTCGCCGCCGACACCATCAAGATCGGCGTCAACGAGCCGCTGACGGGCGCCTTCGCCGCCTCCGGCACCTACGTCGTGAACGGCGCAAAGATCGCGGCGGACGAGATCAACGCCAAGGGCGGCGTGCTCGGCAAGAAGATCGAGCTCGTGATCGAGGACAACAAGTCAAACCCGACCGAGGCGGCCGCCGTCGCCGAGAAGCTCATCACCAGCGACAAGACGCCGGTGCTGATGGGCGCCTGGGGCTCCAGCCTGACGCTCGCCGTCATGCCGAAGCTCGAGGAGTACGAGGTGCCGATGCTGGTCGAGACCTCCTCCTCCGGCAAGATCACCACCTCGGGCAACCCCTTCGTGTTCCGCATCTCGCCGCCGTCGGCGCTCGAGGCCGCGTCCTTCGCGCCGATGGTCAAGAAGATCGGGCTGAAGAAGGTCGACTTCCTCGTCATCAACAACGACTGGGGCCGCGGCGCGGCCGGCGACTTCTCGAAGATGCTGAAGGCCGAAGGCGTCGAGGTCGGTCTGACCGAGACCATGGACCAGGCCGCGCAGGACATGAGCGCCCAGCTTTCCAAGCTGAAGAGCTCCGACGCCGACACCATCATGATGACGACCTCGGTCGACCAGCTCACCCTGCTGTTCAAGCAGATGGCGGCGCTCGGCATCAAGAAGCGCGTCATCACCACCGGCGGCTCGCAGAACCCGGACCAGATCATCGCGCAGGCGGGCGCCGCGGCGGAGGGCACCATGCACCTCACGACCTTCCTGCCCTGGGCGCCCGAGAAGACCCCGGACCCGGCGGCCACCAAATACTTCCTCGGCGAATGGAAGGCCCGCGGACATCAGTTCGCCGGCGCGACCGAGAGCTTCCGCGGCTACGACGGCATTCGCTCCATCGCCGCCGCGATCGAGAAGGCCGGCTCGGCCGAGCCCGCCGCGATCACCAAGGCCTTCTGGGACGTGAAGATGACCGGCCTCAACGGCCCGATCGCCTTCGCCAAGTCCGGCCCCGAGGGCAAGGAAAGCGGCCAGAGCAAGCCCACCGTCTACCTCATCAAGATCGCCGACGGCGCGGTCAGCGAAGTCGCGCTTTAGCTGAAAATTGGCCGGCAGCCCCTCATCCGGGGGCTGGCGCCCCCGACCTCTCCCCGCTGGGGAGGGGTGCCCGCGCCCGGCTCAAAGCGCCCGAAACCGCGCCGCAGCCCACCCTTCCCCGGCGGGGTGGGCGCGCAGCGACGGGTGAGGGGCCTCCCCGGCCCCCGCATGCCCCGAAGCCTCCCCACCGGAGACGCCCCGTGGACCAACTGCTGCAACACCTCGTCAACGCGCTCGTGCTCGGCGGCACCTACGCGCTGCTGGGGATCGGCCTCACGCTGATCTTCGGCATCATGAACGTGGTGAACTTCACCCACGGCGCGCTCTACACCGTCGGCGCCTACGCCATGTACATCGCGGCCGTCGGCCTCGGGATGAACTTCTTCGTGGCGCTGCCGGTCGCGGTTGTCGCCGGCCTCGCGCTCGGCGCGCTGATCGAGTTCACGCTGCTCCGGCCGCTCCGGGGCGCGGACATCGACACCACCATGCTCGTGATGATCGGCGCCGGCATCGTGCTGCAGTCCGGCGCGCTCTGGACCTTCGGCGGAGTCGCGAAGGCCGTGCCCTCCCCGTTCCCGGACGCGCCGCTGCAGATCCTCGGCGCCTCGGTGTCGTGGCTCCGCATCTTCGTTTTCCTGGCGGCGCTCACGCTGATCGTCTCGGCCTACGCGCTGATCAACGGCACCCGGCTCGGCCGCGCCATGCGCGCCACCTTCCAGGATCACGACACCGCGGCGCTGATGGGCGTCAACGTCTCGCTGATCTACACCGCGACCTTCGCGCTGGGCTCGAGCCTCGCCGCCGCGGCCGGCGCGCTGCTGGGGCCGGTCTACGTGGTTTTCCCGCAGATGGGCGACCTCGCGGCCGTGAAGGCCTTCGCCATCGTCATCCTCGGCGGCCTCGGCTCGATCACGGGCGCGACCATCGGCGGCTTCGCGCTGGCGCTCGCCGAGGAGTTCGGCGCCGGCTACGTCTCCTCCGGCTACCGCGACGCCATGGGCTTCCTGATCATCATCGCGGTGCTGCTGGTGAAGCCGACCGGCCTGTTCGCCCGCGCGGAGCGCATCGGATGACCCGGCTTCTCCCGCTCGCCCTGCTCGTCGTCCTCGCCCTGCTGCCGCTCGGGCTCAAGGACCCCTATCTCCTCAACGCGCTGATCACGACGGGCATCTTCACCATCGGCGCCATGAGCCTGAACCTGCTGCTCGGCTACACCGGCCAGCTGAGTCTCGGGCACATCGCCTTCTTCGGGATCGGCGCCTACGTCAGCGCGCTGACCTCGCTCGGCTTCGACGTCGGCCTGCCCTTCGGTCTGCGCGTCACACACGAGGGCTGGCCGCCGGCGGCGGGCTTCCTGCTCGCCGTGCTTATCTCCGGGCTCTGCGGCTACGTCGTCGGCCGGCTCTCGTTCCGGGTGCGCGGGGCCTACTTCGTCATCGTGACGATCTCGTTCGCCGAGGTGGTCCGGCTTGTCGCGCTGAACTGGATCGAGCTGACTCAAGGCCCGCTCGCGCTGACCTCGATCCCGTTCATGACGCTCGGGCTTCCCGGCCTTGGCGAAATGACCTTCAAGACGAAGATCCAGAACTACTACCTCGTGCTGGCGGTCGCGACGCTGAGCTACCTGCTGATCGCGCGGCTCGTCGGCTCCCGCTTCGGCCGCGCCATGCGCGGGCTGAAGGAGAACGAGCCGCTCGCGCTTTCGGTCGGCGTCGACGCCACCCGCACGCTCACCATCGCCGCCACCGTCTCGGCCGCCATGGCGGGCGCCGCCGGCAGCCTCTACGCCCACTACATCCGCATCATCGACCCGGACGTGTTCCTGTTCTCCTACACGGTGACCATGGTCATCATGGTGGTGGCGGGCGGCAAGGGCACGCTGATCGGCCCCGTGATCGGCGGCCTGATCTTCGGCCTGCTGCCGGTGGCGCTCAGGCCCGTGATGGCGCCTGAGGCGCAGTGGATCGTCTACGGCGCCACGCTGATCGTCATCCTGTTCGTCATGCCGCGCGGCATCGCCCCGGCGCTCGCCGCGCTCGGGCTGCCGAAGCGCGCGCCCGCGGCGCCGAAGCCTGAACCCG
Organism: Methylopila sp. Yamaguchi; assembly: GCF_002897035.1. Taxonomy (GTDB): domain Bacteria; phylum Pseudomonadota; class Alphaproteobacteria; order Rhizobiales; family Methylopilaceae; genus Methylopila. Next base: position 223,104 of record NZ_BAUX01000007.1, read on the forward strand.
CGAGGGCCTCGTCATGAGCGCGGACCCCATTCTCCGGATCGACCACGTCGGCGTGCGCTTCGGCGGCCTGGTCGCCATCGCCGACCTGCACTTCGACGTGGCCAAAGGCGAGATCGTCAGCCTGATCGGGCCGAACGGCGCAGGCAAGACCACGGCGTTCAACGTGATGACGGGCTTTCTCAAGCCCTCGCAGGGGCGGGTGCTGTTCAAGGGCGAGGACCTGTCGCGCCTGAAGCCCCACGAGATCTCGCGCGCCGGCCTCGCTCGCACCTTCCAGCGCACCAGCGTGTTCGCCGCCGACACCGTGTTCGACAACGTGCTGATCGGCCTGCACCGCCACGCCGAGCCTCCGCTGCTCGACCGCGTCGTGCCGGCGCGGCGCCGCGCCGACGAGGCCCGCCTGCAGGCGCGGGCGCGGGAGATCCTCGAGCTGGTGGGCCTGGCCTCCCGCGCCGACGATCTCGCCGGCTCGCTCGCCTATGGCGAACAGCGGCTTGTGGGCGTCGCGCTCGCGCTCGCGACCGAGCCGACCATGCTGCTGCTGGACGAGCCGGTCTCCGGCATGAACGCCTCGGAGACGCAGGTGTTCGTGCGCCTCATCCGCCGCATCCGCGACGAGGGCGTCACCATCCTGCTCGTGGAGCACGACATGCCGATGGTGATGGAGGTCTCCGACCGCATCGTCTGCCTGAACTACGGCCGGCTGATCGCCGAAGGCCCGCCGGCCGCGATCCGCGCCCACCCGGCGGTGATCGAGGCCTATCTCGGCAAGGGCGGCGCGGCCCGCGAACTCGCGGCGGAGGTGCAGGGCTGATGCTCGAGATCCAGGACCTCGTCTGCGGCTACGGCCAGGTCTCCGCTCTGAAGGGCGTCTCCTTCAGCGTGGGCCAGGGCCAGCTGGTGGCGCTCGTCGGCGCGAACGGCGCCGGCAAGTCCACCACGCTGCGCGCGATCTCGGGGCTGGTCCCGGCCCGCGCCGGCGCCATCCGCCTCGACGGCGAGGACGTGACCAAGGCCGACCCGCGCGCGATGCTGCGGCTCGGCGTGTCGCATTGCCCGGAGGGGCGGCGGGTGTTCCCGCACATGACGGTTGCGGACAATCTCGCGATGGGGGCCTACCTCCGCCGCGACGCGGCCGGCGTGCGCGCCGACCTCGACCGCATCTATGGCGACTTCCCGCGCCTCCGCGAGCGGCGTGCGCAGATGGCGGGCACGCTGTCCGGCGGCGAGCAGCAGATGCTGGCGATCGGCCGCGCGCTGATGGCGCGGCCCCGGCTGGTGCTGTTCGACGAGCCCTCGCTCGGGCTCGCGCCCAACATCGTGGAGCAGATGTTCTCGATCATCGGGGCGGTGCGAAACGCTGGCGTGACCGTGCTGCTCGTGGAGCAGAACGCCTTCGCGGCGCTTGAGCTCTGCGACCACGCCTACCTGCTGGAGGCCGGCCGCGTCGCCATGTCCGGCAAGGGCGCCGACCTCATCGCCGACCCGCACGTGCGGGCGGCCTATCTCGGCGGGTGAGGCTTAAGAACGCTCTCCCCGCGTGGTTCCTCGCGAGCGTCTGTAGCGAACTCGAGTCATACCCGGCGAAGCCGGGTATCCACGCCTTGGGCGTCGAGCGCCTCGCCAAAGTCGTGGAACCCCGCGCCAAGGCGCAGGCATGAGGGGCGGATCACCCGATCCCGCGGAACGTCAGCAGGCGGTGGCCGACGTAGCTCGTCGCGGCGCCGATCCCGATAGCGGCGGCGTGGGCGATGGGCTCGACCCAGAGCGTCCAGCCGATCGCCGGCGCGAGCCAGTGCACGAAGGCGAGCGCCAGCAGCCAGACCTCGACCGCGCCGACGGCGTTGACGAGGATGAACTTCCAGAGCTGGGAGCGGGCGTCGCCGCCGTGCGCCTCGAACACGAACAGGCGGTAGAGGAAGAAGCCGACCACCATGCCGACGCCGTAGGCGACGAGCACCGCGGCCGAGAACGGCATGATCTCGTTGAGCGGGAAGCGGGCCGCCCAGTTCACGAAGGCCGCGAAGCCGCCCGCGAGCAGGAAGCGGCCGATGCGGCGGAGCTCCGCGGGGCTCATGCGGGCGCGGAGGGCAGGAGGAAGCGCGGCGACCAGGCTGTCCATCGCGCCCTCACCACAACCAGCCGTGGGGCGCGACCGCGGCGACGAAGGCCAAGGCCATGATGGCGCCGAGCGCGATGCTCGCCTTGTCGCGCACGGCGAAGGCGACGGGGTCGTCGTGGAGCTCGTCGCGGCCGGACAGCACCCAGATCCGCCCGAGCCACAGGAACAGCACGCTCGGGAACACCCAGAGCGCGGCCGGCGTCTTGTACATGCCGGCCGGGAACGCCTCGTTGAAGATGTAGAGCACCATGACGAGCACCGCGGACATGCCCGTCGCGGTGCCCATGGCGATCAGGAAGGGCACGTCGGCCGCGACGTAGCCGCGGCCGCTCGCCTTGGCCGCCCCGGCCTGCGCCACGCGCGCCATCTCTGTGTGGCGCTTGGCGAAGGACAGCGAGGCGAAGATGAACATCGAGAACACCAAGAGCCACGGCGACGGCGGCACCGCGACCAGCGCGACGCCGATGACGAGCCGGAGCGTGAACAGCGCGGCGAGCGTAAACACGTCCACCACCGCGAGTCGCTTCAGCCGGAACGAGTAGGCGAGCGTGACCACGAGGTAGGCGGCGAGGCTCGCGAACACCGCCCCGCCCATCAGCGCGCCGCCGGCCAGCGCCGCGACGATCGCGAGCGGCGCCGCGACGAGGCCCGCCGCGATCGGCAGGCGGCCGCTGGCGAAGGCGCGATCCTTCTTGGACCAGTGCTTGCGGTCGTCCTCGATGTCCCAGAGGTCGTTCAGCAGATAGGTGCCGGAGGCGAGCACGCCGAGTAGGACGAAGCCGATCAGCGCCTCGCTCCAGGCCACGAGGTCGAGCGCCTTGCCGCCGAGCACCAGCGGCACGAAGACGAGCGCGTTCTTGGCCCATTGGTGGACCCGGGCGGCCTTGAGCACGGTCCTGGCTCCGAGCTTGGGGCGGGGCAGCACGGCGAGCGGCGTGCGGATCGCCTCGGCGGCCTTCCGCACGCCAGGCTTCGCCTCGACGATGACGTTCTCGGCTGCGGCGCGCCAGACCGCGAGGTCCGCGCGGTGGTCGCCGGCGTAGGCGAAGCCGCCGGGGAAGCGGCTCGCGAGCACGCGCGCCTTGGCGTCGCCCTTGAGGTTGGTGGCGCCGTCGCTTGCGATCACGCCGTCGACGAAGCGGAAGCGGCGGGCGAGCTTCGCCGCCACCATGGCGTCCGAGGCGGTGGCGAGATGGATCTCGCGGCCGCGGGCGTGCTCGGCCTCGATGAAGGCGAGCAGCTCCTCGTTCAGCGGCAGGGCGTCGACGTCGAGATCGACGCGTTCGGCGAGCCGGCGCTTGAGGACCGCGCGCCCCTGCAGAAGCCAGAGCACGAGAAAGACGATGCGGAGCGGATTGCCGCGCAGATAGGCGAGCGCGGACTCCGCCAGCAGGTCGCCGCGCACCAGCGTGCCGTCGACGTCCACGGCGAGCGGCGGCAGGTCCCCGGCCGGAGCCCGTCTTGCGCCATCGGACCGAGGCATGCTGGCGAGCGTCATGCGCATCCTCCGCGTTGCGGCTCCGGCGCCACGGCGGCCGGAGATTTGCACGGCTTTCGCCGCCCCTCGGCGGCATCCGCAATCTCTCGTATCGCAATCGGGTTAAGAACCGCCCTATGTCCGCCGTGTTCGAGGGCTTGTCTCCCGCGCGTTTCCGAATGCGTCTGACTTGCGTCTCGCGGCGCTCAATGACATCTGCTCACGGCTAATATGTCCCGACCCCACGAGACGGCCCCCGCTCCCGAGACGCCCGCGCTCGGCGCCGCGTCCTCAGCCGCGCCGCCGCCGATGGCGCCCGACGCCGTCGACGCCATGCGCGACGACGGCGCGACGCCGCTCGGCTTCCCGCGGCTGCGCGCCTGGGCGGCCACCGTGCCCTGGCGCACGGTCGGCGCCATCGCCTCGGTCGTGCTGTTCAGCGTCGTGCTCTACGTGCTGCACGGCCTCGTGGAGGAGGTGAAGCTCGACGACGTGCGCGCGGCCATCGCCGCGAAGCCCTGGAGCACGCTCGGGATCGCCCTCGCGGCCACCGCGGCGAGCTATGTCGCGCTCACCGGCTACGACTGGTTCGGCATCGTCCACATCAAGCGGCGCGACGTCGGCTACCCCGTGGCGGCGCTCGCCTCCTTCACCGGCTACGCGCTGAGCTACACCATCGGCTTCCAGATCGTGGTCGCGGGCGCCGTGCGCTACCGGATCTACGCCGGGGCGGGGCTCGGGGCGGCGGAGGTCGCGGCGATCACCGCGATCTCGGCGCTGACCCTCTGGCTGGGCATCTTCTTCACGCTCGCGCTCGGCCTCGTCACCGAGGCGCAGGACGTCGCGCGGCTGGACGGCATGTCGCCCAGCCTGAACATGGCGATCGGGATCGCGATCATCATCGCGCTCGTCGTCTATCTCGTCTGGATCGGCCGCCGCGAGCGCGCCGTGACCGTCGAGGGCTACCGCCTCGCGCTGCCGGGCGTGAAGTCGACCGCGGCGCAGATCGTGATCGGGCTCGTCGACCTGCTCGGCGCCGCCTTCGCGCTCTGGGTGCTGCTGCCGGCCGACGCGGTCATCGCCTTCCCAACCTTCGCCGCCCTGTTCGTGGTGGCGATGACGCTCGGCATGCTGAGCCACGCCCCCGGGGGCGCCGGCGTCATCGAGGCGACCGTGCTGCTGGCTCTGCCCAACCTGCCGGCCGACGCGGTGCTGGCGAGCCTGCTGCTCTGGCGCGTCGTCTACTACCTCATCCCCTTCACCATCGCGCTCTGCCTGCTCGGCGCCTCCGAGCTCGCCCGCCGCAAGGGCCATTTCCAGCGCGCCGGCGCCATGCTCGCCGTCGTGATGCGGCCGGTCGCGCCGATCGTGCTGGGCGCCGCCGTGTTCCTCGGCGGCATCGTCCTGCTGGTCTCCGGCGCGCTGCCGGCCGAGACCGACCGCCTCCATCTGATCCGCGGGATCGTGCCCCTTCCCTTCGTCGAGGGCTCGCACCTGCTCGCGAGCGTCGTCGGCGTGGTGCTGCTCGTGGTGGCGCGCGGGCTCCTGCGACGGCTCGACAGCGCCTACCGCGTGGCGCAGGTGCTGCTCTCGGCCGGCCTCGTGTTCTCCCTGATCAAGGGCGTGGACGTGGAGGAGGCGCTGGTGCTCGGCGGCGTGCTGGCGCTGCTCACCGTGAACCGCCGCGCGTTCTACCGCCGCGCCTCGCTCTGGAGCCAGGATCTCGCCCCGGCCTGGCTCGCGGCGGTCGCGATCGTGCTGGCGGGCTCGATCTGGCTCGGCTTCTTCGCCTACCGCAACGTCGAGTACTCGAACGACCTGTGGTGGGACTTCGCCTACCGCGGCGACGCCCCGCGCTTCCTCCGGGCCTCTCTCGCCGCCTGCGTGGCGGCGCTCGCCATCGGCCTGCACGCGCTGCTGCACCGCCAGTCGACGCCGAAGGCGGGCGCGGGCGAACCGGCGGAGCGCCTCGCGGCGATCGTCGCGACGAGCGCCCGCGCGGACGCCAATCTCGCCTTCCTCGGCGACAAGCGGTTCCTGTTCTCCGACACCGGCGACGCCTTCATCATGTACCAGGTGCAGGGCCGGAGCTGGGTCGCCATGGGCGATCCCGTAGGGCCGGCAGAACGCGTCTCGGAGCTTGTCTGGGCGTTCCGGGAGCTCGCGGATCAGCACAGCGGCTGGCCGGTGTTCTACCAGGCGAGCGTTGCGCGCCTGCCGAGCTATCTTGATCTCGGCCTCTCCCTGCTGAAGCTCGGCGAGGAGGCGCGCGTCGATCTCGCCGCGTTCACGCTGGAGGGCAAGGCGGGCTACGAATGGCGCTACGTCGACCGCAAGGCCGCCAAGGACGGCATCGACGTTGTGATCGTCCCGCGGGACGAAGCGCGCGCGCTCTATCCCGAGTTCAAGGCGGTGTCAGACGCGTGGATGGCCTCGAAGAAGGCCGGCGAGAAGGGCTTCTCGCTCGGTTTCTGGTCCGAGGATTATCTCCGCCACTTCGACATGGCGGTCGTCCGCCACGAGGGGCGGATCGTCGCCTTCGCCAACATGTGGTACGGCGCGAACAAGGAGGAGGCGACGGTCGATCTGATGCGCTACGCCCCCGACGCGCCGAAGGGCGTGATGGACGCGCTGTTCGTGCGGCTGATGCTGCGCGCGAAGGCCGACGGCTACCGCTGGTTCAACCTTGGCATGGCGCCGCTGTCTGGACTGACGGACCATCCGCTCGGACCGACCTGGAACCGCGTCGGCGCCTTCCTGTTCCGCTACGGCGACAACTTCTACAATTTCGAGGGTCTTCGGACCTACAAGTCCAAGTTCAACCCGGTGTGGGAGCCGCGCTACCTCGCCTGCCCCGGCGGCTGGGTTCTGCCCCAGATCCTGATCGACGTCACCGCCCTAATCGGCGGCGCCCCCAAGCGCGCCGCCGCGACCGCCGCCCCGCAGCCCGCAGCCAAGGAGACCGCGGCGTGAGGCGCCTCGCGGCCCTCCTCGTCCTCGCTCTGGCCTGTCTTGCGGCCGTCGGCCCCGCCCGCGCCGACGATCTTCGGCGGGCGACGGTGAAGAACGAGACGCTCGACGCCATTCCGGTCGTCGGCCCCGCCGACGAGCCCTCGGCGATCGTGGTGATGATCTCCGACCTCGACGGCTGGACGCCGAAGCTCCAGTCGGACGCCGACGCGCTCGCGACCCAGGGCGCGCTCGTCGTCGGCGTCGACCTGAAGCGCTATCTCGCCGGCCTCGCCAAGGAGACCGACGACTGCTTCTACATGCCGGGCGACATCGAGGAGTACACCCGCCTCGCCGGCAAGGAACTTGGGATCAAGACCTACCGCTTCCCCGTCCTGCTGGGGTCGGGCCGCGGCGCGGACATCGTCTACGCCATGCTGGTCCAGGCCCCGCCCAACATGTTCGCCGGCGGCGTCTCGGTCGGGTTTTCCGGCTCCGCGCCGCTGACCAAGGCGCTCTGCGACGGGCCGAAGGCCGAGACGCTGGCGAACGGCGAGCTCACGCTCGGCGCCCCGGATTCGACGGACGGCCTGCAGGGCGAGTGGCGGGTGCTGACCGCCGGCCCGGCGCCCCGGAAGATCAAGGACTTCGTCGAGCCTCTGCCGAACGGCGACGTCGTGGAGGCGCCCGCGGGCTCCGACCTGACCCAGGCCGCCTTCGACGCCGCGCTCGACATCGGCGGCGGCGACCCCGACGCCGTCAACGCGTTACCGCTGGTGCTCTACCCGCCGACCCAGCCGACCGTGAAGGGCCTCGTGGTGATCTACGCGGGCGACGGCGGCTGGCGGGATCTCGACAAGACCATCGCCGGCTTCTTCCAGAACGAGGGCTACGGCGTCGTCGGCGTCGACACCCTCCGCTACTTCTGGAACGAGAAGACGCCGCGCGAGCTTGGCGACGACCTTGAGGCGATCCTCGGCCGCTACGCCCCGGAGTGGAAGGCGAAGAACGTCCTCCTCGCCGGCTACTCCTTCGGGGCAGACGTGCTGCCCTTCGCCTGGCAGCGACTGTCCAAGCAGGTCCGCGACAGCGTCCGCCTGATCGCCCTCCTCGGCCTTTCCAAGACGGCGGACTTCGAGGTCAGCGTCTCCGGCTGGCTCGGCGTCGGGACCGGCGCCCACGACGTGGTGAAGGCCTCGGCCAACCTTCCGATGGACCGCGTCCTCTGCGTCTACGGCAAGGAGGAACTTGAGGAGGCGGACAACGACGTCGCCTGCGCGACCGACGTTTTCCCGAAGACCTCGCGCATCGAGGAGCCGGGCGGCCACCACTTCGACGAGAACTACGACGCGCTCGCCAAGCGCCTCGACGCCGAATTCGTCAAACGCGCCGCGGCCCAGCCCGCCGCGCCGGGACGATAGGCAAGGCAACCGTCGCCCCGCGCCGGTTGCGGCTCCGTCCAACCGTCGCCCACATGCGACATGTGGCGCGTAATTGATCATCGACGCTGGCGCCCCACCCGCGGCCTGTCGCATTATACGCTGCGGCTCGGGGGAACTGCTTCATCATGACGTCATCAGTGCTCTACGAAGACGACGACGTCGCGGTGCTCCACGACGTCGGGTCGGACAGCGGAATACTGGTCATATCGTTCACGCCGCTCCTTCCAAAGCCGTTCAAGCGCCTTGAGGGCTTCGGACAGAGAGCGATCGCCCGGATGGGCTTCGACGGCCTCTACTTCGTCGCCAAGCACAATCACTGGTGGCAGGTCGAGGGCATGGCTGCGGCCCTGAGCGCCGCCCAGACCGCGCGCCGCGGCTATTCTCGCGCGATCACCTACGGCACCAGCATGGGGGCCTACGGCGCCCTGGCGTTTTCAGGCGCTCTGGAAGCGGACGGCGTGTTCGCGCTGTCCCCGCAGCTTTCGATCGACGCTGAGGAAGTGCCGTTCGAGAAGCGGTGGCGATCCCACGCCGGCCGGCTAACCTTCAAAAGGGCCCAGCTCAACGAAGGCGTCATCAAGACCGGCGAGATCGACATCGTCTACGATCCGATGAACGACGACGGGAAGCACGCGGCTCTCCTCCAGGCTCCGGCGCGGCACATCAGGATTCCCTTGGTCGGCCATGGAACGCCGGACTACCTCCACCGCATCGGCCTCCTCAAGCCCATGCTCGCCGCGGCGGCCTGCGGCAAGCCGCTCCCGACTCCCACTCTTCGCGAGCGACGCGACCAGCATTACTACTTCGCCAATCTCGCGAAGCTCGCTGCGCGACGAGGTCGCCTTCCGCTGGCCGTCACGCTGATGGAGCGCGCCTACGCGCTCTCCGGCAAGGTTCTCGGATACGGCAACGTCCTGGCCTCGTTCTATCACCGTGCGGGCCGCTTCGACGAAGAAGCCGACCTGTGCCGCGACCTGATCGCCCGCGGCTTCGCCAGACCCGCTGTGCTGAAGCGCTACGCCGCCGTGCTCAACACGATCGCGAGCGCCCAGGCGAAAAGCGGCAGGCTGGTGGAGGCCAGCATGACGCTCGTGCCCCTTACGGGGGAGCCGTTTCCGGATGACGTTCGGGAAGACGCCCTCGAGCGCCAGCGAACCTTCCAGCGCAGCCGCGCCCGTGCTCCGAAGGGCGTCGAAGCTGCCGCCAGACGCCCTCAACCGGCCTTGATGCCGCGCTACGCCATCGGCTTCTTGCGCAACTGGTTACGCAGAGGGCCCTAATGCCTGACCAACTCGTGGACCACACGCTCCACCTGATCGCCGACGCCATCCTTCGGGCTCAGATGATCTGGGACATTCCCCTCAGCTACGACGCCGGCTCCGCGGCGGACGCCGTGCTTGCGGCGGAGGCGGTCTTGCTCGCGCTCGGTCTCACCATCGACCAAGCCAAGCGGCTCATGATCCGCGAAGAGCGGCGGCGGCGCGCGGCCTCCGTCCGGCGGGCTCCGTCGGCAAGTTGACCTCCCTCCAGTCGCCTCTCCGGAACGTCGAATAATACGATCGTTCCAGACCGCGCGCATAATCGTGTCTTTTCATCGAAGGACAAACGGGTAAGCTCTCCCCGCACGACTGCGGCCCTCAAGACGCGTCGAGAAGGCGTCCGCCGCCGTCTCAAGACATGCGAGGAGACCAACGCCATGTCGATTTTCGAAACCGGACAGTCGCTCGGCGGGCCGAGCGTTGGAGAGCAGGTCGCGCGTTTGCTCGGCGCGGTGCGGGGCGATCCCGTCGCGCGCGCCGACCTCGACATGACGCGCGTGCTGGAGGAGCTCCGCGCGCTGGCTCCGGAGCCGATCGAGGACCTGACGCCAGAAGCCGCCCGTCGGCAACCGACGCCGTCGGACGCCGTCAAGGCATTGATCGCGAAGACCGGACTCGCGACCGCCCCGGACGGCGTCGTCGCCAGCGACGTGCGCTACCCCGGAGTCGAGGACGACCTGCCGGCGCGGATCTACCGGACCTTCGGCGACGGGACGCCCCGCCCGATCGTGCTGTACTTCCACGGCGGCGGCTGGGTGTTCGCCGACCTCGACGCCTACGACGCGACGCCGCGCGCGATCGCGGCGCGCACCGGCGCGGTCGTGGTCTCGGCGCACTATCGCCTCGCGCCTGAGCACAAGTTTCCGGCGGCCCACGACGACGCGATCGAGGCCTACCGCTGGGTGATCGAGGAGGCCGAGGCGCTCGGCGGGGACCCGTCCCGCATCGCCGTGATGGGCGAGAGCGCCGGCGGCAACCTCGCGATCAACGTCGCGATCGCCGCCCGAGACCAAGGGCTGCCCCCGCCCACGCACCAGGTTCTGATCACGCCCGTGGCGGGCGTCGACATGGAGACGCCGTCCTACCAGATCAACGAACACGCGCGTCCGCTCAACAAGGCCATGATGGGGTGGTTCGTCGGCCACGCCCTCGCGGACGCTCAGGCGCAGGAGGATCCGCGGCTCGACCTCGTCGGGCGGGCGGACCTCCGCGGACTGCCGCCGACGACGCTGATCACCGCCGAGATCGATCCGCTGCGCTGGGAAGGCCAGGCGCTGGCGGAGAAGCTCCGCGCCGCCGGCGTCGCCGTCAACGCCGTCGATTTCGAGGGCGTCACCCATGAGTTCTTCGGCATGAGCGAGGTGGTGCGCGATGCCCGCCTCGCCCAGGAAGCCGTCGCCCGCGATCTCGTCGCCGCGTTTGCGCCGGACGAGCGCGGGGCCCGCGTAGGTCGAGCGCTGTAGCCCCCGTCAGTCTCTCCGACCTTCGTAGAACGGCGCGTCGCCCGGGCGGGAGACGCGCCGTTTGCGTTTTAGGCGTTTGAGGCGACCGGCGCACGGTCTGGAACGGCGGCCTCGGTCGCCCTTCCGCAGCCCTTGCGGATCACCGATTGACATTCCTCCGCCTCCAATTTCTATTCAATCAGTAGATTGACTTAGGAAACGGTGAACCCTCCGCGAAGGAGCTCTCATGTCCGCATCCGACGACCGCAACGCCGAACCGTTGAAGTTCGCCTACTGGGTCCCGAACGTCTCCGGCGGCCTGGTGATCTCCGACATAGAACAGCGCACGAGCTGGGACATCGACTACAACCGCACGCTCGCCCGGATCGCGGAGGCCGCGGGCTTCGAATACGGCCTGACGCAGATCCGCTTCACCGCGGGGTACGGGGCGGAGAACCAGCACGAGTCGGTCGCCTTCAGCCACGCGCTTCTGGCCGCGACGGAGAAGCTCAAGATCATCGCCGCCCTGCTGCCGGGTCCGTGGAACCCCACGCTCGCCGCCAAGCAGATCGCGACCATCAACAACCTCACCGGAGGGCGGATCGCGATCAACCTCGTCTCCGGCTGGTTCAGCGGCGAGTTCCGGGCGATCGGCGAGCCCTGGCTCGACCATGATGAGCGCTACCGCCGCTCCGAGGAGTTCATCCGGAGCTTGCGCGGCATCTGGACCGAGGACAGCTTCACCTTCGCCGGCGACTTCTACCGTTACCGCGACTACTCGCTGAAGCCGAAGCCGATCGATCCGCAGCCTGAGATCTTCCAGGGCGGCTCGTCGCGGGCCGCGCGCGACATGGCGGCCCGGGTGTCGGACTGGTACTTCACCAACGGCAACACGCCCGAGAACGTGGCGAAGCAGGTCGAGGACGTGCGGGCCAAGGCCGCGGCGCTCGGCCGGCGGGTCAAGATCGGCGTCAACGCCTTCGCGGTCGCCCGCGCGACCGAGACCGAGGCGCGCGCAGTGGTGGACGAGATCATCGCCAAGGCGAACCCGGAGGCCGTCAACGCCTTCGGCCACGAGGTGAAGAACGCGGGCAAGGCCTCGCCCGAGGGCGAAGGCAATTGGGCCAAGTCTACCTTCGAGGACCTCGTCCAGTACAACGACGGCTTCAGGTCGAACCTGATCGGCACGCCGCGTCAGATTGCGGAGCGCATCCTCGACCTCAAGCACGCGGGCGTGGACCTGGTGCTGCTCGGCTTCCTGCACTTCCAGGAGGAGGTGGAGTTCTTCGGCCGCGAGGTCATCCCGCTCGTGCGCGAGCTCGAGGCGAAGCAGGCGACGACCACGGGCGCCGGGCGCCAGCCTGTGTCCGCTGCCGCTTGAGAGGAGACGCGTTATGAACGCCCAGACGCCCGTCCGCCTCGCCGTCGTCGGCGAGCCGCTCGCCGACCCCGCCGGCGCCCCCGCCCTGCCCCGCCCGACGCGACCGGCTCACGTCATCCGCAGCGACGCGGAGGCGCTCGACGTCGCGGGCCATCTCGCCGAGGAGTTCGCCAAGGGCGCCTCTGAGCGGGACCGGAACCGGCGGTCGCCCGCGGCCGAACTCGACCTGTTCTCCCAGAGCGGCCTGTGGTCGATCAACGTGCCGAAGGCCTACGGCGGGCCGGAGGTCTCCTACGTCACCCTCTCCGAGGTGATCGCGCGGATCTCGACGGCCGACCCCTCGCTCGGCCAGATTCCGCAGAACCATCTCGGCGTGGTCGCCGCGATCCGCACCGTCTCCGACCACCGGCAGAAGCAGCTGCTGTTCGGCGAGGTGCTGCGCGGCGCGCGCTTCGGCAACGCCTTCTCGGAGTTCGGCTCCAAGCGCGCGGTGGATTTCGAGACCCGCTTCACCGACGAAGGCGACCACGTGGTCGTCACCGGCCGCAAGTTCTACGCGACCGGCGCCCTGCTCGCGCATCTCGTGCCGATCGTCGCGCTGGACGACGAAGGCCGCGCCTTCTACGCGATCGCCGAGCGCGACGCGCCGGGACTGACCGTGATCGACGACTGGTCCGGCTTCGGCCAGCGCACGACCGCGAGCGGCACGGTGATCCTCGACCATGTGCGGGTGCCGAAGACGCACCTCGTGCCCGGCTATCTCGGCTACGCCCGGCCCACGGCGGACGGCGCGATCTTCCAGATCATTCAGGCCGCAGTAGACGCCGGCATCGCACGCGCCGCGCTCGCCGACGCGATCGCCTTCCTGCGCACGCGCTCGCGGCCCTGGGTCGACAGCGGTTTGGACCGCGCGTCCGACGACCCCTACGTGGTCCATGAGATCGGCGATCTCAGCCTGCGCCTGCACGCGGCCGAGGCGCTGCTGGAGAAGGCGGGCCTCGCCGTCGACCGGGCGGTCGCGGACGCCACGGCGGAGACTGTCGCCGAGGCGCAGATCGCGGTGGCGGAGGCGAAGGTGCTGACCACGGAGGCCGCGCTCGCGGCGTCCTCGAAGCTGTTCGAGCTCGCCGGCGCGCGCTCGACGCTCGGCGAGCACAACCTCGACCGCCACTGGCGCAACGCCCGCACGCACACGCTGCACGATCCCGTGCGCTGGAAGTACAAGATCCTCGGCGACTACGCCCTGAACGGCGTCAAGCCGCCGCTGCACGCCTGGAGCTGACCACGGGGCTTCCGGATAAAGCGCGGGGATCCCCCTGTCGTAGGGAGGGATCCCCGCGCTCGATTTGAAAGGGACGCGGCGCAGCCGCCTCACTGACCCCGGAAGATCTCGCGCTTGCCGGCGTGGTTGGCGGGGCCGACGATGCCCTCGTTCTCCATCCGCTCCATGATCGAGGCGGCGCGGTTGTAGCCGATCTGCAGGCGGCGCTGGATGTAGGAGGTCGAGGCCTTGCGGTCGCGCAGCACCACGGCCACCGCCTGCTCGTAGGCGTCGCCGCCCTCCTCTCCGAACTCGCCCGCGTCGAACACGGCGACGTCCTCGGAGACGCCCTCGCCGTCCTCGGCGCCCGCCTCCTCTTCGTCGTCGGCCGTCACGGCCTCGAGGTACTCCGGCCGGCCCTGCAGCTTGAGATGGTCGACGACCTTCTCGACCTCGGCGTCGGAGACGAACGGCCCATGGACGCGCAGGATGCGGCCGCCGCCGGCCATGTGCAGCATGTCGCCCTGGCCGAGCAGCTGCTCCGCGCCCATCTCGCCGAGGATCGTGCGGCTGTCGATCTTGGACGTCACCTGGAAGGAGATCCGGGTCGGGAAGTTCGCCTTGATCGTGCCGGTGATGACGTCGACCGAAGGACGCTGCGTCGCCATCACGATGTGGATGCCGGCGGCGCGCGCCATCTGGGCGAGGCGCTGGATCGCGCCCTCGATCTCCTTGCCGGCGACCATCATCAGGTCGGCCATCTCGTCGACGATGATGACGATGTAGGGGAGCTGCGTGAGGTCCATGACCTCGTCTTCATAGGTCGGCTGGCCGGTTTCCTTGTCGAATCCGGTCTGCACGGTGCGCACCACCGTCTCGCCCTTCGCCGTGGCCTCGGCCGCGCGGGCGTTGAAGCCGTCGATGTTGCGGACGCCGAGCTTCGACATCTTGCGGTAGCGGTCCTCCATCTCCCGGACCGCCCACTTCAGCGCGATCACCGCCTTCTTCGGGTCGGTGACGACGGGCGTCAGCAGGTGGGGAATGCCCTCGTAGACCGAGAGCTCCAGCATCTTCGGGTCCACCATGATCAGCCGGCACTTCTCCGGCGGATGCATGTAGAGCAGGCTGAGAATCATCGTGTTGATGGCGACGGACTTGCCCGAGCCGGTGGTGCCGGCCACGAGCAGGTGGGGCATCTTGGCGAGGTCGGCGATGACGGGCTCGCCGCCGATGGTCTTGCCCAGGCACATGGCGAGCTTCTGCTTGGTCTCGCCGAAGTCCGGCGTCTCGAGCAGTTCGCGCAGGTAGACGGTCTCGCGCTTCGCGTTCGGCAGCTCGATCCCGATGACGTTGCGGCCCTCCACCACGGCCACGCGAGCGGACACCGCGCTCATGGAGCGGGCGATGTCGGAGGCGAGCGCGATGACGCGGCTCGACTTCACGCCGGGCGCCGGCTCGAACTCATAGAGCGTGACCACGGGGCCGGGGTTGGCGTCGATGATCTCGCCGCGCACGCCGAAGTCTTGCAGCGTCTGCTGCAGCTTCAGCGAGTTCTTGTTCAGGAACTCCTCCGAGTGCTCGAAGCAGGGCTCCGTCGCCGCGGCTTCGGCCAGCAGCTCGAGCGGCGGCAGCTCATAGACGT